>NZ_JBIAGM010000044.1:0-38460 GCF_042869815.1 Streptomyces sp. NPDC006739
CCGCTCAACGCGTACGACACGGTGCTCCGCGAGACACCCGCCCGCCGGGCGATCTCACCGATGTTCACGAGTCGCTCCTTTCGAACCGGTTCGACTCTTTGGTGAAGAGAGTACTCCTCGGTCGCGGTGATGTGGAGCGGGACGGTGATCGGGATCCGGGATCGCTCGGGTTGAGGGGATTGCTGGCCGCCACCCTCGGTGCTAGCTTCCCCGAACCGGTTCGATGAATTGATCCTTCCGACGCATGCCGACAGCCGACAGCCGACACTCGAGGATTGAGGACGCCATCCATGCCATCCGCTGACAGATCAGCTCCGCGCCGGGCCCCGGCCGCCGTGGCGCTGGCCCTCGGCGCGGGCCTGCTGGCCACGCCGGCCGTCCCCGCACAGGCGGCCGACACACCCCAGCCGGCCGCCCGCTACACCTTCGACCAGGACGACCTCGCGTCCGGCAGGATCAGCGACAGTTCGGGCAACGGCCTCACGGCGACCCTGGTCAACGGCTCCACCGCCCAGTCCGTCGCGGGGGCGGGCGGCGGCAAGGCGCTGGCCCTGCCCGGCGGGGCGCCCACCTCCGACGGCGCGTACGTCCGCCTCCCCCGCGAAGTCCTCGCCGACGCGAGCGACCTGACGGTCTCCGCCCGGGTGAAGTGGAGCGGCGACAAGTCGCCCTGGCAGCGGATCTTCGACCTGGGCACGGACACCACCAAGTACCTGTTCACGACGCCGTACAACGGCAGTGTGCTGCGCACCGCCGTGACCACCGGCGGAGGCGGCGGCGAGGCACAGGTGTCCGGCTACGCGCCCCTGCCCGCCGACGGCTGGCGGACCGTCACCGTCACCCTCGACACCGCCGCCCACCGGGTCACCACCTACCTCGACGGCGTGGCAATCTCCTCCGCCACCACGACCGTCAGGGCCAAGGACCTGCTCGACGGCTCGGCCACGGCGGCCGGCTACATCGGCAAGTCCCTCTACCCGGACCCGCTGCTCAAGGGCGCGATCGACGACTTCACCATCTGGCACTCGGCGCTCACCCCCGAGCAGGTGGCCGGCACGGTCGCCGACCCGCCCGCCCTGCGGCAGCTCACGCGGACGTCCTTCGACATCCGTACGACGACCGGGACCGCCCCCGCCCTGCCCGCCGTGGTCCGTTCCTCGTACTCCGACGGCTACGACCGCGACGCGCCGATCGCCTGGGACGCCGTTCCGCCCGAGGAGTACGCCCGGCCGGGTACGTTCACCGTGGCCGGAACCGCGGCCGGGCACGCGGTGGAGGCGACCGTCACCGTGGTCCGCGAGGGGCAGCTCACCGTCGACCTCGGCTCGGACACCGGCGCCTTCCACGGCGGCGCCTCCGGCACGCTCTACGGCGTGTACGGACCGGGGGTCCCCACCAACAACCTCATCGAGGGCATGGGCCTGCGGACCGTCTCCACCAAGGCCCAGGACGGCCCGCAGCACCCCGGTGCCGACGCGCTGGACGTGGTGAGGCCGCTGGCCGACTCCACCGACGGCGACGTGTACATCTACATGACCGACATCCACCGCGGCTTTCCGTACGAGTGGCCGGGCGACACCCCCGCGGAGAAGCTCAGGCTCTACCAGGAGAAGATGGCCAAGCAGGTCGACCAGGTCCTGCGGCTGCCGAAGAAGTACCAGCACAACATCGTCTTCGTGCCGTTCAACGAGCCCGAGGGCAACATGTTCGGCACCGGCGAGTGGAGTTACGACAAGGTCAGCTGGCTCGACAACCCGGCCGACTACTTCGCCGCCTGGGACTCCGCCTACAAGCTCATCAAGGGCAGGATGCCCGGTGCCCGCATAGCCGGACCGAACACGAGTGTCCTGTACGACCAGGTGAAGGGCTTCCTCACGCACGCCCTGGCCGCCGGCACGCTCCCGGACGTCGTCACCTGGCACGAGCTGAGCCACCCGGAGGCGGTGCGCCAGAGCGTCGCCAAGTACCGGGCGTGGGAGAAGGAACTGTTCAAGGGCACCGACCGGGAGGGCACCCAGCTACCGGTCAACATCAACGAATACGCGTTCAACTACCACACCTCGGTGCCCGGACAGATGATCCAGTGGGTGTCCGCGATCGAGGAGTCCAAGGTGGACGCCGACATCGCGTACTGGAACATCGACGGCAACCTCTCCGACTCCGCGGTGCAGTCCAACCGCGGCAACGGCCAGTGGTGGCTGCTGCACTCGTACGCCTCGATGAGCGGCCACACGGTGGCGGTGACCCCGCCGTTCCCCGGCGAGAACTACACCATGCAGGGCGTCGCCACGCTCGACGAGAAGAAGAGGCAGGCGCGACTGGTCTTCGGCGGCTCCGACGGCAAGGGCCACATCACGTTCGCGGGCATCCCCAGGAAGGTCTTCGGGGACCGCGTCCACGCGTGGGTGAGCGAGATCGACTGGAGCGGGCAGATCGGCGACAACTCCGGCCCGAAGCTGCTGACGGAGACGAACCTGAAGGTCGGTGGCGACGGGAAGGCCGTCGTCGACTTCGGCGACGGAGGGCTCCCGAAGCTGAAGGAGTCCTCGGCGTACGAGATCGTCCTCAGCCCGGCCGGGAAGGCGAAGAGCACACAGTCACCGCCCGTGCGCTGGCAGGGATCGTACGAGGCGGAGGACGCCGCCCACACCGGGTCCGGCTACTCCAGGAACGGGCCCGAGGGCTCGACCGGCGACGTGTCGAAGTTCTACACCTCCGGTGGCTACGACGTGGGCGGCCTGCGCACCGGCTCGGACGTCGCGCTCGACTTCACCGTCGACGTGCCCGAGGACGGCACCTACGACCTGAGCGTCTTCGCCAACTCCCTGAACACCTTCGACAGGATCAAGGAGCAGGGTCCCACCAACGTGTTCCTGCGAGTGGACGGCACGGCGGACAGCGAACAGGAGCTGTACCTGCCGCTCGGCTACAAGTGGGTGGTGTGGGACCACTCCGACACCAAGGTCCGGCTCACCAAGGGCCGGCACACCCTGACGCTCGCCGCGAAGAGCCTCGACGGCAGGCGCGCCACCCAGGGCGACGCCATCGTCGACCGCCTCACCCTGTCCCTGCCCGACGCGTCGGCGGCCACCCGGGTCTACGAGGGTGAGCTGGCGTGGCTGGGCGGCGGGGCACGGCCCGTCTACGACCTCCCGAAGCAGGCCCCCGGTCCGGCCACCGGCTCGGGCGCGGCAAGGCTGGCCAAGGGCCAGACCGCCACGTTCTGGGTCTACTCCCCCGCCGACCGCGAGGCCACCCTGGAACTCGACACCCTCGGCGGCACGGACGCGCGGCTCTCCGTCAACGGCCACGGCGTACTGCACGCGACCGAGGGCAGGCGGAAGGTGGCCGTCTCCCTCTCCGGCGGCATCAACAAGGTGACGGTGACCGGTGGTTCGGCGTCCACGCTCGTCGACCGTCTGACGGTCACGCCCACCGACGGCACACTCAAGACGCGTACGTACGAGGCACAGGACGCCAGGCTGGCGGGCTCTGCCACGCTGACCCCGCTGTCCCTGGCCACCGACGGCACGGCGATCACCGGGATCGGCGGCGACCCGGGCAACGGCAACACGGCGACGTTCACGGTCGCCGCTGACCGGGCCGGCCTGTACGCGCTGCGCATCCGCTACTCCGACCCGGAGCAGTCGCAGGCCACCCACTACAACCCCGACCCGCTCGCCCGTCACGCGGACATCAGCGTCAACGGCGGCCAGGGGCAGCGTGTCAGCTTCCCGCACAGCTTCCACCAGAACAACTTCTGGGAGCTGACCGTCCCGGTCCACCTCGAGAAGGGACAGAACACGATCGGCTTCCGCTCCGAGGAACTGCCGAACTTCGACGGCACCACCTACGCCTCGGACACCTTCCCCGGGGTGCTGCTCCGCTCCCGTTACGCACCGCTGATCGACCGTATCGCCGTCGCTCCGTACGCGCGTGAGGTGAGGTGAGGTGAGGTGACCGAGGGGCCGGCGATTCAGCGGACGACCGTGAGACGTCCGGGGGACGTCAGGATCTGCGGGGCACGGTACTCCAGCTTCACCGGCTGGTCAGCGGTGACCTGGACGGTGACGGCGGCCTCGCAGCACCGGGCCTTGAACAGGTACCGGAAGAAGACGTTGACCCGGTGCGAGCCGGGAGCAAGCGGTACGAAGCGGTTGCGCCAGGCACCGCTCTGGGCCTTGCCGTCGACCTCGACCGTCAGGCGTACGAAGCGGAGGAACACCTGCATGGGGTTGTGGCGTCCCTCTATGGAGATGCCCGTTCGTGTGGACAAGTTGCCCCTTCCGGTCGGTCGATGTTGTCGATGTCTTCGAGGCGTGTGCACGACGGCGCAGCCACGGCCAAGTCTCCCGAACGTCCTGGCCGGTGACATGCGTGGAACTACGTAACCGCGCACGTGGATTCGCCCGCCTCCGCCGCCCGCTGGACGCCTCCCCGGCGAACCCGGAGACTGGTCCTGCCCGGCGCCCGCCCGCTTCCGCTCAGGACGGTGACCATGGAGAACGAGACACCGCGCGTCGAACTCACCCCGCAGGCAGCCGATCTGATCCGCCGGCTGCGCGCGGCGCACGGTCCGCTGATGTTCCACCAGTCCGGCGGCTGCTGTGACGGCAGCGCGCCGATGTGCTACCCGGACGGTGAGTTCCGCACCGGCGGCTCGGACGTGCTGCTGGCCGAGCTGGCGGTGGAGGGCGTCGACGAGCCCGTCACCTTCTGGATGTCGAAGAGCCAGTACGAGGTGTGGAGCCACACCCGGCTGATCGTGGACGTGGTACCCGGACGGGGTAGCGGATTCTCGCTGGAGGCGCCCGAGGGGGTGCGTTTTCTCACCCGTTCTCGCGTACTCGACGCCTAGCGGGCCCGCGAGCCGTCGCGCTCTGGTGCACTTCCCCTGAGTCCTTGGTCGTATGACGAGACATCAGGGGGAGCCGTGGCACGACGTCGAAAGCACCGGTCGGCGGGCAGGGCGGTAACGGCCGTCACGGCGTTCGGCGTGCTGGCCGGTGCGGTCCTGACGGGGGCGGCACCGGCCGGTGCCGCCCCGGACGGCACCCGGATCGCGCCGGGCGTCACCTACCGGCAGTTCGACGTCCGGGCGGCCAAGGGGGTGACGCGCGCCCATGTCCTCGGCGTCGACCTGGGCGACCGGCACGTCCACCTCGACCTGCTGTACCCGCAGGCGGTGGCCGCCCGCGCCCCCGTCTCCAGGATGGCCGACTCGCTGGGCGCGGTCGCGGGCGTCAACGGCGACTTCTTCGACATCACCGAGGCCCAGCACCCGGGTGTGCAGGCCACCGGCGCGCCGGACGGTCCGGCGATCGGCCACGGCCGGGTGCTCAAGGCCGCGGTGCCGGACGGCCAGCGGTTCGGACCCGCGCTGCCGCCCGGCACCACCACCGAGGGCGTCTTCGGAGTGGGCGTCGACCGGCGGGCCCGTCTGGACCGCCTGGCCCTCACCGGATCCGTGCGCACGGCGCAGGGCTGGTTCCCCTTGAAGGGGCTCAACCAGTTCGCCCTGCCGGAGAACTCGGTCGGTGCCTTCACCACGGGCTGGGGCAGCGCCTCCCGGCTGCGCGCGACCTGCGGCACGGACACCGACCGGGCGGCGGCCTGCAGCAGGAACACCCGTGAGGTGACCGTCCGGCAGGGCCGGGTCGTCGCGGTCTCCGACAGCCCGGGCGGCGGCCCGATCGCCCCGGGCACCACCGTCCTGGTGGGCCGGGAGGCGGGCGCCCAGCGGCTGCGGAAGCTGTCCCGGGGCGAGAAGGTGACGGTGCGGGAAGGGCTGGTGGCCGCCGCGTCGAAGGTCGCCTACCGCTTCGCGCTCGGCGGCTACCCGGTACTGCGCGGCGGCCGGCCCCTGCCCGGGCTCGACGGCCGGACATCGGCCGTACGGACGGCCGTGGGCTTCACGGGCGACGGACGGCGACTGGTGCTCCTCACCCTGGACGGCGCCCCGGCCTATCGCCGCGGCATGACGATCGCCGAAGTGGCCGAGGTGATGCGGAAGCTGGGCGCGGCCGACGCGTTCAGCCTGGACGGCGGCGGCTCCAGCGAGATGGTCGCCCGTGAGCCGGGCGCGGCCGCCGTGTCGGTGCTCAACCACCCGAGCGACGGCGGCGAACGCCCGGTGCCGAACGGCATCGGGGTCTTCCCGGGGCCCTGACCGGGACGGCCGACCCTGGGCAGTACGACTAGGGCCGCAGGCTGCTCACCAGGTCGGCGGTGGCGGTGAGCCCGCTGTGGATGGTGGGTGCCATGCTCGTGCCGGCCAGGTAGAAGCCGAGGAGCGTGCAGACCAGGGCGTGGGAGATCTTCAGCGCGCCGTTGCGCACGAAGACCACGGCCAGGATCAGGAACAGCAGCACCACAGAGATGGAAATGGCCATCGGGAACCTCCTCCGCCACGCCCTTTTCACGGCGTTCGGCCGCAAGTGTGGCGTAGCGGAGGGTTCGTCCGGGCGGCTGACATGTCCCCCGAACGGGTGGCGTTCGCCCGGGAAGGCGTTTATCCCCCGCCGGGCCGGCGCTGTCCGTCAGGGGGCGCGGAGGTCGACCAGTTCGGCCAGGGCCTCCCGGTGGGCGCCCGCCGTGCCGTAGGCGATCGAGTCGGCCTTGGCCCGCTTCAGGTACAGGTGGACGGGGTGTTCCCAGGTCATGCCGATACCCGCGTGCAGCTGCAGCGCCTCCTCGGCGGCGTGTACGGCGACCGGTCCCGCGTAGGCCTGGGCCACGGCGAGCGTCAGATCGGTGTCCTCGCCGGTGGTCAGCGCGTCGGCGGCGGCCCGCGCGGCGGCACGGAGGTTGACCACCTCCAGCCACAGCTGGGCGAGCCGGTGCTTGAGCGCCTGGAAGCCGCCGACCGGCCGGTTGAACTGCTTGCGTTCCTTCAGGTAGCGCACGGTTTCGGTCAACGCCCAGTCGGCTAGCCCGAGTTGCTCGGAGGCGAGCAGTCCGGCGCCGGCCCGCAGGGCGCGGCGGACGGCGGGTCCGGCGTCCCCGAGGCGTCGGCCCGGGGCTCCGGTGAGGGTGACGGTGGCCAGCGGCCGGGTGAGGTCGAGGGAGGCCTGCGAGGTGACGGTGGCGTCGGACGCGGCCACCGCGTACAGCCCGCCGTCCTCGGCCGGCACCAGCAGGACGTCCGCCGCCGCCGCGTCCGCGATGCCGGTCAGCTCCCCGTGCAGGGCGCCGTCCTCCAGCCGTACGGCGGGAAAGGCGGTGCCGGGGGCGCGGTGCAGCCCGACCGCGAGGACGCCGACGGCCCGCCCGGACGCCAGCCGTCCGAGCAGTTCGTCGTCCGCGCACTCCAGCAGGGCCTCGGTGGCGACGACGGCGCTGCTGAGGTACGGCACGGGAGCGACCGAGCGGCCCAACTCCTCCAGGACGACGGCGGCTTCGCGGTGCGTGGCGCCCTGGCCGCCCTTGTCCTCGGGCACCAGCAGGCCCGCCAGGCCCATGCCGTCGGCGAGGGCCTTCCAGGCGGCGAGGTCGTGCGGGGCGTCGGACTCGGTGCGCGCGATGACGCCGGGCGCGTCGCAGTGGTCGGCGAGAAGGTCCCGTACGGCCGCCCGCAGCGCCTCTTCCTCCTCCGAGTACAGCAGATCGGGCTGTGCGCTCATCGGGACAGGTCCTTCCATGCGACGTCCTTGTCGGTGCGCGGCTCGGCGGGCAGGCCGAGGACGCGCTCGGCGACGATGTTCAGCAGGACCTCGCTGGTCCCGCCCTCGATGCTGTTGCCCTTGGAGCGCAGGTAGCGGTAGCCGGCGTCGCGGCCGGTGAAGTCCACCATTTCGGGGCGGCGCATGGTCCAGTCGTCGTACAACAGGCCCTCCTCGCCGCGCAGTTCGACCTCCAGGCCGCTGATCTCCTGGTTGAGGCGGGCGAAGCCGAGCTTCATGCCGGCGCCCTCGGGGCCGGGCTGTCCGGCGACGAGCTGCTGGCGCAGGCGTTCGGCGGCGAGGCGGGAGACCTCGGACTCGACCCAGAGCCCCAGCAGGCGCTGGTGCAGGTCGTGGGTGCGCAGTTCGGGCCGTTCGCGCCAGGTCTTCGAGACCGGGCCGATCATGCCGCCCTCGCGGGGCAGCCGCATGCCGCCGATGGCGACGCGCTCGTTGTTCAGCGTGGTCTGCGCGACCCGCCAGCCGTCGCCGATCCCGCCGAGGCGGCGGGAGTCGGGGATGCGGACGTCGGTGAGGAAGACCTCGTTGAACTCGGCCTCACCGGTGATCTGCCGCAGCGGACGGACCTCGACACCCGGGTCGGTCATGTCGCAGAGGAAGTACGTGATCCCCGCGTGCTTGGGCACGTCCGGGTCGGTGCGGGCGATGAGGATGGCCCAGCGGGCGACGTGGGCGCTGGAGGTCCACACCTTCTGCCCGTTGACCACCCAGTCCTCGCCCTCGCGCACGGCCCGGGTGCCGAGCGCGGCGAGGTCGGATCCGGCGCCGGGTTCGCTGAACAGCTGGCACCAGACCTCCTCGCCGGTCCACAGGGGCCGCAGATACCGCTGCTTCTGCTCCTCGGTGCCGTACTTGAGGATCGTCGGGGCGGCCATGCCGAGGCCGATGCCGATGCGGCGCGGGTCGTTGTCGGGGGCGCCGGCGGTCTCCAGCTCGGCGTCCACGACGGCCTGGAGGGAGCGGGGGGCGCCCAGTCCGCCGAGGCCCTCCGGGTAGTGCACCCAGGCCAGTCCGGCGTCGAAGCGGGCCCTGAGGAAGTCGAGGCGGTCGGTGGTGGCGGGCGGGTGCGCGGCCAGCAACGCGCGGGTGCGGCTGCGCAGTTCCTCTGCGGTGCTCATGCGGCGGCTCCGTTCTGCAGCGACGGGACGACGGCCACCCGGCCGGTGGTCACACCGTCGCCGACCCGCTGCACGGCCGCCGCCGCCCCGCTCAGCGGCACGCGCTCGCTGACCAGCGGCTTGACGGCACCGCGCGCGGCCAGTTCGGTGAGCTGCTCGTGGCAGTGCTGGACCAGCTTCGGGTTCTTGGTGTTGTACAGGCCCCAGTGCAGGCCGAGGATCGAGTAGTTCTTCACCAGGGCGTGGTTGAGCGCGGGGCTCGGGATGGTCCCACTGGCGAAGCCGACGACCACGATCCGGCCCTCGAAGGCGACGAGCTTGGCGGACTGGGTGTAGGCGTCGCCGCCGACCGGGTCGTAGATCACGTCGGCGCCCCGGCCGCCGGTGGCCTCCTTCACGGCGGCGACGACGTCCTCGGCGCGCCGGTCGACGACCACGTCGCAGCCCAGCTCGCGGGCGACGGTCACCTTGTCGGCACCGCCGACCACGCCGATCACCGTGGCGCCGGCCGCCTTGCCGAGCTGCACGGCCGCGCTGCCGACCCCTCCTGCGGCAGCGTGGACGAGCAGCGTCTCGCCGGCTTCCAGGCGCGCCCGGCGGTGCAGGCCGAACCAGCCCGTCTGGTAGCCGATGTGCAGGGCGGCGGCCTCCGCGTCGTCCAGCGCGTCGGGCGCGGGCAGGACGGCCGCGGCGTCCGCGACGGCGTACTCGGCGAAGCCGCCGTACGGCAGGGACGGGTTGGCGATCACCCGGCGCCCGTCCTCGGTCTCGCCGCAGATCTCCACGCCCGGGGTGAAGGGCAGCGGCGGGCGCACCTGGTAGTGGCCCCGGCACATCAGCACGTCCGGGAAGTTGATGTTGGCGGCGCGCACCTTCAGCAGGAGCCGGCCTTCGCCGGGGGTGGGCCGCTCCACGTCCTGGAGCCGCATCACCTCGCTCGGCTCGCCGTTCTCGTGCACTTGCCATGCCTGCATGCGGGGCCTCCACGGGACTGCTTCGTCTGACCGGGCTCCCCGCATACTAAGCGGTCGCTTGCCGATCAGGGAACAGTCGGCTGCGTCACGTCCGGGCGGGCCTGGCGCGCACGTGCATCCGCTCCCCCTGCGGCCCGAACAGACTGAGGAACTCCACCGGGCCCTCGCCCGTCGACCCGAACCAGTGCGGCACGCGGGTGTCGAACTCGGCGGCCTCCCCGGCCGTGAGGACGACGTCGTGGTCACCGAGCACCAGCCGGAGCCGTCCGGACAGCACGTAGAGCCACTCGTACCCCTCGTGGCTGCGCGGGTCGGGGTCGAGGCTGCGCCGCGGCTCCAGCACCTTGAAGGCCTGCGGTCCGCCGGGCCGGCGGGTCAGCGGCCAGTGGGTGCGTCCGTCCCGCACGACGGGCCTGGCCCGCACCCTCGGGTCGCCCACCGGGGGCGCCCCGACCAGCTGGTCCAGCGGTACCTGATGGGCCCGCGCGATCGGCAGCAGCAGTTCGAGGCTGGGTCTGCGCAGGCCGGACTCCAGCCGGGAGAGGGTGCTGACCGATATCCCGGTCGCCTCCGACAGCGCGGCCAGGGTCACCTCCCGGTCCTTGCGGATGCGGCGGAGCCGGGGGCCGACCTCGGCCAGTACCTCGTCGGTGCTCATGCCCGATATTGCAGAATCGGCAAGCATGTTTGTCAATACCGGGGCCCCGGAGGTGTAAAGGTGTCGCCCGCGGTGCACCATGGCTGCATGCTGCTGAGCCGGCTCGCCCAGGTGTCCCGGGAGGTTGCCGCGACGGCCGCCCGGTCGCGGAAGACCGCGCTGCTCGCGGAGCTGTTCCGGGAGGCCGAGGCGGACGACGTGCCGATCGTCATCCCGTATCTGGCCGGGCGGCTGCCGCAGGGGCGGCTCGGGGTCGGCTGGAAGGTGCTCGGCCGCCCGGTGCCGCCGGCGGGCCGGCCGTCTCTCACCGTGCGCGAGGTCGACGCGCTCCTCAGCGAGCTGGGCAAGGTGTCCGGGCCCGGATCCCAGGCGGAACGGGCCCGGATCGTCGGGGAGTTGATGGAAGCCGCCACCGCCGAGGAGCAGCGCTTCCTGCTCGGACTGCTGACCGGTGAGGTGCGGCAGGGCGCGCTGGACGCGGTCGCCGTGGAGGGGCTCGCCCGGGCGACCGGCGCGGACCCGGCGGACGTACGGCGGGCGGTGATGCTCGCCGGGTCGCTGCAGACGGTGGCCCGGTCCCTGCTGGCCGAGGGGCCCGGCTCGCTGGACCGGTTCCGGCTCACCGTCGGCCGCCCCGTGCTGCCGATGCTGGCGCACAGCGCCTCCTCGGTCGCCGAGGCGGTCGAGAAGCTGGGCGCCTGCGCCGTGGAGGAGAAGCTGGACGGCATCCGCGTCCAGGTCCACCGGGACGGCGGCACGGTACGGATCCACACCCGCACCCTCGACGACATCACCCACCGGCTGCCCGAAGTGACCACCTCCGCCCTGGAGCTGAGGGGTGAGCGGTTCATCCTGGACGGCGAGGTGATCTCCTTCGACGCGGCCGGGCGCCCCCGGTCCTTCCAGGAGACGGCCGGCCGGGTCGGCTCCCGGACGGATGTGGCGAGGGCGGCCGAGGAGGTCCCGGTCTCCCCCGTCTTCTTCGACGCCCTCTCGGTCGACGGCCGCGACCTGCTGGACCTGCCCTTCGCCGAGCGGCACGCGGAGCTGGCCCGGCTGGTACCCGAGCCGATGCGGGTGCGCGGGACGGTGGTGTCCGGGCCGGAGCGGACCGCCGAGGCGGAACGGTTCCTCGCCGACACCCTGGCCCGGGGCCACGAGGGGGTGGTGGTCAAGGCGCTGGACGCCCCCTACAGCGCGGGCCGACGCGGCGCCTCCTGGCTGAAGGTCAAGCCCGTGCACACCCTCGACCTGGTCGTCCTGGCCGCCGAATGGGGTCACGGCCGCCGCACCGGCAAGCTCTCCAACCTCCATCTCGGCGCCCTGGACCCGGACGGCGGCTTCGCCATGCTCGGGAAGACCTTCAAGGGCATGACCGACGCGATGCTCGTCTGGCAGACCGAGCGGCTGCGGGAGCTGGCCCTGGAGGACGACGGCCGGGTGGTCACCGTGCGCCCCGAACTGGTCGTCGAGATCGCCTACGACGGACTGCAGAGGTCCACCCGCTACCCGGCCGGCGTCACCCTCCGCTTCGCGCGCGTGGTCCGCTACCGCGAGGACAAACGGCCCGGGGAGGCCGATACCGTTCAGGCATTGCTGGCGGCGCATCCGGAGGTGGGGCCGTGACGGTGCGCATCCCCAGGCGCAGTGCGGGACTGCTGTTGTTCCGGCGCACCGGCGACGGGCTGGAGGTGTTGATCGGCCACATGGGCGGCCCGTTCTTCGCGAAGAAGGACGCGGGCGGGTGGACCGTCCCCAAGGGCGAGTACGAGCCCGGCGAGCCCGCCTGGGACGCGGCCCGGCGCGAGTTCCAGGAGGAGCTGGGGCTGGCGCCGCCCGACGGGGAGGCCGTACCGCTCGGGGAGGTCGTGCAGGCCAACGGCAAGATCGTCACGGCCTGGGCGGTCGAGGGCGACCTGGACCCGGAGACCATCAGTCCCGGCACCTTCCGGATGGAGTGGCCGCCGAGGTCCGGCCGGGTGCGGGAGTTCCCCGAGCTGGACCGGGTGGCGTGGGTCGGCCTCGACCGGGCCCGGCAGGTGCTCGTCGCGGCGCAGACCGCGTTTCTCGACCGGCTGGCGGAGCACTCGGGCTGAACAGGGGACCACGCGTTGCGGCCGGCAGGGCCGCGCGCGAAGGTCGTAGCACAGCCCGCTCCGAGGGAGGTCGGTCATGGCCATCGCGACGGTGAACCCGGCGAACGGCGAGACGCTCAAGACGTACGAGGCCATGGGCGAGGAGGAGCTGGAGCGCCGCCTCCAGCTCGCCGAGGCCACGTTCCGCACCTACCGGACGACCACGTTCGCCGAACGCGCCCGTCTGCTGAACAAGGCCGCCGATCTGCTGGACGAGGACCAGCGGGAGATCGGCCGGGTGATGACCACCGAGATGGGCAAACCGGTCAAGCAGGCCCGCGCGGAGGCGGCGAAGTGCGCCAAGGCGATGCGCTGGTACGCCGAGCACGCGGAGGAACTGCTGGCCGACGAGGAGCCGGCCGAAGCCGATGTGCAGGACTCCGGGGCCTCCCGGGTGCGGGTGCGCTACCGGCCGCTCGGGCCCGTGCTCGCGGTGATGCCCTGGAACTTCCCGCTGTGGCAGGTGGTCCGCTTCGCCGCCCCGGCCCTGATGGCCGGCAACGTCGGCCTGCTCAAGCACGCCTCGAACGTCCCGCAGACCGCCCTCTACCTGGAGGACCTCTTCCACCGGGCGGGCTTCACGGAGGGCTGCTTCCAGACCCTGCTGATCGGCTCCGGCGCGGTCGACGACATCCTGCGCGACGAGCGCGTGAAGGCGGCCACGCTCACCGGCAGCGAGCCGGCGGGCCGGGCGGTCGCCTCCACCGCCGGCGAGATGATCAAGAGGACGGTGCTGGAGCTGGGCGGCAGCGACCCGTACGTCGTGATGCCCTCCGCCGACCTCGACCGGGCCGCCCGGATCGCGGTGACCGCCCGGGTGCAGAACAACGGGCAGTCGTGCATCGCCGCCAAGCGGTTCATCGTGCACACCGATGTCTACGACGCCTTCGCCGAGCGGTTCGTCGAGGGCATGAAGGCCCTCAGGACCGGCGACCCGATGGAGGAGGAGACCGAGATCGGGCCGCTCGCCAGCGAGCGGGGACGGGCCGACCTGGAGGAGCTGGTCGACGACGCCAGGCACGGCGGGGCCACGGTGCTGTGCGGTGGCGAACGGCCGGACGGACCCGGCTGGTACTACCCCCCGACCGTCCTGGCCGGCATCACCCGCGAGATGCGCATCCACCGCGAGGAGGCGTTCGGACCGGTGGCCACGCTGTACCGGGCCGGGGACGTGGACGAGGCGGTGCTGATCGCCAACGACTCCGAGTTCGGCCTGAGTTCGAACGTCTGGACACGGGACGAGAACGAGGTCGACCGGTTCGTACGGGACCTGGAGGCCGGTTCCGTGTACGTCAACGGCATGACCGCCTCCCACCCGGCGTTCCCGTTCGGCGGTGTGAAGCGGTCCGGGTTCGGCCGTGAGCTGTCCGGGCACGGAATCCGGGAGTTCTGCAACATCACCACCGTATGGCAGGGAGCCTGAGGCTTCCGCGGCTACGATCCCCTTTGTGAACCGCGAAGTGACCCTGCCTCTGATCGTCGACGACCGCGGTACCTTGCAGGTGGCCGCGGCCGATGTGAGCAAACTCTTGCGGACGGTCGGGGGCCGGTGGCTGCATCTGGTCGAGGCCGGGCAGGACGGACTCGACGAGGACACGGTAGCCGCTCTGACCATCGAGCTGGCCAAGCTCGCGGACCGGATCGACGTGGCCTGCATCGCGCACAGCAGCGGTCAGAGCGGATAGCCGCCCAAGGGACAGCCGGGCGCCATGACCCGTTGTCCCCGATTCGGAGTAATCCGACGCGAAGTCGTCGCCCTGTCGGGTGATCGTGGTTTGAGCACCTCCTGAGGTGAACCACCTCTGACCGGGCGGGCGAGAGCCCTCCGGACGGCGAAAGCAGGTACGGTTCATGGCGACTTTGTGCAGACCCTCGGTGTTGGTCCCCGAGCACGTGATCACGATGGAGGAGACACTGGAGCTGGCGCGCTCCCGGCACGCGGACCACCCGCAACTCCCCCTGGCCCTCAGGCTGATCGAGAACACGGGCGTACGCACCCGGCACATCGTTCAGCCGATCGAGGAGACCCTCAAGCACCCCGGCTTCGAGGAGCGCAACAAGCTCTACGAGGCCGAGGCCAAGGCCCGGGTCCCCGGGGTGATCCAGCGCGCGCTGGACGACGCGGAGCTGCTCACCACCGACATCGACGTGATCATCTACGTCTCGTGCACGGGCTTCATGATGCCCTCGCTCACGGCGTGGCTGATCAACGAGATGGACTTCGACACCTCCACCCGCCAGATCCCCATCGCCCAGCTGGGCTGTGCGGCCGGCGGAGCGGCGATCAACCGGGCCCACGACTTCTGCACGGCCTATCCGCGGGCCAACGCGCTGATCGTGGCATGCGAGTTCTGCTCGCTGTGCTACCAGCCGACCGACCTCGGCGTCGGCTCGCTGCTGTCCAACGGCCTCTTCGGTGACGGCATCGCCGCCGCCGTGGTCCGCGGCAGGGGCGGCACGGGCGTCGAACTCGAACGCAACGGCTCGTACCTGATCCCCAAGACCGAAGAGTGGATCATGTACGACGTCCGGGCCACCGGCTTCCACTTCCTGCTGGACAAGCGGGTGCCGGCGACCATGGAACCGCTCGCCCCCGCCCTGCAGGAACTGGCCGGCCACCACGGCTGGAACGCCTCCGACCTGGACTTCTACATCATCCACGCCGGCGGCCCCCGAATACTCGACGACCTGAGCAAGTTCCTCCAGGTCGACCCGCACGCCTTCCGGTTCAGCCGGGCCACGCTCACCGAGTACGGCAACATCGCCAGCGCCGTCGTCCTGGACGCGCTGCGCCGGCTGTTCGACGAGGGCGGCGCCGAGCACCGGGCGCGCGGGCTGCTCGCCGGGTTCGGCCCCGGCATCACCGCGGAGATGGCGCTGGGCCGCTGGCGCTGCGCGGACCACGAGACGGCGATGAGCACGGCATGACCGAAGAGACGATCACCGAGACCCTGCCCCCGGTCCGGCACTGGCCGGCGCTCGACCTGACCGGGACGGACTTCGACCCGGTGCTGACCGAGCTGATGCGCGAGGGCCCGGTCACCCGCGTCCAGCTGCCCAACGGCGAGGGCTGGGCCTGGCTGGTCACCCGGTACGACGATGTGCGCACGGTGACCAACGACCCCCGCTTCAGCCGCGAGGCGGTCATGGAGAAGCCGGTCACCCGGCTCGCCCCGCACTTCATCCCGGACCGGGGCGCGGTCGGCTTCCTCGACCCGCCCGACCACACCCGGCTGCGCCGCTCGGTGGCCGCGGCGTTCACCGCGAGGGGTGTGGAGCGGATCCGCGAGAAGTCCCGACGCATGCTGGACGAACTGGTCGACGAACTCCTCCAGGACGGCCCGCCCGCCGACCTCACGAGTGCGGTCCTCAGCCCCTTCCCCATCGCGGTGATCTGCGAGCTGATGGGCGTCCCGGCCGGCGACCGGCACGGCATGCACCTGTGGACCCAGCTGATCCTGTCCTCCTCGCACGGCAAGGACGTCAGCGAGAAGGCCAAAAGGGAGATGAGCGCGTACTTCGGCGACCTGATCGGGCTGCGGGAGGGCGGCACGGGCGAGGACGTCACCTCGCTGCTCGGCGCCGCCGTGGGCCGGGGCGAGGTCACCCTGGAGGAGGCCGTCGGGCTCGCCGTCCTCCTCCAGATCGGCGGCGAGGCGGTCACCAACAACAGCGGGCAGCTGTTCTACCTGCTGCTGACCCGGCCCGAGCTGGCCGAACGGCTGCGCGCGGAACCGGGGATCCGCCCCCAGGCCATCGACGAGCTGCTGCGCTACATCCCGCACCGCAACGCGGTGGGTCTGTCCCGGATCGCGCTGGAGGACGTGGAGATCCGGGGCGTACGGATCCGGGCGGGCGAGGCGGTCTACGTGTCGTACCTGGCCGCCAACCGCGACCCGGACGTCTTCCCCGACCCGGAGACGATCGACTTCGACCGCGCCCCCAACCCGCACGTGGCCTTCGGCTTCGGTCCGCACTACTGCCCCGGCGGGATGCTGGCCCGGCTGGAGTCGGAACTGCTGGTGGACACCCTGCTGGACCGGCTGCCGGACCTGCGCCTGGCCGTACCGCCGGACCAGGTGCCCTTCAGGAAGGGTGCGTTGATCCGCGGCCCCGAGGCCCTTCCGGTGACGTGGTGAGCGGCCGATGACGACGACCGAGGGGCTGCTGGTGCCGCCGGGTCACGGCCGGGTGGTCCAGACGCCCGCCCAGCGGGTGACGTTCAAGGTGACCGGCACCCATTCGCGAGCGGCCTCCACCTTCGAGGTGGAGGTCCCGCCCGGCTTCGACGTCGGCGCCCATGTGCACACCCGCAGCGAGGAGTTGTTCTACGTCCTGGAAGGCGAACTGGACGTCCTGGCCTTCGAGCCGCGGGTGCGCACCCCCGACAACTGGCAGCGCTGGGAGTCGAGTTCGGGCAACCGGGTGGTGCGTGCGACGCCGGGTACGGTCATCGTCGTACCGCCCGGCTGCCCGCACGCGTTCGCGAACCCGACGGACACGCCCGCGAGGATGTTCTTCCAGGCGTCCCCGCCCCCGGACCACGAGCGCTACTTCGAGGAGCTGCTGGAGATCCTGGGGAACGGGGGGCCGCCCGACCACGCGGCGATCGAGGAGCTGCGCCGCCGGTACGACATCGAGCAGCTGACGCCGCTGCGGCATGGTTAGGCCGGTCGTAGCGGCTGTCCCGGCGACGCCTCGGGCGTGCGGCTCCTAGCGGATGGGCATGCCCGAAAGCGTGCGGGCGATCACCAGGCGCTGGATCTCGCTCGTGCCCTCGAAGATCGTGTAGATGGCCGCGTCCCGGTGCATCCGCTCCACCGGATACTCCCGCGTGTAGCCGTTGCCGCCCAGGATCTGGATCGCCTGCCCGGTGACCTTCTTGGCGGTCTCGCTCGCGAACAGCTTGGACATCGACCCCTCGGCGGCGGTGAAGGGCCTGCCGTTGACCGCCATCCAGGAGGCGCGCCAGACCAGGAGGCGGGCCGCGTCGACGGCCGTGCGCATGTCGGCCAGCTGGAAGGCGACGCCCTGGTTGTCGATGATGGGGCGGCCGAACTGCTCGCGGGTCCTGGCGTAGTCGAGGGCGACCTCGTAGGCGGCCCGGGCGGTGCCCACCGCCATGGCGCCGACGGCCGGGCGGGACGCCTCGAACGTGGCCATCGCCGCGTTCTTGACCCGCTCGCCGCCGCCCGCCCTGGCCCGCTCCCGGGCCCGGGCGAGGCGCTCGTCCAGCTTCTCCTTGCCGCCGAGCAGGCAGGAGCCGGGGACGCGCACGCCGTCGAGGACGACCTCGGCGGTGTGCGAGGCGCGGATGCCGTGCTTCTTGAACTTCTGCCCCTGGGCGAGACCCGGCGTGCCCGGCGGGACGATGAAGGAGGCGTGGCCCTTGGAGCCCAGCTCCGGGTCGACCACGGCGACGACGACGTGGACGTTGGCGATGCCGCCGTTGGTCGCCCAGGTCTTGGTGCCGTTGAGCACCCACTCGTCCTTGGCCTCGTCGTAGACGGCCCGGGTGCGCATGGAGGCGACGTCGGAGCCGGCGTCGGGCTCGGAGGAGCAGAACGCGGCCACCTTGACGTCGTTGGTGTCGCCGTACATCTGGGGGATCCAGGTGCCGATCTGCTCCTCGGTGCCGTTGGCGAGAACGCCCACGGCGGCGAGCCCCGTGCCCACAATGGAGAGGGCGATGCCCGCGTCGCCCCAGAACAGCTCCTCCATGGCCATCGGTATGCCGAGGCCGGTGGGGTCGAAGTACTGCTGCGCGTAGAAGTCGAGGGAGTAGATGCCGACCTTCGCGGCCTCCTGGATGACCGGCCAGGGAGTCTCCTCACGCTCGTCCCATTCGGCGGCCGCGGGGCGGATGACGTCGGCGGCGAAGCCGTGCAGCCAGTCCCGGACCTCCTTCTGTTCGTCGTTGAGCTCCATGGTGAACTCGGCCATGTCCCCTCCAGCGCGGCAGTGCGTGTTACTAGCGGTAACACCAGTCTGTTACCGGTCGGTAGGAAAAGTCAACTCACGAGGATCTTCCGGCCACCTCTCGGCATCCCGTTCGATGTCAGGGGCACAGTCAGTGTTAGTTTGCGCAGGCGTCACCGAATCAGCACGGGTGGGGAGAGCAGATGGACACCACGCAGCGGACCGATCAACAGCGGTCCGCCGACCGCCGCCGGCGCGAGCTGCTGGAGGCCGCCGACCGGGTGGTGCTCCGCGACGGCCCACAGGCCTCGATGAACGCCATCGCCGCGGAGGCCGGCATCACCAAGCCGATCCTCTACCGCCACTTCGGCGACAAGGGCGGTCTCTACGCCGCTTTGGCCACGCGGCACACGGACGCGTTGCTCGACTCGCTGCGGGCCGCGCTGGACGCTCCGGCGGACCGGCGCGAGCGGGTGGAGGCCACGCTGGACACCTACCTCGCCGCGATCGAGGCGCGACCCCAGGTGTACCGGTTCCTGATGCATCCGGCGGAGGCCGCGCAGGGCGGCGACCAGGGCTTCGACGTGGGCAAGCACAGCGCTCCGCTGCTTCGGCGGATGGGCGAGGAGCTGGCACAGGTCATCGAGGACCGGCTGGACCTCGGGCCGGGCAGCCAGCAGCTGGCCCGGGTGTGGGGGCACGGGATCGTCGGGATGATGCACGCCGCCGGGGACTGGTGGCTGGGGGAACGGCCTTGTTCCCGGGCGGAGTTGGTGCGCAGCCTGGCCGACCTGCTGTGGGGCCGCCTGGCGGCGGCCGGGGACAGGATGGGCGGCCCGGGGTTCTGACCGCCGGACCGCTCCGCGGGCGGGTGCCCTCACCGGCGCCACGGAGCCCGGGACACCTGCCGCATCAGCCGGCGTCTGCGCAGGCCCGTGAGGTGGTCCGCGTACACCCTGCCCTCCAGGTGATCGCACTCGTGCTGCAGACAGCGGGCGAAGAAACCCGTGCCGTGGACGGTGACCGGCTCCCCCGTCACCGTGAAGCCCTCCACCACCGCGTGGTCGTAGCGCTCCGTCCCCGCCTCCAGGCCCGGCAGCGACAGACAGCCCTCCGGGCCGCGCAGCACCAGGCCGTCGGCCTCCACCAGGCGGGGGTTCACCACATGGCCGAGATGACGGACGTCCTCGTCGTCGGGGCAGTCGTAGACGAACACCCGTACCGGCTCGCCGATCTGGTTCGCGGCCAGGCCCACGCCCCGGGCCGCGTACATCGTCGCGAACAGGTCCTCCACGAGGTCGGCGAGGCCGGGGCCGAACCCGGTGACCTCCTCGCAGGGCGCGTGCAGCGCCGGGTCGCCGAGCAGGGTGAGGGGCCGGACCCGCCCATGGGTGCCCGGGATGGAGCCGTGTCGCATGCCCGTAAGGGTACGGTTCCCTCGGCCCCCCGCTCGCCGCGCAGGCGTGGGCCGGGATTCGGGTGTGCGAATGGATCTCGATAGGCTGAGGTCCACACCACGTTGCCGGATGGCTCAGGCGCGGCGCGTACGCAAGGAGGATCGAGATCTGATGGCAGGCAACTCGGACCCGCTCACGCCGCGGGCCAAGCTGGCCGTGACCGCGGGCAAGGCGGTCGCGGCGGCGTCCCGTGCCGCGGGACGCGGCAGCGGATCCGTGATCGGTGGCCGGGTCGCGCTCAGACTCGACCCCGACCTTCTGGCCCGGCTCGCCCAGAGCCTGGACGTCGTCCTGGTCTCCGCGACCAACGGCAAGACCACCACCACCCGGCTGATCGCGGAGGCGCTGCGCGCCGCCGGCCCGGTGGTGTCCAACGCGCTCGGCGCGAACATGCCGGCCGGTATCACCTCGGCCCTCGCGGGCGGTTCGGACGCGAAGTTCGGTGTGATCGAGGTCGACGAGAAGTACCTGGCCGGAGTGGCCCGGGACACCGCCCCGAAGTGCATCGCCCTGCTCAACCTCTCCCGTGACCAGCTCGACCGTGCCGCCGAGACGCGGATGCTCGCCGAGAACTGGCGCGAGGGCCTGGCCGGTTCGAAGGCCGTCGTCGTCGCCAACTGCGACGACCCGCTGGTGGTGTGGGCCGCCTCCTCCTCCCCCAACGTGGTCTGGGTGGCGGCCGGACAGATGTGGAAGGACGACGCCTGGTCCTGCCCGTCCTGCGGCGGTGTGATGCGGCGTCCCGGCGACGACTGGTTCTGCGGCGAGTGCGGCTTCCGCCGGCCGACGCCGAGCTGGGCCCTGTCCGGCGACCACGTCCTCGACCCGCACGGCTCCGCCTGGCCGATCCACCTCCAGCTGCCGGGCCGCGCGAACAAGGCCAACGCGGCCAGCTCCGCCGCCGTCGCGGCCGTCTTCGGGGTGCCGCCGCAGGTCGCCCTCGAGCGGATGTACCAGGTGCAGGCCGTCGCGGGCCGGTACGACGTGGTGCAGTTCCAGGGCCGCGACCTGCGTCTGCTGCTGGCGAAGAACCCGGCCGGCTGGCTGGAGACCTTCTCGCTGATCGACCCGCCGCCCACCCCGGTGATCCTCTCGGTGAACGCCCGGGGCGCCGACGGCACCGACACCTCCTGGCTGTGGGACGTCGACTACACCCGGCTGACCGGCCACCCGATCTTCGTCGTCGGCGACCGGAAGCTGGACCTCGCGGTGCGGCTGGAGGTCGCGGGTCAGCACTTCCAGGTCTGCGAGAACCTCGACCAGGCCGTCCAGGCGGCGCCGCCTGGCCGGATCGAGGTCATCGCGAACTACACCGCGTTCCAGGACCTGCGCCGCCGCGTCGGCAACTGACCACGAAGGACGATCACGTGATGAGTGACAACCAACTGCGGCTGGTGTGGATCTACCCGGATCTGCTGAGCACCTACGGCGACCAGGGCAACGCGCTCGTCGTGGAGCGCCGGGCCCGGCAGCGCGGCCTGGACGTGGCGCGGCTCGACGTGCGCAGCGACCAGCCGATCCCGACCTCCGGGGACATCTACCTGATCGGCGGCGGCGAGGACCGCCCGCAGCGGCTGGCCGCCGAGCGGCTGCGCCGTGACGGGGGGCTGCACCGGGCGGTGGAGAACGGCGCGATCGTGTTCTCCGTGTGCGCCGGCTACCAGATCCTCGGCCACGAGTTCATCAACGACCTCGGCCAGCGCGAGCCGGGCCTCGGTCTGCTCGACGTGGTGTCGGTGCGCGGCGAGGGCGAGCGCTGCGTCGGCGACGTCCTCGGGGACATCGACCCGCGCCTGGGCCTGCCCCCGCTGACCGGCTTCGAGAACCACCAGGGCGTCACCCACCTCGGCCCCACGGCGCGTCCCTTCGCCCAGGTCCGCCTCGGCAAGGGCAACGGCACCGGGGACGGCACGGAGGGCGCGTACAACGACACCGTCTTCGGTACGTACATGCACGGGCCGGTGCTGGCGCGCAACCCGCTCATCGCCGACCTGCTGCTGAAGCTGGCGCTCGACGTGAACGCGCTGCCGCCGATCGACGACCGCTGGTACGAGGCCCTCCGCAACGAGCGCATCGCGGCTGCGCAGCAGCCTGCGTAGGTACAGCTGCGCAGCAGCCTGCGTAGGTACAGCTGCGCAGCAGCCTGCGTAGGCGGTTGTCTCCAGAGACGGTGAAGGCGCCTTCGAGTGCCTTCCGGCAGGTTGGTTCCAGGGCCCGCGTGACGGCTCGTCCGCTCACATGTGCGGGCGCGTCCAGCAGGCGGACGCCCGCTACGGAGCCACCCCCACACGCCGGTAGGGTGGCCGGGATCCAGCCGGACAACGTGGTCCGGTCCCCGGCCCACGTTGAGAAGGTATTCGGGCTATGCGCATTGGTGTCCTCACGTCCGGCGGCGACTGCCCCGGCCTGAACGCCGTCATCCGGTCCGTCGTGCACCGTGCCGTCGCCGACCACGGCGACGAGGTCATCGGTTTCCGGGACGGCTGGAAGGGCCTCCTGGAGTGCGACTATCTGAAGCTCGACCTCGACGCCGTGGGCGGCATCCTGGCCCGCGGCGGCACGATCCTCGGCTCCTCCCGCGTCCAGCCCTCGCATCTGCGTGACGGCGTGGCGCGGGCCAAGGGCCATGTCGAGGAACTCGGTCTGGACGCGATCATCCCCATCGGCGGTGAGGGCACGCTCAAGGCGGCCCGGCTGATGTCCGACAGCGGTCTGCCGGTCGTCGGCGTGCCGAAGACCATCGACAACGACATCGCGGTCACGGACGTCACCTTCGGCTTCGACACGGCCGTCGGGGTCGCCACCGAGGCGTTGGACCGGCTGAAGACCACCGCCGAGTCCCACCAGCGGGTGCTGGTCGTGGAGGTCATGGGCCGCCACACCGGCTGGATCGCGCTGCACTCGGGCATGGCGGCCGGCGCCCACGCCATCGTCGTTCCCGAACGCCCCTTCGACATCGAGGAGTTGGCGCGCAAGGTCGGCGAGCGGTTCGCGGCGGGCAAGCGGTTCGCGATCGTGGTGGCGGCCGAGGGCGCCAAGCCGAAGGCCGGCTCCATGGAGTTCGACGAGGGCGGCAAGGACGTCTACGGCCACGAGCGGTTCGCCGGGATCGCCCGGCAGCTCTCCGTCGAGCTGGAGCACCGGCTCGGCAAGGAGGCGCGTCCGGTCATCCTCGGGCATGTGCAGCGCGGCGGCACGCCGACCGCCTACGACCGGGTGCTGGCGACGCGGTTCGGGTGGCACGCGGTGGAGGCCGCGCACCGAGGCGAGTTCGGGCAGATGACGGCGCTGCGCGGCACGGACATCGTGATGGTGCCGCTGGCTCAGGCCGTGGAGACGCTGAAGACCGTGCCGCAGGAGCGGTACGAGGAAGCGGAGTGCGTGCTGTAGGCCGCCCGCGCGCCGAAGCCGCCCCCGGTCACCGCGGTGACCGGGGGCGGTTCTACTCTGGGGGCGGACAGAAACCGTACAACCCCCACGAATCAGGAGCCGGCGGATGGATCACAGCGGGCACGGCATGACCATGGATCTGCCGCCGTTCACGCTGGGGCGGGGTCTTCACTGGTCGGCGGACCCGTTCTTCCTCGTCGCCTGCCTGCTGGGGCTCGGCCTGTACGGCTGGGGTGTGGTGCGGCTGCGGCGGCGCGGTGACGCGTGGCCGGCCGGCCGTACGGTGTCGTACGTGGTCGGGGTGCTGACCATCGCGCTGATGATGTGCACGCGGCTGAACGACTACGGCATGGTCATGTTCAGCGTGCACATGGTGCAGCACATGGTGATCAGCATGCTGTCGCCGATCCTGATCCTGCTGGGCGCCCCGGTCACGCTGGCACTGCGGGCGCTGCCGGCCGCGGGCAGGGGCCGCAGGGGGCCGCGTGAGCTGCTGCTGGCGCTGCTGCACAGCCGCTACATGCGGATCATCACGCACCCGGCGTTCACGATCCCGCTGTTCATCGCGAGCCTGTACGCGCTGTACTTCACGCCGATCTTCGACTACCTGATGGGGTCGAAGACCGGGCACGTGGCGATGATGGTGCACTTCCTCGCGGTGGGCGTGGTGTTCTTCTGGCCGATCATCGGCGTCGACCCGGGTCCGCACCGGCCGGGGTACCTGATGCGGATGCTGGAGCTGTTCGCGGGCATGCCGTTCCACGCGTTCTTCGGTATCGCGCTGATGATGGCGTCCTCGCCGATGGTGGGGACCTTCAAGAACCCGCCCGCCTCGCTCGGCGTCGACGCGCTGTCCGACCAGAACGCGGCCGGCGGGATCGCCTGGGCGTTCAGCGAGATCCCGTCCGTGCTGGTGCTGATCGCCCTGCTGTTCCAGTGGTACCGCTCCGAGCAGCGCCAAGCCCGGCGCACGGACCGGGCCGCCGACCGGGACGGGGACCAGGAGCTGGCGGCGTACAACGCCTATCTGGCCTCCCTGAACACACGCGAGGGCTGAGGTCGCGGCAGGTCCGCGGTATCCCCTTCGGACCGGGTTCCGGGCACCATGGTGGGGACGGACCATGAGGAGGGTGTCGCGATGCCCGGTTCCACGAACGGCTCGACCAAGGCCATGGGGGCGATGACCGTCGGCGGACTCGTCGTCGTGACCGCCTACACGGTCGCGCTCGGCAGCAACGGCTGGCTGTGGTTCGGATGGGTGGTGCTGGGGCTGCTCACGCTGGCCATGATCGTCACCCAGTCGTAGGGCTACAGTGCCCGCATGACCTCGTTCGACGACCTGGACCGGAAGATCATCACGGCGCTGATGGCGAACGCCCGGACCAGCTTCGCGGAGATCGGCGCGGCGATCGGCCTGTCGGCGACCGCGGTGAAGCGGCGCGCGGACCGACTGCGCGAGACCGGTGTGATCACCGGGTTCACGGCGACGGTGAAGCCGTCCGCGCTGGGCTGGCGCACGGAGGCGTACGTCGAGGTGTACTGCGAGGGCGCGGCCCCGCCGCGGCGCCTGGCGGAGGTGGTGCGCAACCATCCGGAGATCACGGCGGCGATGACGGTGACCGGGGGCGCGGACGCGCTGCTGCACGTGCGGGCGCGGGACGTGGAGCACTTCGAGGAGGTGCTGGAGCGGATCCGCGCGGAGCCGTTCATCCGGAAGACGATCAGCGTGATGGTGCTGTCCCACCTCCTCCCGGAAAGCCCGGAAGCGGGCGCGACCCACGCGGCGCCGCAATAAACCTCGACACGTGCAGCACTCCTGCGTTTCCCTGGACGACAACGCAGCGATGCTGCGCACACACGCAGCCTTTTGTCCTTGTCGAGCGCATCCGTCGCTTCCTACCGTGGTGTCAACCCTCAGTAGACACCGCACGAAAGCGGAGGAACACCTCTGTGGCCGACAGCCGTGTGCCGCGCTCCCGGCGCTTCCTCGTCTGTGAACCCAGACATTTCGCAGTGCAGTACGCGATCAATCCCTGGATGCATCCCGACACCCATGTCGACCTCGACCTGGCCCAGGACCAGTGGCAGTCGCTGATCCGCGCCTACCGCTCCCACGGCCACTCGGTCGACGCGGTCGAGCCGGTCCCCGGCCTGCCCGACATGGTCTTCGCCGCGAACTCGGCGTTCGTCGTCGACGGCCGCGTCTTCGGTTCCCTCTTCCACGCGCCCGAGCGGCGCCCCGAGTCCCTCCACTACGACACCTGGTTCAAGACGGCGGGCTACGACGTCCATCACCCGAAGGCGGTGGCCGAGGGCGAGGGCGACCTGGTGTGGACGGGCCGGTACGTGCTGGCCGGCACCGGTTTCCGCACCACCCGCGAGGCGCATCGTGAGGCGCAGGAGTTCCTCGGGCATCCGGTGATCAGCCTGACGCTGGTGGATCCGTACTTCTACCACCTCGACACGGCGCTGTTCGTTCTCGACGAGGGCAACATCGTCTACTATCCGGAGGCGTTCTCGCAGGGCAGCCGCGAGGTGCTCGCGCGCCTGTACCCGGACGCGGTGCTCGCCACCCGCGAGGACGCGATGGCGTTCGGCCTGAACTCCGTCTCCGACGGACGCCATGTCTTCATCGCGCCCCGGGCCGAGGCCCTCGCCTCCCGCCTCGCCGACCACGGCTACGTCCCCGTCCCCGTCGACCTGTCGGAGTTCCACAAGGCCGGCGGTGGCATCAAGTGCTGCACCCAGGAGATCCGCTGATGACGGCACCCGCCCGTGTATCCCACCGCACCCGTACCTCCGCCGAGCTGATCCGCGCGGAGGAGCCGGTCCTCGCGCACAACTACCACCCGCTGCCCGTGGTGGTGGCCCGCGCCGAGGGTTCCTGGGTGGAGGACGTGGAGGGCCGCCGCTACCTCGACATGCTGGCCGGTTACTCGGCCCTGAACTTCGGCCACCGGCACCCGGCGCTGGTCGACGCCGCGCACCGCCAGCTGGACCGGCTGACCCTCACCTCGCGCGCCTTCCACAACGACCGGCTCGCCGAGTTCGCCGAGCGCCTCGCGGAGCTGACCGGCCTGGACATGGTGCTGCCGATGAACACCGGCGCGGAGGCGGTGGAGAGCGGCATCAAGGTGGCCCGCAAGTGGGCGTACGACGTGAAGGGCGTCCCGGCCGACCGGGCCACGATCGTGGTCGCCGCGGACAACTTCCACGGCCGTACGACGACGATCGTCAGCTTCTCCACGGACGAGACGGCCCGCGCCGGCTTCGGCCCCTTCACCCCGGGCTTCCGGATCGTTCCGTACAACGACCTGGCCGCGTTGGAGGAGGCGGTCGACGAGACGACGGCGGCCGTGCTGCTCGAGCCGATCCAGGGCGAGGCGGGCGTGGTCGTCCCGGACGACGGCTATCTGCGCGGTGTCCGTGAGCTGACCCGCCGCGCGGGCTGCCTGTTCGTCGCGGACGAGATCCAGTCGGGTCTGGGCCGTACGGGCCGTACGCTCGCCGTCGAGCACGAGGACGTCGTCCCGGACGTGCTGCTGCTGGGCAAGGCGCTGGGCGGCGGCATCGTGCCGGTGTCGGCGGTGGTGGCCCGACGGGAGGTGCTGGGGGTGCTGGGACCGGGCGAGCACGGCTCGACGTTCGGCGGCAACCCCCTCGCGGCGGCGGTCGGCACCGCGGTGGTGGAGCTGCTGGAGACGGGCGAGTACCAGCGCCGGGCGGCCGAGCTGGGCGTGATCCTGCGCGGCTCGCTGGCCGCGCTGGCCGGCCGGGGCGTGGTCGGTTTCCGTTCGCGCGGCCTTTGGGCGGGCGTGGACGTCGACCCGGCCATCGGCACCGGGCGCGAGGTCAGCGAGCGGCTCATGCGGGAGGGGATCCTGGTCAAGGACACCCACGGCTCCACGATCCGGCTGGCGCCGCCGCTGACCATCACCGCCGAGGAACTGCGCCACGCGCTCGGCGCGCTGGAGAAGGTACTGACCTCGGGAAGCTGAAGCCGGCGGGTCCGGGAGCGCCCGACGACCCCCGCGGGGTGACGGGACGCTCCCAGTCCGAAGGCCGGACGGTCAGGACGTGGTGAACGCCTCTCCCACCATGCCCGCCGTGAGGGTGCTGCCGTCCTCCGGATCGATGAGGATGAAGGAGCCGGTGAGGCGGCACGCGGCGTAGGTGTCGAGCGGGAGGGGCTCGGTCGTGCGCAGGACGACGGCGCCGATGTCGTTGACGGTGAGTTCGGCGGGATCGGGCTCCTGTGCCAGGCCTTCGCTGAGGTCGATCCGGTGGGGCAGTCGCCGTACGAGCGCCCGGACGGTGTGGGAGCCGTGTTTGAGCAGCACCCGGTCGCCCTCCCGCAGGGGGCGTTCGTGCAGGTGGCATACGGTGGCCCGGATGTCCTGGGTGGTGGCGGGTGCTCCGGCGGTCGGTGCGATGAGGTCGCCGCGGCAGATGTCGAGATCGTCGGCGAGCAGGACGGTGACCGACTGCGGCGCCGAGGCCTGGGCGACGCTCGTGCCGAGGGCGTCGATGCCGGTGACGGTGCTGGTCAGGCCGGAGGGCAGCACGGTGACCGGGTCGCCGACGCGCAGCACACCGGAGGCGATCCGCCCGGCGTAGCCGCGGTAGTCGGGGTGCCGCGCGGTCCGCGGGCGGATGACGTACTGCACGGGGAAGCGGGCCGGGGCGTCGGCCGGGGCGGCGTGGCCGGCCGGCACGGTCTCCAGGTGCCGCAGGACGGTCGGGCCCTCGTACCAGTCCATGTTGGCGGACGGTTCCACCACGTTGTCACCGGCGAGCGCCGAGATCGGGATCGCGGTGACCTCCGGGACGCCCAGCTCGGTCGTGTACACCGTGAACTCCTCGGCGATCGCGGCGAACACCTTCTCGTCGTACCCGACGAGGTCCATCTTGTTGACCGCGAGGACGACGTGCGGAACGCGCAGCAGGGCTGCGATGGCGGCGTGCCGGCGGGTCTGCTCGACCACGCCGTTGCGGGCGTCGACGAGGACGACCGTCAGCTCGGCGGTCGAGGCGCCGGTGACCATGTTGCGGGTGTACTGCACATGCCCCGGGGTGTCGGCCAGGATGAACCGCCGTACCGGTGTGGCGAAGTAGCGGTAGGCGACGTCGATGGTGATGCCCTGCTCGCGTTCGGCGCGCAGGCCGTCGGTGAGCAGCGCCAGGTCCGGGTCCTTGAGCCCGCGCTGCCGGGAGGCGTGCTCGACCGCCTCCAACTGGTCGGCCAGGACCGATTTGGAGTCGTGCAGCAGCCGTCCGACCAGCGTGGATTTGCCGTCGTCCACGGAGCCGGCGGTGGCGAGGCGCAGCAGGGTGGCCGGCGGCGCCGCGGGTGCGGTGGCAGTGGCGGTGGCGGTGGCGGTCATCAGAAGTACCCCTCGCGCTTGCGGTCTTCCATCGCGGCCTCGGACAGGTGGTCGTCGGCGCGCGTGGCCCCTCGTTCGGTGATCCTGCTGGCGCTGATCTCCGCGATGATCTCCTCGACGGTGCGGGCCTCCGAGTCCACGGCACCGGTGCACGACATGTCGCCGACGGTGCGGTAGCGCACGAGCCGCTTCCCGGCACTCTCGCCGTCCTTCGGGCCGCCCCACGCGCCGGCGGTCAGCCACATGCCGGAACGCCGGAACACCTCGCGCTCGTGGGCGTAGTAGATCCTCGGCAGGTCGATGCCTTCCCGCGCGATGTACTGCCACACGTCCAGCTCGGTCCAGTTGGACAGCGGGAACACACGGACGTGTTCGCCGGGGGTGTGCCGGCCGTTGTAGAGCTGCCACAGCTCGGGGCGCTGGCGGCGGGGGTCCCAGGCGCCGAACTCGTCGCGCAGGCTGAACACCCGTTCCTTGGCACGGGCCTTCTCCTCGTCGCGCCGCCCGCCGCCGAAGACCGCGTCGTGGCGGCCCGCCGCGATCGCGTCGAGCAGCGGCACGGTCTGCAGCGGGTTGCGGGTGCCGTCCGGGCGTTCGCGCAGCCGGCCGTCGGCGAGGTAGTCCGGCACGCTCGCCACGTCCAGCCGCAGCCCGTGCTCGGCCACCGTACGGTCCCGGTACTCGAGGACTTCGGGGAAATTGTGGCCGGTGTCGACGTGCAGCAGGCCGAAGGGGACCGCGGCGGGCGTGAACGCCTTGCGGGCCAGGTGGAGCATGACGGCGGAGTCCTTGCCGCCGGAGAACAGCATCACCGGCCGCTCGAACTCCCCCACCGCCTCCCGCAGGATGTGCACCGCCTCGGACTCGAGTGTGTCCAGGTGCGACAGCCTGCCGTACGGGCGGAGCGCTCCGGTCCGCTCGGGAGCCATCGTCATGCCAGTCCCCTTTCGCGCAGCAACGCGTGCACCGCCGCGGCGCAGTCCTCGACGCCCCGGTCGTGCGTGTCGATCCGCAGGTCCGGTGCCCGTGGCGGTTCGTAGGGGTCGTCCACCCCCGTCAGTCCGGTCAGTTCACCCGCGGCCTGCCGGGCGTACAGGCCCTTCACGTCCCGGGCCGAGCAGACCTCCACCGGGGTGGCGACGTGCACCTCCAGGTAGGGGGTGCCGGTCCGCCCGTGGTGGTCGCGGACGGCCCGCCGGCTGTCGGCGTACGGCGCGATGACCGGGACGACGGCCTTGACCCCGTGGGAGGCGAGCAACTCGGCGACGAAGCCGACGCGTCGCACATGGGTGTCCCGGTCCTCGCGCCCGAAGCCCAGCCCGGCGGAGAGGAACGTGCGGATCTCGTCGCCGTCGAGCACCTCCACCCGGTGGCCCGCGCCGCGCAGCCGCTCCGCGAGCGCGTGGGCGAGGGTGGTCTTGCCGGCGCTCGGCAGTCCGGTGAGCCACACCGTGCCGCCCCGCGCCGTCACACCCCTCTCGTCCATCGCGTCCGTCGCGTCCGCCCCGTCCGTCGCCTGCCGTGTGACCGGCTCGGCGCTGCGGCCGTACGTCACTCGCCGCGCACCTCCCCGGCCCGCACCGCGCGGTCGCCGGCGAGTACGGCGGTGCCCTCCGGGGAGCCGTAGTACTCGGCGTACCGGCGGAGGGCGGGGGCGTCGACGGGCGGCCAGTCGAGTCCGGCGCGCGCCGCCAGGGCCATCGCGTTGGTGCTCGAGAAGGCCGCGGGGTCGTCGCGGAAGAGCGCCGCCAGCGTCTCCTTGACGAGCACCTCGTCGGCGGCGCCGGCGGCCGGTTCCGGGATCAGCGCGAGGACGCCGGCGAGTGTGTGGTCGGCGGGTTCCTCGACGGCCATGCGGCGCACGGTCTCCCAGAAGGTCCGGTACGGCACCTGACGCAGCGGGAACTCCTCGCGGAAGACCGCCATCAGCTCGTCCAGGCTCACGGCCCGGGGCAGGACGGTGTGGAACCAGCCGCGTTCGCCGCCCGCGACGGCCGCCACCACCAGGGCGCTGACGTAGTCCACGGGTGTGTAGTCGGTGACGATCGGGCTGGGGAACCACAGGCCGGCCCGCAGACAGGCCCTGACCAGCAGGTCGGGCAGGCCGTAACGGCTCGGGACGCCGTGCCGGGAGTGCGGCATGACCTCGCCGAAGCGGTGGACGGCCGCGGGCACGCCCCGCTCGGCGGCCTGGGCGACCAGCCGCTCGGCGACCCACTTCGACAGGGTGTAGCCGTCGGACGGCGGCCGTTCGTCGCCCACCGGTCCCTCCAGGCCGCGCCGGGCGCCGGGAGCGGCCGTCTGGAACACGCCGAGCGTGGAGATGAAGTGGACGGCTTTGATCCGCTCGGTGGTGGCCAGCCGCAGGATCTCGACGGTGCCGTGGACGTTGGTGTCGCGGTGCGCCCGGTAGCTGCGGGCGAGGTTGACCATGGCGCCGTTGTGGACGACGGTGTCGACCTGCCCGGCCAGTCGCTGGTACGCCGTCTCGTCCAGGCCCAGCCGGGGCCGGCCGAGGTCGCCGGGGACGGCGGTGATCCGGTCGGCGAACCGCTCGTCCCACAGCCGGTACCGGGTCAGGTTGGCGACGACGCGCCGGCGGGCGGTGTTCTCGTCCGCGGCGCGGACCAGGCAGTGCACCGTCACCGGCGTCCGCGTCAGCAGGTCGTGCAGCAGCTGCCCGCCGATGAACCCCGTCGCGCCGGTGAGCAGCACGCTCTTCGGACCGTCGGGCCCGGCGTGGGCCTCACGACGGTCCTGGGGCACACGGATGTCCTCGGGCAGCACGCCGTCCGCGTCGAACGGTTCGTGCGGCGGGGCGGCCGTGGCCAAGTCGCCGGTCTCGGCCTCGGCGGCGCCGTCGAGATGGCCGGCGAGTCCGGCGAGCGTCGGATGCTCGAACACGTCCCGCACCGAGACGCGGCGCCGGAGCCGCTCGGTGAGCAGGACGGCGAGCCGCTGTGCGGCGAGCGAGTCGCCGCCGAGGTCGAAGAAGTCGTCGTCCGGTGCGACCGTCCGCGCCGGCAGCAGCTCGCGCCATACGGCGAGCACCGCGGCGCTGGTGCCACCCAGTCCGGCCGGCTCGGCGGCCGGGGCCGACTCGCCCGCCATCCGGGCGAGTCGCCTGCGGTCGGCCTTGCCGTTGGGGGTGAGCGGCATCGTGTCGAGGAGGACGAAGCGCCGTGGCACCAGAGGGCCCGGCAGCGTCGTGCGGGCGTGGTCGCGCAGGGCCTCGGCGGCCACGGGCGGTGCGCCGTCGGTCTCGTCGGGGCGGACGGTCACGAAGGCGACCAGGGAGCGGTTGCCCTGGTTGTCGTGCACCACGACCTTGGCCTCGCGCACCCGTGGGTGGCTGAGCAGCCCGGCCTCGACCTCGGACAGCTCGATGCGTACACCGCCGATCTTGACCTGCTGGTCGCGGCGGCCGGCGAACTGCAGCAGCCCGTCCGCGCGCCGGTGGCCGAGGTCGCCGGTGCGGTAGAGGCGGGTGCCGGGGATCTCCGGGAAGGGGTTGCCGACGAAGGCGACGGCGGTCTTCCGGACGTCTTTCAGATAGCCGAGGCCCAGGCATTCTCCGCCGATGCAGATCTCCCCGGTCTCACCGGGCGCGACGGGTTCCATCCGCTCGTCGACGATCACGGCGTAGGTGTTGTCGATCGGAAGGCCGATGGGCATCGGGTCGTGGTCCTCGTCGGTCACCACGTGGAAGACGGAGCCGATCGACGCCTCGGTCGGGCCGTAGGTGTTGACGATCGCGACGCCGGGCAGCAGCGACCGGAAGGTCTGCACGCTGTCCGCCGTCATCTCCTCTCCGCCGATCAGCAGCCGACGCAGCGAGCGCAGCCGCTCGGCGGACTCGGGCTGCACCCGCAGCAGTTCCACCAGCGTGTTGAAGATCGACGGCACGAAGTCGGTGGTGGTCACGCCGTGCCGGTCGATCACGTCGAGGGTGGCGGTCAGGTCCAGGATCCCGGAGCGTTCGGGGATGACGACCCGGCTCCCGGTGGTGAGCGGCCACAGCAACTGCCACAGCGAGGAGTCGAACTGGTGCCGGCTGTTCTGGAGCACGACCTCGTCGGAACGGTCGCTGAGGCGGCGGCTCATGTAGGCGAAGCGGTTGAGCAGGCCGCGGTGGATGTTGAGCGCGCACTTCGGCACGCCGGTCGACCCGGACGTGTAGAACCCGTACACGAGGTCGTCGAGGCCGGCCCGGACCGCCGACGGGGGCGCCGGCAGCTCCCGCAGCGTGGTGACGTCGGCGTGCACCGAGGGGATGGTCACCGGGAGGGGGCGGCCGGTGCCGGAGCGCACCACCACCTTGGCGTCGAGGGTCTCGATCATCCGCGCGACCCGGTCGGCGGGCGCCGTGTCGTCGATCGGCACGAAGGGCGCCGCGAGCTTCATCGCCGCGATCATGGCGACGGGCAGCTCCAGTCCGCCGTCCACCGCGAGGGGGACGAAGTCCCCCCGCCCGACGCCGAATCGGCTCAGCCGCAGCGCCAGGTCGTTGGCGCGCAGGTCGAGTCCGCGGTACGAGAGTGTGAGGTCGCCGTAGGTGACGGCGGGGGCGTCGGGCCGGGTCCGTGCCCGGTCCTGGAACAGTTCGAGCACGGTCCGGTCCATGGGGTAGGCGACAGCGCGCCCCGCAATTCCCTGCAGCTGAGCCCGCGACGCGCTATCCAAAGTTCAACGCCCCCTCGACGATCGACTTCCGGAATGTCGACTCACGGTATTTCGTGGACCTCTCCACCAGGTACCGTCCAGCGATTACCGAACAGGTAACCATGACGCTTACTCGAATACTTATGGACATCCGGAATGCTTGACTGCACAGAATGATTGACCGCCACTTTTCCACTGGGGGTTGGGCTGCATTATGGAACTGAATGACCTGAAAGATCAGCGGGTGGGCCTCCTCGTCTCCGGTGGGCTTTCGTCCACCACCGTGGCGGCCCAGCTGACGGAAATGGGCGTGGACACCGTCTGCTATGTCGCGGACATCGGCCAGCGGACGCCGATGCCGGCCGGGGAACTCACCGCGCTGCTCGCCCGGACGGGGCTGAAGGCCCAGACGGTGGACCTGCGCAGCGACATGGCCGACATGGCGCTGGACCTGGTGACGTACCAGGCGCGCTACGAGGGCGGCTACTGGAACACCACCGGCGCCTCCCGCGCGGTCCTCGTCGCCGGCCTGGCCGAGGCGCTACGCGCCGACGAACGCACCGTACTCGCCCACGGCTGTGTCGGCGGAGGCAACGACCAGGCGCGCTTCGCCCGTTACGGCGCCGCGTTCCTCCCCTCGGTGCCGGTGTTCACGCCGTGGACCACGCCGTGGATGCTGGAGCGCTTCCCGGACCGCGGCGCCATGTCCGCCTACCTCGCGGCGGCGGGCTACCCCGAGCGTCTGACCGACTGGGTGACGTACTCGGTGGACGGCAGCATGGCGGGCTTCTCGCACGAGAGCGACGCCCTCGAGTCGCTGAGCACGCCCCCGACAGGCCTGCGGCCCCTGCTGACGCGCTGGCCGCGCGAGGCGGCCGACACCGCCGAGACACTCACCGTGCGCTTCGAGCGGGGCAGGCCCGTCGAGATCGACGGCCGGCCGGTGTCCCCGCTCGACGCCGTGCGGAGCGCGAATGCCGCCGGCGGCCGCCACGGGTTGTCGATGCGGACCGTCGTGGAGAACCGGGTCAACGGCACCAAGTGCCGTGGCGTGTACGAGGCCCCGGGCCTGGACCTGCTCAGTCACTGCCTGACCGCGCTCTACCAGGTCGGTCTCGACAAGCCCGCGACCGGGCTGCTGAAGAGCCTGTCCGCGGCGCTCGGCGTGGCCGTGTACGAGGGCCGCTTCCACGACACGTACGGGAGGGCGGCCGCCGCGGCGGCCGACACCCTCGCGGCGGGCGTCAGCGGCACCGTGGAGGTCGAGCTGTACAAGGGGAACATGACGATCCAGCGGCTCACCGACCTGCCCGACAGGCCCGGTACGGCACGCCAGACCCGTTTCACGGGCGGCGGCCACCACTGGCAGCTGGAGCCGGTGGGCGCCCGGGCCTGAACCGGGAGGAGGGCCGGCCCACGCGATGCGGGCCGGCCCTTCGCACGTCCGCGGGACGCGTTCCTACTGCGACCACTCCGTGGGCGTCCGGTCCCAGCGGTGCCGCCGCAGCTCGGCCAGCAGGTCGTCCGGCAACGGCTCGGCGCCGCTGACCCCCAGGTTGGCCCGGACGTGCAGGACGCTGCGCATGCCGGGGATCACGGTGGCGACCGCGGGATGGCGCAGGATGAACCGGAGGGCCAGCTCGGGCAAGGTCGTGCCGTCCGGCACCACCTCCTTCAGCCGCTCCGCCCGCTCCACGCTCGCGTGCAGGTTCTCCGGCACGAAGTACGAGGTGCGCCAGTCGCCCTCGGGCCAGGTCGACTCGTGCGTGAGGGTGCCGGTGAGCGTGCCCTCGTCGAACGGCACCCGGCAGATCACCGCGATGTCCCGCTCCTGGCAGGCGGCGAACAGCTCGTCCTCCGGCGCCTGGTCGAAGATGTTGTAGATGACCTGCACGGCGTCGATCAGCCCGGTGTCCAGGGTCTTGAGGACGTTCCAGGGCTCCCAGCGGTTGACGCTGATGCCGACGCCCCGGACGAGCCCCTCGTCCTTCAGCCGCCGGATCGGCTCCTGCCAGCGCTCGTCATCGGCCCAGGAGTCCTCCCAGACATGGAACTGGAGCAGGTCGATCGATTCCGTGCCCAGGTTCTCCAGACTCTTGTGGGCGTACTCCAGGATGTGGTCCTCCGGAAAGACGTCGGAGAGTTTCGACTCCCGCGTCGAGGGCCAGTTCCGGTCCTTCGGAGGAATCTTCGACGCCACGTAGAGCCGTTTCTCCGCGTGCCCCCGCAGCAGCTCTCCGAGCATTTCCTCGCTATGTCCACGACCGTAGATCCAGGCGGTGTCGTAGAAATTACAGCCGAGCCGCACGCTCTCCTGCAGGGACTCGTTCCCCGTGACGTCGTCCGCGCCCGTCCAGCCGCCCTCCCCGCCGGCGATCCCCCACATTCCATAGCCGACCTCACTCACCTGCCAGCCGAGCCTGCCAAAACGTCGATACCGCACAGCCGATCGCCTTTCGTTTCGCTCAGGATCCGAGAACGGATTTCACCCCGATGATGCCCTCGAACACCAATTGCTTCTGCACGAGCTGGGGCGAGGAGAAGCCCGCCTCCGACAACAGGCGCATGTTCTCCTCGGTGGTGAACGGTTCGAGCACCGACCTGAGGCTGCGCGACTTGCCGAGGATCTCCTCCGCCGTGAAGCCCTGGTTCTGCTTGTACTCCTCGTAGCACTGGTTGAACATGTCCTGCATCCGTGCCTCGGGCGACCGGGCCTTCTCGAAGAGGATCAGCGCGCCGCCCGGCAGCATCTCCGTGCAGATCCGCTTGATCAGCGCCGGACGCTTCCAGGTCGGCACGAACTGCAGCGTGTAGTACATGATCACCAGACTGCAGTCGCTGTAGTCCACCCGGAGGGCGTCGCCGAGCTCGATGTTCACATTGGGCAGCCCCATGCAGCGCTGGCGTGCCTGCGCCACCATCTCCGGCACGATGTCGATGCCCAGGAACTTCGCGTCCGCCTCCCGGTGCCGCGCCGCCAGTTTGGCGGTCAGCGCCGCGGTCGAGCAGCCGATCTCGGCGACCCGGCTGCCCGGGGTGATGAAGAAGTCGGACAGCTGCGCGATGATCTCGTGTCCGGCCTCGTACCCCGGGATGCTCCGGGACACGTGCTCGTCGAAGTGATCGGCCGTGTTCCCGGAAAAGCTCCACCGCGGGGACTTCAGCTCGATGTTGTCCCCGACCTCGGGGACGTCGGCCAGCTGTGTGGTCAGTTCGATGTCCGCCAGCTCCTGTACAGCTTCGCTCTCCGCCATGGCCACGGCCTTTGCCTTCCCTCGTACGGTTGTGTCGGTTGTCGCTCCCCCGGGCGTCGGCGCGTCCCACCGCGCCGCCCTTCAACCCGGCTGCGGCACTGAACTCTTGACGTCGCCCGTCAGGGCGGTGAGCGCCCGCGCGAACAGCTCCGCCAGTCGCGCGCCCCCGGCCGGGCATGTCTCGGCCGGGTCCACCCTCACGCTCAGCTCCACGCCCGCCCCGTTCTGCAGCCGGTTGACCTCGACCAGCACGGGGAAGTTGGTGCGGTCCTCGTACCGCCAGTCGTCCACCGCGACGTGCCGCAGCCCGTCCAGTTCCTCGGAGGCGTGGAAGTCGGTGTAGTTGAACATGACGGCGAACGGCGCCCGCCCGAAGGCACGCTGGATGCGCGCCAACGGATAGGCACGGAACGGCAGATGGGAGCGCTCCGCGTCGAACACGGCGCGCACCAGGTCGGCCCAGGTGCCCGCGGCGAGCCCGATCCGCACCGGGATCACGTTCAGGAACAGGCCGAGCAGCAGGTCACCGCCCTCCGTCTCCGGGCGGCCGTTGGCGCACAGACCGCTCACCACGTCGGTCACGCCCCGCCAGGTGCCCAGCGCCCACAGATGGGCCGCCAGGTAGACGCTCTTGACCGGCACCCCCAGCTCGTCCGCCACTCGGCGGGCGCCGGCGACGAGTTCCTCCGGAAGCGTCACCAGCGTCGCCGGGTCCGCACCGGGCTCACGGCCGGGTTCCGGGACGGACAGCGGCTCGGAACCCGCGAGCAGGTCCTGCCAGAACCTCTCTGCCGCCCCCGACTCCCGCAGCCGCCGCTCGGCTGCCACGAACTCCCGGTATCCGGTCCGCGGCATCGGCTCCAGAGCCCTGCCGCCGGGACCGAGTTGGTTGTCGTACTCCAACAGCAGTTCGGTGGTGAACCGGGCGAAACTCCAGCCGTCGAGCAGCACATGATGCACCGACAGCGACAGCTGGAACGTCTCGGCCGACCAACGCATCACATGGGCCCGCAGCAGCGGCGGGGCGTCGACCTCGAAAGCGGTGGCCGACTCCCGGTCCCACCAGGCGTCCACCAGCTGCTCCCGCTCTCGCTCGCCGCTCACCCCCAGCGCCTCCTCGACCTCCAGCGGGACGGTGGCGGTGCGGTGCACCAGCTGCATCGGTTCGTCGAACTCGGCCAGGTCGAACGAGGTGCGCAGGATCTCGTGCCGTGCGCACAGCACGTCCAGTGCCCGGCGCAGCGCCGCCTCGTCCCACACCGCCTCGACCCGCACGCTGGTGAGGTCGTGATACAGCCGCGGATCGTCGCTCAGCTCTACGTGGTAGAGGATGCCGAGCTGCAGGTCGGCGAGCGGAAAGGCCGCCTCGACGCCGTCCGGCACCAGGGCCGGATCGAGCCCGGAAAGCACGTCCGCCGGTGCGTCGCCCTCGGCCGGCGCCCCTGCCACGGACTCCTCGACGTCACCGATCTCCGATGCCAGCTCGCCGATCGTCGGATGCAGGAACAGCTGCTCCACGCTGAACGGCAACCCTGCCGTGCGTGCCGCCGCGATCAGCCGCAACGCGGTGATCGAGTCCCCACCGAGGGCGAAGTAGTTGTCGCCGGAGCCGATCCGCTGCTCGGGCAGGCCCAGCACCGACGCCCACACCGCCCGCAGCGCCCGCTCGACCGGAGAACCGCCGCCCAGTGGCTTCACGTCCGCTGTCTCGGCCGGCAGCTGTGGCGCGGGCAGGCGTGTGGGGTCGAGTTTTCCGTTGGGGGTGGTGGGGAGTGTGGGGAGGGGGGTGATGGTGGTGGGGATCATGTGGGTGGGGAGGTGGGTGGT
>NZ_JBIAGM010000045.1:0-38336 GCF_042869815.1 Streptomyces sp. NPDC006739
GGCTGCACACCTACAATCACCACCGCGGACACACCGCGCTGAAGGGCCAACCACCCGCCAGCCGCGTCCCCAACCTCACAGGGCAATACACCTAGGCGGCGGGAGCGGGAGACGGCCGGGTCGCGGGGGTCGAAGGAAACCAGGTCCATCGCCTGGGCGATGCGCTCGGGATGAACGGTGAAGTCGAAGTGCCAGCGCCGCGCGATGACCTGGCTGGTCTCCTTCGGCAGCCGGTTGGCCTTGTCGGGGAGGCGTTCGAGGATGCGGTGGTCGTGGCTGGCCAGCGCGCAGGCGATCGCCCACACCGGCTCATACGCGGTGCCGAGGATGTTCTCGGCGTCGGCGCCGGGCGGGATGTAGACGGGGACGATCAGCGAGGCGGTCTTGCCGGAGACGTCCAGGCGCAGGGCGCGGCCGAGGGCCTGGACGCAGCGAATCACGCTGCGGGTGGGGTCGGCGAAGACGATCGCCTGAACGCTGGGGATGTCGACGCCTTCCGCGATCAGACGCGAGTTCGCGAGGATAGCGACGTCGGCGGCGGCGAACCGGGCAAAGATGTCCGCGCGCTGGGCGGGCGTGTGCTCGCCGTGGGCGAAGAACAGCTGCGGGTCGACGCCGGGCACCAGGTCGGGGTCGGTCTTGGCCAGCAGGCGCAGGGTGTGCGGGAGCTCGCGGGCGAAGCGGCGGGCGTCGGAGACCAGGTTGAAGTAGACCAGCACCTTCCTCAGACCGTGCTCGGTCATGGCACGCAGCACGGACAAGTGCAGGGCGGTGGTGCGCAGCGCACCACCGCCCTCCGGCTCTTGCGCGGTGGTGCCGGGGGTGGGCAGGTTCAGGCGGCGGCGCAGGTCGGTGTCGGTCAGGGTCGGGACCACGATGCGGTAGTCCGCAGCCCGCCCGTCGGCGACCGCCTGCACGAGCGGGTACTCGACGACCTTCTTGCCGTACACCTGCTCGTTGCCCATGGAGTTGGCGAACGCATCCACCTCCGGCCCCTGCGAGCGCTGGCGGCGCGGGCGGATCAGGTCGGCGGACTCCGCCAGCTCCGGGGCGGCGAAGATACGGGGCGTGGCGGTCATGTAGAGGCGGCGGTCGGCGCGGATGCGCGTCGCATCGTTGACGATCGCCCACTTCTTGTCCGAGCGGCCCGCGATCCGGTGCGCCTCGTCCATGACCGCCAGGTCGAACGGCGGCACCGCGTACCCCGTCTTCTGGGTGTCCTCGATCTTGTTCAGGGAGTCGTAGGTGCAGATCACCGTCAGCGCCCGGATGTGATCCTCCCCCTCCCCCACCACCGACATCAGTCCGGCCAGCGCGTACGGGTCGGCGGTCGTATGACACGAGCGGCCACCAGATCGGGCCGGCCTCCGGCGTCCATCGAGGACACGATCACCATGTGCTCCCCGTGACCGTCCGCCCGCCAGGCCAGCGCCGTCTGCGCCGCCAGGTCCAGCGTGGGCACCACGAACAGCACCAGGACCGCGCCGAGTTCGTCGGCCACGCGGATGGACACGAGCGTCTTGCCCGTCCCCGTCGCCGACACGAACAGCCCGCGCGTGCCTGGGCGTTGCAGATGCCGGGCCAGCCGCTCCACCGCGTACACCTGGTCAGGCAACAACGTCTTTCGCCCCGACGTAGGGCGCGAGGTACCAGCAACGACGCTCATCGGACGGAAGCTTCCTCAACAGGTGGCGAGCAGCAGGCAGCCGAGCGCCCGCACACCGGCGGCGGGCGCGTCGATCGCAGTGGCCGGGCGGGGCATGGGCATAGGCGGCAGCCTAGAGCCCGGCACCGACACAAGGAGCCACACCGCTCCATTCCCCGCCATCAGCGCCGTGGCCTCATCACCGCGGCGGGAGACGGAACCACGTGCGCACGCTGCCGGCGAGCGTCCGGGGCCGGCCTGTGGAGGCCCCGGTGACCGGGGTGCGTCTCCCGCCCGATGTAAGCCACCCTCCCGCCACGTCCCCCCTTGTGGTGACTGGCCGCGTGGTCCCCGCAGTCCAGCACAGTGGCCCGGTGTTCCCTCGCCCCCTGATACTTCTCCTCCTGGTGCTGCTGGCCATCGCGGGCTGCACCACCGTGACACTCAGCTCCCCGCCGGCCGACGGCCACCCCCTGGGGGCACGGGCTCCCTTCGCACCGGACGGATCGACTCCCACGGCGTCGATGCCGGTAGAGCCGTCCCCGGCATACTCCGCGCTGGTGCGGACCGGGACCGGCCGGACCCGACCGCCGAAGGTCCGGCACCCGCAGCGGAGCAGGGCCTCGGCTCCGGCGGCTCCCACACGGCGGCCGCACCAGGTCGCCCCTCCGCCGCGCCCGGCGCCGCGCCTTCACCCCGCCGAGCGGTGGCGGACGCACCCGCACCACCCGAGGGCACGCCACCACGCGCAGACGCCCACGAGCCACCCGCGGCCTCGCCCTCAGCCCTACCCCGGGCAGATGCGGCAGCTGTGCCGCAGCGCCGAAAAAGTGGCCGCCCCGGACATCGTGAACCTGTGCCCCCAAGCCTGGGGCTAGGCATCCCCAGCTACCGAACCCCGGCCGCTCACCCCCCGCTGCCTCCCACCGCCCCAAGCCCGGAAAACGAGGCGGCCACAGGGAGAGGGAGAACCATGCCTTTCACGGATGAAATGCGGCCGGGAATTCCCCGGCGCTGTGGCCGCCTAATTTTCGCCTCGGGCAACGACGCCGGGCGGCACTTCCAGAAATCCCCCGCGCTGTTTACCCTGGGCGGCAACGTACACATGACTTGGGTGGTCCGGCAGCTTCCGGCGTGGCTGACGGACCGCATTGTCCCCGCTCTCAAGGGCACACGGCCCGGGAAGAGGCAACCGCACCGGATCGCGCGCTCGCACCGCGCAGAGCCCCAGTGCGTCGGCAGGTGCTCAGTCCCAACACCAGGCAATTTCGCGTGGTGGTCGGACTGAGCGCTGCCATGCCTCGGGATCGACCACCGGAAAGGGGGCGATCCCCATGGATACGGACAAGATTGCACTTATCTGCTTGGCCATCATCGGCATGTTCAGCTTGATTCTCATTGCGCTCCACCACTTCCTGCACACCCTCAACATCGTCATCGGCGCGGCAAGAACCACGCTCGAAGAGATAGGCGAGGCTGCGGATAAGGCCACCGAGACGATCGACAAGGTGGCCGATGCCCGAGATCAACTGAACCGCCGATTCGGCGAGCAACACGGCATTCCCCAGGTCGAAACCCGGCCGCCCGTCACTACCCGCGCACAGAATACCGAGCCTCAACAGGGCCGCTTTCTCCTCGTGAACGGCACCACGGACCGCGAGGAGGCGCCTAACGACTGCGAGTGACACCGGTCGGGGCCGGGCATCCCCCGGCCCCGACGGCATCCTGTTACGAGTCCGCCCACACGGAAGATAGAGGAAAACGAGGTCCACGCGGGTCAGCGCGGGCTCCGCTTGCTCCGCCTCCTCGGAGTTTCGCCGACAAACACATCGCCTACAACACCGTGCATGGGCTCCCCGGTCATGCGGCACCGTCGGGTGTCGGCAGGGCGTGCAGACGGGCGCTCCTGGTGCTCGTGGGGCCAGCGGGTGGCGGGGGTGCGGCGACGGGCTCGTAGGGGCGCCACAGGTCTGGCATGCCGTGGCCGCGGTCCCAGTTCGGGGCGCCGGTGAGGGCGACGATCCGGTGCCAGGGGATGTGCAGGGCGCGGTGCCGGCCGCCCGGGCTGAACCGGATGCCGGAGTCGGTGACCGCCTCCAGGGTGCCGAACACGCTGGCCCACTGCTCGGCCGGGTCGGCGCGGCCGGTGGCGCCGCACAGGACGTCCACGCGGAGCGTGGTCCAGCGCAGCCACGACGCGAGCGTCTCGAGCTCTTCGGGCCTGCCGGGGACCCAGCAGCGGTAGCCGTCGCTCAGCAAGTGTGCGAGCCGGTAGAGCCGTTCTTCCTCTCCGGTCAGGCGCAGCCCGTCCTGGGCGTGGCGTGCGAGGCGCTGCTGCTCCACCGCCGCAGACGGGATGGCCGGTTCGCCGGCGCCGTCGCCCGGCAGCAGCGGGAACGCGGCGCGCAGCAGTTCCTCGGCCGCGCGAAGGTCCTGTGGGGTGCCGGTGACCGGGCCGCCTGCGGTGAACCGCGGCTGGTAGCGGGAGGGCTGGGCGGCCTGCTCCGTCTCCAGTTTGGCGACCAGGTGGGCCGGGGCGGCGATGACCGCGCTGTAGGAGGGTCCGGCGCTGTCGCCGCCGTTCCAGGACACGTAGTTGTCGACGTCGCGGTAGCCGTGGGGGACGAGAGGGCCCAGGACCGGGGAGGTGGCCAGGTAGGCGACCGGCACATCGCGGACGCCGGTCAGGGGCCAGTCCCGCACCAGCAGCAGACGCGCTGCGGTGGCGGCCGCCTCGGCCTCGAAGTCCTCCTCCAGGCGGGCGCACAGCGCCCTGACCGCCTGCGGCCACCACACGGCCAGCTCGGCGTCCGCCCAGGCGGCCGGGCTTTCGTGCGCGCTGCCCGCGGTGCGCGGTGGTGTGGGCAGCCGGGTGACGTCGACGACGTGGGCACCGGCCAGTTCCTCGGCGGCGGCCGCATACGCCAGATCCGCGGCCTCGGCTCGGGAGCGCCCGCGCGAGCGGGCGGCCGACCACACCCCGCACACCAGCGCACCCGCGTCAAGCTCCGGTGGCGCCCCGTACATCCAGTCGCGTGCCCGGGTGCGGGAGACCTTGCCGACCGCGGCGCTGACCTCGTCCAGGCCCTGGCGCTGGGGGGAGCCGGCCGAGCGGCGCACCGCGTCCCGGGCCCCGTTGTAGGCCTCGACCTCGGGGCAGTCGGCGGCGTAGGCGTTCAGGAAGGCCCGGTGGTCGGCGGCGAGCTGCTGCCAGGCGTCGGCGAGCGTGTCGGCGTCCCCGGCGAGCGCGGCATCGGCGCGGGCCTGCTGGAGCCACTGCTCGACCTGCTCGTCGTCGCCGGGTTCGTGCCGGGCGTCGTTGCGGGCGTAGCCGAGCCAGGTCCGCGGTTCACGGTCGGCCATGTCCCGGTCAAGGAGGTCTCGGCGGTGCGCGACGAACGCGGCGGTGCGCCACAGCGCGTCGGAGGCGGCCGGCAGGATGATGTCGCACTTCTTGCAGACCCGGTCGAACACCTCCAGCAGCGGGTACGTGGTGGCCTCGGCGGCGGGCTTGGAGTGCTGGCAGGCGCCGTTGTAGCGGCGCAGGTAGACGGCGGCACGTGGAACTTGGCGTTGTCGCGGCCGCCGGTCAGGGCGATCCGGACCTCGGCAAGGGAAGGCAGCACGATGCCCAGGCTCTTCCAGGCGCGCGGGGAGATCTCGGGGAAGGACCTGGCCATGGTCAGGCGGTCCAGTCCCTGCGGATCTCGGCGGCCAGGTCGCGTACGCCGAGCCCGTCACGGACCCGGGAGGCGAGGGCGACGGCCTCTTTGGCCTCGACGGTGACCGTCAGGCCCGATGCGGTCAGGTAGGCCGCGGCGACGGCCGCGCCGAACAGCTCGTTGCGCGACTCCAGCGCCGGAACTCGCACGAGGAGGTGAAGGAGCGCGGCGGCGCGGTGGTGCGCCTCCGGGTACACGGGGGTTCCCATGACCTCGTCGGCGTGCCGGGCGACGGCGGCCGCAAGGGCTCCCCAGTCGGTGACGTCAGGATCCGCCCGGAGGTACTGCTGCGCGGCCTCCAGGAGCCAGGCGCGGTCGACGTGCAGGATCACGCGGCGGCACCGCCGGCACCGCTCGTGCCGAACGCCTCGTCGAAGGCCGGTCCCCACGCGGTGACGAAGCCGCCCACGGCCGACACGAACCGGCGCCGGGCGACATCGTGCTCGAGGACCCGTCCGGCCAGTTCCGGCAATGTGACGCCGGTCCGCTCGGCCTCCTCAACGAGGGCGTCGTACGCCGCGTCGTCGATCGGTACCTGAATCTCTCTGGCCATATCGGCAGACTAGCAGCGGCCCAAGCCCGCCCGAAGGGCTTCGAAAGACGCCCCCTTGGGGGACGTACAGACAGCCCCGGGCCGGACTGACCGAGGTCGAGAGCTCGGGCCTGTTCGGGCTTTCCCAGCAACCGGTCAGCGCGGTCGACATGATCAGCGTGATGGGCACGGTCGCCGGCGCGCTCGCGATGAGGGCGGCCTTCCCCGCAGGCCCGTGCCGGACGAAAGGTACCGATGGCCGCGCCTGGTGGCCGAGCTGGAGTTCGCCGACGGCCAAGCGGCCGGCCGTACGGCAGCGCGGAGGGCGCAAACGAGCCGTGGCACTAATCTTGTCGCCCATGGACGTTGGCATGGACGACGCGGCTACTCCCTTCCCCACGCCCGCGGAGCTCTCTGACGGCGTCGACCGGCTGCTGGCCGAGGTGCACGAAGCGTTCACCAGCGACCGCTGGGCGATCCTCGACTCCGGCCGTGAGCGAGCAAAGTGGCTGGTATATGACGGTGCGGCGTTGCGCTACTGCTGTCAGTTGCTGCGCGAGATGGAGGTCTCTGCTGGGCTCGGGTTGGAGTTCGCAGTACGGACGTTGGGGCGGGCGCACATGGAGGCGTGGCTGCTCTCGCTCTACATCCACTTCGGCGGGTATCCCGCGGTGGTGCGCGTCGGCCAAGACGCCCGGTACAGCCTTGAGGGGCTGGACCGGGAGGCGAAAGCCTTCAACGAGCAGTTGGCTGAGCAGAAGGAGGCCGCCCTCCGCCGCACCGACAAGGTGCGACGCGCGAACGAAGGCATCACCCGCCGCAACCGCGAGCGCGTCGCAGGAACCCCGGAAACTCCACTGCTGGACGTTCCGCACGTTCCCCGCCTGGAGCCGAACATTGTGGACCTCAGCGCCCTGATAGCCGGGTTCGATCCTCATGCAGCCCGGAAGCTGTCGGTGTCTGAGATCGTGGACACCTTGACGATGTGGGCACCGAGGCTGGGGTTCGGCAACGAGAGCTTCCGCCCGGTCTACCTGATCTACCGATGGTTGTCGACGGTCGGCACCCACGCGACAATGCACATCCTCGACTCCTACGTGGACTACGGCACCGGCAAGAGCTGGTTCGTCAGGATCGCACCGGAGACGACCACTGGGTCGGCGATTGACAGCACGCTGGCCACAACGCTGTACGCGACCGCGTTCGCCGCAGAATGGGTGCTGAGCGCCCAAGGGTGTCCAACCGAGGTCAGCAGCGAGATCAGGACCTGGCTGGCGCCCGACCCGACTGGCCGTTCCGCGTGGTCCCCCGGCACGCCAGCCAGCTGAGACACGGCCCCACACCGCCATGCACCACCGTCGTACGGCGCTGCGCAGGTGGGCCGCTCCCGCCGGCCATCACCAGTGCCGCGATTGCGGAGGCTACGCTGTCTCATTCGGGCAGGGAGAGCGGCAGCAGAGGGGATGTCAGCTCCCTCGACCACGTGTAGGGGGCCTTCTGACCTGGGAAGTAGTGCGCCGCCTGGAATTGCCGAGCCACAGAACGGAAGCTCCGATATGGGGGCGCAGAAAATCAACGTGCGGAGGTACCGGAGCCGAACGGCCCCCCAGGGCCGGGCGGCGGAACCCTCCACCGGGGCCAGCCACGATCGCAGACCTGCGCTGTTGTGCAGCCGGTGCCGTTGCTACTGCCGGGCGAGCAGCACCGTCGGCAGCGAGCAGCAGGGGCCCGTGCAGCGTGCAGCAGCGCCGCGGCTGCTGCAGTGCCGGCGCTGGCCTGCTACCCATGCAGCACCTGTTGCGCCCGGCCCGTGCAAATGCTGCGTTGCAGCCAGAACACCATCTTGCTGCCGTCCAGCTGTCGCGGCCGTCGTACGTTGTGCGGCCCGGGTCCGGGAGGGCCGACTGGGGAGCACGCGCGGCCGATCGCGTGGGTGGGCAGTGCGCCTGTCGACTGGTGAGCGGCGGCGGCGAGACCGGCGACAGGATCCCGGGGGGCAGGGCGGCCCGGGGTCCTTCGCTGTCCGGGGCCAGGGGCACCGCTCCCAGGCTCTACACGCACTGGGGTGCGATGCCCTGGGGTTCTGAGCTGCGGCATTGCGCTGGTGTGCGTGTAGGCCCTGGGATCTTGGGCCGCTCCCCCGGCGAACTACGTTGTAGCGGAGCCGGCGTTGACCGGCCGGTCAGCCGTCGGCTCGTTCCTTCTCGATCGCATTCATCCTGCGGACCATGTCGATCTGCGCGCGGATCACCGTGTCGAACAGGGCCTCCGGATCGCCGTCGGGTCCGGCGTTCGCAGCCAGCAGCGAGGCGACTTGGCTGGCGAGGACAGTGAGCCCTTTCAGCGTTGCCTCTCAAGAGTGAGGACGGCTTTGGCGATGACGGCCATGAGGTTGGGGCTGCAATGCGCTCTGCGGAAGATCCGCCAGGACTTCAGTGTCCAGGAGCGCGTAGTCGGGGTCCGTCTCACGCAGCACCTTCAGCAGGCCCGGCGCCTTGTCCGCCAGGTGCCGGACGACTGTCGTGACGTAGGCGTGGGCGGTGCCGACCGATATGCCGAAGCCCGCGGCGAGCTGCGTGAGGGTGTCGTACCGCCGGAGGTAGACCAGGGCGACGAGAGCACGCTGGTGCGGCGGGAGCTTGCAGCGACGGTCACCCTCACGGGTGACGATGAGCATGGTTACCCACTCGACCAGAGCGTGAGGCAGGTCGAGTGCGGCAGGATATGGGACCAACAAGGCTCCCGCGCTGCTGAGTTGAGACGTCGAACACCTCTCTCAACGGAACGGGGGCCTTGTGCGTTGCGGGTGCCGGCCTCGTCACCCATCCGGTGGCCGCTCTGAAAGAGCTCAGTGACCACGTCGGCTGTCCCCACCGGCCGCGGACCTCGATCGGTTTGCGCACGGCGTCGTCAGTTCGGCGAGCGTCATACTACTGGTGTCGTCCGGTGCGTCCTTCAGCCAGCCAGGAACCGGGATCAGCCAAATCCAGAATCGAATGAGCCCCAAGATCGCCCGAACCTTGATCCTCGTCGGCTGCGGCGAGTGGCCGTACGATTTCGGGGACCACGCCTGAAATGGCCGCCGTCCCCGAAATCGCCAGTGGTTCAGAAGATCTGAACCTCGCTAATGTTGACCCCGCCCGGATTGTTCGGCCAGATGTATGTGGTCCACTTGCCGATCGGCTGGTCGGGCTGCCACCTGCCGTCTCCGTACCACTGGACGACGTTATTACCGGTCGAGATCTGGGTAACCCACGAGCCCGAGGTCATTGTGGTTCCAGCGTTGGCGAAACAGTCGGTCCACCAATGGCCGAACGTATTATGCAGCTCGAGGGACAGGTAGTCACTCGGGCCGCACTCGACCTCATCGATCGCGGACGCTGAGGATGTGGCGGCGACGGTGAGTGAGCCCGCCGCGACGAGGGTCGTCAGAGCGGACAGGACTACCCGTTTGACACTGTATTTCATGCAGGTCCCCTTTCTTCAACAGTCATGGAGTTCGAGGTGGGCGAGCAGGTAATCTCCAGGCTGACGGACAACACTTCTCCGGATGGGCCGACAACAGTTCTCCGGTTAGTTGGCCAGGCCAAGGCGATCAACCCCTTGCCTATGATGGCCTCGGCGACTCGGCGGCTCTCACTCTTCGGGCGAGCCGGGCCCCGGCGAGCGCCGTGCGGAATCGGAGACAGCGCCCGGAGGGGGCTCCGTCTCCGAGATCACCGGTGGTTCAGTAGATAGCAACCGAATCGATGCTGACCCCGCCCGGGTGGTTCGGCCAGATGTATATGGTCCACTTGCCGATCGGCTGGTCGGGCTGCCACCTGCCGTCTCCGTACCACCTGACGACGTTATTACCCGTCGAGATCTGAGTAACCCACAATTTACCATATTCACCGATATCCCCGATGAATTTCACTCCGGCGTTGGCGTAACACTCTTGCCAAACACCGCCCGCCTCATGCAGTGCGAGGGACAGGTAGTCACTCGGGCCGCAATCGACTCTATCGATCGCGGACGCTGAGGATGTGGCGCCGACGGTGAGTGAGCCCGCTACCGCGAGGGTCGTCAGGGCGGACACGGCTACGCGTTTGAGACTGTACTTCATACGAGTTCCCTGTTTCTTGTTGCTACTGGGACCGGACAGTGATTCCGCCCGGAGTCTAGGGTGAGGGTGTGACTCAGGTCGTTGCAGTGGCGGAAAGCAAGTGTGCCGCCTGATCCATCTGCTCCTGGACCTGTTTCTGGTAGCCGGTCAGGACCGTGATATTGGCGGATATGAGCTGCCGCTGGGATCCGGCAAGGACGGTGAAGTAGACGGCGGCGAGCTGTGATGAGCGGGTGCAGGACTCATCAGCGGTGGCCGTGGCGATCTCGTTCGCGGTCGGCTTGTCCGTGTCCCAGCGGTCGCCGGCCAGCTTCTCGGGAGCGTCAGCCGGGTGCCCGGCGGTGTTCATACAAGCTGACCAGCGCTTACGGGCGGCACCGACCCGGCTGTCTGCGCCCGCCAGCTGGAACGACTGACTGAACAGATCTCGGACGAGTTTCCCGCCTGGGGTGTCGGCGAGAGACGGTAGTTGCTTGCCCGCCTGGCCCCAGCAGGCGTTGTAGTCTTTCAATGCCCGGCCGGTCGGGCCATTGGCGGTTTTGAGCGGCACCGCGACGTGGAACCCAATGCGCTTGGCGGTCGCAGCACCGATGTAGCCCCAGGCGCCGGCCGGACGGGTCGCTTCCTTTTCCTGGTGCGTTTTCGTCGCGGTCCCGGTCATGTTCTGGCTTGCATAGCTTGTATGTCCCCGGCTCTTCATGCACCGGGTGATCAGCGCTTCGTTTGTCCGGTACAGCACGAGGTCGTCCTGCTCGGAGGTGCCGTAGGCGGACAGCGGCAGCTGGATCAGTCCGTCGTATCCGGTGACAGGCGCTGTCGGTGCGGCCCCGATGGGTGGCGGAGTCACTTGGGCACCACTAACGGTCCGACCGGTGGAGCAGCCGGCGGCCAGCAGACCGGCGGCGACCACCACACCAACGACGGGCAGTATGCCGCGCCTTGCGGCGGTAGTGACTTGGGCTGAGACCATGCTGGGTTTGCCTTCCCGGGAGCAGGGGCGAGGTCCGACCCCCCCGGCCAGTGAGAGCCACTGACTCATAAGTCCATGTGCTGGTGCTACCGCTCCAACGCCCGTCGTCGGACGCTCGGGCGTCGGACTTCCGCCACCCGATTGGGCGACTCAACAAGTGAACTCCGCTTCATGTTTGACCTCCAGGCAAAACAGTAGGCAGAAGTACTGCAGGTACGAGATGCCTGCACGCAGTTGGCAGGGGAGCGGACGTTGGAGCACTCGTTCGGGACGTGCGTGCGGCAGCTGCGACATGCCGCCCACATGACCATCGAGGAGTTATCGCATGCTTCCGGGGTAAGCATGCGGGCGATCGGCAATCTGGAGCGCGGTGAGAGCCCTGGGCCGCAGCGGGCCACGGTAACTGCACTCGCGGACGCGCTGCGGTTGACCGGGGAGTGTCGTGACGCGTTGCTGCGGGCTGCCCGCGGCGGTCGGCGGCGCAGCACGGCTCCGGCCCCGGGTTTGCTGGCGATGCCGCGTGTGGTGCCCGACTTCACCGGCCGCAGTCAGGAGGTGGACCGGCTAGCTTCGCTCGCGGACGGTGGGCCGGATGGGCTGGCGCCCATCATCGTGCTCTCGGGACAGCCCGGGGTCGTCAAGACCAGTTTGGCTGTGCACGCCGTCACCGAGCTGACGCACCGTTTTCCCGACGGGTGCTTCTTCGCCGACCTGCGCGGCTTGGAGACACGTCCGTTAGACCCCGCGGTTGTTCGCGAACGGCTCATCCGTGCCCTGGCGCCATCCCATCGCCGGCTGCCGCTCGACCTTCGCGACCGGGCGGCTGTGTACCGGTCCGTGGCGGCCGGGCGCCGCTTCGCCGTGGTGCTGGACAACGCGGCGGACGAGGCCCAGGTACGTCCGCTGCTGCCGGCGACCGGCGCGGCCATGACGGTGATCACCAGCCGCCGGACGCTGACCGGCTTGGAGGGGGTCGCCCGGCTGCGGCTGTCACCACTGCCTGACGCTGACGCACGCGTTCTGACGGATCCTGCATGCGGGCCGCTCGACTGGTGGGCGTACGTGCCCGTACTCCACAAACGCCCAACCGACCAAGTCCCGGAACGTCTGCCGCTGTCCGAACCCGATCAGCGTCTTGATCCGCGCCAGTATCCACTGCTGGTCCGCACACCCGTGGTAGTCGGCGCGGAGGAGGTCTCCGGGGCCGGGTTCACGCTGTTGCGCAGGGCTTGGACGGTCTGTGCCGTGTTGTCGTCGCCGATGTGCCGGTAGATCGAGAGAGCGCGGTCCATGTCGGCCAAGGCGCCCTGGTTCTCGCCCAGTTCGTGGCGCGCCCGGCCGAGCGTAACGTACATCTGCGCCTGCCACTGCGGAATGTTCGACGCCGGTTCCCAGGTGACGGCCGGCTCGAGTGTGTCGACCACGTCCTGATACCGGCCCTGCGCGAGGTGCAGCAGGCCGATGTCGCGTGCCGCCGATACCCGTGCCATTCCCGCGATCACAGGTGACGGCGCCGTGGCCGGGTCGGATGCCAGCGCGAGCCTTCGCTGGTGGGCCCGCAGAGCGTGGTCGGGCTTCCCAGTGCGCTCAAGTGCCCTGCCCAGGACGGACAGTGCGTGCCCCACCATGCCTTCGCGGTCGTTCACGGCGCGGAACCCTCGCATCGCCCGCGCGGCCATCGGCAGGGCGCCGTGGGCGTCCCCGGCCTTCAACAGCGCCACCGCCAGGTACGAGTCGGCCCACGCCTGCAGTCGCAGGTCCCCGGCCGTGACCGCTTCCGCGTGGGCCCGGCGGGCGCAGTCGGCCGCCCCCGCGGTGTCACCGAGGCAGGTGTTGTGCGCCCAGGAGAGGTAGTTCAGATGGGTCGCCGCCACGGAGTGGTCGGCCAGTTCGGCGGCGGCGTTGCTGGACAGGGCGAACACCCGGGGCCAGTAGCCCCAGTGGATCCAGCGGTCGGAGAACCAGTGCATGGCCTCGGCCACGTCGACCACGCGTCGCCACTGCCGTGTGGCGGCAGCCAGTTCCAGCGCGGCAAGCCAGTTGTCGGCCTCGGTCATCAGCCACTGCTGTGCTGCCTCGGGGGTGTCCAGCCGCATGCGGTCGTCCCGGTGGTCAGGGAGGGCCGCGTAGTCCGGGTCGAATCGGCGGCCGGCCACGATCGCCGTGTCAAGCAGCCAGTCCACCGCCTGCGCTTCGACGGCGGCGTGCTCGTCCTTGGGTTCTTCCTGCTCCAGTCGCCGCCGGGCGAAGATCCGGATGAGGTCGTGCAGCCGGTAACGCGCGGCGAACCCCGACTGGACCAGGCCGAACTCGACTAATTCGTCCAGGGCGTCCTCCGTACCGGCGTTCGGCAGCCCTGCCAGCACGGAGGCCAGTTGAGGGCCGCAGTGCGGTCCCGGCATCAGGGACAGGCGCCGGAAGAGCTGCTGCGCGGCGCCGGACAGCTGTGTGTAGGACAGGTCGAAAGCCGCGGTGACCTCCAGGTCGCCGGCGGTCAGTGTGTCCAGACGGCGTTCCTCGTCCTCGAGCCGGGCGGCGAGCCGGTCGGGTGACCAGTCGGGGCGGCTGGCCAGGCGGTTGCCGACGATCCGCAGGGCCAGCGGGAGGTTGCCGCAGGACTGTGCCAGTCGCGACACCGCGTCGGCGGTACGGCTGGCTTCGGGCAGGTCCGTGATCAGGCGCTCCAGCAGACCGCGAGCGTCAGCGTCAGGCAGTGGCGGCAGCGGGAGCCGGGTCACCCCCTCCAGACCGGTGAGCATCCGGCGACTGGTGATCACGGTCATGACCGCGCCGGTCGCCGGCAGCAGGGGACGTACCTGGGCCTCGTCCGCCGCGTTGTCCAGCACCACTGCGATCCGGCGTTGTGCCACCACGGACCGGTACAGGGCCGCCCGGTCGCCCAGGTCCATCGGCAGCCGGCTGCGGGCCGGCTCCAGGGTGCGGATCAGCCGTTCCAGGACGATGCCGGGGTCCAGCGGCCGGGCTTCGAGGCCACGCAGGTCGACGAAGAAGTACCCGTCGGGGAAGCGGTGCGACAGCTCGGTGACGGCGTGCACGGCCAAGCTGGTCTTGCCGACCCCCGGCTGACCCGATATCACGACGATGGGCGCCGATCCGTCCGGCGCACCGTCCGCGAGCGAGGCCAGCCGTTCCGCCTCCTGGCTACGGCCGGTGAAGTCGGACACCCCGCGGGGCATCGCCATCAGTTCCGGGGCCGGTGCCGGGCTGCGCCGCCGACCGACGCGGGCGGTCCGCAGCAGCTCCTCACGACCCTCGCCGGTCAGCCGCAGCGCGTCCGCGAGCGCGGTCATGGTGGCCCGCTGCGGCCCCAGGCTCTCACCGCGCTCCAGGTTGCCGATCGCCCGCACGCTCACCCCGGACGCGTTCGACAACTCCTCGATGGTCATGTGGGCGGCATGCCGAAGCCGCCGCACGAGCGTCCCTAACGAGCTGTCCAACCTCTGCTTCTCCGCTGGAAACACGTGCGGGCATCTTGCACCCGCGGTACTTGTGCCTGCTGTTCTGCCTGGGCTTTGAGCGTGACGCCCAGTCTACTTGTCCCGTCACCTGAACAAGTGGGCAATACCCGCCTGGCCGACACAGCGCTGTGTCAGGCGTGAAACGCAATAGGGCCGACTGCCAAGCCCGGCCGGGCAGTTGCCTCACCGTTCGGAAGTAACCCTGACTCACGCAGCGGACCCCGATCCTCAAGGAGATATCACATCGTGCCCACCAGCAGGAAGACCGCTCGGAGCCTATTCGCTGTAGCGTTACTGGCCGCAGGCCTCAGCATGGCAACTCCGGCGAATGCCGCGCCCGCCATGAATCAGGCACCTTGCACTACTGACGACTTGTTGCACATCTGGGGCCATTACAGTCGTCCGCAGATTGAGGGCCCTTCCGGGCCCTTCGAATACTGCGCCGCCAACGCTGGGACCATGGGACTCGGAGCTGGCGCCTGGGTGGACAAGATCTCCACTGGGAACAACGACATCCAGATGAACGACGCCAACGGCGCTACCATCAGGATCAGTCGCTGGAACATCGTGACCTACCCCAACCAGCCACCGAACATCACATCCATTCAGATCTTCTGAGGCGCCGGCATGTTCAGCGGCGGCGCGCTCGGGATCGCCGCCTGGCGCCGGACCAGCGCGGGGCGCACCCCGTACTGGAACGTCGGCGCGCAACTGCGGCCCGAGGCGCACGGGCGGGACATCGGCACCGCCGCGCAGCGCCTGCTCGTCGACTACCTGTTCGCGCACTCTCCCGTCGTACGGCTCGAAGCGGACACCGAGACTGCCAACGTCGCCGAGCAACTGTCCCTGGAGAAGGCGGGTTCACCCGCGAAGGCGTGATGCGCACCGTGGGGTTCCGCGACGGGCAGTGGCGGGACGCGGTGCGGTACACGCTGATACGAGGAGACACCGCGCGGCCGGACACGGCCGAAGGGCCGGAGTCCGGCCGCGCGTGACCGCCACCACACGGGCCCGTGCGGGCCGTGGTCGGCGAGCTGCTTGAGCGTGGTGGTCAGCAGCGGGACGGTGCCGTCGCAACCGCGCCTCAGTCGTGTAGAACTTCGCACCGCACCATGCCCCCGTCCCGGCAAGGGAAAGGCCCCCACCGGTGGTAGGGGCCCTCCCGGGTCCGGCTGCTAGCCTCGCGCTTTCATGAAGCGGGCTGTCCAGCAGGCGGTCAGGAAAGCAGAAAGTGCCTCTGACCAGCAAGAATGAGGATTGTCGAGGTCCTTGTTCCTGCCACCGCCGGAGGCACTTCCCAGGTGCAGCACTCTATCGGGTCCTACCCCCGCGTCCGTGTCCAGGACGACGGCCGCCAGGTCGTCTCCCAGGCCGGTTCGGTCCTGCTCGTCGAAACGGTCCGCAAGATCGGCCTTGACCAGGCCCTATCCCATGCTCTGGCTCCGTGGCGCAAGCCGCGGGCCGTCCACGATCCTGGCAAGGCCATCCTGGACGTCGCCCTGGCGGTCGCACTGGGCGGGGACTGCCTCGCGGACATCGCAATGCTGCGGTGCGAGCCGGCCGTCTTCGGACCGGTCGCCTCCGACCCGACCGTCTCCCGCCTGATCGACGCCCTCGCCGCCTCCGGCGAGAAAGCCCTGCGGGCCATCCGGTCCGCACGCTCCGAAGTCCGCAATCGCGTCTGGTCGTTGGCCGGCGAGAACGCCCCGGACGCCGGCGGTCAGGTCGTCATCGATCTCGACGGCGTCCTCGTGACCGCGCACTCCGACAAAGAGGACGCGGCCGCGACCTGGAAGAAGACTTACGGCCATCACCCCCTGCCGGCCTTCGTCGACCACGGCCCGGGCGGAACCGGGGAGCCGGTCGCCGCCCTCCTACGACCGGGGAACGCAGGCTCGAACACCGCTGCCGACCACATCGCCACCGCCCAACTCGCCCTCGCTCAGATTCCGAAGAAGTACCGGCAAGGGCGGCAGACGCTGATCCGCACGGACTCCGCCGGCGGCACCCACGACTTCGTGGCCTGGCTCGCGAAACGAGGTCGACGGCTGTCCTACTCGGTCGGCATGACGGTCACCGACGCGATCCACCAGCTCGTGCTCACGGTCCCGGCGTCTGCCTGGACCCCGGCCGTCGAGGTGAACAGCGAGATCCGAGGAGCTCACCGGTGACGTCCTTGCCGGCTGGCCGAAGGGCATGCGACTGATAGTCCGAAAGGAGCGGCCCCATCCCGGCGCTCAGTTGAGGATCACGGACGCGGACGGCATGCGGATCACGTGCTTCGCGACCAACACCCCCCACCGGCCGATCGCCGCCCTCGAGCTCCGTCACCGGCTGCGGGCCCGGGCCGAGGACCGGATCCGGGCCGCCCGGGCCACCGGCCTGCGCAACCTGCCACTCCACCGGGCAGCCCAGAACAAGATCTGGCTGGAGATCGTCCAGATCGCCCTCGACCTGCTGGCCTGGATGCCCATGCTCGCCCTCACCGGCAAGGCCCGGCTCTGGGAACCCCGCCGCCTGCGGTTCCGCCTGTTCTCCGCAGCCGCCCAGCTCGTCACCACCGGCCGACGCCGCATCCTCCGCCTCACCCGTCACTGGCCCTGGAGCAACGAGATCACAGGCGCCCTCGAACGGCTCGCCCTCCTGCCGAACCCCGATTGAACAGCAACTTTCCCGCCCCTACGAGAACACCAGCTCAGTCCGGAGCAGTGGAACCCGGCGCCCACCCGAGGCGACACCCGGGCCGCCGGCCTGCCCTCCACCAGCCACCAAAAATGAAACGGCCCACCGACTCCGTCGGCGGACCGTCATGCAAGATCGAGGCTAGAGGGGCGGTCGTCCGGCGACGGCGCCGCCGGGGTCGTCCAGGAGGGCGATGCGGGCGGTGATGCGTTTGCCGACCGGCTCCCGCCGCGCCTCGAAGCCCTGGGCGACGGCCATGACGATCTCCAGGCCGTGCTGGCCCACCCGTCCGGCGTCGGCGGCGCGGGCCACCGGCAGCACCGGATCACCGTCCCACACCATGATCTCGACCATGCCGCCGGTGATGCGCAGGTCCATCAGGACCGGGCCCGGTGCGTACTTGAGGGCGTTGGTGACCAGCTCGCTGACCACCAGCTGGGTCAGGTCCATGGCCCGCTGCGAGACGGGCAGGCCGTGCTCGGCCTGGACGCGGGTGAGGAAGCCGGCGGCGAGGTGGCGGGCGCGGGCGATGGACGTTCCGTCCCCTTCCAACGCCACCGGCGTCTGTATGGCCTGCTCCTCCGGTGCCGCGCTGTCCTCACCCACGGAGACTGGCTCCACCGCGGCCCCCCTTTAATGCCCCGTTCACACCCCGGCGCGTACCCGCGCACGCGCAGTACACGCTTTACAGGAGCTCATCGAGCAGGGCGCGGTAATGCGTCATGGCGCTGCCCAGCTGCTCGGTGGCGGCCTTGCAATCTTTTCGCCGTCTGGGAACCGGTCCACTCATCACATGCCGACGGCTCCCGCCCTGCGTACCAGCGTGGGAGCCGTCGGCATGTATGGATGTGTACGGCCTCACCGCCAGGCGTGACGGTGCGAGTGCCGGTTGCCGGCGATGAGGCGGTAGAGAGCGAGCAGAATGAGGGAGCCGACGATCGCGGCGATCCAGGTGGAGAGTTGGAAGAACCCGTCGATGGAGTCGACGCCGAAGACCACCTTGCCGAGCCAGCCTCCGAGCAGGCCGCCGGCGATGCCGATCAGCATGGTGATGATGATGCCGCCGGGGTCCTTGCCCGGCATGATGGCCTTCGCGATGGCGCCAGCGAGCAGGCCGATGATGATCCACGCGATGATGCCCACGGTGCGTCTCCGTCTCGTCGTATAAAGACTGCGTTAGCTCATCGGGTGTACCGATCGCCTCCGTCCAAACGTCTGCTCTTGATCGCAGACCTGGCGGCGGTGGCCGGAGCTTGTCGAGCAACCTCCGGGGGCAGCGAGTAGATGTGCTCCCCACGCTGGGGGCCACTGCTGTCCGTGTGGCCCGCAGCGGCAACGACGGTAAGGCCGCCGATTCGGCGCGCCATCGCGCCGGCGAACTGGACGACCCGGGAACCTGACGAGCCCGGCGTACGGCTGCGGTTCTACCTGGACCTGCACCAGGACGCCGATACGTAGGTCTCGGTCGGCATTGGCTGTGCTCGTGGGCCAGGCCGTGACCGGCCCCGACGCTGGAAATGCTCGGGAACTGTTCTGCACGATGGCTCTGCTCACATGGCAGAGCAGCGCCTCTCGAGCAGTTCGAGAGGTGATGGCGGCGTGGGATGTTCACGACCTCGTGGGCGCGCCGGGTCTGAGCCGCCACCCAACCGAACCAGACGCAGCCCGATACGCACCGACCCCGCAGAAAGGAGGAGCAGGTTCCACTGCCGAGTCCGCAGGGCCGGTGCATGACTCACGTACCCTGCGGCGCGTCCGATACGCCCGATCCCTCCCAACCGCCGCAAGGGGAGCGTCACTTTCTCACGCCAGTGAGCCCGGCCGTGTCGGCCGGGCTCACTCATGCTCGCGCGTGGCGCACTCCTCGCGCTGGACGTCTTTCGGCTACCAGCGGTACCAGCGGCCCCTTCGGCCACCGCTGTCCGCGGAGCGGACGACGAAGCCGAGCAGCCACACGATGAGCACGATCACCGCGACCCACCACAGCGCCTTCAGCGCGAAGCCCGCGCCGAAGAGGATCAGAGCCAACAGAAGAACCAGAAGCAGGGGAACCATCGTTATCAACCTCCTGGCCAACGAATGCCCTTACTTCAGCCCTACAAGCACACAAAGTAGGAGTTACTTTCAAGGACTGCGGGGCATTAGGCGCGCCGCACGCCCTGGACGGTTCCCCCTGCCTCGCACCTCACGCACCGTGGATACGCAGTGCATATCACTCAAAGCGATGTCATGGCCTTGGATTTACCCGGGCCGTGACGGGATCGCGTGTACAGCCGACACCCGTGGCCGGCAACCGAGGGAACCCAGCCACACGGCCGCTATCGAAAAGGCCGCGCTCGGGCCGAACGGCGCGCCGCCGCTGGGCGACGCGCACGAGGCCGGCGCCTCGCTGGGAATCAATCACATTCTCGGAAGTGAGTGATGCCATCGCTCCCTGAGGCGAGCAGTCGCCTCAACGAGTGGCGGGCCGCTGGCGGTTCGTTTCTCCGGTGAACTCCCACCCGCCATCCGGGTGATGCCGCTGACAGTATGCCCGCACCGGCTCGTCAGGGCCGCTACCTGTCTTGATCAGCTTCACTGCCGATCGAGAGAGATGAGCGCATGCATCCCTTCCACGCAAAGCTCGCCCTGGTCACCGCGGCGGTCGCCGCGCTGCTCGCCCCCCTCAGCTCCGCTCCCCCGGCTACGGCCGCAGCCGCAGCGCCCGCCACCCACGTGGCTGGTGCCCCGAGCGTGCGCCGGGATCTACCCGAGCCACCGCCGGCCGAGACCGTCCGCAAGGAACTCGGTGAACTCACCGTCGCCGCCCCGCACCCGATGACCGGCTACTCACGCTCGAAGTTCCCCCACTGGCTCGCCCAGTACGGCACCTGCGACACCCGCGAGGTCGTCCTGCAACGTGACGGCCAGGACGTCGTCCAGGACGAGCAGTGCCGCGCCGTCTCCGGCACCTGGGTGAGCGCCTACGACGGAAAGGTCTCCACCAGGCCGTCCACCGAGGTCGACATCGACCACGTCGTCCCCCTCGCCAACGGCTGGCGCTCCGGCGCCGATGAGTGGACTACCGCCAAGCGCCGCCAGTTCGCCAACGACCTCACCAACCCCCAGCTGATCGCCGTCTCCGCCAGCTCGAACCGGCAAAAGGGCGACCAGTCCCCCGACCAGTGGGCACCCCCGCTGCGCTCCTACTGGTGCACCTACGCGCGGGCCTGGACCCACGTGAAGTACGTGTACGAGTTGAACATCACCGAGCCGGAGAAGAACAAGCTGAACGAGATGCTGGGCACCTGCCGCGCATGAACACCAGCCCGGACACCGACTCCTACACCAGCAACGTCACCGCCGGCCCCGGCGGGGCGATGACCGACGACGTCGGCGTCATCACCGGCGACCTCACCGTCCGCACCACCCTCACCGGCGACCAGCGCAGCGCGCACGTCACCGTCCAGTACACGGGTGCCGACGAGTGGTACACCCTCACCGGCAGCCCCGCACCCATCCCAGAGGGAGGCCTCGCGGCCTACCACCGCGACCTCCTCGGACGCATCCGGCGTGGCCAGGGCGCCACCGCCACCTGACCTGACGCCATGGACAGCTCCAGCCAGCCTGAGGGCAGGCCGGAGCTGCCCATCAGGCGCTGCGCGGGCGGTGGCCCGTTGTCTTCTTGGTGGCCGTCTTCTTCGCCGCGGTCTTCTTGGCGGCCGCCTTCATGTTCGGCTCGGGCAGCTCGTGCACCTGCGCCGGGCCCGCGCTGGCCGTGCGGGAGGCCTTGGCCTTCTGCACCGACTCGTTCAGCGCGGCCATCAGATCCAGGACCTGGGCCGGCTGCTCCGGCTCGGGCGCTTCGGGCAGCGGCTTCTGATCACGTTTGGCCTCGATGATCTGGGCGATCGCCTCGGTGTACCGGTCGGTGAACTCCTCGCCCTCCAGCGCGTCGACAGTCATGCTGTCCATCAGGGCCAGCGCGCCTTCGATCTCGTCCTCGGACACCTCGGTGGGTGACGGGAGGAGCTCGGTGGGGTCGCGGATCTCGTCGGGCCACAGCAGTTCCTGCAGGAGCAGGGCGTCGCCGCGGACGCGGAGCATGCCCAGTCTCTCGCGGCCGCTCCACGCGTACTTCGCGATGGCCACCCTGCTGGAGCGGCGCAGTGCTTCCACGAGGAGCTTGTACGGCTTCGCGGCGACCTGTTGGCCGGGGGCGAGGTAGTAGCCGGCGCCCATGCGGATCGGGTCGATGTCCTCCATCGCCACGAAGGCGTCGATCTCGATCGCTTTCGCCGTCGGCAACGGAAGATTGCCCAGGTCCTCATCCGTAGCCAGGGGCTCAGTAGTTCTCGCGGGAAAACAACGCCAAGCCGTGCGGAAGCCTCTGATCTGGGCTGATCTCGGGGAAACGACGTGGTGACCACGAGCGGGTCGTAGCGAGACTGCCGATACGGCCCAGGCGGGAAGATCAGCGACGGGGGCCGTGAGAGGGCGGGCGGGGATCAGTGCTGCACGGGCCGACGACGGCGTCCGTCGGCTCAGAGACTTTGCCCGCCGGAGGCCTCGACCCGCTGGGCGGTGATCCAGCCCGCGCTCGGCGATGCGAGGGTGCGCACGGCGCCCGCCACGTCGGCGGGCTCCCCCACCCGGTCGAAGGCGTGGTTCGCTGTGATCATCGCGCGGTAGTCGGCGTTGTCGCGGATCATCCCGCCGGCGAAATCCGTCGCGGTGGCGCCGGGCGCCACCGCGTTGACCGTGATGGCCCGGGGGCCGAGCGCCTTGGCCGCGTACTTCATGTAGACCTCGATCGCGCCCTTCATCGAGGCGTACACCGAGTAGACGGGGTTGGCCACATACCGGGTCAGCCCCGTGGAGGTGAACAACACCCGGCCCCCGTCCGCGACCAGCGGTGCGAGCAGCTCGGTCAGCAGGATCGGACCCTTCACGTTCACCGCGTAGAGCTCATCCATGGTGGCCGCGTCGGTCTGTCCGAACGGCGTGTGCCCGTCGAAGCCGGCGTTGTTGACCAGCACGTCGAACCGGTCCCGGTTCCACTGCCTGCCGAGCGTGTCACGCAGCTCGTCGGCGAACGCGGCGAAGCTGTCGGGCTTCTGGACGTCGAGGTGCAGGGCGGCGGCCGAGCGGCCCTGTTCGGTCAGCTGCGCGACCACGGCCTGTGCCTCGTCGGGGTGTGACCGGTAGGTGAGGATCACGTCCAGGCCGTCCTCGGCCAGCGCGAGCGCGGCCGCGCGGCCCAGGCCACGACTGCCGCCGGTGATCAGTGCGATGCGGGTCATCGAGAGTCTCCCTGTCTGTGCGGACGCGCGATCACGCGCCGATGGTGGCGACGGCGTCCTGCCCGTAGTTGATGGCGTAGGCGTTCTCCACGCCCACCAGCACGTCCACCACCTCGAAGTAGTCATCCCAGAAGCGGGTCTCCCGCAACGCCTCGATGACCTGCTGGAATGAGTGGTGGTCGGGAGCTTCCCAGAGCCAGATGTCGCTCACCCGGGCCGAGTAGAACTCCGTGTCGTAGAACCGCGATCGCACCTGCACACCCTTGGCCTCGATGGCCGGCCGGATCTCGGTCCGCAGGACCTCGAACCGCTGCTCGGGTGTGAGGTCCAGCCAGCTGCGGGTGGTCCGCACCAGGATGAACGCGGTCAGGGAAGCTTCGAACGTCTGCGGCGCCATGGCTGCTGTCTCCTTTGCGGCGATGTCGTCCCACCCAGTCGAGCGGGACGAGATCCACGCTAGGGACCGGCAAGCTTTCGTGCCACGCAACTTTGACAAGTGCACATTGCGTACGATGCAACTATGACGGAACAGCTCGACCTGAACCTGCTGCGGGTCTTCGACGCACTTGTCGAGGAGGGCAGCGTGACCGCTGCAGCGGAGCGGCTGCACCTGTCCATCCCGGCGGCCAGCCGCGCGCTCGGCCGACTGCGGCGGGCCTGCGGGGACCCGGTGCTGGTGCGCGCCGGGCGGGGGATGATGCCGACGCCCTATGCGCTGCGCGCGGCGCCGCGGGTGCGCTCCCTGCTGGACGAGGCGTCCGCACTGCTGCACGCCGACCGGGAGGTCCGGCCAGCCGAGCTGCGGCGCACATTCACCGTCCGGATCAACGACGGGGTGGCCGCCACCCTGGCCCCGGCCTTGGTCGACACCGTGGCCGTTGAGGCGCCCGGGGTGGTACTGCGGTTCGTCGCCGAGCTCACCGAGAGCATCGAGGCGCTGCGGGACGGCTCGGTCGACCTGGACGTCGGGGTCGGCTCCTTCACCACGCCGGACATCTGCACGGCGGCGCTGTACCGCGATCGGATGGTGGCGATCGCGCGCGCGGGCAGCCCGCTGGACGGACCGGAGCCGCTGACCCTGGACCGGCTCTGCGCGCCGCACCACGTCGCCGCCTCCCGGCGCGGCCGGGCTCACGGCCCGCTGGACGACGTGCTGTCCGCCGCGGACCTGCACCGGCACGTGGCCGCAGTGGTGCCCACCCACGCGGCCGCGCTGCTGCTCGTCTCGTCGAGCCCGTACGCCGGACTCGTACCGAGACAGCTCGCCGAGCAGTACGGCCCGCCGCTGGGGCTGCGCTGGTTCGACGTCCCGGCCCAGCTGCCCGAGCTGCACGTACGCGCCGCCTGGCACCCCCGGCTCGACAACGACCCCGAGCACCGCTGGCTCCGCGACACCCTCCGCGAGACAGCCCGCGCCTCGTTGTCGCGGTGACATCGAAAGCCGGGGCAGGCGCCCCCGCCTCTCTTCGGCGATCAGGTCAACCACCCCCGCAATGGGGATGGTTGCAGTGTGGCAGCGGGGACTGACACCAGAGCGCGAATATGCCGCAGCGTCGGCGCAATCCGCTCGCTCCGGCACTCGCCCCGTCCCGGTTCATAGGGGCCCGCGCTTCTGCTACGTGGTCGTGGCAGTCTGGCGGCGCTTGGCGCGTTCGACCTGTCGCAGCAACAGGTCGGCGAACTGAATGATCTCGGCTGCCTCGATGGGGTCGTCGAAGTCGACGGTGCGGTGGCTGGCGGGATTCTTGTACGCGCCCATGGCACCGGCGAACAGCGCGGAGGCGGCTTCCTGCTCACCGCCTTCGGCTCCGGCGTCGGCGAGCGGGCCGCCGGCCTTGCCGTTCTGGTGCGGCTGGAACGCCTTGCGCATCAGCGGCACGCCGACCAGGGAGTTGTCGAGGCCGGACGCGTCCCGGACGGCGACTTCGACCGCCTTCATCGCGGCGAAGCACGCGGTCTCGTAGTCGCCCAGGTCGAAGTTGGTGCGCACCGTGTCTTCCAGCGCCGGGTGGAGCGGGCCGGTCAGCCGCTGGCGGGCCTCGAACCGCGTAATGCCCTGGGGATCCTTCGCCAGGTCCCTGCCGTCGCGGGACAGCTGGCGGAAGGCTTCCGACTGGCTGGGCACTCGGGACAGCAGCGCGTTTGCCTCCAGCCAGGCCCAGGCATCGGAGAGGCGGTCGACGAGTACCTCGGTGTCCGGCTCGTCCTGGAACGCCTGGCGGGCCGAGCCCATCGTTCCTCCGTACTGCAGGAAGCCGGTTCCGCTGGCGAGGTGCTGCAGGAGGAGGAGCGCAACGTCCCGGGTGGGCAGCTGCCGGATCTGTTCCGCCGGAACCGGCGGCGTGAACGTGTACCTCATGGGCGCACGCTACGGCGTGGCACCGACAGCCGAGTGCCGTACCTCGGCAGAGGGACACAGATGGGCCGAACCGGTGACGGCGCGCATCGGTGCTCGTCCTGCCGGGTGGAGGGTGAGGCCCGGCAACAGCCAGAGGCCCATCGGCAGGGAGCGGCACGTGGCGTACGAGGTGATCAAGGTGGAGTTCCGTACGGAGCTCCACGCCCGCTGGTCGGTGTTCTTCGACCACCTACGGGTGCCGTGGGCGTACGAGCCGGTGACCTTTTACGACAGCGCGGGCTCGCCACGCACGCCGGCGTTCTGGCTGCCGGAGCAGCGGATCTGGTTCACGGCGGAGGTGGAGGCCCCGGTGTGGTGGGGTCGGTTCGCCATGGCGGCCGCGGGCTGCGACGAGTGGTTCGGCGACCGAGACGAGGAGGCCGACGGATGCCCGCCGGTGGAAGTTCCGGAGGAATGGCACGGCAAAGCGCTACTGGCCGAGGGCCCGTTCTTCCCCGACGACACGGCAGGCGTCGACACGTGGGGCCGCCCCGACCCCTGGGACGGGCCGTGGCGGTTCCACGAGGCGAACGGGATGAGCGTCTACGACGACGAGCCCTACCAGTGGACGATGTGCCCGCAGTGCGGGGCCTTCGGCGCCGAGTTCTGCGGGTACGCCGAGCGGCTGCCCTGCGGCTGCCTCGATGACCGAGAGCACCACAAGGTCGCCGGCGGCAGCGACAAACGCCTGCTGGCCGCCTACCGGTCCGCGCAGCTCGAGCAGTGGCATGACGACGACTTCACAAACCCCCACGCGACCGTGCTGTTGCCCACCGTGCGCAAGGCCCTGGTCCATCAGCCCGGCGCCGCGGCCGCCGCCGCGAACTGCGCGGGCGAGTGCCGGTCGCTCGCCGAGCAGCTGCGCCAGGAGCTGTGTCCGCCTGTCGCTGAGGACAGCGAGGGCCTCGCCACGCTGTGTTCGGAGTGCACGGGGTTCGTGTGCGGGCAGTGCGGCGAACGGCCGGCCTCCGCGGCCGGTGTTCCGTGCCGGACGTGCGAGCCGGTCGTCCTGCTCACCGAGAACCAGGCGAGGCAGCGGCTCAACTGGAGGGTGGAGCAGCTCGCCGCCGCGATGGGCATCCACGGACGCAGGGTCAACGGCATCATCAACGACTCGATCGCGGTGAAGACGAGGTCAGGGATCTCTCTGGCTCAGCTCGGCGTCGCGCTCAGCAACGTCGAGCGGTGGCTGGAAACCCCGTCGTCCATGCCGACCGGGCTCCCCGCTCCTTCCTCCGAGGATCTCGACAAGCTGCATGGGGCCGAGCTGCGCAAGCTCCTCGCCACCTACGTAGGGCCGCTGGCGGGGGCGCTGCGCGAGCCCATCCCATTCGTCCAGACGCAGCTGAACGAATGGATGGGCGCGCCCAGCCGCGCCGAGGCAACCGACGAGCAGCTGCGCGACGCCATCATCCAGGCCCGGACCTGGATCGAGGACCCCGACTCATACCGTGCCTACACGCACCCGGAGCCGCCCGAGCCCGGCGGCATGACCGCGCCAATGCGCACGAAGACGGCCGTCGCTGACTCCTCCTGCAACCTGTGCACCGCGCCGGTGGTGGCCGGTGAACTCATCGGCCGGATGCCCCACCCGCGCCGGCCGTACGTTCCGATGGCCTGGCTGTGCGCCCACTGCCTGTTCGACCGGCGGGCCAAGCCCCGCCTCATCGACGTGCTTCTGCGGGTCTTCCACCACACCTTCAGCGGCAGCACCACCACACTGCTGAACACCACCGAGGCCGCGGTGCTCCTCGAAGCGCTGCTGAGGGGTCCCGCACCGGAAGACGACACGCACCTCCAGGAGGCGATCACCTCGCTCCGGCAGGGGGTCGACGCGCCGGAGCCCGTGATGGGGCTGAGTTACCGCCCGGCCCATGCCGCTGTGACCGCGCTGCACGCGGCGAGGCCGCAGGAGGCCGCGGCTGGTGACGCCGCCGTCCTCGCCGCTGTCGCTCAGCACCTGACCGAGTGGCAGCACAACCCCCAAGACATCGACCAGGCCCCCTACAAGAATCGCACCCTGTGGCGGCAGGCCGTCCTCGAGAGCACGCTCCCCCCCCACCATCCTGTCCCAGCGCGGCGGCCCCTTCTGGGTATGACGCCACCGGCGCCGTGATCTGCCCCGCCTGACCAACCTGGAGGAACACCCGATGCCGTACGACGTCACCCGCGACATCAACGCCGGCCCCCTCGTCCTTGCCAGCGTCCGCGGATCCGTAGGAGCCGTCTACTCCGAGCACCGCACGGACAAGCCGGGCTACGGCGCCGCCGTGGAGCTCCCCGCCGTGCTGGAACTCCTCGCCGCGATCGAGACCAGTCAGATCACTGCGGCCCAGGCCCAGGATGCGTTCGCCCCATTCCTCAACCGGCTCGAAGAGTACGACCGCGAGATGGATGACTGGGCCGCTCGTTACGAGTACAGCTGAGGAGCAGCAGCCATGGCCGACACCGAAAACTGGCGCACGCACTTGCTCCCGCTTCCACTGGAAACGGGAGCCCGACACTGCCGGAGCCACATCCCCACCCCCATGGGCAGGGGCTGACTGGTCTCCGCGGGCGGTCCTCGACTTGGCCCTCGGCTCCAGGCCGGCAAAACCATTGACCAGCCCTTTCGTTGAAGGTTGGATGGCGCTCCCAGCGATCAAGGGGGCGCCATGGCTCACGTATCCATCCAGCGCAGCAACGACCTGCCCTCCTGCTCCCGATGCAACGGCCCGCTCATCCTTGCCGCGCAGATGCCCCAACTCGATGCGTCCGGAAAACCGATCAACCTGGAGTTGTGCCGAACCTGCGATGCCGGGGACACCGCGGCTGGCGCTCTGGTCCGCTTCTTCTCCTCCGGCGCGGGCAACGACACTTCCCGAGCCAGGGAGGGTGCCGAACTCATCGTGGAGTTCCAGAAGGAAGTGATGGCCGCACACGGCTACCTCCTGATGGACAACTCGGCCCCCGGGTCCTCCGACTTTCCACCCCACATCGGAACGCCCCCCAAGGGCGTCGGCTGACCGCTTGCTCATGCGCGCGGACCGCGCGTCGGACGCAACTCATCACCGTCGGCCTGCGATGGGGAAGTCGAACGTCGGGGAAAGCCGTCGGGCGGCGCGGCTAGAGGTGGGCGTACCGCGTTGCCGGATGGGGCACCGGCCGTTGCGCCTCCTTGACTGGACACCGGGCTCCCGATGTCATCAGCTTGGGCAACGTGAACGCCCGGCCGCGCGATGGAAGAAGCCCCCACAGCTCCTTCGCCGAGGACCGGCCAGAAGTCTCACCGCTCGCACCACACCGACAGGACCACCGTACAGAGCGCTCGCCGCCGGGGGCCGGTCCGGCGCGGAAAAGCGATCATGCCCCCTCTGGCCGCCTTGGCCTTCACCGAAGACCGCCGCCGCAGCACCGGCGAATCCCACCAGGCCCTCTGCACACTCCTCGGGGAAAGCGGCCAAGCGCTCCCTATCCCCGCAGCCCGTCACCCTGAGCAGGCGCAGCTGGAGACCGCGGTCTTCCTTGCATGCTGCAAGATCGGCGGCCTCTCCGAGCACCCCCTGGGCATCGTCCACGTCCGACCCGAGGAAGATCAACTGTCGATCCGGGTCGTCAACGAGCCATACGTCGTCCACTACTGGGCTGAGTTCCTCCTCCCCCGCCTGAGCAGCGAAGACGCCTTGGACCCCCGGGACCAGGTCAGCGGCGTAGCCGGCCTCCGCTACCGTCGTGAAGGCAGCCAGATCTGCCTTCACCGGCCTGGAATGCCAGCCCGCATCATGCTGACCGGGTTCAATCCGTGGTGGTGGCAGCGCATCGCCAACCGGCTCGCCGCCGACTACGACCTGTTCCAAAGCGAGCCGGACTGGACACCTGTGGAGCGCGCCGCCTACCTCGCCACCGCAGCCACGTCCTTCGAACCCGCCTCCCTTTTCTCCCCCTTGCTTCGCCGAATCCGGGCGACTGCCGGGCCCGGCTCGATCAACAGCACCGACGCCTGGAGCGCCATCGGCGGGAACTTCCGTCTCGAGACGACCGATGGTCCTCCGTGCCCGGACCTCATTCGGCTCCTCGGGAACGGCCCCACCGGACTCGGCTGGGAAGTCAACGACAAGAGTTGCACCTGCCTGTGCGACGTGGTCCCCGCCGACGCGGGGGTGAGCCGTCATAGAACTGAGCGAGGAGCGTGACCGGCTGGTGGTCCCCGCCGACGCGGGGGTGAGCCGTGGGCGCCGTCCCCGCACACCCCGTGGAATTCATGGTCCCCGCCGACGCGGGGGTGAGCCGCCGGGTCGTTTTGCGTTCCACGCGCAGGTGCCGTGGTCCCCGCCGACGCGGGGGTGAGCCGTCCCCAGCCCGGTCCGCGTCACCCATACGGGAGTGGTCCCCGCCGACGCGGGGGTGAGCCGATGCCTGGTAGCAGCAGGAAGGCCAGGAGGTCGTGGTCCCCGCCGACGCGGGGGTGAGCCGTTCTCCATGTACGCCGGGTCCTGGCAGCGGCCGTGGTCTCCGCCGACGCGGGGGCGAGTCGTCACATCCCCCAGCGAGGAACACGTCGACAGCCGAGGCCGCGGCAAGGCGGCCCTGACAGATACCACAACGTCGGGAAGCAAGGTGAGGCAGTAACTGACCGCAACTCGGGACCCGCCAGCTCACACAGCTGCTCTCCGCCAACTGCCCGTGGCGACACGCTGGCCCGTCGCCACGGGGGAAGGCGACGGGCCAGGCTGCCCTCACAGTGCCACACCTTGTCTCGGACTGTGCAGATCGGCTAAAAAGACTCAGGCTCCTGCAGCCTTAAGGAGCGCCGGGAGAGATTCTCTCAGCCACGGACTGTATGTGTCCTGAAGACCATATCGGTTATAGAGCTCGTCGTAGTCTGAATTACTCGGCTCGCGGACTTCCTGGTGGAGTTCACTAATAGTCACCTCCCCATGAGGTGCAGTGAGATCATTTTCCGGATTAGCGCCACTGAACTTCTTTGGGATAACCCACCAATACGTTACATAGCGAGGCTTTCGGGTTATATTGAGAACCTCGCTGTCATAATGGATTCGCGCATGATGAGAAATGTACTCATCGCCAGGTTGGGCGACCCACAGAGGGGCGTCATGGAGGTGTTTCCCATCAACAGATGCAGTATCCCAGGAATAGTTCGGAATATAGTAGTCTGCGTCTAGATCCCCTCGATCTTCCCGTATTGCTGTCGCTGACGCCGTAACCTCAATTGAGTCGTATTTAGCTCCCGCAGAAAGTTCGACGACCTTCCTTTCTACGAATTCTTGGTCGGGATCCAGGGATCTCCCTGCGCGGAAGAACTCTCCAGCGCTAATCAGGTCCCTGCCCTGTACTCCTGTATGACGATAGAGGTCAGACATAGGTTCCCTTACCATGTCGTTCTTCCATTCCTGCAGCCCGTTTGGCCGTTCATTGAATTGGGCGGTTCGACCATAGACCGAGTATTGGCTACCCAGAATAGTGAAACCTACTTTGCCAGAGTTTTGATAGTGAAGCTCGACCGGCAGGTACAGGATGGTGTGCTTATTGTTCAGGCAGGGAGTGCCGAGCTTCGCGACGACGCGCGCCTGTACGGGAGAGGCATAGGGTAGATAGACCTGCGTGTATGCAAAATTTGAAGCAACCAAGAGGGCTGAGACTACGGCTCCCGCTGCGAAGCTCTTCGGGTGCGTTATGCGTTTCAGTATGTGGTTAGGTTCGAGTCGCATCAACGCCCACGCCGACCAGATGAATAGGCCTATCCAAAGCCAGAGATAGTGCGTGTACTCACCACCGTAGATTTGAACGGAAAGCAGAAGTGAGCTGACCAATAGTGAAACGAAAACGCCAACTAGAGTTATTATCCCTGAGTAGGGCAGCCGTCGCTTGCCCCAGTGATCAAAAACGACGGCTGCTGTAATTATCTCCAGTATGGCTGCGATTAGGAATAATGAGCCTTCGATGCGTCCAGTATATGTAAGTGCACCGAGGGCGTCCGTCACGCCGATCTTGAACAATATCCAAGCTGACGTGAGGGAGCCAATAACCATCAGGCTGGCAGCAGTTCGCCTTATCCCTGGGCGGTCTGGCCACTGGGAACTATCCCCTCCCTCCCAACGGATCTGTGTTCGGTCTTCAATCAGATCTCGCGAGTAGCCCAAACGGCGCAAGAGTATTCGCAATTCCCGTAGGGACCACACTTTCCCCACGCTCTCTCTATTGACGCTGACCTCTCGCAATCCGCGACAATCCGGGGCATGGACGACCAGCAGGGGTCGGTTCTTCATAGAGTCAGGCTGAGGGTCGCACGCAGGGGACGCATCTTGCGATACTCCTTTTGACTGTGCTGACGTCGCTGTGTCGCTCAGTCACAGGACGCCGGCCGCCAGAAGACCGGCGAACGGAGCTACAGGTCGAAGTGCAGCTGTTCGACGTCGATGAACTCCACCATGAGGCCGGAGGCACAGCCCGCCATCGCCAAAGTTACGTGTGCCCGAAGCCTTCAGCGGTGATGTCGCGCAGCTGCTGTTCGCTGGCGCCGGCCTGCTGGGCGTCGAGCAGTCGGGCGGCGTAGGCGGGTGGCAGGGCGAGGGGAGGCGGGCGTCGTCGGTTGTGCAGGGGCGGCGGTGGAGCCGAACCGGGCGCAGGTTTCGATGACCAAACCGGCGCTGGCGGCGGATCTGCTCGCGGATGCGGGGCTGCCAGCGGGCGCGCACGGCTTCGGCCAGGCGCTGGCCGAGGTCGGCGCGGGTCGGTGGATCTGGTCTCTGACGTAGCGTTCGACGGTGCACTAGGAGAGGCCGAGTAGCTCGACCACGGGCGGGTGCCCTTGAGCTGGCCGGACCAGGAAACGCATCTGCGCGTTCGCGGACTTCGGAATCGGGCGGGTGAATGCCCTCTTCACGGCGTGGTCCAGGCCGTCGGCGACCTGACCCATCGAGGGACTTCCCTTCAAGATCGGCTGTAGGGGCTTGTGAGGGAGGATCACCGGGCCTGGCAAGGGAATCCACGCCAGGCCCGGTGATAGGGCGGGAGATGGGCACTCAGGGGGCGTCTACGGGCCTGCAGGAGCCGATGTAGTGTCTGTAAGCACGTGAGAGCCGTCCAGACCGTTAACGCCACCAGCAGCCAGTGGCGCGAGATGCCCTCCGACTTCGGACCGTGGGCGACCGTCTACGGGCGTTTTCGCGTCTGGCGGGACGCCGGGGTCTTCTCCGCTCTCCTGGAAGGCGTGATCGCCGAGGCCGCCCGCCGGGGGCAGACGGACCTATCCCTGGTCAGCGTGGATTCCACCACTGCCCGCGCCCACCACGACGCGGCGGGGATGCACATCGGCAAGGACGTCATGGACGCCCTCGAGGAAGCCGCCGCCGAGCAGGAGCGGGCCCGGCAAAAAGGGGCGGCCCGCCGGAACAGAACGGACAGGCCGGCAGGGACGACCCGGATCAGGAGGAGCGACGGCGTATCAGGCGACGGCGCAAGCTCCGCTTGGATCAGGCCCTGCTCGGCAGATCCCGTGGTGGACTGAAGGGCAAGATTCATCTCGCCACTGACCGCAAGTGCCGTCCGCTGTCAACTGACTGCTCCAGGATGCGGCCGAACGGGGGAACGCGCACGCCAGTGGGCAGGACGCCTCACAGGCTGCACGGCAGTCGAGGCGCCAGTGAGCCGACTGCCCCCAGGGCGAGAGCCAGCACTGCTCGAGACGGCCGGCCCGGGGGCACGCGAGACGACAGCCTCTGCTGCACCGAGCACCAGGCCCTGATCAAGGCCCTGGGCAGCGTGGTGAGCGTCCACGACCACGCCCTGCCAGCCGCCCACGGAGTCGGTCCCCGCCCCGCGGCCCGGCTGCTGGTAACCGCCGAAGACAATCCCGCACACATACGGGCCGAGGCTTCCCTCGCCGTTCTCTGCGGAGCCGCACCGGTCCCCGCTTCCCGCCGGCCGCACCAACCGTCACCACCTCTAACATGGCGGCGACCGGGCCGCCAACGCCGCCGTCTACCGCATCGCCCTGGTCCGCATGTCCAGCGACGCCCGCACCCGCGAGTACATGTCACAGCAGACCGCCGCCGGCCGGACGAAGAGAGAGACAGGTCCCATCCCAGAAACTCACCCTCACCGCCGCCGCCCAGCCCCTCGGGGTCTGACCGGCCACACCTTCGCCCCTTCCCAGTCGGTTCACCCGTGCCGGTGACGCCCCTGCTGTCCGTACGGCCGAGCATGGGCGGCACACCTGCAGCACAGCACATGGGGTGAGGCATGCGCATGCTCTACGAATTCCGTGTCTCGTGCCCTGTTCCGCCGGAAGCGGCCAAAACATTTCCCGTACTCAGGGCGGTCTCCATCGCTGGGCAGACCGTCTTCTACGGCGTCGTGCTCGACCAGGCGCACCTGTTCGGGCTGATGGGCCGGTTCAGGAGGTGCAGACTGCCGCTGGCGGAGATGCAGCCGCTGGCCACGCGACCGCCCTGACAGCCACAGCAGCTGGTAGCGAGCACCGCGCCCAGTCTGGTCCTTACCAGTGCCCAGTCTGGTCCTTACCAGTAGTGACGGCGGCCGGCGACGGTGTGGCCCACCGAGCCCAGGATCCACAGCACGGCGCCGATCACGGCGAGGATGATGCCGATGGTCCACAGGATGGATATGCCGGTGACGAAACCGACGACGAGCAAGATGATGCCGAGGATGATCACGGCCGCCTCCCGCTGCCAGTAGTACTCCCTTCACTGTGCGCCTTCAGTAGTGATTTGTCCCACTGTGATGCATGCGAGGAGCATTGGCGGCGCCGCGTGGTCGGGCGGCTGGGGCCGGGGGTGTGCTGCTGTCAGCGGGTGGTGAGCATGCCTTCGCGCAGCCGGGCCAGGCAGCGGGAGAGCAGGCGGGAGACGTGCATCTGGGAGACGCCGAGGCGTTCGCCGATCTGGGCCTGGGTGAGTTCTTCGACGAAGCGCCAGTGGATGATCTGCCGGTCGCGTTCGTCGAGTGCGGCAATCATGGGGGCGAGGGCGTGGAAGTCCTCGACGAGTTCGAGGGTCTGGTCGTCGGTGCCGATGAAGTCGGCGAAGGCGGTCTCGCCGTCCTCGCTGGTGCTGATCGCGGCGTCGAGGGAGGCGGAGGTGTAGCCGTTGGAGGCCAGACGGGCCTCGCGGACCTCGTCCTCGGACAGGCTCATCAGCTCCGACAGTTCCTTCACCGTCGGGTCGCGGTCCAGGCGGCTGCGGAGCTCCTCGGTGGCGCGGGCGAGCTGGACGCGGGCCTCCTGCAGCCGGCGCGGCACGTGCACGGCCCAGGTGGTGTCGCGGAAGAACCGCTTGATCTCGCCGACGATGTAGGGGATGGCGAAGGAGGTGAACTCCACCTCGCGGGACAGCTCGAACCGGTCGATGGCCTTGATCAGGCCGATCATGCCGACCTGGACGATGTCCTCCATCTCCTGCGGCCCGCGGCTGCGGAACCGGCCGGCCGCGAAGCGGACCAGGGACATGTTCATCTCGATCAGCGTGTTGCGCGCGTAACTGTATTCAGGGGTGCCCTCTTCCAGGACCGCGAGCTGGTCGAAGAACAGGCGGGTCAGCTGCCGGGCGTCCTTCGGCGCCACGCGGGAGGGGTCGGCGACCTCCGGTAGACCACTTACGTCCGTGTCCGTCTTCGCCGCAGTCACTGTCGCCATGATGCTTCCCTCCCCTATCGCTGCACGCCGCCGGCCTGCCACGGACCGACGACCGCGCGCCTACCCCGGCATGCCCAGCCCATGCCCGCGATCTGAGGCGGGCTCGCCATGCTCCACAAAGCGGCGAAGCTGGCTGACGCGCCCGCAGGCCCATCACCCTGTCACCGAACAATGGGGCTGTCAGCGGGCCTGTACGGACTTCGGACTGGGCCCCGTACCTGGTCAACGGGATGCTGAGCCGGGATGCCGTGTCGGATCTTGATCCAGTCTGAACAGCAGGTCGAGTCCCATGATCTCCAGCACCCTGAGCAAGGTCGGGGACCGCGCGCCCGTCACAGCGAACTCCGTCCCGGCCCGGGCAGCGAGTTCTCTCATCTGTGCCAGAGCCCTGGCTCCTGCTCCGTCACAGAACGACACCGCGGACAAGTCCACCACCACGCGAGCAGGCCGGTGTACAAGGCACTGCTCGAGAAGGACTCCGACCAGATCATTACCGGTGAAGGTGTCCAGTTCCCCGAAGACTGCCATCGAGGTCACTTCACCGTCGCGGGCGACCAGGGTCGTGATCCCTCCGGCACCACTCATCTGCGGCCTCCCTCGCCAGCAGTGACAGAAACGGTCAGGGCACCGCCGGCCTCACGGCGGGCTGTCGGACAAGGAAGGGAGCCGGGCAGGTACACGGGCAGCCGGCCACCGGACCGGCACATCGCGGTAGCTGCTGCGGCGATGGACTCAGGCCTGTTCATCACCCTCGCCTGCCCCGGCAGACGGGACGCTGTCACGAACTGACGCTAGTGACATCCGTGACAAGTGTCTCTGAAAATCCTGGCCAAATCACCCAGCACCGACCGCACACCACGGCAGGGACTCTGAATCAGGGATGCCGGGCGCCGGGCAGGCAACAGACGATGCCTTCCATACCACGCCCACTGCCAGGCCAGACAACCTCCGTCGGCTGACGGTCGGGAAGTGTCGCCGGGACAGTCGAAACGGCCCAGGACTCCGAGACGCAGCTCGTACATCGCCCGCCCGCCGATGTCGAACCGCCCCGGCCTGAGGGTGCCGCGACTCGTCAATCGATGCTGCGTGAAAGCAGGAGGCGCAGGCGGCCCCCCCGGACAGGCGGGGCGCCCACGTGCGGTCACAGGCTGAGGTAGCAGCGCACCGTCGTGCCGTCGTCGCCGGCGTGTACGCGCACCAGATCGGACACGTAGTTGACCAGCATCAGGCCCCGGCCGCCCACCTGCCCGCGCTCTGGCGGGCGGCGGCCGGCCAGCGGATCACTAAGCCGGCCCGCATCACGGACCTCGATCACGAGCTGTCCCTGCTCGGCCCACATCGCGAGCGTCCCACGGCCTCCGCCGTGCACCACGCTGTTGGTCGTCAGCTCCGAGACCGCCAGCTCCACATCGACCAGCCGCTCACCGGCCAGGCCCAGCCGCGCGGACTGAGCGACAGCGAAATGGCGGACCCCCGGAAGGTCCTCTGCGCCGTAGGAGAAGACCGCGGCGTCCGGCACCCTCGGCAGCTCCTGGTTGTAGCGGGAGACGACCGCCTGCCAGTCGTAGACGTCGCTGACCCACTCACGGCCCTCCCCGCTGATGAGGGTCGGGTGGGTAACCCGCGCATCGGCGAGCACCTGCGGATCCAGCCGCACCTCGTCGTACGGGCACAGGATCGTCACCGCCCTGCCCTCGAAGGCGGCGTTGATCAGAGCCTCGTGCTGCGCGCACGCCGGGTACTCCACCGCGCTGCGCCCGGCCCAGATCGGCTCGCCGATGATCCGCACCCGCCCCTGCGGGTGTGCGTCGGCGAATCCGCGCAGCACCTTGGGGATGATCCGCCCGGGATTGCGGCCGGCCTCGGTCATGTCCAGGAACAGGATGCCCTCGGCATCCGCACCCAGCCCGCTCCTGATCAGTTCCAGGTTGGGGCCGGGCACCGCGACGGCCATCGGCTCGCCGTTGTCCAGCCCCTCGCGCAGGAACGACACCGTCTGCCGCGTGTACTCCTGATCGGTGCGATAGAACAGGGCAGGGTGCACGAACGCTTCATGGGCGGTCACCGTGCTCATCACAGAGCCACCTCAATCCGGTCCAGACCCGGCCAGAACAGCTCCAAAACCCGGGGCAACTGCGGCGGCGGATGCTCCACCACGACCCGTCCGCCCTGCAGGTTCATGGCGGTGACCGCCAGCGCGCTCACCCCGGCCACGTCGACGAACACCACCTCCGACAGCTCCACATACGACACACCCGCGTGCCGCCGGGCCAGCTCCGTAAGAGCCTGCTCCCAGGACGGACGCGTGAGGGCGCTGATCTCACCACGAGCACGTATCCCACAACGACCACCGGGCAACGGGCTCACCTCCAACGCGGCCCTGCCGGGCGTAACCGGGCCGGTTCCGCCCACCGCATGTGGGGCATCCACCTTCGGACTCCTTCACATCGAGCCACCTGCCAGCCGCCGGTAAGGGCAGGCGAAAACACTCCCCCAACGGGGGGAGTGTAGTCCGGCAGACAGACCAACCCCGGACGGCTGGACATCTCGTGAGCGACGCCCACGAATGGCTCCGCCTCGCCGGAGCCCAAAAGCCCGCCGTGCATGTGCTGCAGCTGGTCGGCCTCGACGCCATCCTCGACTGCCACCCCACCGTCGAAGAGGCCCTGAACACCTGACCGCCCTAGCCGGGATTGCCCGGCGCTCACGCCGCCGGGGGGCTCACGCGTAGTGGCCGGCTCAGGCCGGATGGTTGTCGGAAGACAACCGGGGCAGACGGGTGACGTCCGCTGTCCTCTGTGTCTTTCCCGGTGATCCGCCATGACCCCAATCCCCCATCCCCACCCTCAGTTCACGCGTTCGTCGGCCGACGAACTAGCGGCAGAGCTGGAGAAGGCGCGGATGGAAAACAGACAGTTACAGCAGGCTCTCGCCTCGCATGCCGTCGTCGACCAGGCCATCGGCGTCCTGACCGTCCTGGGACAGATTCCCCCGGGCGACGGCTTCATGGTGCTGCGGGAGGTCTCCCAGCACACCAACACCAAACTCACCCAAGTCGCTGAAGAGGTCGTCAAGCACGGCCAGGGCACGGCGCTGCCCGATGTCCTTCTCGGGGAGTTGCAGGCGGCGCTGGCCCGCCACGCCGCCCACCCGGGCCGCGGCCTTTGACGGGCGGGTGCCTCGCCGCCCTACAGGGGCGGCCGTCCGGCGACGGCTCCGCCGGGATCGTCCACCAGGGCGATGCGGGCGGTGATCCGCTTGCCGACCGGCTCCCGCTGCGCCTCGAAGCCCTGGGCGACGGCCAGGACGATCTCCAGGCCATGCTGGCCCACCCGTCCGACATCGGCGGCCCTCGCCACCGGCAGCACCGGGTCGGAGTCCCACACCATGATCTCGACCATGCCGCCGGTGATGCGCAGGTCCATCAGCACCGGGCCCGGCGCGTACTTGAGGGCATTGGTGACCAGCTCGCTGACCACCAGCTGGGTCAGGTCCATCGCCCGCTGCGAGACCGGCAGTCCGTGCTCGGCCTGGACGCGCGTGAGGAAACCGGCCGCGAGATGGCGGGCGCGGGCGATGGACGTTCCGTCCCCTTCCAGGGCGGCCGCGGTCCGTATGGCGTGCCCATCCGGTACCGCACTGTCCTCACCCACGGAGACTGGCTCCATCGCGGCCCCCCTTTAACTCCCCGTTCACACCCCCGCGCGTACCCGCACATGCCTAGCACACGCTTTTAGAGGGCATTTGATCTAAGCGAATTGCCCTTTCTGTTCCAGTAAGTCCCTCGCCAGGTTGGTGTCGTCTCGTCCGTTATGCGCTTGGCGAGGTTGTCGATCGAGGCGACGTGGATCATAGCCTCGGAGCTGGCC
>NZ_JBIAGM010000046.1:0-35579 GCF_042869815.1 Streptomyces sp. NPDC006739
ACTTGGCCCGTAAGGCGGAGACGGGCGGACGCACGGTCATGGTCCACCGTCCCACCAACTCCGCCTGAGCAAGCACTAATTGAAATACAAGCCCCCGGGCGGACAGAAAATTGCCAGATCGGCGTCTTCGCCGCCTACGCCACCACCCGCGGCCACGCCCTGGTCGACCGCGAGGTCTACCTGCCCAAGTCCTGGACCGAGGACCGGAAACGCTGCCAAGCGGCCCGCATCCCCGACGAGCGCATCTTCGCCACCAAGGGCGAATTTGCCCGCGACATGATCCTGCGCGCCCTGCCTCCCCACTCCCCATCGCCTGGGTGACAGCCGATTCCGCCTACGGACAGGACGCGAACTTCCGGCGCTTTTGGAGGATGCCGAGCTTTCCTACGTCGTCGCCGTCCCCAAGTCACAGCAGGTCAACGGCCCGCGCATCGACCATCTCATCGCCCAGGCCCCGTCCGAGGCGTGGCAGCGTCTGTCGGCGGGGCAGGGAGCGAAAGGCGAACGGTTCTACGACTGGCCGGCGCCCGCCTGCCCGCCGTGACCGAGCCCGGCGTCGACGAGCCGACACGACAGAGGTGGGTACTGGGCCGCCGCAGCATCAGCAGGCCCGACGAGATCGCCTACTACCTCGCCTGCGCTCCACTGGGCGCAACCGTCGCCGACCTGGTCCGCGTCGCCGGCTGCCGCTGGAAGATCGAAGAGTGTTTCCAGAGCGCGAAGGACGAGTGCGGTCTGGACCAGTACGAGGTCCGCCGCCACGTGGGCTGGCACCGGCACATCACGCTTGCCATGCTCATCCACGCGTTCCTCGCGGTGATGGCCGTGCAGGAGCGTGAAAAAGGGGTGTCGAGGCCGACACACCCGACCTCGTGGACCTCACCCCAGCCGAAATCCGTTGTCTGCTGGCTCCTCAACCCCGCCACCGTCCTGCACGCCGCGACCACGTGCTGAACTGGTCACGATGACGCCGACGTCACCAGGCGCGGGCCCGACGCTGTCACGGCGCGGACACAGGTTGGTGGGACGACCTTTCCAAGCTCGCCCCGCGCATGCCGCACTCCCTATACTCCCCCACCGCCAAGCCGTTGACCAGCAGAAATACAGAATTCCGGCTGGAGTACGAGGCCGAATACCAGCGGGCCGCCATGGACCAATACGCCGACGCCCGGCTGAGCTGACGCTCACAGTCGCTGGGCTGCAAACCCAGCAGTCTTGCGCCCTCCCCTCTGCTCCTCACGCGAGGGCCGGACCGGACCGCCTACACCCTCGATCAGGGCAAGTGCGGCGGGCCGGGTGCGCACTGGGTAGAGGCACGGCATCGCCCCCGTCGATATCGCGCACTCCCGGCTGCGATGTGGTCCGACCTCCTGCGGGCGGTGCGCCCGCAGGTCGTCCTGGGGCACCGGCTGCGCTGCATCGGCGTCGTCCTCTTCGGCGTAGCGGTCTGCGCGGGTACGGGAGTCGTCGGCCGCTTTGGTGAACGCGTCCTGGAGGCGGCGCAGCCGGTCGGCTGTGAGATCGAGGGCTTCCAGGTCCGTGCGGGACTTCCGCAAGGCCCGCAGCGCCGCCAGCTCGATCGCGCCCGCCTGCATGTGAACGAGGCCCTTCGCCTGGCCGGGCTGTCGCAGGGCCCCGTGGCACTGATGCGGGTGCGGAACTCCACGGCGGTCCGTGCGCACCAGGTCGGTCGCCACGCCGGAAGCGTGGCAGCCGCACAGGCTGCTCAGTCCTGCGCGATCACGCGCCGCGATCCGCTGTTCGGCTCCTCACGCACGCTCGTGCCGCGGTGCCGGCCCGTGGTCGGTACCGGGACCGGTCAGCGGGCCAGCACTTCCCTGCCCGGCAGCCGCACACCAGGTGGGAAGGGGTGGGTCGGTCGGGTGCGGGCACCGTGTCCTCGTTCCTCCGGCCTGCCGGCCGGGTCGGCGGTCGTCCGGCCCGCGCGCGGATGTGCGCACGGGCCGGGGCCACCGTGAGGAAGCACCCCTTGTTGTCCGCGGTCTGTTCGCCAGCCGCTGATGCCCGTTACATCCCTTGACCGACCTTTGTCCTCCGGGTATGTCCGTGAACGGCGTCACGATCAACCTTTGACTGGCGGAGCGCTGGTACACCCGCCACCAGCAGCACGCGGTCCTCGGGCTGCTGTCGGCCAAGGAGAATCTGCGATGCCCGCGCGTGTAGTTTGCGGGCACAGCGGGCTGTGATTGGCGTCTTCGAGCTGAGCTGGGCTCACCGAGGCTCGTGGGTCGGGCCGAGTACCTCGTCGGCGCTGCGGGGCTCTGTGCGTGTCTGCTGGTTGAGCTTGTGGCGTTGGATGGAGGAACGCCGGTAGACCTCTTTGCGGGCCCGCATGATGTTGCCGAGGGGGGCGTGCTCGGCGGTGACCCGCCAGGGTGTGAAGGACAGTGAGTCCATCTTCGCGAGGTTCTCCGGGCCGGAGATGTCCTGCCGGGGGAGCCGCAGCTTGGCCACGGTGACGGACGGCGACAGTTTCTCGGGCCACTCCACGGTGGTGTCCTCCACCGGCATGCGTTCCAGGTCGGTGCAGAGCTGGACCTGGATGTCGAAGGCGTAGGGCCGCTCCCGCAACTCGGCCTCCAGCGCGGGCCGAAAGACCTCCGCCGCCGAGGTCGGGTCGATGTCACGATGAGTCACCGCGGCCGCGCACGCCGGGTCGGGGGTGATGCGTACCTTGGCGATGTAGTCGCCGTGCCTGACGGCGCCCATCGTCCAGTAGCTCGACAGGAGGATGTTCGCCGGAGGGGTCTTCGACAGGCGCAAGAAGGCCAGGAACTCGTCCCACGCCCAGTCGTCCTGGTCCAGCGTTCCCTTGCCCGTCACGAACTCGGTGAAGAAGCGGTGTGCGCCGGGTCGTCCCCGGGAGAAGTAGGCCGGCGCGTTCAGGAACAGTTCCTGGATGAAGAGGTAGTGCTCGACCGTGTTGCAGAAGAAGATCGGCCCGTTGATGTTGGCATAGTCGAACGTACCGGTGTCCGGTTCGTCTTCCAGCAGGGTCGGGCCGGGGATGTCGAACATCTTCAGCGCCAGTCCGGTGGCGGCGCCCAGCCGTGCGTCGGCTCCGGCGTGCGGTGAGCCGTTGGAGAAGCGGATGAGCGCGTCGTGGTTTCCTGAGGTCGCGTAGATGCCCTGGGCGTACTCGGGGGGCAGCCCGCCCAGGATCTCCACTTCTCCACGGACCAGTCCGTAGCCCTTGGCGTGGGCATCGCGCAGGGCCTGCCCGGTTCCACCGGCTTCGACGGACTCGGCTATGTAGTTCTCGGTCTTCTCGATCACCGTCTGCACGTTCTGGTCGAAGTCCGGATCGTCGTCTTCGACGTCCGGCGTGTAGCGGACGAACTGTGCTGTCATGACGTCGACCTCTCCTTGAGGACCGCGGTGGGGCCTGAGCGGGTGGGAACTGGCCGTCAGTCCTCCAGTTCGGCGAGCCAGCGCAGGGCTCGCAGACCCGGCACGAAGCAGTACTCGCCGCCGCGCGTGGCCACGAAGCTGGGCAGGTTGCGCAGGCGGCGCCGGACCGGCTTGTCGGGGATGGTGATGCTGCCGGTTCCGTCGTGGTGTCCGGCCACCGGGTCCTGCTCACCGGGGTAGCCGATGAAATTGCCGTCGTTGACCCATTCGGACTTGATGAACTCAAACTGCCGTTCCAAGTGGGCTCCGATGAAGACTCCCACCAGTCCCCGGTCGGCACCGTCGTCCTCCAGCACGCCCTCGGGCAGCGGCGGACCGTAAGTGGTGCCGCGGCGGATGATCCGGTGCATCCGTGCGTCGCCGACGATGGTGGCATCGCGGGGGTTGTTCCGGCGGATGTGCGCGCCGGCGGGGCAGCGCAGGCCGCGGTCGTCGTGCTCCCGGTACAGGAAGTTGTTGACGCGCTGCGGATCCGCCGCCAGCTCCGGGTCGTCGTGCTCCGGCGTCAGCGTCAGCGGCGCGCCACTCGGCCAGCGTCCGACCATCTTCGCCGCCAGAAGTGCTTCCTCCTCGGCATTGGAGCTGTTGACGCGCAGGTACCGGCGCCAGGCGGCCACGTTGGTGTGGATCTTGCGAACGGCCACGTAGGTGCCGTTGCGTCCCAGCACCTCGGGGCGGGGCATGGGCGGCATATTGCCCGTCTCGTCCGGGTAGCCGAGGATGAACTCGCCGGCCTTGATGGGGGCTTCCTGCGGATTGGAGCCGGGCAGTCCGACGCCCTCGATGTTGGGATGGCTGATGCCGTCCCGGAAGCCGAACGTGGTGCGCCCTGTCGGGAGCTGGTGGACGTCCTGCTGCCAGATCACCTGGACACCGGGCGTGTCTTCGAAGGCGACCCGGGCCCGCTCCAGCTCCTGGGCCAATTGCGCCGCATCCGATGAGAGGGCGCTCAGTGCGATGTGTACGTCGCCCGTCCCGAACGGTGCCTCCCAGTGGGCCGGGGCGTTCTCGCCCACATCACCGATCAGGTCCGCCCTGGCGGCCATGCCCTCACGGAACGCCCGCGGGAAGCTGTCCAGCGACTCTTGGGGCACCCCCAGAGCCCTCAGCCCCTGATAGGTGAACGCCACAGCCACCCACGCGTCCCCGCTTCGGTCCGCGCTCGGCAGACCACCCGAGGTCACCGGGAGAAGCCGTCGCAGCAGGGCACGTCCGGCGTGGCGGTCGTCGACACGCAGGAAGATGAACTTTCCCTGGTAGGGGACGGGTCGTGGGCGCAACGCGCCGCTTTGGACGTCCTCGATCTCGACGCGCACACCGGCCGATCCGCCACTGTCTGCGGTGTTCATGATCGTTTCCTCCACGTCGGTCCCCTGTCCAGGCGAGTCCCGCAGCGATGGGTGCGCGCCCGCCGACGCGGTTCACCAAACAAGTGGGTCGGGTCTGAGGGACAGCGGTGTCCGGGCTCTAGGCTGAGGCTTCTTCCAGCAACTTCTGGAAGGCAGGCGTGTTCACCAACTCCGCGTTGGCCGGGTTGTCCAGTGCCGCGCGGAACTCGGGTGTGTCCAGCACCTCCTCGAACGCCTCTTCCACACGGTGGTCCTTGTAGATCTGCTGGACTGTCAGCTCGGGATAGGCGCTGACGAAGACTCCCGCGGGTGCCTGGTGGGCGACGAACCAGTCCTTCACCCCCGGATCGGAGATGCCGGGAAACCCCTCGCTGTGGGAGAAGACCTTGTCGAAGCGTTCCCCGACCACCGTCTTGGCGAAGTCGTCGATGTAGGCGTCCCACGAGCCGTCGAAGACGCTGGCGAACATGAACCGGGTGTCGTTGTCGAAGATCACGTGCCGTGCGTCGTGCAGGGTGCCGATCTGGCGCACCGCCGCATGAACTCTCTCGTCGTCCGCCGCATCGCTGAGCTCGGCGAGCACCTCACGCAGCGCGTCGGCCTCGCCCGGCTTGATCTCGGTGAAGACGGTGAACTCACTGCAGACCCCGTCCGACCTGCCCGGACGCTCGGGGTGAGCCGACTGGGATGGCTGTGCTGTTGCAGTCATGGCGAGACTCTCCTGCCATGGATCAGTGCAAGGGACACCAGACACCCGGAGTACGGGCGCCATCGCCCTCACCACCCCATCCTCACCACGGACGTGCAGCCCCCGCATCTTGGTCCTGAGGAGGCGACGCGAGTGCAGCGGGCGACGCCACCATCCGATGCTCCCGAGGACAGATGGAACCAGGTGCAGGAAGATGAAGCCGAGGCGTGTGTGCGGAGCACGGGGTCGTCACCTTTCCGGTCGGCCGCTCCGCTGTAGCCGCGGGCGCAGCGATCGCTTGAGAACCCCCGGGGGCGCCTGCCCCCGCCGGACCTCTGCTCGACTGGACCGCCACCCTGACCCCGGCTGGAGGCATCATGGGCGCAGTTCTCGGTGACGTGCTGGGTTTCGCGGCCGGCGTCGCGGTCAGCCCGCTTCCGATCATCGCCGTCATCCTCATCCTCGCCACCCCTCGGGGACTGCTCAACGGCGTCCTCTTCACGGTCGGCTGGGTCCTGGGACTCGCGGTACTGGGCGCGGTGATGCTCGCGATCGCCTCCCCCGCGGATGCCTCCGCCCACAAGCACCCGGCCACCTGGGTGGGAGCGCTCAAGCTTGCTCTGGGCGTGTTCCTCGTCCTCTTCGGCGCCCGGCAGTGGCGTCGGCGCCCGAAGGACCCCTCACAGGCGAAGCTGCCGAAGTGGATGGGCGCGATCGACCGCCTCACGCCGGTCAAGGTCTTCGGACTCGGAACGGCCCTGGCCGCGCTCAACGCGAAGAACGCCCCGCTGACCGTCGCCGCAGGTGCCGCGATCGGCTCGGCCGGGCTGCCGGTCGGGCAGCAGATCGCATCGCTCGCGATCTTCGTCGTGATCGCCACGCTCGGCCTGCTGGTCCCGCTCGGAGTCTTCCTCCTTGGCGGAGAGCGAGCCAGGGCCACGCTCGGGAACTGGAAGGACTGGGCGGCTCAGCACAATGTCGCTGTGATGGCCGTCCTGTTCTTCGTCCTCGGGCTGAAACTGCTCGGGGACGGCATCTCCATCCTCACCTCCTGACCCCACCACCACGCTGCGACGTCGATCACGGACGCAGGCGTCGCCGGCCAGCAGTTGGCGCCCGGCCGCCGAGCACCAGAATCCGGAAGAACAGGGGCCGCTCGCCGCCAGATCGTTGAGGACAGCGTTGACCGTAGGCCAACAAAGGTCGGCTGTATCGAAGTCCGCACTGCGTGGCTGGCTTCTCGGCGAGGGGGCCGGTGTTGCAGCAGGTCCGAAGCCAGAGGAAGCAGTCCGCGTGGGGTGCGAGCACACAGCGCCCGAGCCCGGAGGGATCGGCCCCATGAGGCCGAGCACCCTATAATTTGGGCCCGAACAATTCTGATGTCTCACGCCTCCGCAGGCGCCCCGAAGGAGCGTGCCCGTGCCCGGCCAACGATCCATCACCGAAGCCGAGAAGCTGGCAGAGGCCAAGCTCGGCGGTAGCCGCGTCCGGCATGACCAGATGGCCGTTGTCGCCAACATCTATCGCGCCGCCTCAGCGGTGCGGCAGCACCTGGAGAACTCCGTGCTGCGCGGCGTCGACCTGACCTGGACCGCCTTTGTGGTGCTCTGGGTCGTCTGGATCTGGGGTGAGTCGGAGACGCGGCACGTGGCCGAAGAGGCCGGGATTTCCAAGGGCACGCTCACGGGGGTTGCCCGGACGCTGGAACGACGAGGCCTCGTGCAGCGAGCGGACCATCCCACCGACGGCAGGCTGGTGCTCCTGAGCCTGACCGACGACGGGGAGCAGCTGATGCAGCGCGTCTTTCCGGCGTTCAACGAGGAGGAAGCCTTCGTCACCGGGCAGCTCAGCGACGCGGACTGCAGGACCGTCGCCGCCGGACTGCGCCGGGTGGTGCTGCAGGTGGAGGAGAAGGGCGAGGAGCGCCGCCGGGATCTGTTGGGCGGCGCCGCCCCCGCGCCACGCCGCAGCGGCCGCCGCAAGGCCTGAGCCGCGACCGCCCCGGACGAGGTCCCGGACGGCGACGCCGCATCGCTACAACTCGAATTGCTCGCCGGCGAAGGTCACCGGCAGCTTGGCCGGCGACAGCGGCACCTCGGTCCAGATGGTCTTGCCTCTCGACGTGTACCGCGTTCCCCAGCTCCGGGTCAGCTGTGCGACCAGGAACAGACCTCGGCCGCCCTCGTCCTCCATCGCGGCCCGCCGCAGGTGGGGGGAGGTGTGGCCGCCGTCGGAGACCTCGACGATGAGGCCACGCTCCTGGATGAGCCGCAGACACACCGGAGCGCCGCCATAGCGGATCGCGTTGGTGACCAGCTCGCTGACGACGAGCTCGACGACGAACGACGCGGCTTCATCGACTCCCCACGCGGCGAGCTGATCGCGGGACAGAGACCGCGCTCTTGCCACTTCTCCGGCGTTGGGGGCCATGTCCCACGTCGCCACCAGACTCTCGGCGAGGGCGTGGACTCGGAGCAGCAGCAGTGCGGCATCGTCCTCAGGGGCCTGGGGCAGGAGTCTGGTGATGACCCGGTCGCATGTCTTGTCCAGTCGGTCGTCCGCGGGCCCGGCGAGTGCGGCGCAGAGGGAGCGGACTCCTGCGTCGATGTCCGTCTGACGGTCCTCGACGAGTCCGTCGGTGTAGAGAGCGAGCGTGGCGCCTTCCGGCAGCTCGATGTCGGCGCATTCGAACGGCAGGCCACCCAGGCCGAGGGGCGGTCCGGCGGGAAGGCCCACCAGCTCGGCGTGTCCGTCGGGGGTGACCAGCACGGGTGGCAGATGGCCCGCCCGCGCCATGACGCAGTGCCGGGAGACCGGATCGTAGATCGCGTACAGGCAGGTGACGCCCAGTGCCTGGTCCTCGGCCTCGGCGAGCCCGGAAGGCGGTGCGCCGGTCCGTGCCACCAGGTCGTCGAGGCGGGCGAGCAGTTCGTCCGGCGCGAGGTCGAGCGCTGCGAGCGCCGCGACGGTGGTGCGCATCCGGCCCATGGTGGCGGCCGCGCCCGTGCCGTGTCCGGCGACATCGCCCACCACCAGCCCGACACGTGCCCCGGAGAGAGGGATGACGTCGTACCAGTCCCCTCCGACGCCGGCGGGCCCTGCCGCGGGCAGATAGCGGTGGGCGACCTCCACGCCCGGCTGCTGGGGCAGGGTGCGAGGGAGAAGATCGCGCTGGAGCATGAGCGCGGTCGCGTGTTCTCGGGTGTAACGGCGGGCGTTGTCCAGGCAGACCGCGGTGCGGGAGACGAGCTCTTCGGCGAGCTGGACCTCCTCCTGCTCGAAGGGGTCAGCGTGTCGGGAGCGTGCGAAGGCCACCACGCCCAGGGTGGCGCCACGGGCCTTGAGCGGAAGGGCGAGCACACGGGCGGCCGGGTCGGTGACCGACATGTTCTCGGCCAGGCACCGCAGACGGACGGCGTCCAGCGCCTCATCCGCGGTGTCCTTGGCCGCGGCGTGATCGGTGCGGTGAATCACCCGGCACAGTGTGGGACGAGTGCCGTGGTGTTGCGGTTCCTGCCCGCTCAGGACGGCTTCGAAGACATCCACGGTGACGGCATCGGCGAACTCAGGAACCGCGAGTTCCGCCAGGTCTCCGGCCGTGCGCCGGATGTCCAGGGTCCTTCCGATACTCCCGCTCGCCCGGCTGAGCAAAGCGAGACGCTGGCGCGCCACGTAGCGGTCGGTGATGTCGAGGGCCGCCTCACAGACTCCGATCGGACGGCCTTCCCCGTCCTGGAGCCGGAAGTAGGAACACGACCAGACGCGTTCGTGACGGGGGTCGAGGAGAGTGGCGCTGCGGTAACGGACGTCGACCACGGGCGCGCCGGTGCGGGCCACGCGCTGGACGATCTCCTCGACGCTCGTGGCCGTCCCATCGGCCTCCGCCAGCACCTGGCCCTGCGGCAGGATGTCCTTCACGAACCTGTCGGCAGCGTCCTCGAGCGGGGTTCCGAACTGCTTCTCGATCGCGGAGTTGATCCAGTGGACCCGGGCGTCCGTGTCGTAGACCACCAACTGGACGGGCGCTTCCCGGTCGAGTCCGTCAAGCATGGCCCGGCCGACGGCCTCCCGGTGCGCCAGTTCGGCATCCATGGCCGTCATCAGCCACCCGGTCGCGTCCACCCCCAGGGCGAGCGGGATGAGGGACAGGGAGACGGACACCGGGCGGCCGTCACCACGGCGGACCGGCCGAGTGCCGAGCGACCACGCTGCACCGCCGCCGCCGACGGCTGAGATGCCGGCACCCGTCTCGGTATCGGCCAGGACGGCGTCTGCGGATTGGCCGAGGACTTCCTCGGACGCCAGACCGAACAGTTCCTCGGCTTCCCGGCTCCAGCCGGTGAACCGCAGGTGCTGGTCCAGCACCGCGGTCGCGCCGACGGGCGTCGGTATGGCCGATGGCGTCGTACCGCGCGGCCGGACTGGCTGGTCACGCCCTTTGGACATGCTCGTCATCGCCGCTCCTGGGGTTGGTGCAGGAGAGCTTCGGCTCATTCAATGTACCGCGGGCCACTCCCGGTGACGCCTGCGCGCGGTGAGCCGCGAGGAGCCGACGCAAGGCGTCGATGCTCTCCTCGGTGCGGTCCGGTGCGCCGGACGTGACCTGGTGGAACACCAGGCCGTCCAGGGCCGCGAACACGAGCTCCGTCATCTCCTGCGACACGTCGAAGCAGGCCAGTGCCTCGCGCACGGCATCGCGGTACGCGTCGTAGAGCAGGTCGACGTGGTGGCGCAGCTCCGGCCGCCGGCTGGATTCGAGCTTCAGCTCGTACTGGAAAGCCTGGAGGTCGGGGTCGGCCGCGATGGAGTCGGCCAGGGTCGCGGCGAAGTCCTCGAGCCTTCCGCTGGCGGGCACCAGCGAAGATGTCTCGATGCTGCGTGTGACACACCACCGCAGCGCCTCTTCGAGCAGCGTGTCGCGCGAACCAAAGTGGTGGGCGACCAGCCCGTGCGTGACACCGGCTTCGGCGGCGACAGCACGGTAGGTCAGTTTCCGCAGGCCGCCACGGGCCACCACCCGCACGGCCGCGGCCAGGAGCGCCCCCCGCCCTTCGCCGTAACCGGGCCGGGCCTCCTGGCCGGCCTCACCGTCCGTCTCCACTTCGGCGGTCACTCGCCCTCCCTTGGTCTGCCGTCCCCCCGAAGGTCAATCTATCCTATTGACAAGTTATCCAGATGGATAGATTCTCGCTGCAGCGCACGTCTTCTCCTTCCTCCACTGGAGTCCCCATGGCCATCCCCGAAGGACTGAGCACCACCCCGTTCGCTCCCCGCTACGCGGACCGAGTCGAGGAGTGGATCGACATCTACGGCAACGCCGTACCGCTGGCCATCAGCGACCCGGCCGAGGAATACGAGGCCATCCGCACCGCCGTCGGGGCCTCCGAGTACTCGATGCTCTACAAGTGGCATGTCGAAGGTGAGGGTGCGGTAGCCACCGTCGACACCGTCTTCTCGCGCAGCGTCAAGGGTCTGGGCGCCGGACGCATCGCCTACGGGGTCGTGGTCGACGCCGACGGGATGATGTTGGACGACGTGACCGTGGCCGTCCTCGCGCCCGACCACGTCGTCGTCACCGGCGGCAACCCGGCTACCCAGCAGTCGCTGGCCGCACACGCTCCGGCCGGGACCACGGTCACCGAGCGCCGCGACGAGTCCGCCGTGCTGACCCTGCAGGGCCCGCGCAGCCGGGACGTCCTGCAGCGCCTCACCCACGTCGACGTGTCCAACGCCGCGTTCCCCTACTACACCTTCCTGCGCGGCGCCCTCATCGCGGGCATACCCGCCCAGGTGAGCCGTCTGGGGTTCACCGCCGAGCTCGGCTACGAGATCCAGGTCCCGCGGGAGCAGGCGCTCGCGCTGTGGGACGCGGTCTTCGAAGCGGGTGCGGACCTCGGGATCAGGGCCTTCGGCGCCATCGCCCTGCTGACCTGCCGCACCGAAGCCGGAATGATCATGGGGGAGCTGGAGTACGACCACACCGTCACCCCGTTCGAGTGCCGGATGGGCTGGGCGCTGGACTTCGACAAGGGCCCCTTCCAGGGCCGTGACGCGCTGCTGGCCAAGAAGGACAGCGTCACCGGCCGTGTCGTCAGTGTCGTCGTGGACGCGGCGCCGGAGGCCGCTGAGGGCGCCCGGCTGGAGCTGGACGGCCGGGACATCGGCTACGTGACGATGGCGCTGCCCTCCCCCGTCCTCGACGGCGCCACCCTCGGCCTGGCCCGGGTCCACCGCGACGCCGTGAAATCCGGCACCGCGCTCACCGCCGTCGCCGCCGACGGCTCCAAGGCCGACGCCACCGTCCGGCCCACCCCCGTGTACGACCCCGAGCGCGCCCGCGTGCGGGCCTGACCCGACGGAGATCCCTACAGTGCAACGCTACGTTCTCACGCTCCGCTGCCCCGACCAGCCGGGCATCGTCCACGCGCTCGCCGCGGGCGTCGCGGAGGCCCATGGCAACATTCTGGAGAGCGCCCAGTTCTCCGATCCCGGCACCGGTATCTTCACCATCCGTGTGAACTTGGAGACGTCCGAGGCCGACACCGAGAAGCTGCGGGACGAACTCACGCTGCGGCTGGCCCGCTTCGACCCGGTCCTGACCGTCCGGCCCGAGGAGCAGCGCCGCCGGGTGCTGCTGATGGTGTCGAAGTTCGACCACTGCCTGGTTGACCTGCTCTACCGCTGGGACCTGGGTGAACTGCCCGTCGACATCCCGCTGATCGTCTCCAACCACCCCGACCTCGAACCGGTCGCGAAGCGGTACGGCATCCCCTTCGTCCACCTTCCCGTCACCCGCGACACCAAGCCCGAGGCGGAGGCCGAACTGCTGCGCCTGGTGGCCGAGCACCAGGTCGACTTCGTGGTGCTCGCCCGCTACATGCAGGTCCTCTCCGACGATCTGTGCCGCAGGCTGTCCGGGAGGGTCATCAACATCCACCACTCGTTCCTGCCGGGCTTCAAGGGCGCCAAGCCCTACCACCAGGCCCACGACCGGGGCGTCAAACTCATCGGCGCCACCGCCCACTTCGTCACCGCCGACCTGGACGAGGGCCCGATCATCGAGCAGGACGTCGTCCGCGTCGGCCATCGCCACACCGCGCCCGAACTGGTCGCGATCGGCCGGGACGTCGAGCGGATCGTGCTGGCCCGGGCGGTCCGGCTGCACGCGGAGGACCGCGTCGTCCTCACCGGCTCCCGCACCGTCGTCTTCGCCTGACGACCGCATCGAGAGGCTCGTACGACATGACCACCGCCACGCTGCTCGACGGCAAAGCCGCGGCAGCCGAGACCAAACGTGAACTCGCCGAGCGGGTGGAGGTGCTGAAGAGCCGGGGCGTCGCTCCCGGGCTGGGCACCATCCTCGTCGGTGATGACCCCGCCAGCCACTCCTACGTCGGCGGCAAGCACCGCGACTGCGCCCAGGTCGGCATCGCCTCGATCCGGGTGGAGCTGCCCGCGACGGCGACCCAGGCCGATGTCGAGGCCGCCGTGCTGGGGCTCAACGCCGACCCGGCCTGCACCGGTTTCATCGTCCAGCTGCCGCTGCCGGCCCACATCGACACCCACGCCGTGCTGGAGCTCATCGACCCCGCCAAGGACGCCGACGGGCTTCACCCCGCCAACCTGGGCCGGCTCGTACTGGGCATGCCCGGACCGCTGCCCTGCACCCCGCGCGGCATCATCGACCTGCTGCGCCGCAACCACGTACCCATCACCGGACAGCAGTTCTGCGTCATCGGCTGCGGGCTCACCGTGGGCCGCCCGCTCGGCCTGATGCTGACCCGCAGCACCGAGCAGGCCACGGTGACCCTGTGCCACGAGGCCACCCAGGACATCGCCGCCCACGCTCGCGCCGCCGACGTGGTCGTGGCCGCGGCCGGCGTGGCCCACCTGGTCAAGCCCGACTGGGTCAAGCCGGGCGCCACCGTCCTGTCCGTGGGCATCACCCGGACCGTCGAAGGCATCCTCGGAGACGTCCACCCGGACGTCGACCAAATCGCCGGCTCCTTCGCGCCGCCGGTCGGCGGAGTGGGGCCGATGACCCGGGCCATGCTGCTGACCAACATCGTCGAGGCGGCCGAGCGCGGCTGACGTACAGGGCTCGGGGCCGGTACCGCTCAAGCGGTACCGGCCCCGGCGTACCCGAGCCGCAGTACCTGCGCTCCACGGAAAGGACAGCGCCATGCCCCACGGACGTTTCCCGCGACCCCGTTGACGCGCCGGGGCGAAGGCCCGCGCGGTCATGCCTTCATTTCTCCTGCGCCACCGGCTCGGCCCCAGCGACTGGCGGTGATGGAGTGGGGGTTGCGTGGCGAGTCCTGGAGCGACGAACATCCTCACGACGAGCTCAACCACGTTCTCGAAGGCCATTTGTTCGTGCGGTGCGACGGGGAGACGGCCGAGGCGCACACCGGGGACCTCGTCCTGGTCCCGGCTGGCGCGGTCGGCAGGCATTGGGCGCCGGACTACGCCCGGATGCTCGCCGTCTACGGCTCCGATCCCCAGGGACGACCGAGCCGAGTCCACGGCTACCAGCGGATCGGTCCCGATCAGGATGCCCGCAACTGACCCTGCCGTCCGCCTGCTCGCACGAAACCATCCGCCGCGCGACCTGTCGGCATGGTGAACCAGGCCCCCGAGGGCGGCTTCAGCGGGCGAATTGTTCGACCGGGTCCCCCTCGTAGTTCCAGGGCCACGGCGTCACCAGCCCGCCGACCGCGGAGAAGACCGGGTCCGCATCGCCGCTGCGGCCCGCGCGGACCAGGGCGTAGGCGAGCGTTCCCAGGTCCGCGACGGCGGCCGCGTGCCGCAGGTGACCAGGTTGCAGCCAGTGGGCCATGCCGTGGTCCAGTAGTCGTGCGGTGTGTCGCTGCGACCAGTACCGGCTCACCCCCAGCGCCTGGATACCGCCGCTGCTTCTTTCGCGGTGGTACTGCCGCACAGCCGCCGTCAGGGGCAGGCATGCCGTCGGCGCGTCCCAAGGCATGACCGCGATGGCATCGTCGAGAAAGTCCCGCAGCGCTGCCTGGCTGCCCTGCTCCTCCGGAGACAGATATCCCAGGATCTGCAGGTACGCCTCCCGGTGCCAAGGATCACGCGCGTGCATCTCCTGCCAGACGGGAGAAAGCTCAGAGCTCGGCCGGCCCAGAAGTCGCAGCGCCGCCAGCGCGGCCGCCCACGGGGTCGGATCTGCCGGGGCGGCCTCGGTGGCAGCACGGCAGATCGCCAGGGCACCCCACGGATCGGTCGCCAGTTCGGACCAGGTGGCCAGTACCAGGGCATCCGGGTCGCGGGGCCGGCGTTCGCGCCAGGTCCGGGCCAGCGCAGGCGCGGCCTGCGCGAGGACCCCGACCCGGTGGCAGCGGCGGTCCCAGTCGTCACCGGTGTTCCGCAGGAGCCGCTCCATCTGGGCGATGGCGAGGTCCTGCGGCCCCGGTCCCCGGGCGGCGGCGATGCTTCTCAGTACCCGGCCCAGCGGGACGTCGTCGAGTTCGGGTGCGACGCGGGGTGCCTGTCGCCTGGGGCCGAAGAGAGCCATGTCCTTGTCAGTGTCTGTGGTGGGCGGCGTCAACCAGTGCGTCGAACAGGACCTGCTGGGCCGGGTCCTGGCCCGCGGTGTCCTCGGGGTGCCACTGCACCGCCGTGAACCAGCCGGGGTGTCCGGGCAGTTCGAGCCCCTCCACCGTGCCGTCGGCGGCCCGCGCGGTGACCGTGAGCCCGACACCGATGCGGTCGACTCGCTGGTGGTGGTAGCAGGAGGCCTCCGTCTTCTCGGCGCCGGTGGCCTGTTCGAGCAGGGTGCCGCGCTGGATCGCGACCGGGTGCACCACGTGCCGGTGTTCGCGGTCGGCGCCGCCCATGTCCTGTTCCAGGCTGCCGCCGAGGGCGACGTTCATCACCTGCATCCCGCGGCAGATCGCCAGCAGGGGCCGCCCCAGGTCGAGTGTCCGGCGGGCGACTTCCAGGTCGAACGCGTCCTGGAGGTCGTCGACGTCATAGACGCTGTCATGGGTGTCGGTGGCTCCGTAGCGGTGCGGGGCCAGGTCTCCACCGCCCGGGAGCAGCACGCCGTCGAAGCGGGCGAGCCGGTCGGCGACGTCGGCTGCGGCCGGGTCGGTGGGGTGGATGCTCACCGGCTCACCCCCGGCCCGCCACACGGCCTCGATCAAGGCGCGGGCGTTGACCTCGGCGGCGTACCGGAGCGCGGACGTGGTGGCGGCGAACCGGGCCGGAATCGCGATCAGGGGGCGCGTGTGCGTACGGGTCACAGCTGGATCCAGGTGGTCTTCAGTTCGGTGTACTTCTCCATGGCGTGCGCGGACTTGTCGCGGCCGTTGCCCGACTGCTTCATGCCGCCGAAGGGGACGGTCAGATCGCCCTCCTCGTAGCAGTTGACCCAGACCGTCCCGGCCTTGAGGGCGCGCGAGATCTTGTGGGCGGTGGACAGGTCGGAGGTCCACAGTCCGGCGGCGAGACCGTACTCGGTGGCGTTGGCCAGGCGTACCGCCTCGTCCAGGTCGTCGAAGGTCAGCACGGAGAGCACCGGCCCGAAGATCTCCTCGCGGGCCAGGCGCATGCCCGGGTCGACCCGGTCGAACACGGTGGGCCGCAGGTAGCTGCCGCCGGTCTCGGACAGGGCCCGGCCCCCGCCCACGCGCAGCCGGGCGCCTTCGTCCAGGCCGGAGGCGACGTGATCCAGGACCCTGCCGAGGTGGCTGTCGCCGACCAGCGCGCCCATCTCGGTGGCCGGGTCGAGCGGGTCGCCGACCCGCAGCTCGCGCGCCCGCGCCACGACCGCCTCGGTGACCTGTTCGGCGATGGAGGAGTGGACCAGCAGCCGGGAGGGGGCGGTGCACATCTCGCCCTGGTTGAAGAAGATGCCCCAGGCTGCGGTCGCCGCGGCCTTCTCCAGGTCCGGGGCGTCGGGCAGCACGATGTTCGGTGACTTGCCGCCCAGCTCCAGCCAGACGCGCTTGAGGTTGGAGTCGGCGGCGTAGCGCAGGAAGTGACGGCCGACGGCGGTGGATCCGGTGAAGGCCAGGACGTCCACGCCGGGGTGAAGACCGAGCGCCCGGCCGGCCACCGGCCCGTCACCGGTCACGACGTTGAGGACGCCCGGCGGCAGTCCTGCGTCGGTGGCGACGCGGCCGAGCAACAGGGCGGACAGCGGAGAGGATTCCGACGGCTTCAGGACGACCGTGCAGCCGGCCGCCAGCGCCGGAGCCACCTTCCAACTGGCCAGCGTCAGTGGGAAGTTCCACGGCACGACAGCGCCGACTACACCCGTCGGCTCCCGGGTGATCAGGGCGAGCGAGTCAGGCGCTGTATGGGGGGACTCGTCCGTGAGCTTGTCGGCGAGCTGCCCGTACCAGCGGAAGGTGTTGATCGCGGCGCGCAGCTCGATGGCGTACGCGTCCGTGATCGGTTTGCCCATCTCCAGGCTCACGGTCAGCGCCAGTTCCTCGCGCCGCTCCTCCAGCAGCTCGGCGATCCGCAGCAGGATCCGGCCGCGCTCGGCCGGCGCCAGGTGCGGCCATGGCCCTGCGTCGAAGGCGCGGCGCGCTGCCGCGACGGCGAGATCGACCTCGGCCTCCCGCGCGTCGGCGACCCGGACCAGGGTCTGACCGTCGCGCGGGGAGATCACGGCGAACGATCCGCCGTCACCGCCTTCGCTCTTGCCGTCGATGTGGTGCTGCGTGGGCAGGTCGAGTTCCTTGGCGCGGCGCAGCAGTTCCTCATGGGTGGCGTTCAGCACGCGTTCTTCCCCTCCGTTTCATCCATTTCATTTGATGACGAACGACTCACGCAGTTCAGCAAAAGGCCGGATACGGCCGGGGCGCGGGCTCCGGCCGTATCGGTGGGGGTGGCACTGTTCAGTCGGTGGCCTCTGCCCGGGACCGCGTCAGCCTGGCGGCGACGACGCCGAGGACCAGCACCACCGGAACGGTGACCTGGAGCCATATGGCCGTCGTCTGGTCACCGCCGATGAGCGTCGTGAAGTTGGCGATGATGAGCCAGATGGCGCCGGCGATGCCGAGCGCGCCCAGTACAGGGGCGATCAGGGTGTTCCAGGGGCGGTTGTCGGCGCGCGAGCGGCGGAAGAACACGACGACCGAGGCCGAGGTCAGGAAGTACAGCAGCATGACGCCGAGGACGGCGACCCCGCTGAACCAGGAGAAGAGGGTCAGCACCGGGTCCTTGCCGAGGATCGCGAAGGGCATCACCAGCAGCACGGAGAGCAGGGTCTGCACCGTGCCCGCGACCCAGGGCGAGTGGCGCCGGTTGATGGCGGTCAGCCCGTGGGGCAGAAGACCCTCGCGGCCGAGGGAGAACAGGTAGCGGTTGGCGGAGTTGTGGAAGGCCAGGATGCCCGCGAAGAGGGAGGTGGCCAGCAGGATCGGCAGCACATCGTTCGCCCAGCCGCCGAACAGGGCGGCGATCGGGGCGAAGACGAAGCTTGTCGCCTCGCCGCTCTGCAGCGCCTTGCCCGCATCGCCCGTCACCCGGGACGCGCCGTGCGCCGAGACCAGCATCCACGACGTGAAGGCGAAGAAGCCGGTGATCACCGCGACGGAGAGGTAGGTGGCACGGGGGACGGTCTTTCGGGGTTCGCGGGCTTCCTCGCCGTAGATGGCGGTGGCCTCGAAGCCGAACATCGACGCCACGGCGAACATCAGCGCCACACCGGGGGCGCCCTTGAGCGCGGCGGACGGCGAGAAGCTGCCGGTGAAGCCGAGGCCCTCGGGCCCGCCGCCCTTGAAGAAGGTCACGAGGGCGAAGGCGATCAGGATGCTGAACTCGGCCAGGACGAACACGGCGAGGATCTTGGCGCCCATCTCGATGCCCGAGGCGCCGAGGACCTGCACGATCACCATCGTGACCAGCGCCCAGACCCACCAGGACACATGGGCGCCCGAGTAGTGCTCGACCAGGCCGCTCACCGTGGCGCCGTACAGCCCGTACATGGCGGCCTGGACGGCACAGTAGGCGAAGAGGGCGACCCCGGCGCTGCCGGAACCGGTCGGACGGCCGAGCCCCTTGCCGATGTAGGTGTAGAAGGCTCCGGCGTCCACGACATGGCGACCCATGGCGACGAATCCGACGGAGAACAGCAGGATGATGACGCCGGCCGCGAGGTAGGCGGCGGGAGCACCTGCGCCGTTGCCGATGGCGACGGCGATGGGCACGGCCCCAGCGATGCCCGTCAGCGGCGCCTGGGCAGAGAGAACGAAGAAGAGAATGCCCAGGACACCGAGAGAATCGGGCTTGAGCTTGCCTGCCATGGATGCATCATGACCGGATTGCGTGGGAATCACAGTCTGACTGTCCAATGGAATCACCTACCGGGGACGGGGAGGGGCGGAGGAGTTGTTTCAGGCCAAACGAGTTGCCTCATGGTGGGCTTGAACTATCCGTTTGGCAAGGGGTTGCGGGGAGATCCTTCTGCGGCCACGGAGGTCTTTGCAGGACCGTGACTCAGGCAGCGGGCCGACCGGCTCCGCCCCGGCGTACGAGTCGCACGACGACCGAATTCGAGGTCGGGGTGTCACTGAGGTCGGCGGTGCTGTCCAGGGGTACCAGGACGTTGGTCTCGGGGAAGTACGCGGCGCAGCAGCCGCGCGCGGTCGGGTAGGACACGACCCGGACTCGGGTGCCACGCGTTCGGCGCCGTCGGGGTACACGCCGACCAGGTCGAACCGGTCGGCGTCGGCCAGATGGAGAGCGGCCAGATCGTCGGGGTGGACGAAGACCACCCTGCGTCCGCCGTGGATACCGCGGTAGCGGTCGTCGAGGCCGTAGAGCGTGGTGTTGTACTGGTCGTGGGAGCGGATCGTCTGCAGGAGGAGCCGTCCCTCGGGCACACGTAGGACGGTCATCGGACTGACGGTGAAGCGGGCCTTGCCGGTCGCGGTCGGGAAGTGCCGGTCGTCCCGCGGCCCGTACGGGCAGGACGAACCCGCCCGGATGGCGTACGCGGCGGTTGAAGTCCTCGAAGCCGGGAACGACCCGGACGATGCGGTCGCGGATCAGGTCGTAGTCCTCCGCCATGGCCCGCCAGGGGACGCTGGGCGGCTCACCGCGAGCGGTGAACACCCGCTCGGCCAGTTCGCAGACGATCGCCGTCTCCGAGCGCAGCTCGGGCGAGGCCGGCGCCAGGGTGCCCCGGGAGGCGTGCACTGAAGTCGAACCCGGTCTTCTGGTTGACGCTCAGCAGGGTCAGCAGGGTCCGTTTGGCGCCCATCTGGCGGGCGCCGTGCCGCAGCGACTGGACGACGGCCGGGATGCCGGCCGCGTAGTCCTTGGGCGGGCCCACGCTCAGACCGCTGTCGCCGGGGTCGTTCTCCGGTGGCCCGGACGCCATCGGTGACATGATGCGTTCCCGTCTACTCGTGCACCGTGATGGCCTGCAGCGGGCACACCTCGGCGGCCTCGTACAGTTCCTCGGCGCTCGCCTCGTCCACGTCGGCCACGTAGACGTCGGTGGCCTCCGACCGCAGGGTCAGGCGTCCCTCGTCGTCCAGGGCGAACAGGTCGGGGGCCGCGTACACGCACTGGCCGTGGTCCTGGCACTTCTTGAGGTCGACTTCAACCTTCATGACGGCTCCTGCCTCTCGGAAGGGTCGGGGATCAGCGGAAACGGACGGGGAGGTGGGTGATGGTGCGCAGGAACTCGGTGTGGGCGTAGGCGGGCTTGCCCGCGAGCTCGACACCGGAGAACCGGTTGACGATGGAGCTGAAGATGATGTCGGCTTCGGCGCGGGCCAGGACCTGGCCGGCGCAGCCGTGCATGCCGGAGCCGAAGGCCAGGTGCTGGCTGGCGGCGACGGGGCGGGTGTGGTCGAAGGTGTCGGGGTCGGCGAACACGTCGGGGTCGCGGTTGGCGGAGGCGATGAGCAGGGCCAGCGCCTCTCCGGCCGGGACGGTGGTGTCGCCGATGACCGTGTCCTGCGTGGTCAGACGCACCACCATCGACTCGGGCGTGTCGATCCGCAGGATCTCGTTGATGATGCCCGGCCGTGCCTCCGGCTCGTCCCGGTAGGCGGCGAACAGCTCGGGCTGCTGCGTCATCAGCCAGATGCCGTGGTTGATCAGGTGCTTGACGTCGAGGTGGCCCACGGCGAAGAACAGGAAGATGGTGTAGACGACCTCTTCCTCGGTCATCCTGCCCTCGTCCTGCGCGGCGATGAAGTCGTCGATCAGTCCCTCGCCGGGGTGGGCCCGCTTGTCGGCCACGAGTCGGCGGATGTGGTCGGCGAACCAGGCGAACGCCTCCGTGGTGGCGCGGGCCTCGTCGTCGTTGCCGCCGGGGCCGAGGCTCAGCCCGATCTCGTAGGTCTTGCGCTGGATGGTGTCCATCTCGGTCGGCTCGATGCCGAAGATGTGGCAGGTGGTCTCGAAGGTGCACTTCAGGGAGAGGCCGTCGGCCGCGTCCAGGGTGCCGTCGCCCTTCTCGACCTCGTCGAGCACGGCCTCCACGGAGGCGCGCATCACCTTGGACCACTCCTCGACGGCCTTGGGCGTGAACCAGCGGTTGGTGATCCTCCGCAGCCGCGTGTGGTCGGGCGCGTCCTTGCCGAGCATGGTGTGGTGGATCGGGTCGGCCGGCCCGAAGTCGAGCTGCTGCACGCTCAGGCTGGGGTTGCGGATCAGCCGGGCGACGTCCTCGTAGCGGGAGACGACGTACAGGCCGAGCGGATGCCGGTAGACGGGGTGCTCCTCCCGCAGCCGCGCGTAGTACGGGTACGGGTCCGCACGGAAGCCTGGGTCGCGGAAGGGCAGCAGGTCCTCGGTGGCGGACGCGGGTCCGGCGGTGGTGACGGTCATGTAGTGGCACTCCTCGTATCGGGCGCGAGGCGGAGGGGGGAGCTGGGGAGTGGAAGAAAGAGGGGCGAACCAAGGGCCCCGTACCGCGAGAATTATCCAGCCGGATAATTTCGTCAATACTTCGCGACGACGTAATCAACTCTTTACGCCGCCGGAAACGGGCGAGCCCCCGTCGCCAGGCGACGGGGGCTCTTCCTGACCTGCTGTTATGCAGGGATTGGCAGGGGGCGACTACTCTGCGCCTCCAGGCCGGCGGGTCAGCAGTGAGCGCAGCTCCTTCAGCGCCGCCTCGGTGACGTCCGGCTCGTCGAAGACCAGCTGGTGCAGCACAAGACCCTCCAGAGCGGCGAAGACGAGCCGGGTCAGGGCTGGGCTGGTGCCTTCAGGCAGGCTGCGGGTCAGTTCCCTCTCCGTGGCCTGGAAGTACTCGTCGTACAGCGCACGGATCTGCGGCAGCAGCTCGGGCCTGCGTCGGGACTCGAGCATGAGCTCGTACTGGAACGTCTGCATTTCCGGCTGGCGGGTGACCATGTCCGCCAGTCCCGCCGCGAAGTCCGCGATGTCGCCCGTGCCGGGTTCCAGGGAGCTCGTACTCGCGCTGGTGCGCACCGCGTGTTCGAGGGCTGCCTCGATCAGCGCGTCGCGCGAACCGAAGTGGTGCACCACGAGCCCGTGCGTGACACCCGCCTCCTCCGCGACGGCGCGATAGGTGAGTTTGCGCAGCCCGCCCCGGGCCACGACGCGCACGGCCGCGTTGAGCAGGGCCTCACGGCCGGTCCCGTAGTCCACGCGCTTGCGGGGCCTGGCGGGTGGTTTCTCGGAGGAATCGCTCATGAGCGCGACCCTACCCGTATGTCGGGACCGGCAGACGGCCTCAGGGCGTCAACGCTTCGGCGGGCGGATGCCGCGGAACTCCCAGTCGCCACCGAGGGCAGTGGACAGCACCTCCTCCGATTCGGTGGGCTGGGCGCCGACGTCGGAGCGCACTGGGGTGGGGCCGGTGACGATGTGGTTGGTGAGCCGGCCGAGGCCCTCGACCTCGACCTCGACGACGTCACCGGGCTGGACGGGGCGGGAGTTGGCGGGGGTGCCGGACAGGAGTACGTCGCCTGGGTAGAGGGTGATCGTGCGGGCGATGTCGGCGACGAGGTAGTGCATGTCCCACTTCATCTCGTCGGTCGTACCGTCCTGGACGACCTTGCCGTTGACGTAGGTGCGCAGGCTCTTGCCGTGGAAGTCCCAGTGGGTGACCAGGCCGGGGCCGAGGGGGCAGAGGGTGTCGGAGCCCTTCACGCGGAGCATGGAGCCGGCGTCGGTGTCGCGGAAGTCGTGCAGTCCGTAGTCGTTGGCGACGGTGTAGCCGGCGATGTACTCGCCCGCTTCGGCCGGGGAGATGTTGCGCGCGGTCTTCCCGATGACGATGGCCACCTCGCCCTCGTAGTTGAGCCACTTGCAGCCCTCGGGGCGGACGACGGCGCCCTTGTGGGAGTTGAGGGACGAGGTCGGCTTGTGGAAGTAGGTGGGCGTGTCCGGCAGCTCGATCCCGAACTCGTCGACGCGGCTGCGATGGTTGAGGTGGACCGCGATCACCTTGGACGGGACGACCGGCGGCAGGTGCTGTGCGTCCTCGGTCTTGACGCGGCGGCCGTCCGCGGCGACGAGTTCGTCCCCGTCGACGGTGACCTGGACGGCGGCACCGTCGAGGAGGATGCGGCGGTACTCGGGCATGTTCCGGACTCCTAGATGCGACTGTGAGGGGTGCGTGGGGCGGGCAGGCCGGTGCCGGTCCAGCCGTCGTCCGGGCGGTCGAACCAGAGGTGCGCCTGGCCGGTGCCGATCGAGTTCTCGTACTCGCCGTACTGACGGGCCCTGGCGACGCAGGCGCGCTCGCCGAGGGCGCCGGCCATCATCAGGTAGTGGAAGAACTTCGCCTCGGGCTTGTACTTCCAGAACTCGTCCATCGTGTCGAGGACCTTGTCGTGACGACCCTCCTTGAACCAGGCGATGCGCTCGAAGTCCGCCGCGCGGGCCTCGGGCGTGAAGATGTGGACGGGGTCCCCGGCCTCGTGGTCGCGCAGCTCGCGCAGCGGCCAGAACGTGTGCGACAGAGCTCCGGAGGCGATCAGCAGCACGCGCCGCCCGGGGGTGGCGGCGATACCGTCCGCCAGGGCGCGGCCGAGCCGCAGGTGGTCCTCCATGTCACCGGTCTGGCAGACGCCGATGGTCACCCACCGCTTGTCGGGCAGGCCCTCGCCGAGGAACTTCCACAGGTTGATGGTGGCGTAGTAGATCGGCAGGTAGTCGTCATCGATCGGGGTGATCCACGTGCCGTGCTTGTCGGCGAACTTCGCGACGTTCTCGGCCAGTTCGGGATCGCCCGGGAAGTCGTACGGCATCCGGCACATGCCGCGCGGCAGTTCCTCGGAGGTGAACAGGCCGGCGCGGCGCGCTTGCGCGGTGACGACGAACTCGACGGTGGTGGCCCAGTGGGAGTCCAGGACGACCACGGTGTCGTAGTCGTCGCGCGCGAAGACGTCCTCGCGGAGCTGGTTCAGGCCGGTGACGAGGGTGATCTCCTTGCCCCCGTTGAGCTCCAGCCGGGTCTCCTCGGGCAGCACGATGGTGGGGACGTGGGCGAGGAGACCCGCCCCGACGATCTCACCCATGGTCCTTCCATCCCTTCGGTGCGGTGACGGTGTTCTTGACGTCGCAGTAGAAGTCGAAGCTCCAGGTGCCGCCCTCGCGACCGACGCCGGAGAGGCGGGAGCCTCCGAACGGGGCCTGAAGGTCGCGTACGAAGAAGCAGTTCACCCACACCGTGCCTGCGACGAGCCGTGCGGTGACGCGTTCGGCGCGCTCCTGGTCGCCGGTGGCGACGGTGGCGGCCAGTCCGAAGCGGGTGCCGTTGGCGAGCCGGACGGCCTCGTCCTCGTCTGTGAAGGTCTGCAGCGTCAGGACCGGGCCGAAGACCTCCTCCTGGACGATCTCGGAGTCCTGGGCGACATCGGTGAGCAGGGTCGGCGGGTAGTAATAGCCGTCCTCGCGGTGGCCGCCGATGACGGCACGGGCCCCGGCTGCCACGGCCCGCTGCACGAACCCGTCGATCTTCTCCAGCTGGCGGAGGTGGATGTTGGGCCCGATGTCGGTGGCCTCGTCGCGCGGATCACCCTGCTTCAGCGCGCTCGCCTTCTCGACGAACCGGCGCGTGAACTCCTCCGCGATCGACTCCTCGACCAGCAGCCGGGTGCCCGCCAGGCACACCTGGCCGGCGTTGTCGTACTGCTCCACCGCCAGGTCGACGGCGAGGTCCAGGTCCGCGTCGGCGAACACCAGCAGCGGCGACTTGCCGCCCAGTTCGAGGCTCAGGGGCGTGAGGTTCGCGGCCGCCGACTCCGCGATGCGCTTGGCCGTGGGTACCGAGCCGGTGAAGCTGATCCGGCGTACGTCGGGGTGTGAGGTCAGCGCGTCGCCGATCTCGGAGCCGTAGCCCTGGACGACGTTGAGGACGCCTGCCGGGAGCCCGGCCTCGGCGGCGATGTCGGCCAGCAGGGAGGCGGTCAGCGGTGACCACTCGGCGGGCTTGAGGACGACCGTGTTGCCTGCGGCGAGGGCCGGGGCGACCTTCCAGGTGGCCAGCATGAGCGGGGCGTTCCACGGGGTGATCAGGACGCAGGGGCCGGCCGGGTCCCAGCTGACGTGGTTGGTGTGACCGCGGGTGTCGAAGTCCTCGTGGTCCAGCTGGAGCAGCCAGTCGGCGAAGAAGCGGAAGTTGTGCGCCACACGCGGCATCACCCCGCGCCGGTGCGACCGCAGGAGGGCCCCGTTGTCGGTGGTCTCGACGATGGCGAGCTCTTCGATCCGCTTCTCGACCCCGTCGGCGATCGCGTGCAGGATGCGGGCGCGTTCCTCGCGGGAGGTGGCGGCCCAGGCGGGGAACGCGGCCTTCGCGGCGGCCACGGCGGCGGCTGCCTCCATGGCCGTGCCCCGGGAGATCTCGCCGATCGTGTGGCCGTCGATGGGCGAGACGTCCGGGAACGTCTGTGTCGAGGCGACGCGCTCGCCGCCGATCCAGTGCCGGGCGTCGACGGCGACTCCGGACACGGTGATGGTGTGTTCGCTCATGCTCTGTTCCTCCGGTCTCGCGAGGTGGTGGGGGTCTACTCGGCGCCGGAGGTGCCGGATTCCAGCAGTCGGCCGCCGTCCCAGACGACGCCGACCTGGCGGTAGTAGGCAGCGATCGGCTCGCGGATCTCCAAGCGGGCCAGCTCTTCGGTGGGTGCCTCGAACAGTTCCAGCTGGGCGTCACCGCGCCAGGCCTGTCCCGCCTCGAAGGACGCGGCGCCCGACTCGATCAGCTCGTCCAGGGCCAGGCCCTTGCCCTTCTCGATGGAGGGCAGCCAGCGGTGGTGAGCCATCGGGTGGGCGTTGACGAAGCCGTTCGTCTCCGACGGCTCGCGCAAGGTGACCACGGTGTGGGCGAGGCGCCGGTCGGCGGCGGCGAGCGTGGCGCCGAAGCGGGCCCCCGCCTCGATGCGCGGCGCGGGACCGTAGGGGTGCGGGCGGGTCTGGTGGATCGAGCCGAGCTTCTTCGGGTAGCCCTGGTGCAGGCCGCGGGCGATGGCGAAGTCCTTGTCGACCCAGATGTAGACGCATCGCGAGTAGGTCTGTCCCCGGTACTTGCAGCGGACGACCGCGAAGGCCTCCTTGTACTGGGAGAGCACCGGGTCGAGCAGTTCCCCGCCGGACGCCGAGCAGGACTGCCAGTCGGCCCAGATCAGCGCCACCGCGCCGGGGTCCTCGTCGGCGAGCTCCAGTGGCTCGGGAAGCAGTTCACGCACGCGTGCCGGGTCGGTGCGGTACTCGACGGTGAGCAGGTCCCCGGAGTACCGCCAGGGCGGTGAGGGGATCAGTGACGAGGCTCCGCTCGCCGTCTTGGGGAAGAGGAATCCACGGACGGTGGTCATGATCAGCAAAGTCCTTAGGCGGTGAGTGCGGGCTGCTTGAGCAGTTCGGCGCGGTAACGGGAGGCGGCGGCCGCCGCGGCCTGCCCGCCGAGGGCGACGACACCGGCCAGCCGGCCATTGGCGTGGTAGCCGACGACGACGTCACCATCGAGATCGCCTTCCAGCACGCGCACGTCCTCCTTGCCGATTACCGGCGCCCCGAAGGACTGCAGGCGGAAGTCGTGCTGGTCGCTCCAGAAGGTGGGCAGCGGCGCGAACGGGGAAAGGTCGTGGCCGGTGCCGGTCAGCTCGGCGACGAGGGCCTTCGCGGCGTGCTTGGCGGTGTCCGTGGGGATGCACCAGTGCTCCACACGGCGCGGGAGACCGTCGTAGCGGGCGTTGGGGAAGCGGGCGACGTCACCGACGGCCACCACATCGGGCCGGCCGCCGACGCGCAGGTGCTCGTCGGTGAGCACGCCGTCGCTCAGATCGAGGCCGTTGCCGTCCAGCCACTCGGTGTTGGCGACCGAGCCGACCGACTCGACCACCACGTCGGCGGGCAGGACGGTGCCGTCGCCGAGGGCGACGCCGGTTACGTGGTCGTCGCCGGTGAAGCCCGTCACGCCCGTGCCGAGGGCGAAGCGCACACCGCGTTCCTCGTGGCGCTTCAGCAGGGCCTCGGCGACGAGCTCGCCCAGGGGGCCGACCATCGGCAGGGGCAGCGGATCGACGACGGTCACCTCACGGGCGCCCAGAGCGAGGGCGGTGGCGGCGACCTCGCAGCCGATGAAGCCGCCTCCGACGACGACCACGCGGGCTCCGGGCCTAGTGAGGGCCTGCCGCAGGCCCTGCGCGTCGTCGATGGTGCGGACCGTGTGCCGGCCGGCGAGCGGGCCAGGGCAGCGCAGGCGTCGGGGCCGCATTCCGGTGGCGACGACCAGACCGTCGTACGAGAGCGCCTCGCCGTCGTCGAACTCGACGATGTTCTCCGCGAGCCGCGCGGCGACGACCCGGGTGCCCAGGCGCCACTCCACGTCGGCCACGCTCGCCCGCGGGCGGAAGGCGAGGGACTCGAAGGGGGCCTTGCCGGCCAGGACCTCCTTCGACAGGGGCGGCCGGTTGTAGGGCATGTGCGGCTCGTCACCGACGAGCGTGATGGCTCCGGTCCAGCCGACGGCCCGCAGCTGCTCGGCTGCGCGCAGGCCGGCCATGGAGGCGCCGGCCACGACAATGCGTGCGTTCATGATCAGTCCTCGATACGGATGGCCTGGAGCGGACACACGTCGGCGGCTTCCTCGACCTCGTCACGCAGCGCGTTGTCGGGGTCGGACACATAGGCCAGGTGGCCGCTGTCGTCCATGGAGAAGACATCGGGGGCGGCGAAGACGCACTGGCCGTGGTCCTGGCACTTGTTCATGTCGACGACGACCTTCATGGCCGGTCCTCCTGAATGTGAGGGCGTCGGGGCGGGGGGCGAGGGGAGGAAGAGGGGCCCGGCCGCTGTCTGCCGGGCCCCGGCCAAGGACCCGGTGACTGACCGGACCCTTACTCATTTGGCTTCAAACAACATAGGGAGCCGCCTACCCCTGGTCAATACCTATCCATGCGGATAATTTTTTTCCAGCCCCCTCTTGCGGGGTGCCCGCACTCCCCATACCGTTTGGCACCAAACAAGTTGCCCGTGTGCCTCCACCCGCACGGGCCTCTGACTCCCCTCGCCATCCACACCCCAAGCGCCCGAGGAGACATCGGTGAGCGCAGCCCCAACCCCCAGCCTCCGTCAGCACATGCAGCGGCTCGCCGCCGAGGGCATCGACGTGGTGCGCGTGACCTATCCCGATCTCATCGGCACCGACCGCGCACGCGACATCCTGCTGGACCACCTGCCGTCGGCCTGCGACCACGGCCTGGCCTTCTGCCGGGCCGTCTACCACACCAGCCCCCAGGGCGACGTGGTCCCCGTCTCCGGAGGTCTGGACGCCGGTCTGCCCGACATCACCGTGCGCCCCGACCTGGACAGCCTGGTCCCGCTCCCCTGGGAACCCGGGGTCGCCGCCTGCCTCGCCGATGTCACCGACCCGGCCACCGGCATGACCGCGCCAGAGTCCCCCCGCGATCTGCTGCGCACCGTCCTCGACCAGTGCGGCGAACACGGCCTGCGTCCGGTGGTCGGCCCCGAACTCGAATACTTCCTCTGCGACGAGGACCCTGCCTCCCCGAGTGGCTGGAAGCGCTACTCGGGCGCCGACGGCGTCGTCTACACAGCCGGTCTGCGCGCCGACGGCGACAACCACCTGCTGCGCACGCTGCGCCTGCTGCGGGACATGAACATCGGCGCGACCAGCGGCAACCACGAGTTCGACGGCGGCCAGTTCGAGATCAACCTCACCCACTCCGAGGCCCTGTCCGCCGCGGACCGCGCCTTCTTCTTCAAGGCCGCGATCAAGGAGCTGGCCCGGAAGGAGGGGAAACTCGCCACCTTCATGGCCAAGCCGTTCAACGACGCCGGAGGCTCCGGTTTCCACCTCCACCTGTCCTGCGACAACGACGAGGGCGGCAACGCCTTCGACGATCCCGCCGGGCCGTACGGGCTGTCCGCCACCGCCCGCCACGCCGTCGCCGGCATCCTCGCCCACGCCCCGGCCCTGGCCGCACTGGCCAACCCGACCGTGAACTCCTACAAGCGGTTCGGCCCGGACACCCTCGCCCCCTGGCTCATCGACTGGGGCCTGGACAACCGCAGCGCCATGGTCCGCATCCCGCCCGAGCGCGGCTCCGGCGCCCGGTTCGAACTCCGACTCGGTGACGCCAGCGCCAACCCGTACCTGCTGATCGCGGGCACGATCGCCGCCACGCTGCTCGGGGTTCTGGCCGGCGAGGAGCCCCCTGCCCCGCTGGAGGGGTACGGCTACGACACCGCCAGGGCGTCCGCGCTGCCCATGAGCCTGCCGGCCGCGCTGGACGCCCTGGAGGCGGACACGGAACTCACCGACGTCCTCGGCAAGGACTTCACCACCTCATTCCTCTCCTACAAGCGCAACGAGGTCGAACGCTTCCAACGGCACGTCACCGACTGGGAGTTCACCGAGTACGCCTACCACCTGTGACGACTGGGAGCCATGCGATGACGACCGAGACCCCGACCGCCGCCGTGAACGAACCGATGCCGCTGGCGGACGTCAACCTCGCCGACCTGGACAACTTCACCGACGGGATCACCCCGTGGCGCATGTTCCACACCCTGCGCCACCAGGACCCGGTGCACTGGCAGCCCGAGGAGGCCCCCAACTCCGGCTTCTGGGCGGTGACCCGGCACGCCGACATCGCCCGCGTCGACCGTGACGCCGAGACCTTCACCTCGATGAAGTTCGTGAACCTCGAAGAGGTCGACGAGGACCAGATCAAGACCCGTGCCTCCATCCTGGAACTGGACGGCGTCCGCCACCGCGCCATGCGCAGCCTGCTCCAGCGCCAGTTCGGCGCGAGCGTCATCCACAGCTACACCGACTTCCTGCGCGGCCTGACGGCCACCACGCTGGACGCGGCACTGGCCAAGGGGAGCTTCGACTTCGTCAAGGAGGTCTCCGCCGACTTCCCCATCAACGTCCTCGCCCGCCTCCTCGACGTTCCGCCGGAGGACAACCAGCAGCTCATCGACTGGGGCAACCGCATCATCGGCAACACCGACCCCGACTACGCCGACGTCCTGCTGGACAGCGCGGAGAGCGAGCAGTACCGGCACCTGCCCTTCCGCTCGCCCGCCTCGCTGGAGGTTTTCGAGTACGGCCGTGAGCTGGCCCGGCAGCGGCGCGGCGGCGACGGCACGGACCTGGTGTCGAAGCTGGTGAACACCACCCCGAAGGACGGTGTGCCCCTCTCGTCGCAGGACTTCGACAACTACTTCCTGCTCCTCGTCGTGGCCGGCAACGAGACCACCCGCCACACCATCACCCACTCCATGCTGGCCCTCCTCCAGCACCCCGACCAGCTGGCGCGCCTCCAGGACGACCCGTCCCTGATTCCCGTCGCGGTGGAGGAGTTCCTGCGCTGGGCGTCCCCCGTCTACCACTTCCGCCGCACCGCGACCCGGGACGTCGAACTCGGCGGCAAGCACATCAAGGAGGGCGACAAGGTCGTCATGTGGTACGCCTCCGGCAACCGCGACGAGGCGGCCTTCGGCAACCCGTACGACTTCGACGTCACCCGCGCCGACAACGACCACGTCACCTTCGGCAAGGGCAGCCCCCACCTGTGCCTGGGCAACCTGCTGGCCCGCACCGAGATCCGCATCATGTTCGAGGAGCTCATCCCGAGGATCGCGGACATCCGTCTGACGGGCGAAGTCCCGCGCGTGCGCTCCAACTTCGTCAACGGCATCAAGAAGCTGCCGGTCGAGGTCACCCTCGCCTGACCGCGACCGCCTGCCGCAGCCGTCCGGACGGCTGCGGCCGCCGGGGCGCCCCGACTCGAACCAGCGGCCGCCCCTCACGTCTGCCCTCAAACACACTCGGCCCGAGGATCGCCACGATGACCACCCCCCGCATGCAGCTGGTGCTGAGCGAGAACTGGACCATGACCGGAGGCCGCGCGGATCTGCCGGCCGTGATCCGCTGGGCCCGCGAGGCCGAGGACGCCGGATTCGACTCCGTCATGATCAGCGAACACATCGTGCTCGGCCCCGACGCCGGAGCAGGCGGCGTGATGGGCAACCCCCGCGACTACGCCCTGCCCGGCAACCAGGACCCCCACACCCCATGGCCCAACTCGCTCATGCTCCTCAGCGCGATCGCCGCTGTCACCGATCGCCTGCGTCTCGCCGCATCGGCGGTCATCGCTCCCCTGCGGCATCCCCTGCTCCTGGCCCGCGAGCTCGGCACCCTCGACCTTCTCTCCGAGGGCCGGCTGATCGTGCTGCCCAACGTCAGCTGGAGCCGCGACGAGTACGCGGCACTCGGCGTCCCGTTCTCCCGGCGTGGCAAGCTCCTCGACGAACACCTGGCGATCTGGGCGAAGTTGTGGGGCCCCTCTCCCTTGTCTCACAAGAGCGAGTACTACACTTTCCACGACGTCTACTTCGAACCCAAGGCACACCGCCCGGACGGCCCCCGACTGTGCTTCGGCGGCGCGGGCATGCACGACGCGATGGTCCGCAGGATCGTCCGGTACGGCCACGCCTTCAATCCGCTGGGCAAGGTGAAGCCCGAGGACATGCAGACGCTGAAGACCGCGATGGCCGCCGCAGGCCGCGACATCGCCGACCTGGAGATGATCGGCAGCACCCGCGCCGTGTTCCCCGACGACAACCTCTGCGCCGACCTCGCACAGGCCCTTGAACCCATCCCCGAACAGATGGACCAGGGCTTCACCACCTTCTGCGTCAAGCCCTCGCAGTTCACCGACGACCCGAACGGAGTGGGCGCGTTCTGCCGCGAGGTGATGCGCCGCGTGGAGTCCCTGACCGCCTGACGGCGCCGCCCGATATCCCGCACCTCGCGGCATGACCACTCTCGACGAAGCCGTCGGCGCCCGCCCCTGCGCTCCCGATGACGCCACTCGAAACGATCCCCATCGCCTCCCCGATGTGTCGGGCCTTGTCGTCGGCATCCTCGCCGGAACCGGCCCACAGGGGCGCGGCCTCGCCCACCGGCTCGCCGGTGCGGGCCAACAGGTCATCATCGGCTCACGGAACGCCGCCCGGGCCGCCTCCACTGCAGCGGCCATCGACGGAGACGTGCGCGGCTCCATCGGTCGCCGCGGTCGAACGGAGCCGTAGCAGTGTGTTGGTTCACGGGGTCGTTGATGTCACTCGTGGATGTCAGGGGGTGTGCGGCGAAGGCCCTGGTCAAAACTTCGGGGAACGGCTTGGATGAGCGGGTGATCGCTCTTCCACGAAGACACGTCCGCACCGTAGGTGCCATGGCCGCGATACTGAGCAGCCTGCTCCTGGGCAGCTGCAGTGCAAAGGCTGCGAACAGCACTGGCCATCTTGGCTCCAGTGCCCAGCCGACCTCCGCCAAGCCTGTTGCGGCGCCTGCGGGTGCAGGCATGCCCGCGCTGACCACGGCCCAGCTCATCAAACGGCTAATCACTCCCGACGAACTCGGCCTCGGCTACAAGTCCTTTGGTGACAACCAGACCGGAGTGGACCAGCCGCCAGGCTTCCATACGCTCAAGCCTGGATCGGTCGCTTGTACCGACGCTATGGGCTCCTTCGCAATGAACCCCCGGGTTGGCAGGTTCTCGGCTCAGCAGTTCGCCGCCCGCACACTGGCAAATCTCACGACCCGGGCAGGCCTGAATGAATGGGTGGGCTCCTTCTCCAGCCCGGCCCAGGCCAAGCAGGCCACAAACAACCTGCTGGCCGACGCGGCCACTTGCCCTACCGCGACCGTCACCTCACCGACGCCCCCGGCGACAATGACTTTGACCCGGGTGCCTGCTCCGCACTACGGCGATCAAAGCGCAGAACTTCTCGCCGGCGGTACTGGCGTCACCGTTGCCGAGCCGATCCTCATCGTCCGATACGGAGCAAACCTCATGGCACTCACCATCGAGCCTCTCCACAAGGGCGACGCCCTGATCGCCGACGCTGCCGCGGCCGCCAACAAGCGCTTCATCGGCTGAGCGCAAGGCCGCATGGGCCTTCTAGGCCGTGTTTTAGATCTCGCTGGCCTGCCTGCCCGGTGCCGGGGACGGATCCCGCGCGGTCGCGGCCCCAGGGGCCGGGCCGGCCGCGGTCCGGCACCCGGCGCGCGTCCGGCACGGTCCGTCAGGCCCTCCAGACCCGGTCGGCGTAGTCGAGGAAGGCGGCGGCCGAGGATCTTCTCGATGCGCTCGGACCGGTAGCCGCGCCGTTCCAGGAGGCGGATCAGGTCACGGACCGGTCGACGCCCCGGCGATCTCCACGAGCGTGTGCTCGTACGGCGGCAGGGCGCCCATGGTGCAGCCAAGGGTGATGTTCACGGCGGTCAGGCCGGGAGGCGTGGGCGCCGGTGATCACGCGGGCGTCGCTGGGCCAGAGCGTTCACGCTCACGGGCCGGCCGGTGGCGGTGTCGGTCACTGGGCGTCCTTCTCGAACTCGGCGCGGTCGAACCGGCGTCCGCGTCTGACGGTGAGCGTGATGGTGCGCAGGTTGCCGATGTCCTGGAGGGAGTTCTCCTCCAGGACGGCGAAGTCGGCGAGCTTTCCGGGTTCGACGGTGCCCGTGTCCGCCTCGGTGCCGGCGGCGCGGGCGCCGACGAGGGTGGCCGAGCGCAGGACGTCGGCGGCGGGGATGCCGCAGCGGTCTACGAGGAAGTCGAGTTCGCCGTACAGGGCAGGGAAGGGGTCGCCGGAATCGGTCTCGTGGTCGGTGCCGGTGCAGACGTCGACTCCGGCGCGGTACGCCTGGGCGGTGACGGCGGCGACGGTCGCGGCGTCCAGGTCGGCGTAGCCCTTGATCGCGGCGGCGTGGGTGCCGCGGGCCAGGGCGACGGCGACGGCGACCGGCAGGACGGTGCCGGGCGTGGAAGAGGACCGTCGATGAGTACACCGCAGCAGAGGGCCGCGAGCCCCTTCAGCCAGCCGACGGCAGTCTCACCACGGCCCCAGCCCATGCCGCGTCCTGCAAGGTGGTCCTGGTCGGCTCGTCCGACGCACCCCTGAGACTGACCGGGGCCTCACTGGTCCGGCTGCGCGGCACCCCGGCCTCAATGGTCAGCCTCCGGCGGCCACCCTGCCGAGTTCGTCCAGCAGGTCGCGCATGAGCGGAGCCATGTCGGTCTCCTCGGCCGCCCTGATCCAGCGTTCGAAACCGACCTTGAAAACGGCCACCCCGGTCTCGGCGGTCAGGGTCGCGGTGGGTTCCGGCACCCCGCGCTGCCGGAGGGCGCCGGCGAGGGCCGTCGCCAGCGCGGCGAGCTTGATCAGCTCGCGCTCCCGGAGTTCCGGGTGGGCGTCCACCACGGCCTGCCGGCGCAGGGCGTACGCGTGGCGGCCCCGGAACATGTCCGAGGCCGCGTCGAGGCCGGCGCCGATCACGTCGAGCAGCGCCGCGTCCGGTGGGGCCTCCGCCACGGCGCTCACGAACAGCTCCTGGAGCGGGGAGCCCGCGAAGAGCACTTCGCGCTTGTCGGCGTAGTGCCGGAAGAAGGTGCGTTCGGTGAGGCCGGCCTGCCGGGCGATCTGCGCCACGGTCGTCTGCTCGTACCCCTGCTCGCCGTAGAGCTGCAACGCCGCTTCCGCCAGGCGCTGACGCGCGTTCGGCTCCCATCTGCCCATGGCGGAATCCTACGCGATGGCAGTGACTGACATCAGGTGTTACTTTCGATGTCAGTCACTGTCATCAACAGTCAGGGGTCCTCCCATGCGTGTTTTTGTGACCGGTGCGTCCGGCTGGCTCGGTTCCGCCGTCGTACCCGAACTCCTCGACGCCGGACACCAGGTGACCGGGCTGGCCCGCTCGGACGCCTCCGCCGCCGCGCTCACCACGGCCGGCGCGGAGGTCGTCCGCGGCACCGTCGACGACCTGGACGTGCTGCGTACGGCGGCCGCCGCCTCGGACGGCGTCATCCACCTCGCCTTCAAGCACGACATCGCCTTCAGCGGCGACTTCCGCGGGGCCGCCGAGACGGACCGACGTGCCGTGGACGCGTTCGGCGAGGTGCTGGCCGGTTCCGACCGGCCCCTCGTGATCGCCTCCGGGCTGCTCGGCCTCGCGCCCGGCCGGGTGGTCACCGAGCGGGACGTGCCCGCCGTCGACGGCTCACCGACCTCGGTACGGCAGGCCACCGCCCTGGCGGCGCTGGAGCTGGTCGGCCGCGGGGTGCGTTCCGCCGTGGTGCGCCTCGCCCCCACCTGTCACGGCGAGGGGGACAACGGGTTCATGGCGGCGCTGGTCGGCATCGCCCGGGAGCGCGGCGTCTCCGGATACATCGGCGACGGCGCCAACCGGTGGCCTGCCGCGCACCGGCTGGACGTCGGACGACTGTTCCGGCTGGCCGTGGAGAAGGCGCCCGCCGGCTCGGTGCTGCACGGAGCGAGTGAGGAGGCCGTCGCCATCCGTGACGTCGCCGAGGTGATCGGCCGCCGTCTGGACGTGCCGGTGGTCTCGGTGGCGCCCGCCGACGCGGCCGGGCACTTCGCCTGGCTCGGCAGCTTCATCGGCCTGGACAGCCCGGCCGCCAGCACGGTCACCAGGGAACTGCTGGACTGGCGGCCGTCCCAGCCGGGCCTGCTGGAGGACCTGGACAAGGGCCACTACTTCGGCCCTGCTTCCTAATGCTGTTGTCAAGCCGTCGGAGTGCGACGCGTGTGCGAGGCGAGTACGGGGTCATGTGCTCACGTGGTGTCCTCGGCTCCGG
>NZ_JBIAGM010000047.1:0-29634 GCF_042869815.1 Streptomyces sp. NPDC006739
GCCCGTGCCAGAGCGTGGGTCTGGGGCCGGCCAGCCCCACCCACCCGCCAACTACGACGCCGATATGTGTACATCCAATGAGGAATCCAGCACTAGGTCCGCTGAGGGGCCGAAAGCAGTGGGCCCGCCCCCGTTGTCGGGGGCGGGCCCTTTGCGTCCTCGCGGTGGCACCGCCATGCAGCACCGCGAGGGGTCGGGGGGGCGGGGGCCAGGGGTCAGCCGAAGCGACCGGAGATGTAGTCCTCCGTGGCCTGGACCGACGGGTTGGAGAAGATGCGCTCCGTGTCGTCGATCTCGATCAGCTTGCCGGGCTGGCCGACCGCGGCCAGGTTGAAGAACGCCGTACGGTCGGAGACACGCGCCGCCTGCTGCATGTTGTGCGTCACGATGACGATCGTGAACCGTTCCTTCAGCTCACCGATCAGGTCCTCGATGGCGAGCGTGGAGATCGGGTCCAGGGCGGAGCAGGGCTCGTCCATGAGGAGCACCTTCGGCTCGACCGCGATCGCCCGCGCGATGCACAGCCGCTGCTGCTGACCGCCCGACAGCCCCGAGCCGGGCTTGTTCAGGCGGTCCTTGACCTCGTTCCAGAGGTTCGCGCCCTTGAGCGACTTCTCGACGACGTCGCCCAGCTCGCTCTTCTTGTAGCTGCCGTTCAGCCGCAGCCCCGCCGCCACGTTGTCGAAGATCGACATGGTCGGGAACGGGTTCGGCCGCTGGAACACCATGCCGACCTCGCGCCGCACGGACACCGGGTCGATGCCGGCGCCGTACAGGTCCTCGTCGTCGAGGAGGACCTTGCCCTCGACCCGCCCGCCGGGCGTGACCTCGTGCATACGGTTCAGCGTGCGCAGGAACGTGGACTTGCCGCAGCCGGAGGGGCCGATGAACGCCGTCACCGAACGCGGCTCGACCGTCATCGAGATGTCGTCGATCGCCTTGTGGGAGCCGTAGTAGGCGGAGAGCCCGCTCACGTCGATTCGCTTGGCCATTACTACTTCACTTCCAAAAAGTCTGGTGGGTCACCGTAGGGCCCCACGCGGCGGTAGCCGCACATTGACGCTTTAGCGACCGGTCTTGGGGGCCTTCCAGCGGGCGATGCCCCGGGCCACCAGATTGAGGATCATCACGAAGGCGATCAGCGTGAGGGACGCCGCCCACGCGCGGTCGTACGCCGCGTTGGCACCCGCGCTCTGCGAGTACTGCTGGTAGATGTACAGCGGCAGCGACGACTGCGCACCCTCGAAGGGGTTGTTGTTGATGAACGGGTTGCCGAACACCAGCAGCAGCACCGGGGCGGTCTCGCCCGCGATACGGGCGATGGAGAGCATGATGCCGGTGGTGATGCCGCCGATCGAGGTCGGCAGGACGACCTTCAGGATGGTGCGCCACTTCGGCACACCGAGCGCCAGCGACGCCTCGCGCAGCTCGTTCGGTACGAGCTTGAGCATCTCCTCGGTGGAGCGGACCACGACGGGCATCATGAGGATGGCCAGGGCCAGTGAACCGGCGAAGCCGAACGGCTGCATGTCGAAGATCAGCATCAGGCTGAGGATGAACAGACCCGCGACGATCGAGGGGATGCCGGTCATCACGTCGACGAAGAACGTGACCGACTTGGCGAGCTTGCCGCGCCCGTACTCCACCAGGTAGATCGCGGTGAGGATGCCGATCGGGGCACCGATCAGGGTGGCCAGGCCGACCTGCTCCAGGCTGCCGATGATGGCGGCGTAGATGCCGCCGCCCGGCTCGGAGTCGGCGACCACGCCCATGGAGTGGGTCAGGAAGTAGACGTCGAGGACCTTCACACCGCGGGCCACGGTCACCCAGATCAGGGAGACGAGCGGGATGACGGCGACCAGGAAGGCGACCCAGACGAGGGAGGTCGCGATGCGGTCCTTGGCCTGGCGGCGGCCCTCGACGCGGGCCGCGATGCCGTAGGTGCCGAGGATGAAGAGGATCGCGGCGATCAGACCCCACTGGATCTTGCTGTCCAGGCCGGCGCCGAGGCCGATGCCGGCCGCGACGACGATCGAACCGCCGGCGATGGCCCACGGGGACCACTTCGGCAGGCTGGCACCGCGCAGTGTGCTGGGGCGCCGGTCGGCGAGGCTTGCGGTGCTCATGCGTTGGCCCCCGAGTACTCCTTGCGGCGGGCGATGATGGCCCGGGCCGCGCCGTTGACCAGCAGGGTGATGACGAACAGGACCAGACCGGAGGCGATCAGCGCGTCACGGCCGTCCTGCGTCGCCTCGCTGAACTTGCTGGCGATGTTCTGGGCGAAGGTGCCGCCACCCGGGTCGAGCAGGCTGGCCTGGATGTCGAAGGTCGGCGACAGCACGGTGGCGACGGCCATCGTCTCGCCGAGGGCCCGGCCGAGGCCGAGCATCGAGGCGGAGATCACGCCGGAGCGGCCGAAGGGGATGACCGCCATGCGGACCACCTCCCAGCGGGTGGCGCCGAGCGCCAGGGCCGCCTCCTCGTGCATCCGCGGGACCTGCCGGAAGACCTCGCGGCTCACGTTGGTGATGATCGGCAGGATCATGATCGCGAGCAGGATGCCGACGGTGAGCATGGAGCGCGGGGCGCCGCCCTGCCAGGAGAAGACGCCGGTCCAGCCGAGGTAGTCGTTGAGCCAGCCGTAGAGGCCGTTCATGTGCGGTACGAGGATGAGCGCGCCCCACAGGCCGTACACGATGGACGGCACGGCGGCCAGCAGGTCGATCACGTAGGCGACCGGGGAGGCCAGTCTGCGCGGCGCGTAGTGCGTGATGAACAGCGCGATGGCGACCGCCACCGGGACCGCGATGACCATGGCGACGATCGAGGAGACGACCGTGCCGAAGGCGAGCACCGCGATGCCGAAGACCGGCGGGACGAGGTTGGTGTTCCACTCGAAGGTGGTCAGGAAGTTGCCGTGGTCCTTGCTGATCGCGAGGGAGGCGCGGTAGGCGAGGAAGACCGCGATCGCGGCCATGACCACCAGCAGCAGGATGCCCGAGCCGCGGGACAGGCCGAGGAAGATGCGGTCACCGGGCCGGGTCGCACCGCGCGCGTTGCGCTTGTGCTCGGCCGCGGTCGGCTCGGGGGTGGGCGGAGGTGCGTCTGTGGTCTGCGTCGATATGTCCATCGGGTTCTCCGGTCTGCGGAGCCGTGGCCCGGTCGGGGCCGTAGGGCTCGTGGCGGCGGTGCACCGGACGGTGCGGCCCGGGTCCGCGGGGGACCGGGCCGCACTCTCGGATCAGGTCAGCTCAGGCCCTCGATGGTGGTGCGGACCTTGGCGATGATCGCGTCGGGAACCGGGGCGTAGTTGATCCCCGACAGGATCTTCTGGCCGTCCTCGCTGGCGATGTAGCGCAGGAAGGCCTTGGTGGCGGGCAGGGTGTCGGCCTTGTTGCCCTTGTCGCAGACGATCTCGTACGTCACCAGGGTGATCGGGTAGGCACCCTCGGCCTTGGTGGCGTAGTCCAGCTTCAGCGACAGGTCCTGGCCGACGCCGACGACCTTGGCGGCGGCGATGTCCGCGGTGGCGCTGTCGGTGCTGGGCGCGACCGGCTTGCTCGCGCCGGTGGCGATGGAGACGGCCTTGATGCCGTCGGAGACGTAGGACAGCTCGAAGTAGCCGATGGCGCCGGCGGTCTGCTTGACCTGCTGGGCCACGCCCGCGGACTGCGGGGCGGACTGGCCGCCGGGGGCCTGCCAGGCCTTGCCGCCGGAGTACTTGCCCCAGACGGAGGGCGCGGTGGCCTTCAGGTACTTGGTGAAGTTGTCCGTGGTGCCGGACTCGTCCGAGCGGTGGAACGCCTGGATCTTGAGGTCGGGAAGCTTGGCCGACGGGTTCAGCTTCTTGATCGCCGGGTCGTTCCAGTTCTTGATGTCGCTGTTGAAGATCTGCGCGAGGGTCTTGGCGTCCAGGACGAGGTTGTCGACACCCGGGACGTTGTAACCGAGGGCGATCGGGCCGCCGACCATCGGCAGGTCGATGCCCTGGCCGCCCTTGCAGACGCTCTTGGAGGCGGTGACCTCGGCCGGCTTCAGCGCGGAGTCGGAACCGGCGAAGGCGAGCTGGCCCTGCGTGAACGCGGTCACACCCGCGCCGGAGCCGCCGCCCTTGTAGTTGATCTGCACGCCACAGGCCTGCGAGAAGTTCTTGACCCACGCGTCGATCGCGTTCTTCTGCGCGGAGGAGCCGTCGGCGAGCAGCTGGCCCTTGGCGTTGTCGCACTTGATCGAGCTGGCGCTCGTCGAGGCCGACGAGCTGCTGCCGGTCGTCGTGGAGCCGGTCGCGTCGGAGCCGCACGCCGTCAGGGCCATGGCGCCGGAGACGGCGACAGCACCGAGGGAAAGGGCGCGCAGCCGGTTCTTGCGCTGAAGCTTCACTTTCGGGAGTTCCTTCCATCAGCCGCCACCGTCGACGGCGTGCGGAGTCATGAGGATGCGTGACGGCATTCATGACCGCCCCCCGCATCGCGTAAGGCCGAAATTAGGCAGAAGAGGTGAAGCGTCCGATGGCCGGAAGTGAACGAGGGGTGAACCCCTGCCATCGGCCCGGTGAGGTCACGGAATGCTCACGGGGAGGGCACGTGGAGGTTCCGACGACCGGGTTACGCGTACGCGTATTCGATGTTCGCACTCCCGTCCCTGGAACCCTTGTGCGCACGGCGGCGTCCTGTCCCAGGAGAGCCGACGAAAGGCATGGACATGCAACGGCGTACCTTCATCGCGGGCGGCACGGCCGCTCTCGCCACGACCGCGCTGGCGGGCTGCGGCCCGGCCGGTGTCCTCACCGGCTCCTCGCCGGACGCGGCCGGTACGCCCCTGTCCGCCGGTTCGCCGGGTACGGCGATGAAGACCGCCGGCGCGGCGGCCGCCGCCAACTGGGCGGCCCTCGCCCGTGACCTGGACGGCCGGCTGATCCGCCCCGGCGACGCGGACTGGAAGACCGCCCACCTGCTCTACAACACCCGCTTCGACGGCCTGAAACCGGCCGCGGTCGCCTACGTCGCCCACGGCGACGACATCCGTACGACACTGGCGTACGCCCGGGCCCACGGCATACGCGTGGCGATACGCAACGGCGGCCACTCCTACGGGGGCTGGTCCTCCGGCGACGGCAAGCTGATCCTCGACGTCTCCAAGCTGAACACGATCCGGGTCGGCGGCGGGCAGGCGGTCGTCGGCGCCGGCTGCAAGCTGATCGACGTCTACCGGGCGCTGGCCGCCAAGAGCGTGACCGTACCCGCCGGCTCCTGCCCCACCGTCGGCGTCTCCGGCCTGGCCCTCGGCGGCGGCCACGGCGTGGCCTCCCGCGCCTACGGCCTGACCTGCGACAACCTCACCCAGGCGACCGTGATCACGGCCGACGGCACCCAGGTCACCGCCAACGCGACCAGCCACTCCGACCTGTTCTGGGCGCTGCGCGGCGCGGGCAACGCAAACTTCGGCGTCGTCACGGAACTGCAGTTCAGGACCCATCCGACCCCGCAGGCCGTGACCGCGTACCTGACCTGGCCGTGGGCCGAGGCGGCGGCGGTGGTGAAGGCCTGGCAGGAGTGGGGCCCGACCCAGCCGGACGAGATCTGGTCGTCCCTGCACCTGGAGGCCTCGCCCGGCGGGACGCCGAGGGTGTCGGTGGCCGCGTTCTCGATGGGCACGTACGGCGAGTTGCAGAACGCGGTGGACCGCCTGGCCGGCCAGGTGGGCGCGCACGCGAGCAGCGTCTCCCTGCGCCGCCACGGCTACGAGGAGGCGATGGAGATCTACGCCGGCTGCTCCTCGTTCTCCACCGCCGCCCAGTGCCATCTGCCGGGCTCGACCCCGGGCCGCTCCCCGCAGGGCGCCCTCGGCCGGGACACGTTCGCGGCCTGCTCGGACTTCTTCGACCGCTCACTGTCGGCGGCCGGCATCCAGACCCTGCTGTCCCAGCTGAGGTCGGTGCGCGGCGGCGGGGGCAGCATCGCCCTCACGGCCCTCGGCGGCGCCGTCAACCGCGTCTCCCCGACGGCGACGGCCTTCGTCCACCGCCGCTCCCGGATGCTGGCCCAGTACTTCACCTCCTGGGGCGCCGGCGCCCCGGGCACGACGGCACGGTCCTGGCTGGCCTCGGCCCACAGCGCGATGAAGCCGTACGCCTCCGGCGCGGCCTACCAGAACTACACGGACCCGACCCTGACGAACTGGCGCAAGGCGTACTACGGCGACGCGTCGGCCCGCCTGACCCAGGTGAAGAAGCAGTACGACCCGGAGAGGTTCTTCACCTACCCGCAGGGGTTGTAGACCTACCCGCAGGGGTGGTGAGGGGGCCGGAGCCTGTCGTTCGGATCAGGCCGCCAGGTCCCGCTCCTCGGCCTCCACCGCCCGGCGCGCACCGGGCACCAGCGCGTCCGAGCGCCCGCTCCCGTCGGCCCGCCGCCGGACGATCCACCCCGCCCGGCCGGACCGCTCCACCGCCTTCATCAAGGGGGTGAGCAGCGCCATGGCCAACGGGGACAGCAGCAGGGCCACCGCCGTGCCGAGCGCGAACCCGCCGACCACGTCGGTCGGGTAGTGCACCCCCATGTACACCCGGCAGAACCCTTCCAGCAGGGCGAGTCCGATCCCCGCGATCCCGAACCTCCGGTTCGCGACGAACAGCCCCACGCCCAACGCCATGGTGATCGTCGCGTGGTCGCTCACGAACGAGAAGTCGGTCTTGCCGGAGACGAGGACGTCGAGGCCCTGGTGGTCGACGAACGGCCGGGGCCGCTCCACGAACCCCCTGATCGGCACGTTCACCAGTACCGCGATCCCCGCGGCGAGCGGTGCCCACACCAGCGCCGCGACCGAGGACGCCGCGTCCTCGCCGCCCCGGCGCCGCACACCCCACCAGCACCACAGCACCAGCAGCGCCATGGCGAGCAGCAGCCCGTACTCACCGACGAACTCCATGCCGCGGTCGAACCAGTGCGGTGCGTCCTTGGCCAGCCCGTTGATGTCGTAGAGCAGGTTGACGTCAGGGTTCGATCCGGATTCGGCGAGTACAGCCATGGTGCTGCGGCCCCTTCGTCGTCGTTCCGGACGCACACCGTGTGCGCCGTTCCTGCCCCCCGTGGTTCGTAGATCCGCTTTCGCTGCACTGCGCGTACCGCTGCCGTACTGACGTCCGCTCGGCTACGTCAACAGGAACGCACGATCCCCGTCACTACGTTCCACACTCCACCGAATGATCACGCAGACGTTATCGAAGAGAGACTCATCGCCGCAGCTCAGGGGGCGGGTTCACGCTCGGTCACACGGTCGTGGGCAACGCTTTCGCGCCATCTTCGGTGACCCGGGTGGCCCCGAAATAGTCGTGGGTGTCGATCGGGTCGAACCGGATCACAGCACCCGTTCTCGGGGCGTCGATCATGTACCCGCCACCCACATAAATACCCACATGCCGGATGGCCCGTGAATCGGTCAGGTCGTCCGAGAAGAACACCAGGTCCCCGGGGAGCAGCTGGTCCCTGGAGGGGTGCGGTCCGGCGTTGTACTGATCGTTGGCGACCCGCGGCAGGGTCACGCCCACGCTCTCGTACGCGGCCTTGGTCAGTCCGGAGCAGTCGAACCGTCCGCCCTGGTCGGGGGTGCCGTTGCCGCCCCACAGATACGGCGTGCCGAGCTTCTGCTGGGCGTAGGCGATGGCGGCGGCGGCCTGCCGGGAGGGGTCGACCCGGCTGACGGGCGCGGCGAAGCTCTGCTCCAGGCTGCGGATGTTCTTGACGTAGTTCTGCGTCTCGCCGATGGCCGGAACCCCACCCGCCTTTATGACGCGGTCGGCGCCCGCGTTGTAGGCGGCGAGCATGTTGTCGCTCGTGTTCCCGGGCACCGTCCTGACGTACTTGGCGAGTTCGCAGTCGTACGTCGCGGCCGACGGAATCGCGTCATTCGGATCCCAGATGTCGACCTTGCCGTCCCCGTTGCCGTCGATGCCGTGCGTCGCCCAGGTGCTCGGGATGAACTGCGCGATGCCGCGCGCGTCGGCCGGGCTCACGACCGTCGGGTCCCAGCCGCTCTCCTGGTACAGCTGGGCGGCGAGCAGTGCGGGATTGAGCGCGGGGCACAGATTGCCCCACTTCTGCACGAGCGTCTTGTAGGCAGCGGGTACGGCACCCTTGGCGAGCCCGACACCGCCCGCGCCGACACCGCCCACGAGGTTCCCGGCGACGACGTAGACGCCGACGACCAGCAGCATGACGAAGCCCAGGCCGATCCCGACCGCCGCCCCACCGACCACCCACACTTTCCGCACGGCTCAACCCTCCCCCATGTCGGCCGTGTTCAACGCCATTTCTGCCTGAAGTGGCGTCATTTCACAGGGAAGCAGTCGCCGTCAGGGATTGTCCACAGCGTCGCGAGGGAGCGCCGACGGTGTCGTCACGGGCCCCCGAGTGTTCCCTCACGGACCGCTGAGGGCGTCCTTGTACAACTCGGCAGCCTCGCGCCCCAGCACCACGCTGTAGGACGTGTCCGGGGTCTCCCCGCCCTGCTCGTGCCCGCCGAGCACGCCGACGACCTCCCGGTCTCCGTTCACCCAGGGACTGCCGCTGGTGCCCGCGGTGAACTCCGGGCAGTAGATGCGCTGCTGCGTCTTGCTGTGCGGGGCGGGTTTGTTGGTGCAGCTGATGGGGACTTCCTTTTCGTCGGGATAGCCGGTGACGGTCACGGCGGTGGCCCCGGTGGCCATCCCGGTGGCGAACCGATTCGCCCCGACGACGTCCTCGAGCTGCCGGCCGCCCAGGTCGTTGACGTAGGCGAAGGCGACGTCACTGTCCTCGCTCTGCCCCTTGGACCACCCGTCCGGCAGGAACCGTTTCCCGACCTTCCACACGCCGTACGGCGCCTGCCCGTTCCGGTACCCCGGGACGAACACCAGGTCTCCGCCGTCGTCACCGCCCACACAGTGCGCGGCGGTGACGATGAGATTGCCGTGCGGGCTGTGCACGACCGAGGCGGTGCAGAAGTGGCCGCCGGGGAGCTTGTCGGCCCGGCCCGCACCGAACAGGGCCCCGACCCGCGCGTTGTGGCGGGTCGCCACAGTGACGGCGGTCACACCGAAGGGTCCCGGACCGTCGTCGGCGGCCGCCACGGAGGCGGAGGTCAGGGCCAGCAGCACGACACCGCCGAGCAGCGCGGGACGTGAGGTGACCGAGATGCGTGAGCTGCGCTTCATCAGGCCCCACTCTTACCCACGAACGTGGAAATGCGTCCTCGACTTCCCTGAGTTTTACCTGTGAACCGCCCTTACGGTCCCGCTCGGTCCGACTCGGCCCCGCTCGGCGTCGCTCGGCGTCGCACTCACCGTACTCGGCGCGCCGTCGCGACCCCCTGCCGATCTGCTCCGGACGCATGAAGATCGCCACCCCCTTTCACCCGTTCTGCCCCCTCTCCCGTCCCCTCCCTCCCCCGCCCCAAGACGTACATCAACGCGCGTAACACCGTCGAAATCCTGTCCCTTCTCTGTCAATTGAGTAAAGCGGCGGCCACTCGCCGCCCATCCCCCCGCCAGTGATCGGTAAGCCCCCGCCCCCCTTCGGTAACGCGGAAGTCAGTATTCCGAAAGGCTCTTGTTGTCACGTACTCAACAAGTCAGGGTCTGTCGCGGGCCGCCGCCCCCACCGGCACACCCACCGGTGGACCCCCACTCGCAGGCCTCTGCACACCTCACACAGGAGGCTGTACGTTGCGTACGTCCACCCCCAACGCCCCCCACATATCCGGCAGATGGCGCCGGATCGGCTCCGCCACCGCGGCCACCGCCGCACTCGTGTTCGCCGGCCTCGGCACCGCGGTCCACGCGAACGCGGCGACCGCCACCGACGCCCCCCACAAGGTCAGTGCCAAGGCCGTCGCCGCCCAGGTCGCGAAGGCCCACGTCCGGTACGAGAAGGCCTGTGCCGCGACCCCGAAGAAGGGGTTCGCCGCCTGTGACGCCCTCCGTGTCACCGGCGGCACCACCGCCTTCATGGAGAAGCAGGCCGCCCTCAAGGGCATCGCCGCCAAGACCGTCCGGCCGAACGCCGCCTCCGCCGACCCGACCGGTTACGGCCCGAGCGACATCCAGTCGGCGTACGGCCTGACCGGCGCGGCCTCCTCCAACGGCTCCGGCGAGACCGTCGCCATCGTCGACGCGTACGACGACCCGAACGCCGAGGCGGACCTGGCCACGTACCGCTCGTACTACGGCCTGCCCGACTGCACCTCGGACAACGGCTGCTTCAGCAAGGTCTCCCAGACCGGCTCCACGACCTCCCTGCCCACCGCCGACAGCGGCTGGGCCGGCGAGGAGTCGCTGGACCTCGACATGGTCAGCGCGGCCTGCCCGAACTGCAACATCCTCCTCGTCGAGGCCAAGTCGGCGAGCGACGCCAACCTCGGCGCGGCGGTGAACGAGGCCGTCAAGCTGGGCGCCAAGTTCGTCTCCAACAGCTACGGCGGCGCGGAGTCCTCCTCCGACACCTCCTACGACTCCAAGTACTACAACCACCCGGGCGTGGCCATCACCGCCAGCGCGGGCGACGAGGGTTACGGCGCCGAGTACCCGGCCGCCTCGAAGTACGTGACCGCCGTCGGCGGCACCGCCCTCAAGACGTCCTCCAACAGCCGCGGCTGGACCGAGAGCGTCTGGAACACCTCCAGCACCGAGGGCACCGGCTCCGGCTGCTCCGCCTACGACGCCAAGCCCACCTGGCAGACCGACAGCGGCTGCGCCAAGCGCATGATCGCCGACGTCTCCGCCGTCGCGGACCCCGCCACCGGCGTCTCCGTCTACGACACCTACGGCTCCGACGGCACCGGCTGGAACACCTACGGCGGCACCAGCGCCTCCTCGCCCATCATCGCCTCGGTCTACGCCCTCGCCGGCACCCCGGGCAGCAGCGACTACCCGGCCAAGTACCCCTACGCCGCGGCCGGCACGTCCGCCCTCAACGACGTGACCAGCGGCAGCAACGGCTCCTGCACCACCTCGTACTTCTGCACCGCGAAGTCCGGCTACGACGGCCCGACCGGCTGGGGCACCCCGGAGGGCGTCAGCGCCTTCTCCGCCGGCTGACATCGCACGACCACCCCGTCGGGTCACGGGGAGCCGCCCACTGAGGGGGACGTGGGGTCCCCTCGGCGGCGCTGGAAGAGGACGGGCCACGGCATCCAGCCGCGGCCCGTCTGCCTTTGCGGCCGTCGCCCCGTCTACTCCCAGGTCGCGGTGTCGGGGTCGATGCCGTGGGCGCGCGCGTCGGCGTCGATGATGCGACGGAACCACGAGGCGAGGCCGGCGCGGATGCCGTCGTAATGGACGGAAAATCCCGGATCCGCCTCATACATACGGCCGAGGCAGACCTGCATCCGCCTGGTGAGGGGGAAGTACGAGGCGAAGACCTCGCGGTGCCGCTCGACGAGACGACCGGCTTCCGGGCTGCCGGGTGCGACACCGGCGTCCATCGCGTCCCCGAGGGCGCGTTCGAGGCCGGTCATGGCATCGGTGATGGCCTGCCACTCCTCCGGACCGCGAGACGCCGAGCGTTCGGCGTACTGCAGCCACTGCGTCGTGTCCCCGTAGCGCTGACGGGCCTGGGCGGGCCAGTCCGGGTTCCACCGGGGCCCGAAGATCTCGGCCTGCTGCTCGGCGGTCAGCAGCAGGCCCCGCTCGTGGGCGTCGATCATCCGGTCCAGTCCGACGCCGAGCTGCTTCAGGCGGTCGATCCGTTCGGCGACCTGGGCGCGCTGCGCGCGCAGGGCGCCGGGAACGTCCGTGGCCGGGTCGTCCAGGATGGGCCGGATCCGGTCCAGGCCGAGACCGATCTCACGGTAGACGACGATGCGGTGCAGGCGTTCCAGGTCGCCGGCGGTGTAGAGCCGGTATCCGGCGGCCGTGCGCAGCGACGGTCTGGCCAGGCCGATCTCGTCCCAGTGGTGCAGCGCGCGGACGGTCACGCCCAGCCGCGTGGAGACCTGACCGACGGTCAGACCATCGGCGTCGGTGGCATCAGGCATGCTCCTCATTGTCGCGGCGACCGACGCCCGGTGCGGTGATCCCGACGGCTGCAAGGTTCCGTGCCTCCTGACTGGCGGGATCGAAGGGCTTGGCCGCGGTGAAGACGATCCGCGCGTTCTCGGGGGTGGTCACCGTCACGTCGCGGGTGTTCCAGGCGGTGTCCCGTGGACCGTCCACCGAGCCCGGGCGCACCGCACGACAGGCCTCGACCAGGGAATCGACCTGCCCGAGCACGCACGCGAACCCGAGGCTCATGGCCGGCGCCGACTCCGGAACACTCTCCGCCGGGACGAGAAGCACGTCCTGGAACGCCCACCGGCGCAGATGCACCAGCCTGCCCGGAATGCCGAACAACTCGAAGAACCCGAGCCCCCGAACCCAGAAGTCCACCGACGCCGCCAGATCACTCGTGGGGATCGTCACGAAGGCGGGCATCCCATAGATCCCCCGAAACGGCTCCGGCGGCACCGCATCGGCCCCCGGGGCGGGCACGGGACTGATCTCGAACGCGTTGTAGTAGTCGCTCACGCACGCCAGACTCAGGCCTCACGCGGCGTGAGGGTCAAGCCGGGGCGGTGGCTCTCGCCCGACCCACCGTTGCGACCCAGCGTGTTGCGGGAAGCCGGCATAGCGGGCGGAAAGCCCGACACCAGCCGTCACTTGGTGCCGCCTGCTAGGTCCAGGTCAGCTCGCCCGTTGCGGGGACGAGGGAGTTGATGTGCCGGAAGACATCCTCGGGGCCGTCGATGACGGTGGTGTTCGGCCTGGCCGCGTACTCACGCGCCCACTCGTGCGTCATCAGGGAACGCATGAGGAAGACCCGGCGGCCGTGTTCCAGGGCAAGCCGGGCCTGCATCCGGGCGCCGCTGCGGTAGGCCGCCTCGATCACCACGGTGGCCAGGCTGTAACCGCTCATCACGGCGTTGCGCATGGGGAAGGACGACTTCGAGGGCGGAGCATCCGGCCAGAACTGTGAAACGACCAGTCCGCGCTCGGCGATCTCCTGCTGCAGGCGGGCGTTCTGTGCCGGGTAGACGCGACGCAGGCCGGTGCCGATGACGGCGACGGTACGGCCGCCGACAGCGAGCGCGGTGGCGTGGGCGGCGGTGTCGATGCCCGCGGCCAGACCGGAGACCACCGTGACGCCACGCTCCGCGAGCCCCCCCGCGATGGCACGGGCGTGGGCGATGCCCTCCGGAGTGGGAGTGCGGGTACCGACGACAGCCACCCGTAGATCGTCTTCGACGGGTGCGCCGCGCAGGAACAGGAAAGGCGGGCGCTGGTGGACCAGCCGCAGGTAGAGCGGGTAGTCCTCATCCAGGATCGTCACCAGCCGCATACCCTCGCGCTCCCAGGCGGCGATCTCGGCTGCGACCGCTTCCAGGTCCACCTCAGGACCTGTGGCGAAGAGGGCCGCCTGACCTGAGGATTCGAGCGCGTCGTCCAGGACGTCGCGGGCACTGCCTACGGTCTCGATCTGATCGGTGAGATCGGGCCAGGAACGATCCCCGCGCCGCAGCAGCGCGACGAGCGCGGCCCGCTCCAGTTCCTGGTCCATGCCGAAAGTATAGGAAACCTGCTCGCGCTGGGCAGGTGCCCAGCCCGGCGGCGGAAGCAGGAAGCTCACCCCGCCACACCCCGCCCCCTTCCAGCGTCGCAGCGCCTCGGCTACCGGCAGTCGGCCCACAGCAGCTTCCCGCCCTTCGACGCGCCCAGTTCCCGCAGTACCGAGACGCCCCACGAGTCGGCACAGGACCGTACGAGGTGCAGGCCGCGCCCTCCCTCGGCGTCGTCCGGTGGCAACGCGGGCGGCAGGGAGCTGTCGGCGAACCCCGGCGGGACCGTCGGGTCGGTGTCCCATACGGCGACCCGTAGCCGTCCGGGTTCCGTAGGGAGGACACGCAAGGCGTAGGGGCCCCGAGTGTGCCGGTGGGCGTTGGTGAGAAGTTCCGAGGCCAACAGTTCGGCCGTAGGGGCGAGTTCGGTCAGGCCGTGGGCGGCGAGGACCGTGCGGAGGGTGGCGCGGGCGACGCCGGGGGCGTGCGGGTCGTGCGGGAGTTGGAGGGTGTAGGCCCAGGACGGGGATACGGTGGCCATCGGAAGTCTCCGATCACTGTGGGGAGTTGTGATCTTGCAGTGGGCTACCCAGTGGCCTGCCGCTCCGTCGAACGGTGCGCTTCTGGGGCTCTGCGGCGCCGAACTCAAAGTAGCGGCTCGGCATATATTCTTCATCCCATTCGGGGTTACCGGTACTGCAACCACCCATGCGGGTGATGATCAGCGCGGAGGAGTGACGGGCATGCCCGTGAGGACCAACCCGACGGCGCGACAACTCCGTTTCGGCGCCGAACTGCGAAAACTGCGCGAGCGCGCGGGCCTGACGTCAACAGAAGCCGCCCGGCTCCTCGGTATGAAGCAGGCCCAAGTCAGCAACATGGAGACAGGACGTCTCGCCGTGAGCGCGGAGCGCGTGCGCACCATGGCCTGCCAATACGAATGCCCGGACAAAGACCTCGTCGAGGCGATCGCCGGGATGACCGGCGAACGCAAGCGCGGCTGGTGGGAGGAGTACCGCGACATCCTGCCGTCCGGGCTACTGGATCTGGCCGAGTTGGAGTGGCATGGCACTGCCCTGCGCACCGCCCACACCTCGGGCATCCCCGGCCTTCTCCAGACAGTGGACCACGCCCGCGAGGTGTTCCGCCAAGTCGTCCCCGAACTGTCGCCCGCCGAGGTAGAGCACCGCGCCTCGTTCCGCGTGAAGCGTCAGGCAGTGCTCTTCCGCCACCGGGAGCCAGTTCCCTATGGGGCGATCATCCATGAAGCCGCGCTGCACATGAAGTTCGGTGGGCGAGGTGTGGCCAAACAGCAGCTAAAGCACTTGCTCAAGATGAGCGAGCATCCGAACATCTCGATCCACGTCATCCCGTTCGACGCCGGCGGATACCCCGGGGCGGGCCAGCCTGTCTACTACGTCCACGGACCGGTACCACAGCTCGACACCGTTCAGCTCGACCAGTCACACGGCATCACCTTGCTCGACGCCGAAGCCCGACTCGACAAATACCGCAGGATTCTCGACCGCCTGATGGCTCTCAGCCTGATCGAACTGGAGTCACGGGCCCTCATCCACACCATCATTCAGACCCTTTGAGAGGCCGGAATGTCCATCATGCGCTGGCAGAAGTCGTCGTACTGCGGCGAAGGCGAGTCCTGCGTCCACGTGGCCGCCACCCCCCAAGCCATCCACATAACCGAGACCAGCGACCCCACCCACTCCATACTCACCACCACCCCCGTCGTCTTCGCCGCACTCCTCGCCACCCTCAAGAACGAGCCACACCCCGGCACCGGCCACCCCACCCTCCACCTCACCGCCACCGACGCCAACACCCTCCGCCTCCACACCACCGACGCCCCGACCACCGCCGTCACCACCGACCACCCCAAATGGAACGCCTTCGTACTCGGCGTCCGGGCAGGCGAGTTCGACCACTTCGTCGAAGAAGCCGAGCACATCGACGACGCCCCCGGCCGCACTCCCTTGATCCACCCGTGAGTCGCACCGTGCAGGACTCGCCCTCGAACCACTGAATCAGGCCACCTCACCCCGTTGCGCGTTGCACCGGCAACGCACCGTACGCAAGCATGTGCGATTAGATGGGTAATGGAAGTAGCTGGAGCACGGGGGGTGCCATCAGCAGTGGCCGACGAGGCGAGGCTCATCGATCCGTCGGGGATTCCGCATTTCATCGGTGATCTGTCGACGCTGGACACGGATGTGATGCTGCTGACGGCGGACGCGGCCCAGTTCCGTGCGTCCGGTTCGGATGTGCACACCGACTTCCAGGGGCTGTCGGCGTTCTACAAGGCACCCGAGGCGGAGCAGTTGTTCGCCACTACGCTGCCGGTGCGGCGGAAGGCGGACGCGTTCGCCGGAGATCTGGAGAAGGTGGCCGCGGCGCTGTCGGACTACGGCGTGGAGGTGCGGCCTCTGGTGGCGAGGCTGGAGGCGCTCAGGGCGGATGCGAGTGCGTTCGTGAACTCGCTGGCCGGGGACGGGCACTGGCGCCGGGACCGGGACAAGGTCGATCACAACAACGACCTGTGGCACGACGTGAACCACACGGTCGCCGCCTTCCACACGGCCGAACGGGCCACGTACGACCGGATCGTGGCGTTGATCGGCGGGACGCCGTTGACCGCGGACGACGGCTCGCACGGCAGGAACATGTACGGCTGCACGGCCGAGGCCCTGGACCACGCGAAGGAGACGCCGTGGGGTGCGCCGGTGGAGCGGGAGTACGAGGGCTGGGCGTGGCTGGCGCATCAGGGCAAGCAGGTGTTCGACGGTGTCTGGCAGGACGGTGTCCTCGGCACCGTTGACGGTGTGGGCACGATGGTCGGCTGGGACGGCTGGCAGGCGGCGGGGGATGCGTGGAAGAACCTGGCGAAGGTGTCGACGGCCTCCGCGCTGACCAGTGCCACGATGGGCGCCTGGTGGGTGGTTCCGGACGAGAGGCTGCCGTCGTGGCTGCGTGATTCGCGTACGGCGGCCAAGGAGACGGTGAAAGGTTTCGTCGCCTATGACCAGTGGAGGACGAATCCGGCGCGGGCGGCGGGGGCGTTCGGGTTCAACGTCCTGACGGTGGCCGGCACGGAGGGCGTGGGCGGTGTGGCCAGGGCGGGTGCGGCGGCCCGCACGGTGTCGGTGGTCGGGAAGGTGGGCCGGGCCATCGACCCGATGACCTATGCCGCCAAGGCGGGCACGGCCGCCTTCACCAAGGTCGGCGACACGTTCAGCACGCTGAAGAACCTCAACGCGGGCGCACATCTGAACTTCCCCGAGCGGCCCGCGCTGCCGGAACCGTCCCGGATCCCGCACGACGCCATCCCGGACGTCGACGCCCACGGCAACACGATCTACCTCACCAAGAACGGCGACGTCCTCAACGCGAGCGGCAGCGTGCGCCAGCACGTGGACGAAGCCGCACACGAACTCTCGACGAACGACCATGCCGCGCTGAACACGGCCGCTCACGGGGGCCACCCGCACGACCTTGTCGGCGCCCGAGCCGAGCACACGGGCTCCACCCACACCAGTGAGCAGACACCGGGGCAGCCAGGCAGAGACGCCGGCGGCCACGCGACCTCAGGCGAGGGCTCATCCAGCCGAGGATCAACCGGTGATGTGGCACACGGACACCGGGCCCGGGATGCCGCCGGGAGGCAAGGCAGCTCTCACCATCGGTCCGAAGGAACTGATTCTGGCGGAACCCGGGAACTCACCGCTGCGGAACGCAAGCGCATTCGGGACGAGCATGTCTCGAAGGCCAACAACGACCCAGCCTGGCGCGAAGAGCACTACGACGCCCTCAACCGCCGCAAGGACGCCTCAAAGATCGTTGACGGTGCCGAATTGCCTGTCCTCGCCAAGGACGCGAACGGCAATCTCATATCAAAGCACGACCTGCCCGGCGGGCCGTCCGAGATCAAATACGGACGAAAATTTTTCCCTCCCGAATCAGTGGATCCCACACACCGTCCAGACCTCGATACGGCAGCAAAGAACCGCAGGGTATCCGTGGACCTCACCAACGCGGAGAGAAGGTTCGACGAAAGTCCATCCGCTACGACGAGGGAATCCCTGCATCACGCGCAGCATGCCTATCGCCACCAGCTTGGCGACACACCCAATAACAGCAAAATATCGGAGCGACTCGGCGAGAAATCGGCAGAGCTGCATGTGGTCCCCGAAAAATTCCCGAGTGCCGAGTGGGTCGACCTGCCCAAGACGCCCAACGGCGCGGACATGTTCGACCAACTGTACAAATTGCCGGACGGCGGCTACGTCATTGTCGAGGCAAAAGCACCGTCCGGAAACCTCATCTGGCGAAGAGGCGCGGGGTCGGCTCAGGGCATGTTGGTCAAGCAAGGCACCAGGGAGTATGTTCAAACGATCATCGCTGAGATGCAGAGCCGCGCAGCGCGTTCCCCGAAGGACGGCCGTATCGCACTGGATCTGCTCAAAGCAATGAAGGCCCGGAAACTGCAGTATGTCCTGGTCAAGGCAGCCGATCACACGGACGCCTCGTACTCTGGTGCCGTGCTGGAACATTTCAAGATTTTCTGAGGAGCACCGGTGAGCACGAGCGTTCCCCGTCATGCCTACCCCGTAGACAACACGGCGGAGGGCCTGGCGGTACTCGACGAAACCTTGAGCTGGGTGGTCGGGGAGTTGGAAGATCCGGACGACACCGGTCGTAGTCAGGCCCTGAGCGTGAGCGTGGCCCTTGCTCAGTCACGCTGCGCCATCGATCCCGAGGCTTCGAAGTTCGAAACATGGGATGCCTGGGTCACGGCCATGCAGATCGGCTGCGCCCTGTTCGACTCGGCCGCCTCGGCCGAAGGCCCGGTGCCGTGCCGGATCGGGGGCACTGGTGAAGTGAAGTATCTCCCCGCGACCGGTCCGACTTCCTATACGCATGTAGGAGCCTGGCTCACCGCGTGGTACCTGGCAACGATCTGTCGTGAGAACGAACGACTCGACAGGCTGGCCCATGTGCCGGTGTCCTTCCTCCGCCAGTCCGGTGCCGTATTCGACGAGTACGTCTACGACTGGGTGGAAGCTCTGCAGAGCTTCTGGTTCCAGCGCCCTGCCGAGATGTGGGACAAACTCGTCGCCGCAATCAAGAAAACCGACCCGGACACGGCTCCTCACATCGCCGACAAAGAGACGCTACTGAAGCTTCTGTACCCGCCTCTCGAACTCTTCCAGCTCTGCAATCGTGGTGATGCCGAGCGATTCAACAGCGCACTGTTTGAGTTCCTCACCTGGCACAAGCAGTACTGGGCGGATGGCGAGGAACGAGCTCAGAGCAGTGACGGCCTGGTCGCGCTCGGTCTCCTCGCCATCGCATGCATGGCCTACGACAACGACCTCCCCGTCGAGGTCCAGTCCCAGTACCTGCCCAAGCATCTTCTACAGCGTTCCTGGGTCGGCGAGTTCGACACGTGAGCAGTGGCGTCCTGGCTCTCGCTCAGGGCTACCGACAGTCGGTCCACAGCAGCTTCCCGCCCCTCGACTCGCCCACTTCCCGCAGTACAGGGACGCCCCACGAGTCGGCCCAAGTGGAACGCCTTCGTGCTCGCCGTCGGTACAGCGAGTTCGACCACTTCATCCAGGGATCCGATGGTGACGTGGGCGCCCAGGTCCGTACTCCCCTGCGACACCTGTGAGTTGAACCAAGAGGGCCATCAGGTCAGGTAAGACGCAAGTAAGGAAGCCGACAGCCCCTTGTTGTCACGTACTCAACAAGGGATCGTCTTCGCGAAACACCCGCACGCACCCCCCGCACGCACCGCCGCTGTTCCGTACCACCCCACCCGGAGCATCAGGAGGCTGCACGATGCGTACGACCCGCACCGACAGACCGGGCACCCCCGGCCACTGGCGCCGAATAGGCTCCGCCGTCGCCGCCACCACGGCCCTCGTCCTCGCTGGCTTCGGCGCCGCAGCACACGCGGACGCCGCCGCGAGCACCTCAAGCAGCTCGAGCAACGTCACCTGGACCAAGGCCTGTTCCGCGCCCGCCAAGGGCCAGATGGCCTGCAAGGCACTGCGCGTCACCGGCGGACTGACCGCCTTCCAGCAGGCCCAGGCGGCCAAGACCGGCGTGACCCCCAAGGCCGCCGACGCCTCCACCCCCTCCGGCTACGGCCCAAGCGACCTCCGCTCGGCCTACGGCCTGACCTCCGCCGCCGCCTCCAACGGCTCCGGAAGGACCATCGCCATCGTCGACGCCTACGACGACCCGAACGCCGAGGCCGACCTCGCCACCTACCGCTCGCACTACGGCCTGAGCGCATGCACCACGGCCAACGGCTGCTTCAAGAAGGTCAGCCAGACCGGCTCGACGACCTCCCTGCCCTCCGCCGACAGCGGCTGGGCCGAAGAGGAGTCCCTCGACCTGGACATGGCCTCCGCCATCTGCCCCAAGTGCAACATCCTGCTGGTAGAGGCCAAGTCCGCGACCATGGCCAACCTGGGCACGGCGGTCAACCGCGCGGTCACCCTCGGCGCGAAGTACGTCTCCAACAGCTACGGCGGCTCCGAGTCCTCCTCGGACGCGTCGTACGACTCCTCGTACTTCAACCACCCGGGCGTCGCCATCACCGTCTCCGCCGGCGACGCGGGCTACGGGGCCGAGTACCCGGCCGCCTCGAAGTACGTGACCGCCGTCGGCGGCACCGCCCTCGCCAAGGCCACCACCACGCGCGGCTGGAGCGAGACCGTCTGGAAGACCAGCGGCACCGAGGGCACCGGCTCAGGCTGCTCCGCCTACGACGCCAAGCCCACCTGGCAGACCGACACCGGCTGCACCAAGCGCACCATCGCGGACGTGTCCGCCGTGGCCGACCCGGCGACCGGCGTCTCCGTCTACGACTCCTACGGCGTCACCGCCGGCTGGTACACCTTCGGCGGCACCAGCGCCTCGTCACCGATCATCGCCGGTGTCTACGCCCTCGCCGGCACCCCCTCCGCCGGCTCCCACCCCTCCTCCTTCCCCTACGCCAAGGCCGGCACCCCGGCCCTGAACGACGTCACCAGCGGCAACAACGGCACCTGCTCCACCAGCTACCTGTGCACCGCCCGGTCCGGCTACGACGGCCCGACCGGCTGGGGCACCCCGCAGGGCGTCTCGGCCTTCACCGGCTGACCCCGACGACAAGCGACGCGGGACGACGGGCCTCGGCAATCGCCGGGGCCCGTTCGTCATGAGACCATCGAGACGACGCCTCACCCGACCGGCCGTCAGAAACCGTGCCAGGCCGTAAGGGAGGTCAACGACGGAACCACACCACAGGTTCCCCCCGGACCTCATTGCCCGGCGTGACCTGCCGTGATACACAGAGTGACGGTACGAGCCATTCGCGCGAAACCCGCCAATCAATGACGCCAAGTCGACATACGACGGCGTCGTCGTCAGCGAGAATGAGGGCTGACCTCTGCACACCGGCAGGGGCCTCTCGGAACTACCCATCAGGGGCGGTGACTTACATGCTGTTTGCGGCCGACAAGGGCAACATCAACACCATCATCGGCGGGATCGCTCCGAACTGGGGCCCCTTCGGCAGCCTGGGCAACGAGGCCAAGGTGATGATCGAGGTGGTGATGGCCGTGGCCATCCTGCTCTGCCTCGGCATCGCCGTCTGGGGCGCGGCCAAACAGCGCATCGGCGCCACGGCCCTCCGGGACACCTTCAGCGCCGAACAGGGCAAGGGCCTCATCATCGCCGGCCTGACCGGGGTCTTCATCATCGGCTCCCTCGGCACACTGTTCACCATCGTGTACGGCATGGCGGTCTGACGCCCTGTTCCCTCCGGGCGCGCCCGGCCCTCCTCCCCCTTCCTCTCCCCGGCTGAGGTTGCGTTTCCCTGATGTCGAGTCACCACACCGCGCCCGCGCGGGAACCAGCACGGCTACCGTCGTATGTCTACGACGTCGAGGGGGCGTACGCGGCATGAGTCTCGGAGACGAGCAGGGTTACACCGACGAGGGCCAGACACGCACGCGGCTGCCCGACGGCGACCCGTACGGCGGGGCCGCCCGTCGGGGCGGCCGCTCCACCTCCCGGAGCCTGGTCACGGTCGTCGGCGTGGTCGTCCTCCTCATCGCGGCGATCGCCTTCGCGAACCGTGGGGACTCCACGAAGGGCTCGACGACCGGCAGCAACAAGGACACTCCCGCGAGCTCGGCGACATCCGCGAGCGGGGTGAAGCCGGTGGACACGAAGAGCGGGGGGATTCCGTCGGGGTTCGCGCGGGATGGGCAAGGCGTGCAGAGCGCTGCCGCGAACTACGCCATGGTGCTGGGCTCTGACGGCATGTTCAACACCGTCAGACGGCACGAGATCGTGCAGACCATCTCGGATCCCAGCACCGTCAGCCGCCTCCAGTCCGGGTTCGACGCCGACTACTCGGTGGCCTTCCTGAAGAAGATCGGCCTCAACGACGACGGCACCGCGCCCAAGGGCAGCACGTTCGTCAACCGCACCTTGCCGGTCGGCACGAAGGTCACGGCCTTCACCGACAGCGCGGCTACCGTCGAGGTGTGGTGCAACGGCCTCTTCGGCATCGCCGGCGGCAACGCGACCGACCCGGTGACCAGCAGTTGGTTCACCGTGACCATGAGGCTGAGCTGGAGCGACAACGACTGGAAGGTCCTCGGATCCAGTCAGAAGACCGGCCCAACCCCTGTCGCCGGTGACAATCCGGTGTCCAGCGGTGATGAGATCAGCAAGGCGGTCCAGGAGTTCGGAGGCTTCACCTATGCCCGGTAGCCAGCACCGCGCGCTCAAGCTCACTGGCCTCGTGGCCGCCGTACAGACATCCGCCGTACTGCTCGCCACGAGCGCCTTCGCAGCACCGAAGCCGACCCCGTCCAAGAGCAACGACGCCTGCTCGCTGATTGCGGGGCCCGCCAAGAAGTACTGCCAGAACGACAGCGGCACCAAAGGGCTGACAACCACCCCCTCCGACCCCCTGACCTCCACCCTCGACCCCCTCGCCTCCCTCGGCAAGGGCTGTGCCGATGCCGCCTCCTGGACCATCGGGAAGCTCAGTGACGCGGTGAAGGAGACGGCGAACGTCGACTTCACGAACCCCAAGTTCCTGCAGCAGTACGCCGTCGTCTTTGCCGCCTCGACCATCCTCACCCTCCTGCTGTGGCTGCTCGCCGTGGCCAAGCGGGCGGTGCGCGGTGTGCCCCTGACCACCGCGATCTCCGAAGCCGTCGGGTTCCTCTGGCTGACCGTGCTGGCCTCCGCCTTCACCCCGCTGATCCTCTACACGGTCGTATCGGCCACGGACGCCGTCACCGAGGTGCTCGCGAGGGCGACCGGCGACCAGGCCGACACGTTCTTCGGCACCTTCTCCGGTGCCCTGAACAAGAAGGAGGACATCGGCGGCGGCCCGATCATGCTGATCGTGGTCTCCCTCGTGTCCATCCTCGCCGCCGGCGTCCTCTGGCTGGAGCTGGTCATCCGCGCCGCCCTGCTCTACGTCGGCGCCCTCCTCGGCACCGTCGTCTACGCCGGCCTGGTCGACAAGAACCTGTGGGGACACGTACGCCGCTGGGCGGGCATCATGATCGCCGTCATCCTCGTCAAGCCCGTGATCGTCATAGTGCTCGGACTGGCCGGCGCCCTCTCCTCGGACAACGGCCCCAACGCCTTCTCCGCCGTCGTATCCGGCCTCGCCATCATCCTGCTCGCCATCTTCGCCAGCGCGATGATCTACCGCTTCGTGCCCGGTTTCGGCGACGAGATCGCCGGCTCCCGCAACAACCGCCTCATGCAGGGCGCCGAGGGCAAGGCCGCCGCGGTCATCAGCTCCCCGGCCACCCTGGTCGCCCAGGGCATCAAGACACACAGCTCCCGCGCGAACGACAACGGCGGCGGCCAGGCCGGAGGCGGCGGCACCCCCCGCCCCGCCAACCCGGCCAGCGGCGGAGTCGCCGCGCACAGCTCGCGCACCGCCGGCGGCGGAACGGTCCCTTCCGCCGCCCCGGTACCCCGCGCCGGCAGCCCGGTGAACACCCCGCACGCCAGCAACGCCCGCAACAGCAGCAATCGCTCAGGAGGTGAAGGGCGTTGACGACCGAGTCCCATCTGTCCCATCCGGTCACGCCCCGCCGTACGTATCTGATCGGCCGCGCCCGGCCGAACGCGGTCATCGGCCGGAACCGCGAGTCCGGCGAGATCGCGCTCATCGTCGTGGGCGCGTTCCTCGGCATGATGTGCGGACTGCTCGTCCCCGTCCTGTCCCTGCGGATCGTGCTGCTGACCGGCTTCCCGCTGATCGCGCTCGCGGCGGTCTACGTGCCCTACAAGCGCCGCACGTTCTACAAGTGGTTCGAGATCAACCGCAGCTACAAGCGCGTCCTGCGGCAGGGCACCGTCTACCGCTCCGGCGTGATGGAGGCGGGCGTCCGGCTCGACGGGAAGGAAGTCGAGATCGGCCCGCCCCCGGGCATCGGCCGGATCAACTGGCTCGCCGCCCCCTTCGGCCCCGACGAGATCGCCGTACTCCTGCACGCCGACCGCCGCACGGTCACCGCGGCCATCGAGATCGAGGGCCCCGGCGTCGGCCTGCGCGACTCCGAGGACCAGGAAGCCCTCGTCGACCGCTTCGGCACCCTGCTCAAGCACGTGGCCAACGGCGACGGCTTCGTCACCCGGCTCCAGATGCTCGCCCGCACCCTCCCCGCCGACCCCGACGCCCACGCCAAGGACGTCTCCCAGCGGGGGGACGAGAAGGCACCGGCCTGGCTGGCATCGTCGTACGACCAGCTGCAGTCCATGGTGTCCACCAGCAGCGAGCAGCACCGCGCCTACCTCGTCGCCTGCATGCACTACACCCGTGAACTGTCCGCCGAGGCTCATGCCATGGCCCGGGCCGCCCGCCCGCAGGCGGGACGGAAACTTGACCGGGACGCGGGTCTCGCGGTCGTCATGGCACGCGAGCTGACCGACATCTGCTCGCGCCTGCAGGAGGCCGACATCCGCGTGCGCCAGCCGCTCGGCCAGGGCCGCCTCGCCTCCCTCATCCACTCCATGTACGACCCCGACCACCCCATCGACCACATCCAGGCGATGACCAAGCGCAACGCCTGGCCGGCCGAGCTGGACGCCATGGAGCCGACGTACCTCCAGGCCAAGACGCGCGAGTCCTCCACCCGCGCGCCGTGGTGCCACGCCACCGCGTGGGTGAAGGAGTGGCCGATGACCCCGGTCGGCGTCAACTTCCTCGCGCCGCTGCTCGTCCACACCCCGGACGTCATCCGGACGGTCGCCGTCACGATGGACCTCGAACCCACCGAGATCGCCATCGAACGCATGCTCACCGAGAAGACCAACGACGAGGCCGAGGCCTCCCGCGCCGCCAAGATGAACCGCACCGTCGACCCGCGCGACATCGCCGCCCACAACCGCCTCGACCAGCGCGGCGAGGACCTGGCGAGCGGGGCCGCCGGAGTGAACCTGGTCGGCTACATCACCGTGTCCTCACGCTCCCCGGAGGCCCTGAACCGGGACAAGCGGACCATAAGGGCGTCGGCCGGAAAGTCGTACCTGAAGCTGGAGTGGTGCGACCGTGAGCACCACCGGGCCTTCGTGAACACCCTCCCGTTCGCCACCGGCATCCGAAGGTAGGGCCATACATGCGGGATCCGCTGTCCGTCCTCACCGACGCCTTCACCTCCTTCCTGTTCGGGAAGGTCGAGACGACCCGGCTTCCGGTGCGCACCTCCACGGGCCAGGCCCAGGCCGTCTACCTGCCCACCGCCGCCCCCGGCCTCGGCGACTCCGGCGTCATCATCGGCCGCGAGGTGTACTCCGGGAAGGGCTACATCTACGACCCCTTCCAGCTGTACGGCCAGCAGCTCCCGGCCCCGCACTGGCTGGTCCTCGGCGAGTCCGGCAACGGCAAGTCGGCGCTGGAGAAGACCTACGTCCTACGGCAGCTGCGCTTCAGGGACCGCCAGGTCGTCGTGCTGGACGCGCAGGGCGAGGACGGGGTCGGCGAGTGGAACCTCATCGCCGAGGAGCTGGGGATAACCCCCATCCGCCTGGACCCCACCGCGGCCCTGAACCACGGCATCCGGCTCAACCCCCTCGACCCGGCGATCACCACCACCGGCCAGCTCGCGCTGCTGCGCACCATCATCGAGGTCGCGATGGGCCACGGCCTCGACGAGCGGTCCGGCTTCGCCCTCAAGGTCGCCCACTCCTACGTCAACGAGACGATCCTCGACCGCCAGCCGGTCCTGACCGACATCGTCGAGCAGCTACGACACCCCGAGCCGGAGTCGGCGGAGGCGATGAACGTCGCCATAGACGACGTACGGGCGTGGGGCCTGGACGTGGCGCTGGTCCTGGACCGCCTGGTCGACGGTGACCTGCGGGGCATGTTCGACGGCCCGACGACGGTGGGCATCGACCTGGACGCCCCCCTCATCGTCTTCGACCTCTCCCACATCGACCGCAACTCCATCGCCATGCCCATCCTGATGGCGATCGTCGGCGTGTGGCTGGAGCACACCTGGATCCGCCCCGACCGGAAGAAGCGCATCTTCCTGGTCGAGGAGGCCTGGCACATCATCAACAGCCCGTTCGTCGCCCAGCTGTTCCAGCGGCTGCTGAAGTTCGGGCGCCGGCTCGGCCTGTCGTTCGTCGCGGTCGTGCACCACCTGAGCGACGTGGTCGACGGGGCGGCGGCCAAGGAGGCCGCGGCGATCCTGAAGATGGCGTCGACACGGACCATCTACGCCCAGAAGGCGGACGAGGCACGGGCGACGGGCCGGGTGCTCGGTCTGCCCAGGTGGGCCGTGGAGATCATCCCGACGCTCACCCCCGGCATCGCGGTCTGGGACGTCAACGGCAACGTCCAGGTCGTCAAACACCTGATCACCGAGACCGAACGCCCGCTCGTCTTCACCGACCGCGCGATGACGGAGTCGTCCGCCGACCGTGAGCTGGCCGACGACGCCCTGCGCGCCGCCGAACTGGAGGCGGAGGAGCGGGCGGCGGCCTTCGTGGAACAGCACATCGGCGACCTCGACGGGTCGTCCGAGTCGACGGTGGCGTAGAAGGACGAGGGCCCCGAGATGAGACCCGAAGACCCCTATCGCCGCCCGGACGACCGGGACAGCTGGGACGGGCGGGACCGGCGGGACCGAAGGGATGACCTGTACGGCCGTCCCGGCCGGGACGGTCGGAACGGCCAAGGGGGCATCCCCGACGGCCTGCTGATCGGCATACTCGCGTTCCTGCTCGGCATGACGGTGCTGGTGTGGACGGCGACGGGCCTGGCGGCCCTCTTCACCCACGGCTCCTGGCCGGCCGGCGTCACCTTCACCCGCACCCCGGTGGCCATGCGCCACCTCATCGGCCGGCCGCACGACATCACCGGCGCCTGGCCCGACGCACCGGCGGGCCGGCTCTCCGGATACGGGCTCTTCTGGGGCCTGTTCATCGGCCAGTTGATGGTCCTCTTCGTCCTGACGGTGTTCGCCATAGGGACGGTGGCCCGGTGGCGGACCGGGAGGGCGAGAAGGCGTACGGCGGCTGCCGTGGCGGCGGAGCCGACGCCCGCGCAGGCCCCGGAACCGCTGCCGACGCCGGTGCCCGTGACCGCACCGGTGACAGCGCCGGTGCCGGTCGCCGTGCCCGTTCCGCACCCTGAGGTGCCCGCGCCCCGCGGTGAACCCGAGCCGACGGAAGCGGCCGACCCCCCGGCCGACGGCGCGCGGGCCGATGGCATGCGGTCCGACGGCATGCGGTCCGACGGGTGGGAACGTCTTCTCGTCGGCCCGAAGGACAGCCGCCGCGTCACCGCGACCCGGGCCATCCAGGACGCCGAGGGCCCCGCCCTGGTCGTCACCTCGAACCCCGCCCTCTGGCAGGACACGAAGGACGCCCGCGCCAAACTCGGCCCCGTCCTCGTCTACGACCCCCTCCACCTCTGCGCCACCCCGGCCCGCCTGCACTGGTCCCCGACAGCGGGCTGCGAGGACAAACCGACCGCACTGAGCCGGGCCACCGCACTCCTCAGTCCCGTACGGCCGACCGCGAGGATCGACCAGGCCGTCGCCGACACCGCGACGACGCTCCTGCGCAGCTACCTGCACGCCGCGGCCCTGGACGGCCGCACCATCCGCCATGTCCACCGCTGGGCCCAGGGCACCCAGATCCAGGACGCCGTACGAACCCTCCGGACCCACCCCAAGGCCGCACCCGGCGCCGCCGGCGAGCTGGAGGCCGCGCTCACCTCCCATCCCGAACGCAGGGACATCGCCCAGGAGTTGACCGGCCGCGCCCTGAACGCGCTCTCCACGGTCAACATCCGCGAGGCCTGCACCACAAACCGAACTGACGCGCTCTCCCTGGATTCCTTCGTCCAGGAAGGGGGCACGCTTTATGTGGTCGGTGAATCCATCGAGGACCCCAGGACCAACCCCGGCGCGATGCCCCTCCTGACGGCCCTCGTCTCCAGCGTGGTCGAGCACGGCCGGCACATGGCCGAACGGTCATCCTCCGGTCGGCTCGACCCACCACTGACCCTGGTCCTGGACGACATCGCGGCCGTGGCCCCGCTCCCCCAGCTCCCCGGCCTGCTCGCCGGCGGACCCGACCTCGGCCTGCGGGCCCTGGCCCTGCTGCGCTCCCGCGAACAGGCCCGCACCCGCTGGCCGCACGACGAGCTACCGGTCTAGGACGTACGGTCCAGGACGTACTCCACCTCGCTCTGGGTCCCGTCCCCGGAGAGCGGCACGACGACACCGCTCGGACTGAACCCCACCTTGCGGTACGCCCCCTGCGCCCGCCCGTTGTCCTCGTGCACCAGCAGTCGCACCCGCTCGGCGCCGCGCTCCCACGCCCAGGCCACGCCCGCGTCGAACAGCGCCCCGATGAGCCCGTTCCCGCGGTGCTCGGGCCGGACGAACACGCCCACCACATGCCCCTGCCGTCGCTCGACGAGGTGCCCGGCCCAGTCCTTCGTCCCGGCCTCCTCGATCAGTACGGTCACGCTCCCGGCCCATGTCCCGTCGGCGGCCTCGGCGATGAACTGCCGGGCCCCTGCCCCTTTCGCAGCGGAACTCGTGGCCCGCTCCTGCCAGAAGGAGTCGGGCCTGGCCTCGGCCTCCTCGTACGACTCCAGGAAGGCGAGATGGGCGACGGGGTCCCGCAGCGCGAGGAGGCGCAACTCCTTCACGGTGGGCCACTCCTCGGGGCGTATGGCTCGCACGACGTAGTCATCGCTGGTCAGGCTGGTGAGGCTGCTCATGGAGCCACGGTAGCCCGCGCCGGCCGAAGTACTCATGCCATATACGGGCCTGTCAGTGGCGGGTCCTACGGTGGACGTCATGACCACACTTCCCGATCGACCGAAGACGGCACTTCTCGTCATCGACGTGCAGAACGGCGTGGTGGCGGGCTCCCCGCACCGCGACGAAGCCATCGCGAACATCAACACCCTGATCGACAAGGCCCGCGCGGAGGACGTTCCGGTCATCTGGGTCCAGCACTCCGACGACGACCTGGAACGCGGCAGCGAGAACTGGGAGTACGTGCCGGAGCTGAAGCGTCGGAACGCCGAGCCGCTCGTCCACAAGAACTGGCCGGACTCCTTCGAGGAGACCGAGCTGGAGTCGGTCCTGGCCGAGCGCGGAGTGGGCCGGCTGGTCGTCACCGGCGCGCAGACGGATGTGTGCATCCGCTCCACGCTGCACGGCGCCCTGGTTCGTGGGTACGACGCGACGCTGGTCGCCGACGCCCACACCACGGAGGACCTGACCCAGTACGGCGCTCCTGCACCGGACCAGGTGATCGCCCACACCAACCTCTACTGGAAGTGGCACAGCGCACCGGGCCGCAAGACCGAAGCGGTACAAACAGCAGAAGTGAGCTTCGGCTGAAAGGGCCTGAATACAGGCCCTGAAGGGCTTTGAAGGGCTTTGAAGGGCTTTGAACGCAGAAAACCCCGCATCTTTCGATGCGGGGTTTTCCCAAGAATTGTTCGGCGGTGTCCTACTCTCCCACAGGGTCCCCCCTGCAGTACCA
>NZ_JBIAGM010000048.1:0-28994 GCF_042869815.1 Streptomyces sp. NPDC006739
GGCCAGCTCCGAGGCTATGATCCACGTCGCCTCGATCGACAACCTCGCCAAGCGCATAACGGACGAGACGACACCAACCTGGCGAGGGACTTACTAGAACAGAAAGGGCAATTCGCTTAGATCAAATGCCCTCTAAGAACCCGGTTCCCTTTACTTGAAGGTCTGGCGGCGGCAGGCGGGCGGTCCTTGGTCTCGGCCGTGACCAAGACCAACCGCCCCTGAGCCGACCGAAGCTCAGGCGGGTGGCTGCGTGGGGATACCTGCTGCGGTGTGCGTCGAGGGAAGCGTGCCCCCTACATTTGACTGACCGATCACTCTCCTACATGATGTCATCATGCCCAGACCGAGGAGCGACGACAAGCGTGCGGCGATCATGGCCGCCGCCACGCGGATCATCGCTGCTCAGGGGCTGGGGGCGGCGACGGCGGCGATCGCGAAGGAGGCCGGCGTCTCGAACGGGTCACTGTTCACATACTTCGACACCAAAGCGGATCTACTGAACCAGCTTTACCTGGAGCTGAAGGGCGAGATGGGGGCAGCCGCACTCGGCGGCCTGCCCGCAGCCGATGCGCGCACCCAGATGCTGCACATGTGGTCACGATGGATGGACTGGGCAACGGCCAATCCCCTGAAGCGCCGCACTCTGGCCCAGCTCCAGGTCTCCGACGAGATCACGGCGTCCACCCATGAGTCCGCAAACCGGACCATGACAGGCATCGGAGAGATCCTGGAGCGCAGCCGGGCGAACGGCCCGATGCGCGATGCCCCGGCGGCTTTGGTGTTCACGCTGTCCAATGCCCTGGCTGAGGCCACCATCGACTACATCATCGGCGACCCGGACCGCGCCGAAGAGCACAAGCAGTCCGGTTTCGACGCACTCTGGCGCATGATCGGCTGACCCGCCCCGGGCCCACTTCCTCGCACTCACGCACACCCATTAATGACTGACTAGTCAGACCTCTAAGGAGTACCATGCCCGACAAGGTCTACGTCATCACCGGCCCGACCTCCGGCTTCGGCCGCCGCACCGCCCTCGAACTGGCCAAGCACGGCACCGTCGTGCTGGTCGGCCGCAACGCCGCCAAGCTCGATGACGTGCGCAGCAGCATCGAATGCAGAGGCGGAAAGGCCGTGTCCGTCCTCTGCGACCTCTCGGACCTGACGAGCGTGCGACGCGCCGTCGCTCAGATCACCGAGCTCGGCCTTCCGATCACTGGCGTGCTCAACAACGCCGGGATCTTCCCCAACCGTCCCGGCACGAACGCCCTCGGCTGGGACATCGCCTACGCGACCAACCACATCGGGCCTTTCGTGTTCACCGAGACGCTCGTGCCCCACCTCCAAGACGGCACACAGGTGGTGTTCATCGTCTCGGCTGTGGAGGATCCGGAGCGCAAGGCCGCCACCATGTCCGGTTTCCGCGGCGCCCGGTACATCTCTGCCGAGGCGAGCACCCGTGGCGAGTGGAAGCCCGGCGGCTCGAAATTGCCCGGCGGAGACGCCTACGCCACCTCCAAGCAGTGCAACCTGGCAACGGTGCTCGCCTTCGCCCGCGAAACACCCCGACTGCGGTTCAACGCCATCGAGCCCGGCTTCGCTCCCGGCACGAATCTCGGCCGTGACGCCGGCCTGTTCCTGCGTCTGCTGTCGAAGTACGTGCTCTCGCCACTGGCCCCGCTCATCAAGTACTGGACCAACCCGGGCACCGCTGCTCGCATGATCACCCGGATACTCACCGACGAATCGGACACCACCGGCGTCTACTACGACGAGAAAGGACGACCAATGCGGGGTTCCGCACAGGTGCACGACCCGGCGTTCAACGCGCGGGTAGTCGCCGAGACCCGTGCACTACTGGGGACAGTGCACGTCTGAGGAAGGACTTCGGGTGGCCCCCGGGCAACCGGACTCGGCCCACCGTTCGGATGGCTTCGCCCCCGCTTGGCCTGCACTTGCGAGGCATCGAGCTTGTCACGAGAGAAGTCCAGCCAGTGAGCCTCCCGCAACCGGTCCAGCAACACCTGTTAGCTACGCGCCTTTACGCGGCAGGGTGTCGGGTGGTGATCAAAAACGCGAGGAGTGCTTCTGCCTGCAACGGTGACACGTATCCAGGGTCCAGGTCGTCGCAGGAAAGAAGCACTATCCAGATGAAGAAGCGCATCGGGTCGTACCCGCGTGTCCACATCGAGGGCGGCGGCCGGGCGGCGGTCTCGCAGGCCGGGGGTGTGCTGCTGGTCTAGACAGTCCGCAAGGCCGGCCTGGACGCCGCGATATCAGCGGCGCTGACGCCGTGGCGGAAGGTTCGGGCGGTGCACGATCCGGGCAAGATCCTGCTGGACGTGGCCCTGGCGGTCGCGCTGGGCGGGGACTGCCTCGCGGATGTCGGGGTGCTGCGGGCCGAGTCGTACGTGTTCGGGCCGGTGGCCTCCGATCCGACGGTCTCCCGCCTCGTCGACACCCTCGCAGCCTCTGAGGAGAAGGCCCTGCGTGCGATCCGTGCCGCGCGGGCTGAAGTCCGCCGACGTGTCTGGCGGTTGGCTGGCCGGGAAGCGCCTGACGCGGGCGGGACGGTGACCGTGGACCTCGATGGTGTGCTGGTGATCGCACACTCGGACAAAGAGGACGCCGCACCCACGTGGAAACGAACTTACGGCCACCACCCGCTGATGGGGTTCGTCGACCACGGACCGGGCGGCACGGGTGAACCGGTCGTAGCCCTGCTCAGACCAGGCAATGCGGGATCGAACACGGCGGCCGACCACATCACCGCCACCCGGCTGGCCTTGGCCCAGCTGCCGAAGAAATACCGACGCGGGCGCCGCACCCTGATCCGCACCGACTCCGCGGGCGGCACCCACGACTTCGTCGCCTGGCTCGCTCAGCGGGGACGGTGGCTGTCCTACTCGGTAGGCATGGTGATCACCGAGCAGGTCCACCAGCATGTGATGAAGGTTCCGGCATCGGCCTGGACGGCGGCCGTCGAGGCGGACGGCGAGATCCGCGACGGCGCCTGGGTCGCCGAACTCACCGGCGACGTTCTGGACGGCTGGCCCAAGGGCATGCGGCTGATCGTCAGGAAGGAACGACCGCACCCCGGGGCCCAGTTGCGGCTCACGGACGCGGATGGCATGCGGCTGACCTGTTTCGCCACCAACACCTCGGGCCGGCCGATCGCCGAGCTCGAGCTCCGTCACCGGCTGCGGGCCCGGGCCGAGGACCGCATCCGTGCCGCCCGGGCCACCGGCCTGCGTAACCTGCCCCTGCACCGCACGGCCCAGAATCGGATCTGGCTGGAGATCGTGCAGATCGCTCTCGACCTGCTGGCCTGGATGCAGATGCTCGCCCTGACCGGCAAGGCCCGTGTCTGGGACCCCCGCCGACTGCGGCTCCGCCTGTTCACCGCGGTCGGACAGCTCGTGACCACCGGCCGTCGGCGGATCCTCCGCCTGGCCCGGCACTGGCCCTGGACCGGTCACATCACCGCAGCCCTCGTCCGGCTCACCCAACTGCCCGACCCTGGCTGACCAGCGGATTCCCCGTCCCTTCGACAGCACCCCAACACCCGGAGCAGTGGAACCCGGCGCCACCCCGAGACGACACTCGGGCCCTCGGCCTGCACAGCCTCAGCCCACGACACGAAAACGGTCCACCGACTCCGTCGGCGGACCGTCACGAAACTTCGAGGCTAGGCGCAGCGGCCGTGCCGTGAAGGGCACATTCAGCGTACGTAGTAGTACCGAGCAGGTCGCGACCGGCAGCAACCATACGGTGCGGATGGCCGTGCCGGGCGGGGAGCGCGGTGGACGGTCACGGTGAGCGCCCACGTGCTCGATGACGGCGTCGAGGTCGACCGGTTCCGGGGTGGTGGCGCTGGGGGCGAGCAGCCCTGCACCGTGAGCAAGCCGAAGATCCGTTCACCGTCGCGGAACCCTCGTCCCGATGTCAGTGGGCGGCGTTACGCTCACCTTCCACAGCGACCAGGGGTGGGTAGGCATGGACGACGGCGCTTCAATCAACATCAGCAGTCTGCTTAACGGGGACGACCCAATTGAGGACGCCAGCGAAGACCTGCTGCAGCGCTCCGGGCTCGCGGACGCCTTCGCGGCGGAAATCCACAGGACCTCTGCGAAGCACGGCGCAGTTGTCGCGCTTACGGGAAGATGGGGCTCGGGCAAGACGTCACTGCTGAACCTCACTGCGAGTGCCCTGGAATCGCTCGACGACGTCCAGGTCGTCAAGTTCAACCCGTGGTTCTTCTCCGGAACCGACCAGCTCATGCGGTTCTTCTTCGACGAGCTCGCCGGACAACTGCGCGACGAACGCGGGCTGAAGGACAGACTAAAAGGCGCGGGCCGCACAGTCGCCGAGCGTCTGGGCAGGTACTCGTCCGCTCTGTCTCCGCTGAAGTTCATCCCTGGCGCCGGGGCCGTTCTAGAAGGTGCAAGCGCCGTCGCCACCGGAGCGTCCAAGCTCCTGGGCGAGGAACAGGAGACCATCCACCAACAGCGCGCGGAGCTCACTGCACTCCTCGCCGCTCTGCCAGGGCGGATCGTGGTTTTCGTCGACGACATCGACCGCCTGTCACAGCAGGAGATCCGCGACCTTTTCCGGCTCGTGCGTTTGACGGGGTCGTTCCCGAACATCGTCTACGTGCTCTGCTTCGACCGTTCCGTAGTGGAGAGGGCGCTGACGGACGGAGCTGTCGAGGGATCCGCGTACCTCGAGAAGATCGTGAAGATCGCGATGGACGTGCCTCCGCTCCCCACGCAGGCGCTCTCGCCAGTCATCGGCCAAGGACTGGCCGAAGCGCTCGACGGGATCGACTTCGGACCGTTCGACGAGGCCCGGTGGCCGGATATGTTTGTGCAGGTCGTTCTTCCCCTGTTCTCCACCATCCGGGATGTGAAGCGGTACTTGGCGTCAGTGCCTCTGACCGTTCGTAGCCTGCGCGCAGAAGTGAGTCTCGTCGACGTTCTGGCTCTCGAGGCGCTCCGTGTCCGGTATCCCGCAGCGCACGACCTGCTGCCGGCTTCGGTGGATCTGGTCACGGGAACCAGCACGATCTATCAGCGCAACAACGGGCAGACTCCGCGCGAGAAGGCGTTCGTGGAGGACTTCACCCTTCTCCTGGACGGGCAAGCCCAGTCGGTCATCCGTCTGCTGTTCCCCGCCGCCGAAAGGCTCTTCGGTGGCAGCAACTACGGCTCTGACTGGGTACCGGCCTGGGAACGGGACCGGCGCGTGGCCTGCAGAAGAGTGCTGGACTTCTACCTCCACCGGCGGCTTCCCGCCGGACGGGCACCCATTCGGTGTATCGAGAGCGTCGCAGGTGCGATCGGCGACGAGTCCGCCCTCACCGAGGCGCTGGGACAGGTGCCGGACCTCACGCTGGACGATGTCCTCAAGCGTCTTGTCCCCTACCTCCGCGATGTGTCCGAGGAGCAGGTACTGCCCACGGCCAAAGCGTTGATGCGTCAACTGCCGCGCATCCGGCTGGGATCTACTGGGATGCTGTCTCCGGGCAGTGAATGGGCTGTCTTGAGCCCAGTGAGAGTTCTGCTCCGTACGCTCGGCGAAGACGCGGTCGAGCCCATCGTCCGCAGCCTTTTCCACAGCATCACGAGCTTCTACGGAAGGGCTCTTCTGCTCAGTGTCGTCTCGGGCGGCTCGGACGACCAAGGGGTGATCACGGAGGACGCCGCCCAGTCCCTCAGGGGGGATCTCTTCTCCCAACTTCACACGGCGTGCCCCGGGGACCTTGCCGGCGAAAGGATGCTGCTGCAAACGCTCCTCATGGCGACGGCAGGTACAGATGATCCTTCCCCCCTTGAGTCGCGGTCCGATCCCCGGGTCGTCGCGCGCCTGCTGGAAAGCGCGACGACGCCTGTGCACAGCCAGACGATGGGCAGCGTGGCGGTGCGGACGGAAAAGCGGCTCGCCTGGGATCCGCTGGTGAACGTGTTCGGGGGCACGACGCTTCTGGCGGAAGCCGTCGCGTCCGTGCGCCGGTCCCTCGACGACGGGACGATCGAGCCCAGCGAGGAGCTGGCAGACGCTTTGGCCCTGTACGAGAAGTACTCGACAGGATGGCGACCTGAGGAATTCTGACCTCACGCGGTCATGAGCGTCGCACAGAAGTGACCGGCGCGCGGTTGGGTTTGTCGGGGCGGCCGAGCCGGTCCTCGCCCACCGGTTCGCTTACGACCGCGCAACGCTGGTGGTGCCGGCGGGAAGGAGGTTACCGTCGAGGCGGGTGTCGGTTGTGACGGTGCGGGTGAGGAGCCAGGCGGGTGGGTGCAGGCGCAGGACTTCGTCGATGATGCGGCACGTGAGTGCGAGGTGGGGCAGGTCGGCGTGGGTGGCGGGGCGGCCCGCGAGGACGGTGTCGACCTCGGCGTGCAGGCGGGCACTGCATCTGACGAAGCCGCTGCGCGAGTTCATCGACGCGAACGCCGAGTGGCTTACCGTCGTTCAGCTGCCCACCTACGCGCCCGACCTCAACCCAACCGAGGGCGTGTGGTCCCTGGTCAAGCGCGACGTCGGCAACCTTGCCGCCGCCAGCCTTCGTCAAGTCACCCGCGCGGTCAAGCATCGGCTCAAGAAGCTCCAGTACCGGCCAGACGTGATCGACGGCTGTCTTGCCGGCACCGGCTTGGCCCCTGGGCACGTGACTCTCCAGGCCTGGGCCTGACTGTGTCGGCTCATCCGGCGATAGGAGACGATGCAGCCCACGCCAGCGCACGAAAGCGAGCAACTCAATGACGGAACCCGCTCCGATGGATCTGATCCACCTCGCCGATCCGGATGGGAACCGCTGTATCGTGCGCGTCACAGGACGGTCCCAGCCGGGCGTGCTGACCGGCCACGACATTCTGCACGCGAACGTGCTCGTCTCCGCGAGTTTCGTCGACGCCCGGCTCGACCTTTACCTCTTCCAGCATGACCTGGACTCCTGGGAGCAGGAGCTGTCCAACCTGGGACCAGGCCAGACGGTCAGCATCGGCGGAGACCGCGGCCTGAGCCTCGACATCCACGTGCACGAAGACGGCTGGCTGTCGATCCAGGTCAGCGACCCGGACCGCCTTACGACAGCCCTGGGAACCCGCCCCCAGGAAGACTGGATCGCCGAGCATCGCGGGCGCCTGGAACAGGTCCGACTGACCTGGCCCAGCGAAGTCATCGAGACGGCACCAGGAGCTTACGGGTGGAGCCCCAATCGCAAGCGGTGACCACCTGATCCCAGCATCCGACATCACGCTTTCAAGTTCAGTAGCGCAGCGCCAATGAGAATCCCAGTTGACGCCAGCATCAGCAAACGATTGTTAGTATCCAGTGCGACAGACGAGACAGTAATACCGAGACCAAGAAGAAAAATGGCCGCCGACTTCCACCACAGTTTCCGACGACTCATCCGCACGCCAATTACCACACAACCGACAACGAGTGCGACATAGTAGAAATCCAACACTCAGACTCTCTCCAAAAGACCGAAATGTCGGCATGCATAAATTATCGAGAAAGGGAATCTGAAATGACAAGGAAAAGCATATAGAGAGGAATCGCCACAAAGAAGGCGCCGGTAACGAGATAAACGTTTCGAGCGGACCCGAATCGAGGCTGGCCCGATCTCCGGATAAGCAAGTCACGAAAGCCGCGCACGTTGAACAGAATGGCCAATCCAAAGCCCATGATAATGAGCGGCAGGACAATCGCCGCAACTATACCCATCGAGACCCTCAGCTATTGTTATCAAAATAGGACATTTTAAGCGAAATCTCGAGCAGACGCTTTCGGCCCCGACTTGCGGGTTAGTGCCGTAAGCGAATCGTTGGGCAGTATTTTGCCCTGCCCCCAGTGGCCGCCCCTCTGCATCCGCGAGTCGCCAAGCCAGGATAAGGACCTCAACGGCATAAGGATAATCTGGTGCCGCATATGCCTTCCCTTAAGGGCGGCACCACACCGATCGCCGCTACCGAGATTCGACGGATGAGGTCGCACCGTTGGACTTCTTCATACTTCTCACGACGCAACCGTGGAGTGCGCCTTTGCCCGTAGTGGTGCTCGAACCACTGACGCCGAGCGGGATCTCGTATCTCACGCTGTACCTGGGCTATACGGTCACTGATCCCCTCGACGACCCGAGGTGGAAGGGCGTGGCGAGCGAAGCCGGCCTTCGGGTGCGCATGGTGCAGCTTCATGTCGCGCGCCCACTCAACTGCAGACCTCTTGTGCTTCCAGCTATTACACCGGTCGCAGGCAGGCACGAGGTTCCACCAGATGTCACGTCCTGCCCTGCCTGCCAATGGCGCTTCGTGCTCAAGGGTCTGCGACTGCCGCTCGTCGCAATACACGCACCGCCGCCCGTGTGCCATCAAAACCATGATCCACACCCAGAGGGGCTGACTCCCCCGATCCTTACTCAGCACTTCTTGTCTGGCCCCCGCCATCTCCACCCCTCTGCCACTCAGCTCGTCGGCATCGTACGGAGAGCCACTGACAGACAGCCTGGCTATCGCTGAAGCAGCGATGCCCGGATCGGACGGAGCCCAGCTACAGCCACACCATCAGTGCCCAGCGGGGGCGCGGGGCGCGGACGCACGTCTTGACCTGCACTTTCCTTGCGTAGAGCAACTGCCGGCGCACGTGTAGGGGATGGGGCGATCCTGTCAGTGCCCGGCTTAAAACGCGTCGACGAGCGTGCGACGCCCTCGCGCTCGCCGACTCGAAGCCCGGCCGGGCGGCCGCCAACCCTGCGGCTGCGGCAAGGACCGGCCGCCAGCACCGCGTCGAAGGCGACATCCTCTGGCCCCACGGCAACATGGGCCGCGCGGCCTCCGCCTACACCGCCGCCTGCGACCAGGCCGAGCAGCGCGGCGTCGCCGGGGAACGCGCCACCAGCCAAGCCCAGCACGATTGCCGCGCTCGTGCGCGACGCCGGAGCCCTGCGTAGCCTCGAAGCCGCTCGCGACCTGCGCTCCGAGACCCGTGACGCCGGCATCATCGCGGCCGAAGCCGTCCTGGAGCTGGCGCTCGCCATCCATCATGCCGTCCTCGGCGAACAGGACAAGGTCCGTGCCGTCATCGGCCGTCTGCGCGAGCCCGCCCGAACCGGCGACTACGCCTACTACGCCGACATCGCCCACTATCTGGGCGGCCTGCCCCTGCCCGAGCCCTCCTCCACCCACTGGCTCTACGGGGCCGAGGCCGTCCGCACCCGCTGGCATCGCCTCGTCCAGACCCGCCGAGCTCACCTTTGCGTCGACGGATGATCCGGCTTCGGCGTCAGGGCGTCAGGTCGAGGACGCGAACCGGCTCTCCGGTCCACCGGTCGGGGGCGGTGGTGGCGATGATCGCTCCGTCGGGGCGGTCCGGGGTCGGCTGGGCCGCGTACTGGCAGTGTGCCGCCCCCCAGGTGTCGTGCTGGGCCACGGCCAAGGCAGCCGGGAGGTCCAGGTCGAGCACGGTGATGCCCGGCAGGGCGGCCAGGTGTTCCGCCGTGCCCGGCCGTGCCCGGTCGGCTTCGACGAGCGCGCAGGCGGGGGCGTACAGATACCAGCCGGCCTGGGCGTGGGCGCGGTGGATGAGGCGGGAGGCGAGAACGTTGCCCTGGCCGGCCGCTGCCATGGCGGTGTCGTCCAGGACGATGTGCATGGCGTCGCTCACCGGGCGGCCGCCTGGGCCAAGCGCCGGTCCAGTTCGCTGTCGAGGTCCTCTTCCTCAGCGGGGGTCGGCGCGTAGCCGTTCCACTCCCTCAACGCGGCCCGGGCCCGCTCGGCCCGCTCGGCCCGCTCGTCCGGGGTGAGCAGGGTTTCTGCGAGCCGCGCCAGGTAGGCACGCAGCGACATCCCCTCCGCCGCAGCTATGGCGGCAAGCCGGTCACGGGCTTCCTCGGGAATGCGGACATTGGCGTCAGACATCATCGGGCTCCCTCCACACCGAGCAGGATACGGGTACGTACCCGTACCCCGCTAGGGAAAGGTACCCACACCAGCCACGACGCTGGCGTACCGAGCCCCCGCCCAGGGCCGCCGCCCTGGCCCACCCTGGCACGGACGGCGCCGCCCCTCCCAGTCCCGCAGGAGGACCGACGCCTGTCCGCCCCACCTGGAAGGTGGGCTGGCCAGGTGGCGACAGGGTTGACTGCTTCACCCGATCGAAGCCTCAACCGCTGCGCCTCCTTGATGCCCAGCCACACGCCGGATGTCATCAGCGCGGGCAGCGGTCCGTCCGCCGCGTGACTCGGTGAACGAGCCCTGCTCCCCGGCCACGGCCGTTTCCTGCTCCGCGTCCAAAGCCTTATCGCGTACGTCCTCATGCCCGCACTGGAAGAACTCGGCGGCTCGCTGCATACAGCACGCGATCACCGTTCGAGGGGAAAAGGCGGACTTCTCTCCAGAGCGGGCGCCCAGGTCGCATCGAACGCCTCCTACCACTGCCCGGGGCTAGGACCTGCGACCACCATCTCTTCGTAAGTCCACACAACTCACGATGAGCAACGGTGGCAGCGCACGTCTTCACGGCCACCCACCGGCAAGACCAGGATCTACGGCTGGAGCGTTAAGCGCTGATGAGCGAAACAAACGCATTAATCAGCACAATTACTCCAACCGAAAAGAAGCCAATCGGTATCACCCACAAGTCGAGGGTTTTTTGGCATCGAGTATTGCGGACTTTGCGAATTCGTCTCCTCAGGCGTTCGGACAAAACGCGTTCGGAGAAATCCGGATGGCGTACGCTCGTATATCGAGCGAGCGCACCCCATCCGATGCAGAATACACCCACGGCAATCCGCGCCGCAAAGCTTCCCCAATTCACTGTCTCTCACAATCTACATAAGATCCTCCGCCCACCAGACGGTCTGCGTGACCACGAAGGCGATGAGGCGCGGATCGGCGAAGGGCGTCTCCACCACCGCATCGAACCGCCGACCTCGCAAGGGGCGGGCTGCCTTGAGAGTGCGCTCGGACTTCACGCGGGCCCTGACTGAGCCAGTCGAGCATGCCATCTCCCTTGGTAGACAGGCGTCGAGCGCCGCTCTACCGGACCGCTATCCCTTATCACAATGAGCGCATCAGCATCATCAGTCGCGAGTTGGGTCCGTCTCGTTAGGGCGCCGCCTCGTGCGGCGGCTAGAACAGGAAGGTGTACGCGCCCCAGCCCGTACCGACCACGGTGCGCCCGCCGAAGGGTGCGGCCGACGAACGCCTGCCGGGCGAGAGCCAGACCCGGCCCGTGCCGTCCCGGGCCAGCAGATCGGGCCTTCCGTCACCGGTGTAGTCGCCTCCGCCGATGAAGGCCGTCGCCCACTTCCAGTCGCCGCCCAGCCGGACCGCGGGCCCGAACGGCTTGGTGGCCTGACCGGTGCCCGGGGAGAGCCTCAGGACTCCGGTGCCGTCCCGCGCGAGCAGATCGGGCCTTCCGTCACCGGTCACGTCTCCAGCGCCCACCAGCGCGGTGACGGACTTCCACGTGCCGGGCACGCGGAGGGGTGGTTTGAAGACGTCCCAGTAGTCGGGCCCGTTCTCTCCGCGGAAGAGCCAGAGAACACCCGCCCTGTCACGGGCGAGCATGTCGCCGTACCCGCTCCCCGTCAGGTCGCCGACGCCGGTGAACATGCTGTAGGCGCGCATGTTAATGCTCGACCAGAACGCGTGTACGCGGCCGTACCGGTCGGGCTCGAAGGCCTCCAGAGTGCCGTTTGTGGTGTCGCGCGCGTACACCGCGCACGGCCAGTTCCTCGTCCTGCCGACGTACGTGAAGTTGTCGAGGTGGTCCCAGGTGCCCTGGTCCTGCGCAGCGATCCGGTGACTGAACGGGGCGCTCGCCGACCCCGTCCCCCGCATCAGCCAGATGCGCGCCGAGCGGTCGAACCCGTATACGTCGGCCTTCGTGTCGACGTTGAAGTCCCGTGGACTGCCGGAGCAGGCGAAGAGCGGCGGAGCCGCGTCGGCCCGGTGCGCCAGCGCGGGCATCGTGGTGGCCGCGAGCGCGGCGAAGGCGGAGATCAGAGCACGCCAACGCGTTCTCAAGTCGTACCCCCAAAAGAGGAGAGCGCAGGCTGCTGCCGGCTGGGCGGCAGCGTACACAAGACCACTACTACTGCTCACCAACCGCGCATGAAGGGGTGCCCCGTAACCGGTGGGCCCCTGCGCCGGTCCCCGGTGCGAGCTGATCAGCGGCAGGTGGCAGGCTTGCGGGATGTTGATCGAGGGATACGACGACGGCCCGTTGGCTGCTGGGGAGTCTCTACTGACTCGCCCCGGGTTCTGGTCGAACTATCTACTGGAGATCTGCGCTGGCGGGACGGGCGTTGGGCGTCCCAGCCCGGAGTGGTTCGGCGATGATGGTGCCGATACCGAAGCCTTGTCCGAGACCCTCATGGACCCCGACTGGTGGCCTGTGTTCCGGGTGCCGGCCGCGAAAGGCCCCGGAATCGTCGTGGTCTACCGCAACTTGGTCGGCGACTACGGCACCGACTACTTGCTTGTCCCCGAAGGCCAAGGCGGCGTGCAACGGATCGCCGGCTGGGAAGGGGAGCTGTCAGGAACCGGGCTGCCGTGGCCGGACCTCGTGAGGATCGCGGACCACCCAGCACCCGGGGCCGCCGGGGTCGACGACTGCGCCGCCCGCCTCCTGCTGATCCTGCCCCTCCTGGGCGATCCGGATGTTTCGGAGGATGCCTCCGAAAGGGTCAGCACCGCCCTCATCGCGGTCGGCGCTCCACAGGACACCGCATCCAGCACGGCGGACCATCTACTCGCTCGCTTGACGAACAGATCATGGCACGACCCCGCATGGGCCTCACCCCTGAGCGGCAGTTACTGAGCTTGCTGGCGTGATCGCGTCGGCTTGTCGGTGTGCCGGTAGCTCAGGTGCGGGGCTGCGATCTGCTTGATCTGTTCGACCACCAACATCGGCCGCATGTGGGGCATCGCCGGCTCAGGTCACGCCCAGTTCCTGGACGTGCTGCACCGCTCGCACGCGTCCGTGGAAGACCGGGTCCGCACCAACAAGGCCATGGGCTTGGACAACCTGCCCTCCGCATCGTGGGAGGTCAACCGCGGCTGGGTGCTCGCCGCGAACCTCGCCGCCGATCTCGACGCGTGGTTGCGGTTGCTGGCACTGCACGACATCGACGACCTGGCCGACGCCGAGCCGGACACCATGCGCTTCCGCCTCTACCACCTGCCCGCCCGCCTCACCGACCACGCACGCCGCCGCTGGCTGCGGATCGAGGCGACCTGGCCCTGGGCGAAGGCGTTCACCACCTGCTGGCACCGGCTGACCACCCTGCCCGCCGTGACCTGACAACAAAACCACCAGCCCGACGAGACAAGGAAGGAGCAGACCCGCACGACCTCCGGGTGCCGTGGAACCCCGGCGCAGCCGCAGCGACACGCGAAGCCCCCGCCCGCGATCACGCGGGACAAACGGGGCGAACCAGCAACACCGTCATACGCTCACGACCACTGACGAATCGAGGCTAATTAACGGGCAGGCATGCGCCCGTGGCCCGCGAACACCATATGTCCACGGGCCAGTAGGAAGATCAGCTGACGTCGGGATTCAGCTACCACCAGCCGGCCCGGCAGCTCAACGATTGGTTTCTGTAACAGACCGGATTTCGGTCCACTGCGCACAGATCAAGTCGAGATCCCCAATCGCGATCCAGGCGAGGTAATCCACTTCAGCCGAGAGTGCGCTGACCGAACCCAGTCGGTAAGCCTGCAATCTCCTTGAAATGTTGCCAGGAAGGCCGACTTCGTCGTGTCCGACCTTCAGATCTTCGCGCCTTGGTGTCGGATCCCGTGGTTGCCGATTCTTGGCAAACGTAGCGAGCCAGCGATAGGCGAACAGGGGGTCGATATGCACAGCTGTTGTACCGACTCCCATTCCACGCCCGTCAATATCATACTTAATGAAGAATGTTTCGTATAATCCGTTTTTCTGCTCGCCGAGCATCCCCATGGGGTCCTGTCCGCGAAGGCCGAACATCACCCCGTCAAAGTCCCTCGCAGCCATTGCAATTTCTTCCACCATGGTCCGGCGGCGACTTTGCGGGGTAATGTTCATTTTCCCTCACTTCTCAGAGTGTGCGGTCAATCCTTGTAGTAGTACGTTGTGTCCCAACGGAGACCCGGAATGGCACTCCTCGCCGTCGATCATGACGACGTAGCTTCCGCCTTCCACCTCTGCGGTAGCATCTCCCGCGCCTCCTGAGTGCGTGAGGAAATGCATTTCATGACTCGCTCCGGTAGCCCACCCACTGTCGGGAAGCTTACCGAGACCGAATCTGTCTGTGACGTCTACGGTCCAACCGTAGCGAACGACGGAGTAGTCGACCTTGTAGCCGGTATTGACCTCTCCGTCGTAGTGACCACCGGTTGCATAGAAGTGGATGTACGATTCTCCACAGTCACCGTGCACCACGGGTATAGAGTGCGGGGCAACGTGCCCGTCTTTCGGTACGGAGGTCTGTTCTCCGTTCGGTAACGTGACGATTTTGTAGCCGTGCTGTTCAGCTACTGCCGCATCGAATCCGACCACCTTCATCGGCGTCGTGACAGTTACCTCACGCCCTTTGGGTTCCGAAGAGGTAGCAGAAGCCGAATTTGCGCCTGCCAGGCCAATGGCAGCCGACAGCGTGGACACCACGGCCATTACCCTTACCGAGTTTCGCATGATCCCCCCTGGATGGGATGTTTTCCCCGTGACTCAGGTTGTCTCGGGCCGAAATCGAAGCTATGGGGAGCCGCCCACTCCCCACAAGGGCCATTTTGCGACGTAGATCGGCAACCGGGCTTCCGTTTGCTACAGACCGTGAGCATGTCGGGCGGATCCCAGCCCAGGATCTTAGATCAACCGTGTTCGACAACGCACAGTAATATGGATGCTGGCTCGCAATCAGCGGAGTGACTCAAACAAGGCCAGCTCCGATGAAATGCCCGATTTACTGTCCAATAGATGGCTTGTAGCGTTCCTGTGCGAAAGTTCCCCAGAGCGGTGAGGCCGCCGCGTTCCGCCAGGCTGTCCTCGACGACCACTTGCCGCCACCCCCTCCCGGCCAGGGCTTCGGCATAGTCGGCGGGCGTCCGTTTCGTGGCGCGCACCGCCGGCATGGAGTGGGCGCGGCCTATGCACAAGGGGGTCCGTTACGGTCGGACCTCACGCCCCACACGTCACATCATCCTCTGGACCTGTACTCCCCGCCCCGGTCTGCGGTGAGTTCGCTGCTCCCGGGACGGGTGTCGTGCTCAGCTGAGGTGGAGGCTGCTGAGGGCGGTGGTCCAGTCGTTGACGATGGCGTGCTGTGCCTGCGTGAGGGTGATCTGGCCAGCGCAGACCGCGGTGTGCAGCTTGGTCTCGACCGGGTCTTTCTTGTTGTTGATGCCGCCGCTCTTCTTGTGGCCCGGGTCGGCCGGCTCCACCCACAAGTTCCGCGGGTCGTTGGGGTCTCCCCCGAGCTGGAGGCTGATCAGGTGTTGTCCGGTGTTGGTGCGGGGTGCCGCTGACGACGTCGACGGTCGGCCCTTAGCCGGTTTCGTCGCCTTCAGAGGTGCTTATCCAGGGTAGTTCGCTCGTGACGGTGACGTCGCTGACGGTCCCGTCCCCCGGCGGAAGGTTGGTTTCTACAGTCGTCGCTATGGCCGTTCGGCAGCGTGTCGTGAGTGGCGATGAGGTGACCTACGTCGTTCTCGACCGGCAGTGGCGGGTCGTGGAGCCGGTTGAGGCGTATTTGGAGTATCTGCGGCAGGAGCAGTACTCCCCCAACACTGTGCGGCTGTACGCGCGGGGGCTTGCGTCCTGGTGGTCGATGCTGGAGGACGGAGGTCTGGACTGGAGCCGGGTGAGGGTAGACGATCTCGCCCGATTCAAGCGACGGCTGCGTGACCGGGGCGTGGATTCCGCTGTGATCACGCTGCGACCGGAGGAGACCGCAGCCAGCAGCACTGTCGATGTGGGCTTGAGTTCGGTGCTGGGCTTCTACCGCTACCACGCCATCGTGACGGGGGTGCCAGCCGCTCGGCAGTTCTACGAGCACGTCAGGGGCGGGTCCATGGAGGCACGCAGCCGGTACGCGTCGTTTCTGGGGCATCTCGGTGGCGGGCAGGACCGCCGGGTCATCGGCCGGCGTCGTGAGCCGAAGGGTCCGCCTCCGTTCCTCACGCCCCAACAGACAAAGGTGATCAAGGATGACGCGGGGCGCCTCGAACGCGGCACGGGCTGGTGCGGTGACCTGCGGCTTCGGTTGTTCTGGACACTGCTGGAAGAGACGGGTCTTCGTCTGGCTGAGGCATTGCTGCTTCGGCATCGCGACTGGCAGCCCGGCACGGGGACGACCGCCTTCGTAGAGGTGCAGCCGCTGGAGGACCGGCGTCGCCGGTTGCGGGTGAAAAACCAGCAGCACCGACGCGTGTACATCAGCGACGAGCTCGATGACCTCTACGGCGAATACCTGTTCCTCCTCGTCGAGCTCGGCGTCGACGTCCAGGACGACCTGCCGGTCTTCGTGAACCTCTACCGGGGCGAGTTCGGCAGGCCCCTGCGGCCGGAGACGATCTATGACTGGATCGAGGGCTTCAAGCGGCGGCATCCGCTGCTGCCGCCGGGATGGACTCCCCACTGGTTCAGGCACACGCACGCGACCGCGCTGCTTCTGGCCGGAGTGCCGGAACACGTGGTCCAGCGGCGCCTGGGGCACCGGGACATCCACACGCTGATGACGACCTACGCCCACGTCACCGAGGATGCGGCGATGCGGGCCGCCGCCGACTGGAAGACGCTGGTGGCCCGATGGGGAGCAACAGCATGAGCGAGAGTGAGCTCTTCAAGGCCCGGCGCACGGCCAAGTCGGATCCGGCGTTGGGCCGGCAGGCCCTGTTCAGCGAGGAGATCATCCAGCGGCTCGCAGCGGAACTGCCGCCGGAGGTGCGGGCGACTTTGCACTTCACCCGGGCGACGATGCCGGCGCACTGGCTGGAGGCGGTCCTGCAGAACGGCGAGAGCTACCGCAGGCGCGACAAGAGCGTCGCGATGGACTTCCAGAGTCTCTCGCCGGCCATGACCACCGAGTTCGCCTGGGCGATCGAGCGGCAGGTGCAACTGGGCATGAACATCGACGCCGAGGCCACGACGAAGCTCGCCCAGCAGATCGCGTTCGTCGCTGCCGGCCAGCGCCACGGTGGCCTGGCAAGCCTTCTCGACCTCTCTTGTGATGAGTGGATCCACGCGATCCGCAAGATCCGGATACGCAGGGGCGACCCTCTGGCACCGAATCAGTTGAACCGGCTGCGTTCCTCGCTCGGCCGCTTCCTGGACATCCTCGTCCACGCCTACCACCAGGGCGACTGGTGGGAACTGAACGTGTGGAACCCGGTTCTGGACACCCGGATCCCGCTACGCCCGCACGAACCACGACGACACAACCTCGTCTACTTCAGCCACCTCACCACCCCCTGGCTGCGGGAGGCCGCCAAATGGTGGCTTGCCCGGCAGCTGGAGCGTGAGGTGTTCGTCTGGACCACGGTCCACACCCGCCAGCACAACCTGGTCTGGTTCCAGCGGTACCTCGACCGCGTCGGCTGCGATGGACCGCACCTCACCGATGACGAGCGTCAGCTCAGCCAATGGGTCCAGGACTTCCGGCAGTGGCTCGGTCGCCAGAAGTGCGCCCAAGGCCCCACCAAGGGCCAGCCGCTCGGCCCCACCCATCGCCGGGCGGCCATGACCGCTCCGGAGGGCGTCTACCGCTTCCTGTTCGAAGAGCGCCAGTCGGCAGTCGCCGACCTGAAGGAACCCCGCTGGCTGCAGCTGGGACCGCAGCACGCCGCCTTGTTCCGCTTCGGCGACAAACCCTCCGGGGCCAAACCGCCGCCCCCGGACATCATCCTCTCGGACGCGGTGATCAGCACGATCGCGCAGAACAGCGAGCTGTTCGCGCTGCCGAAGGACGAGGGCGGGTTCGGTGAGGAACAACTCGTACGGATCCTGGGCCTGCTGATTCGGACCGGCCGTCGCATCAACGAAGTCATCATGCTCGACTTCGATCCCCTCGTCGCCATCCCGTTCCCCGACCCCGATGGCCATGTCGCCCGTCTGCGCTACCAGCAGACGAAGATCATCACCGCTGACAACACCATCCTCGTCGACCAGGAGGTCGTCGACCTCATCCGCCAGCAGCAGGACTACGCCAGCGCGTTCATGGCCGGCCGCGGCAGGTCGGGCGTGCAGCCGAAGTACCTCTTCCTCGGCAGGAAGCACAACCGCAACGGCGACCGGAACTTCCCCGAGTCCACGGTCCACCTGAAGTTCGCCGAGTTCGCCAAGCGCATCGACCTGCGCGACGAGCAGGGCAAGCGGATCAGGATCTCCCGCACCCACATCTTCCGCCACACGCGTGCGACCACCCTGCTCAACGCCGGCGTCCCCCTGCACGTCGCGATGCGCTACATGGGCCACAAGACCCCGACGATGTTCCTCCACTACGCCCAGACCCTCTCGACCGTCGCCGAGCATGAGTTCCTGCGCTACAAGAAGGTGACCGCCGACGGGCGCGACTATCAGCGCGATGCAGCCGAGATGTTCGAGGCCCTGGCCCTCGACCGCCGCACCGACCGCGTCCTGCCCAACGGCTACTGCACCCTCCCGCCCCGGCAGGCCTGCGACAAGGGCAACGCCTGCCTGTCCTGCACGAAATTCGTCACCGACGCCAGCTTCACCGAGGCGCTGCTGCGGCAACGCGACGAAACCCGGGACCTCGTCCAGCGCCGCCAGACCACGCACCAGGCCACCCGGGACCAGCACATACGCGAACAGCTCGTCTCCCAGCTCACGACCCTGATCGAAGACACCGACAAGCTCAGCGACTTCAGACGTGGCGAACTCCGCGGCAAGATCGCCGACAAACCCGGCCTCAACCGCTACCTCCGCACCACCCCGGCCGGCAAGCTCCGCATCGACACCGCGAAGATCAAGACCGAGGAGAACCTCGACGGCAAGTACCTGCTGCGATGCTCCGACCCGGACCTGTCCGCCGAGGACATCGCGCTCGGCTACAAGCAGCTCCTCGAAGTCGAGCGGGGCTGGCGGGACATGAAGCAGATCATCGACCTGCGGCCCGTCTATCACCGGCTCGAAGAACGCATACGCGCCCACGTCGTCCTCTGCTGGCTCTCCCTGCTGCTGATCCGCATCATCGAGACCACCGCCGACGCGACCTGGACGACCGTCCGCCGCGAGCTCGACCGGCTCCACCTCGGTACGTTCACCGGCCCTACCGGCCTGTTCCGCCAGGTCACTGCCCTCACCAAGCCCCAGAGGGACCTGCTGGCCAAGCTCAACATCCCCACACCGAAGCAGATCATCGCGCTCGACCCCGCACCCCGCTGACCAGCACGAACACCAGCGCCTAGAGAAACGCCTTCCAGGCGCCCTCACCCATGTCCGCGCAGGTCAGACCCCAGATTCGTGACTCTAGGATGCTGAATTACGCGGAACGCAGGCTAACGCTTCGCTGCTGGCTCCGCGGTGTGCGGGGCGCAGGTACTCGGCAAGACGGTGCACACGAGCTCTTCGCCGCGGGTGGTGATGGCCTCGAAGTCGCTGTATGCCATGGCGGCGAAGAAGTCGGTCAGGGGCGGAGGTGCTCGCGGCGCTGCTGACTGCACGGACCATGACTCTGTGACCACGGCAACTATTTAATTACGAAGCGTCGTTGGCCATCACACCACCTTCACATACCTGCCAGGATGCGGAAGCGGGCTCTGGAACGGGGGGGTTGTGGCGGCACCCTGGTGGTACGCGCGGCTAGCTGCGGTACGCGGTGTGGTCTATCAGCCTCCTGCCGGTCTGAGTATGGACCGGCTACGGGCCGCTGGTTGGGGACAACAACCAAGGATCAAGCGGTTCCAGGGGCGTGAGCCCTCGCTGTGGTGGGGCAACACCACCCAGTCGCCGGCTCAGCAGCATGCCTTACAGCTCACGGAAGACGTCTCGACCGCTGAGCTGCTCGTGAGCCTCGCGGAGGTGCTCGAGCTCCCGGGCCAGGGGTCGGACTACCATTACGCGCTGCAGAGCACGGTCGCGGAGCTGCGTAAGCGACGCCAGGCAAGTCCGGGACCTTTTGGCGAGATCGAGCGGCTGTGCCGCCTGGATCTGCAGCTGGCCCTGGCCGTTCCGGACGCGGTCTCGTTTGCAGAGGGCCAATACGTCTATATAGGGGCCGTGGACTGGCTGCTGGAGATGTACCTCACGGAGGGGCTGCTGGCAGATGCCCTGTGGGTGGTGGGGGTCGCCGAACGCGTCGGGGCCGGTGACAGGCCCCGCGTCCGCAAAGCGCGGGAGCGGGCAGCGCGTGTGGCCGCTGAGGACGCGGCTGTATGACGGGGCATCCCGGTCTGGCGCAGGTCCTACCCAGCGAGTCGTTCCTGGAGTACGCGTTCGTGCGATGGGTGCTGACCCCTGCGGCTCATCCGGCCATCGTCGATCGGGTGCGGGCGCAGGCGCCGCTGGACGTGGGCGGGCACTGCTACCGGCTCGACTATCTCTTGGCGGGCAACCGGCTGCAGGTTGCGGTCGAACTCGACGGCTTCGCGGCCCATAGCGGCCGGGGGGCGTTCACCCGCGACCGGCTGCGGCAGAACGACATCACTGCTGCTGGGCACGCGGTGGTCCGGTTCTCCTACGACTCCATCCGCACGAACACCGCCCGCTGCGTCGCCCAACTGCAGGCGGTCATGGCCCGTGACCCCGCCTTGGCCCTGCTTGCCATCGCCCAACCGCTCGTGGAGACACCTGCTATGGACCCCGATCCCCGGGCCGCCTTCGGCCCCTCGCCGCGCATCAGCACCATGGTCGGCGACCGCGACTACTTCACACTCGCGCGGGCGGCCGTCGATGTGCGGACGTTGCGCGAGTGCCAGAAGCAGGCGCTGGCCGCGCTGAAGGACTTCTACGCAGCCGGCGGCACCAAGGCGGCGTGTGTGATGAGCGTCGGCGCCGGCAAGACCGCGCTGGGGGTGGCCGCTCTGCTCGCCGTGGCCCGCAGGCGCGCGCTGGTCGTCACACCGGGCAACGTGATCCGCGGGACGTTCGACACTGCTTTGGACCACCGGGCTGTCGGTAACGCCCTCTACGGGCTGCACGGCGGGCCGCTGATCCCGGGGTGCCGGCCGCCGTCAGTGCTCACGGTGGACCGGGACGCAGGGGGTGTTCGCAAGGTAGATCAGCAGAAGCTGCTGGCCGCCGACGTCATCGTCACGAACTTCCACTCCCTGGGCAGTGGGCAGAACCCCGACGATCTGCTGGCCAAGCTGGGCCCAGACGATGTGGACTTCATCGTCGTCGACGAGGCGCACATCGCGGCGGCCGAGTCCTACCAGCGATTGTTCGCGCATTTCGCCTCGGCGCGCGTCGTGCTGATGAGTGCCTGCTTCACCCGCCTGGACGGCAAGCCAATCGATGCGGAGGTGGTCTACCGGTACCGCCTCATCGACTCCATCGCGGACGGCAACGCCAAGAACCTGCGCATGCACCGGTTCACCCCCGACAGCGCGGCCACCACCTACGAGCTGGTGTGGCCGGACGGTCGGCGGGAGGAGATCACCGGCCGGGACGAGCTGCTGGCCCTCCTCAAAGACGAGCGCAAGCTCTCGCGCATCACGGCCAGGTCGACCGAGCCCATCCGCCAGGTGATGCGCGTCGTGAAACGCCTGCTCGACCAGCAGCGCGACCTGCTGTTCCCGGTCAAGCCGCGGGTGCTGTTCGCTGCTATGGGCCGCCAGCACGCGGAACAGATCGCGTGCCTGGCCAATGAGCACGGCATCGCCTGCGACGTCCTGCACCACTCGATGACCGATGCGGCCGTCGCCAAGGTCCGCGATCGGTTCGAGTCGGACGCCGGAGACTTGGATGGCGTCGTGCAGCTGAAGATGCTGGGCCAGGGCTATGACTTCCCGCCCATCTGCTTGGTGGTGCCCATGCGCCCCTACGGCAGCTTCAGCGAGTTCTACCAGTTCATCGGTCGCGGCATCCGTATCCTGTCTCACCCTTCGCTACAGGGCCGGGTGGGCCCTCAGCAGCAGTTCCTCGACATCGTCCTGCACGCCGAGCTCGGCCTGGACGACCACCTGGACACCCTCTATGCCGAGAACGACATGGACCCGGCTACCGGCACGGTCGCCGACGACGCGCCCGAACCGATCGGCACTGGTCCGCTTCCCGGCAGCCGGGGCGGCGACGAATCCGGCAGGATGGACGCATTCGTGCTCTTCGAACGCGGCGAGATCACAAGCCGCGTCGTGCACGACTCCGAGCGCGTCGAGACCCGGCGCGCCGAACGCGAACGCGAAGCCCTCGCCCAGCGCTACGCACTGTATGCGGCCGGCACCGACAGCCCCGTGTCGTTCGAGCAATACGTCGACGTCGTACGAGCGCTGCATGACTGACGGCCTCGGCCGCACACTCGCGGCCGCCACCGGCCCCGACGCCTTCCTCGCGGCCGAACGTGCCGACGGACAGGAGGGACGCTTCGCTCCTTTCGAGGAGCTGGCCGCGACCGTCATGACAACCAGCTTCACCGGCACGACGCCGGTGGAGCTGTCCGCCGACGGACACTTCTCCCTGCGCCTGCCGCCGTCGCCGCGCGCAGCCATGAACGGCTGGTTCGACCTCGCAAGGCAGCAGGCCAAGGGTGCCTGGTGGCTGCCCGAGAGCACCGTGGTCAAAGCAGGCCCGGTCAATCTGCCCGCTTACTACACGGGCAACCCGCGGTGGGCCGCGAACATCGCCGCCATGGTTTCCGCGCGCTCCCCACTCGCCGGCAACCCTGACGCGTTCGCCTGCTGGGCGCTGCTCATCCCCTACGCCACCGACCTGCTCGCCCCGCTGGCCCTCCGCGGACCGCAGGCCGGCGCCCTCGAGCCCACCGCAGCCGACGCCGCCTGGGCCGACGCCGGGGCCCGCTACCGCGCCCTGGGCCTGCTCACCGCGCCCGTGGAAACAGCGCTCGCCCGGCTGCGCCCGGGAGGCGGCTGGTCCCGCCTGACTGGAGACCAGCAGATCAGCGCCCGCCAAGCCCTGGTCCACGCGCTCACGCCGGCGGTCGACACCACCGCCATCGCCCGCTGGCGCGCCACCCAGCTGGCGGTGCTGCTGCAGCGGTACTACCTCAAGGCGAAGAAGGGCCGCCCTACCGCCCGCACCGTCCTCACCAAGGCGCTGCAGCCCACCCTCGCCGCGTTCTTCGACGGCGACTGGCTAGCGTTCCTCGACTACCTGGGCGAGCAGCCAGCCGACGACGAACAGATCGTCACGGCTCTCCCCACTCCCCGTCTATATGTGCGCGCCTCCGCGAAGGTCGAGCAGATCGCCGCACGGCAGCAGCTGCCGGTCGAGCAGGTCGCCTCGATGGTCGCCAGCTACCTGGGCAGCGACGAGATCCGCTCCCCCATCGAGCAGCGCATCACCGTGCTGCGCCGCTACTGGGAGACCTTCGACGCCCTCCACGCCGCCCAGCGCCCCGGCCAACCGCCGCTGCTCGAGCTGGTCGGCAACCCCTGGATCCCCCCAGACGAGGACGAAGCCTTCCCCACCCCCGTCTACGAGCGCGTCCTGCCGCCGCAGCTCCTCGCCGAAACCGAGAAGCTGTGGAGCTCGGAATGCCATCCGCGCTACCCCGACCGCCTGGTCTCCGCGCTGCTGCCCCAGGCCAGCATGGCCGAAGCGTTCGGGCCCGCGCTCACGTTCTGGTACGAAATCGCCCTGAGCGCGTGGTACATCTGCGAAGGCCCCTACGCCCGCAGCGACCTGCACGGCCTGGCCGACTACCACGCCCGCCGCACCGACGCTTTGAAGGCCACCGGTACCCCGGTCGATCTGAGCCTGTTCACCGAACTCGCCGACGCAGACCAGCGCCTGGGACCGCCTCAGGACATCCAGCGCCCCATCAAGATGGCCCACCCCGACGGCCACACCATCACCGCCACCACAACCGTCGGCCAGCGCCGCGACGGCTTCTTCCTCCTACGCGACATCACCACCCGCCACCGCCGGGCCTGGGCCCGCCAATACCTGGAGACCGCACTCGGCTCATGGGAAGGACAGCTGCGGGAGGTCTCCCGCGAGCTCAACCGGGCGGCCAACGGCCGCGGGAAACCCCTGACCGTCAAGCAGTTCGCCCGGATCGCCGCGCCCGTCGCGAACCGGTGGTTCGGCGGCGACCTGGCCGCCCTGTGCGCGGCCATCGGCGAGAAGACCCCTGTGCAGCAAGAACGCATCCACCTGCTGCCCTACGACCGCACCGCCTTGTGCCGCCACCTGTTCCACGCGCTGGGCGGCCGCTACGTCACCAATACCAGCGGCGACGTGCCCGGCTTCCAACGAAGCTGGGCCATGACCCGCCTCGTGGCCCAAGCCCCCCGCCTCATCCAGCTCGAAGAACTCCTCGGCCGCACCCCCACCGAAAAGGAATTCCGCGCACCGTCCTACACCTGGCCCGACGGCCTGACCTACCCGGCCTATACCGCCGCCATCCAGCAGGCCCGTCTCGCCCTCCCCCTCACCCGTACCACCGAGGCAGAACAGGAACCCGCCACGCAGCCCACACCCCCTCCACTTCCCCCGGCCCCCACAAACACCCCGACACCGACCCCGCACCAGCCACCAGCACCTGCGGTGCAGCCCGAACGCCGACGCGGACTCCTCAACCGCCTACTCGGACGCAACTGAGCCAGAGGAGCGGCGACCAAGTCCGGGTCATGCTCTCACCGACGGCAGGAAGGCTGGCAGCGTCGCAGGCTGGCGTCCCTGGCTCTTCCTCCGCTCCCTGGTGCACTTTGTCTCCCGACTACCTCGGCAGCAGGCGGGAAAGGCGCCCGCGCACCGGCTGCGGTCTCGTCGCAGAAGTGGACACTCCAGGACATGGGCTCGCGGGCGCGGGGATGAAGGGAAGTGCCATGATCCAGGACATGGATAATGCCGAATTCGAGGTCATACCGGAACGGCGGTACGTCAAGAGCGTACGGCGCTACGCGCCGGAGAGTCTCATCCCGCATATCGCGTCGGTCTCGGCGCAGTTTGGCATACCGGAAATCGGACGCGGCTGGATGCACCGCCCGGATGAGGGCATCACCTACTATCCCTGGGCACTCGCCGACATCGCGTCGGTGTCGCTGACCGCCCGCAATGCCCCGCGCCGTCACCATGCAACACCACGCCAGCTCCGGGAACTCGTGAGCCTCTACAACGCCTCCGTCGGCGCACACAGCCATACCACCGGCAGCGCGACCGCCCGCGAGATCCTGCTTCTCACCTCCAACCTGCAGTTCCCATACCAGGATGAGGCGTATCCGCAATTCGCCCGTACCAAGGCGATCTTCGACGCAGGCTTCCCGCAGGACTACAGGCCCGAGTGCATCACACCCGGTTGGGACCGGGAGCTGTTCGGGACTGACCTGGCCGCCTACAGCCGAACCGCTCTGCTTCTCTACGTTGCGGCATCACAGTTCAGCGGCCGTTTCCTGCCCGACCGGCTCTATAACGGCCCCGAAGCGGAACAGTTCGAGCAAGCCGCTCCCCGCGAGGAACTGCTCACCCTCGTCGACGGGCATTTCTCCGCTGACCGTGACCAACTACGCAGGGACCATGCCAGGGTCCTGGCCCGCTCCAAGAGCTCCCCAAACTGGACGCCCGACCACCGCAGGTACGCCTACAACCCGCTCACCAGCCACCCGCTCGTGCGTGGGATGGGCCCGGGTTACCTGTGCCCGGTCCCGGCACTCCTGCCCCGCAAGGCCGGTCCGGCGGGCATCTACTTCGCGGGCCTGGCCCGGTGGCGCACCGCCTTCACCCGGGACCTGGGCCACTTGTTCCAGCAGTACGTCGGCAGTCAGCTGGCACTGCTGCCCACCGCCGATGTCCTGCCCGAAATCGACCACCGCATACGCGGCAAGCAGAGAGGCAAGAGCGCGGACTGGATCGTCGTGCACGACGACGCGGTGCTCATCGTGGAGGTGAAGTCCGCGATGCCCACCCAGGACTACCGGCTCGGGTGGGCCGAAGGGGTCTCAACCGCCCAGGAAAAGATCGGAGACGCGTTCGAGCAGATCGATCGGACAGCTCGTTTCATCCGCGAGCGACGCGAGGAGTTCACCTCTATCCCCAGCGACCGGCCCATCATCGGACTGGTCGTCACGCTCGAACCCTTCCACCTGGCCCAGGGCTACCCCGTACGGCAGGAACTGCCCATCACGTCCACGCCTACGCTCATCTGCTCAGCTGACGAACTGGAACTCCTGGTCATCGCGGAGAACCCCTCGATGAGTGACATCGTCCTGAAGGCCGTCCGTGACCCCGCCGTCGAGGGCTGGGCGCTCAAGACCATCACCGGCCAGCGCAGCCCACTGCGCAACCAGATCCTCGAGGCCTCCTGGAACACATTCGCACACGCCTTCCAATAGGAACTACCTCTCAGCGCCTCTCCCCCGACATCGCTGCGGCGGCTGCCGTCAACAGCCAAGACTGGTCATCCGGCACGCTGGACCGGCTCAACGGATGTCACTCCGGCCGGCGACACGCTCTCCACCAGTGGCATCGTTGGTGGAGGGCGTGGCGTCGGCATCGCGCCGCGTTGAACAGCACGACTCATACGCCGGGCCCCGAGGATGTCTCCTCCCTCGGGGACCCATGGCGTCCCGCGTCGTTGAGCTGGTGCCTCGGGGGAGCACATCGAGGGCGGCCTTGCCATGGCCAGGCGTCAAGGGCACCGTGGCGCGGCGCAGCACCGTGACGCCGGCGGCGCACAGCTCCTGCCATGCGGACATCCCGCGGTCGGGTGACACTGGCCACTGGCCCTGCGTCGAGAGATGTTTACGGGAGGATCCGCCTGATCGCTGCCTGCTGGGCGAAGTCCGCGACGTACACGGTGCCTTTGTCGTCGATGCATAGCGCATCGGGATTCTTCAGGTCTGTGGCGACGGTCACGAGCACGCCGTCGTTGAGGCGGAGCAGTTGTCCCCCGTGGAAGTCCGTCACGTAGACGTCTCCGCTGGGTGCCGTCGCCAGGGCGCCGAACGTATTGTTCGTCTGCGGTTTGATCAGCAGAGCTGTCATCTCGTCAAGGCGGTTTGGGTCCAAGCGACAGATCTGCTGTTCTTGCTCCGTGGGCCCTGTGATGGCGAGAAGCTTGCCTGTGCCTGGCTCTGCAGTCAGCTGCTTGAGTCCGGTTGGGGTTTGACCGAGCAGCGTGTACTGGCCGTCATGGGTGTAGCGCCACAGCTTCCGGGTGTGCATGGCAATGATCAGGTCCTCCCCTTGCCAGGCGAATGCCGTGATGGTGTGCCCGGGCTCTGGCTTGGTGACGCTATAGCTGGAGCTGAACTCCGAGATGGCCGTGAGGACGAGGAGGTCTGGCTCGCCATGGAGTTGGAGAGCCACGTCTCCGTTGGGCGCCGCCGCCAGCTTGTCGATGCCGCCATAGTTCGGGGGCCGGAGCTGGACACCCGCCGCTGGCTTGAAGGCGCCGGTCTTCGGGTCAACGTGCCAGAGGGCGGCTTCCCTAGTCGCGATGAACACTCCCATTTTTGTGGTGAAGGCCAGATCGGTGACCGGGGGAAGGGCTGTGACCCACTCCGTGACCGTGCCCCGAGGGTGTGCGACGGCCTCCACAATGGCTTCGGCGTACTGGCCGTCGTACTCAAGGCGTAGCATGCACCGGCCAGGTGCCAGGACGCGCAGAGACTGCTTCTCGAAGGAGACGATCTTCTTGTCGTCCGGGCGGATAGCGGGAGTCTCGATTGTTTCCGTCCAGGTGGCTGTCCCGTCCGTCTTCCATGCCAGTGCACGGATGGGTGGTGCCTCCTTGACGCGGGCCTTGATCAGGGGCGGTTCCAGAGAGACCCGCATCGTGCGCGCCTGGTGGGCTGCGGCCCTCGGGTCACCGTTGAAGAGTGCCGATGCGTTGAAGACGACGAACGGCGGTTCGCCGGTGCGATTTCGGGCCCATGCTGTTGGCAGAGTTGTAGTGCTGTCCCAGCTCCAGCCGACGTAGTCACCTGGGGTGTACGTGTTCCTGGTCGCCAGGATGCGCTGCCCCCGCACTCCTGCTTCGCTGGTCGCCAGCCGGATGCCTGTCGCATCCAGAGGAAGGGTGCAGTCCGGGTCGGAGTACAGCGGGATGTCGACCTCTTCCACCCTATACCAATTTTCTTGGCCGGCGCCGCGGACCAGCCAGATCGGCTTGCTCGGGCTTTGAAGGGAACCGTCGATCAACACGATGTCGTGTTCGTCGGTCGGGATACCGGCGGTGGACACGGTGATCGTTTCTGTGGTGCGGCGCAGTACGCGGCAGGGTCGCTCGTCGATGAGGACGCGGGTGGTAGGGCTGGCCCGCACCACGCGCAGGGTCAGGGTGTCGTCGCGCTGCGCGTAGCCGAGGACAGTCGGGGCGACGGCGACGTCTCGGTCGAGAAGGTCGAGCAGGACGCAGGCATGGGCCAGGATGCGAACGCATTCAGGCAACGTGCGGCACACGAGGTTGGGCTTGTTCTTGTGGGCGCGGTCTCCGCGGTGGAGGCCGATCGCGGCGCTGAACATGTCGTGGAGCCGCTGCTGATCCTGCTTCCTCTCGGAGACCCGAATCTTGTATGGCGCTTCTAGGAAGGCCTGCTTGAGCAGCTCGCCCCCGATGGTGTGGATCAGTCCGGTGCGGCGTTGGAGTTGTCCTTCGACATGGCGGAACGCGTCGAAGATCGCGTCGTCGTACCGTCCCTGGCTGACCGCCTCGGTGCACAACTCGATGACGTCGGCTCTCAGGAAAGACAGCGTCGCCTCGTAAGTCTCCAGCCGTGCCACCACGGTTGCCTTGTCGCGGACTTTAGCGGTGTCCGCCGTGGCGACTTCCTCAGTAGTTGTTGTCTTTCCGATCTTGAGAGATGAGCGTCGAACGGGAGTCCCGATTGGGTGATCGTGGGGGCGTGGCGCATACGGACAGGGCCTCC
>NZ_JBIAGM010000049.1:0-26774 GCF_042869815.1 Streptomyces sp. NPDC006739
CGAGATCGGCGTGGACAAGAACACCACCGTCGTCTTCCCGGCACCGCTGATGAGCACCATCGGCGAACTCGGCTCCTTCCTCGCCCGCGAAGCGACAGCAGCCGCCACCTCGGCGCAGCCGTCCCCCACGCCCGTAGCAACCCTCGGTCTGACGGGGTCCGCTCACGTGCCGGCACCGAACGGGGCGACCGAGACCAGGTGAGCGCACCTGCAAAGCACGAGACTGCAGTGCCCCACAGTTCACAGCCGCCCGACGGGTCACGGCACGGTGATGCGCTCCCCTGCCCGCGCCCCACCGCTCGCCGCAAGGCCGACGGTCTGCATCACGGTTCGCCGTCGACCGGCGTGGGGTGGGGCCCGGCAGTGCTGAAGCGGCCGGCACGGCGGCGCAGGTGACGGTGGCCGGCATAGTGCCGGGGAACCGGAGGTGCGGCGACTGCAGCCCCGTAGAAGAGCCGTTTGCCGATTTCGATGAGGGCCAGGTAGGCGAGGATCATGCCGACCAGCGTGGCGAAGAACCCTCCCGGAAGCGGTTGGAAGCCCAGGGTGTGCGCGAACGGGGTGGCGGGCAGCACCGCGCCGATCGTGACGACGCCGAGCGCGGCGAGAGTCAGCGGCAGGCTGGGGTGGCTGCGGAAGAACGGGATGCGCCGGGTGCGGATGGCGAAGATCACCAAGGTCTGGGTGGCCAGCGACTCGACGAACCAGCCGGAGCGGAACTGGGCCGGGCCGGAGTGGAAGACCCAGAGCATGACGCCGAAGGTGACGAAGTCGAACACCGAGCTGAGCGGCCCGAAGGAGAGCATGAACCGGCGGATGAAGGCGATGTCCCAGTGAGAGGGCTTGCGCAGCTGGTCCTCGTCCACGTTGTCCGTGGGGATGGCCAGCTGACTGCTGTCGTAGAGAAGGTTGTTCAGCAGGATCTGTGACGGGAGCATCGGCAGGAAGGACAGGAACAGCGAGGCGCCCGCGGCGGAGGCCATGTTGCCGAAGTTGCTCGAGGTACCCATAAGCACGTACTTGATGGTGTTGGCGAAGATCCGGCGGCCCTCGACCACACCGTCCGCGAGGACGTTGAGGTCCTTCTCCAGCAGGATGACGTCGGCCGCGTCCTTGGCGACGTCGGTTGCCGAGTCGACGGAGATGCCCACGTCGGCCGCGTGCAGGGCCAGTGCGTCATTGACTCCGTCGCCCAGGAACGCCACGCCGCCGCGGCTGAGCCGTTGCGCGTGCACGATACGGGCCTTGGCCTCGGGACTCACTCGTGCGAACACGGTGGTCCTGGTGATCGCTTCGGCCAGTTGTGCGTCGTCCAGGACGTCGACCTCGCTGCCGGTCATCGCGCCCGCGTCGGTGAGCCCCAGGTCGTGGCAGACCTTGGCGGCGACTGCGGCGTTGTCGCCGGTGACGACCTTCACCGCGATGCCGAGGTCGGCGAGTCTGCGCAGTGCTGTGGCGGCGTTCTGTTTGGGCGGGTCGAGGAACACCAGCAGTCCGGCCAGGCTCAGCTCCCGCTCGTCCTCGGGCCCGAGGGACCGCGTGGCGGTGTCGACGGGCCGGGTGGCGACGGCGATCACGCGGTTTCCCGCGGCGAACTCCGCCGCGAGCGCGTTACGGGCTCCGGGCGGGACGTCGACGCAGCGGTCCAGGACGGTCTCCGGAGCGCCTTTGGTGACCAGCAGCGAACGACCGTCCCTGCCTTGCACGAGGACCGAGATCATGCGGCGTTCGTGATCGAAGGGCAGCACCGCGAGCTGTACGTACCCGTCCAGGGCGGTCCACTCGCCCGCGGCGGCCGGAGACCGCCACAGGGCCTGGTCCAATGGGTTCCCGCCGACGTCCTGCGCATCGCGGGCCGCGTTCTCGGTACTGAGCAGCCCCCACCGCACGACCGCCTCGGAGCTGTGGCCGTCGGCGGGAACGGCGCGCATGTACTCGATGCGGCCCATGGTGAGCGTGCCGGTCTTGTCGGTGAACAGGACATCGACATCGCCCAGGTCCTCGATGCATACCAGCCGCTTGACCAGCACCTTGCGCCGGCTCATCCGGCGTGACCCGGCGGCCAGGCTGGTCGATACGACGGCGGGCAGCAGCTGCGGGGTGATACCGACCGCGATGGCGAGCGAGAACAGCAGCGCGTCGATGATCGGCTTGTGAAGCACCACGTTGATCACGAAGATCGAGGTCGTCAACGCACCCGCGACGTACACCAGCAGCAGGGAGAAGCGCCGCAGGCCGACCTGGAACTCGGTGTCGAGCGGGTGGGTGTCGAGCCCGGCGGCGATCTTGCCGAACTCGGCGTGCGCCCCGGTGGCCACCACCACCCCGCGAGCAGCACCGGTCCGGACGACCGTGCCCATCAGCGCACACCCGGACTGTTCGGCCAACGGGGTCCCGGCCGCGACCGCGGCGATGTTCTTGTCCACCGGCAGCGACTCGCCGGTCAGCACCGACTCGTCGCACTCCAGACCGGTGACCTCCAGCAGCCGCAGGTCCGCCGGCACGATGTCACCCAGACGCAGCTCCACCACATCACCCGGGACCAGCGACGTGACATCCACCAGCGTGGCCCGGCCGTCGCGCAGCGCCACGGTCTGGTGGTGAATCTGGGAGTGCAGCGCCTCGGCCGCCTTCTCGGCCCGGTACTCGTTGACGAAGCCCAGTCCCACGGACGCACTCACGATCAGCCCGATGATCACCGCATCGCTGCGCTCGCCCACCAGGAAGGACGCGACAGCGGCCGCCACCAGGAGCCCGAGCAGCGGCGAACGGAGCTGATGCCACAGCACAGGAAACACCCGGGCACGGTGCGTAGCGACCGCATTGGGGCCGAACTGCGCCTGCCGTCGTGCGGCCTCCTGGCCACCCAGGCCCTCCCCGGCGACGACACCGAGCTCACGAAGGACTTCGTCTCCCGACAAGGCCGCCGCCGACATCACCCCGGGCGCGAGCACGGCCGGCTGCGCCGGAGCAGAGACGCTCACCCTGCCCAGCCTTCGGAAGTGGGTGCACCGTTCCTCGGGCACAGGCTGGTCTCACGATCTCGGCACCGCTGGTTGGTCATACGCATCGCCGCCCTGGGGCTCCACGCCCGGTGAGGACGCAGGGCGCCTGCGGAGGGCGCCGTGGACGTCACGGACGTGGTGTCGTTGTGCCTCGGTGAGGCCACAGGAGACGGGTTTGTCGAAGCAGGGATCAATACGGTCACCGCCGATGGCCAGGTTGCTGGGGATGCTCTGACTAGGGGCCTCCCGACGCGGACACGGCAACGGTGGTGAACCGGTTCGGCGGAGGGGCGCCGACGGGGCCGTGGACATCGCTTTCGTGGCCTTGGAGTCCGTGGCAGCCCCAGACAGCTCGCTGGATGGCGAAGGTGGCGCAGGCGCTGGGCCCGGAGTCGGCTTCCTTGTCTGTTCGGCCCGGGATTCCGTCATGGAAACGCAGTCTGCCGTCGAGCCGGATCAACGCGAAGATCATGGGAAACGCCTGGTTTCATGCGTCCGGTAGGTGTGATCCGGGAGCCGCGACGGTGCCGGGGCGGGGGGAGGTAGGGGAGCGGACCTGTCTGCCCGCCGCGCGACTTTTTCCATCCTCCGTCGATCGCATGAATTAGGCCACTTTTCTGGCTAGGGAGAGGCTGCTGAGACAGGGACCGAGTTCGTTCTGACCGAGGTGAGAGCGCCGGCGCTGGGGGCGAGTGCTGGTCCTCACGGGACTGGCCACCACGCTTCGACCATGGGTGGGAGGCAGCCCGGCCGGGTGGCGTATCCGGGCTCGGAGCCCCGGCTGCCCACGGTGGTCGGTCGGGGGCCGGCAACGGCGCGTGCGGGTCGGCTTTTCCAGCGGCGTCACTCGGCTGTTCGACGCCGGAAGACGTACAGGTCGGCGATGGCCACGGTGCCTGTCGCGGTCCTGTCGGCGTCGAGGGTGCAAGCACCCTCCGGCGAGCTGAGGAAGCAACCAGTCGTGACGGCCCGCTCTACCTGACCGGACCTTCAGCTTCTCCTGGCTGTTGGTCGGGCATGTCCAGGATGGCCTCCCGGGTGTAGTGCGGGCTCCTTGGGGATGGGGCCGCCCCGGGGGCCATGAGTTCGGCGAGGAGCCTGTTCAGGTCATCCGTGGACAGCCCCAGGCCCAGGGTCTGCACGATGCGCAGAGCGCAGTCCCGGATGGACTGAGCGCTCTTCTCGGGCGCCGCTGTACTCCTGATCTCGTCACACACCCGGCTGAACTGCTCAGCGCTGATCGTTGGCTGACTCACCGGTTGCACCATGGTGCGCTCCTCCTGGAAGAACGGGCCGTTCCACCCGCTCTTCCAGAAAGCGCTGAGCACACCCCAATGGCAACTGGAGAGAGCAAGCGCGCAGGCGATCGGCAGGAGGCGCTCAGACTTCGCCAGCCGGCGCCTGGCCCTGCGGTCCGCCCGCTTCGGAATCGGTTCCTGACCGCCTCCGCCGACAAATGCAGCACGGCCGTACCGGTGTGGCCGGAGACCGTCTCCCGACGCCGGAACGGGCCGCTCTCGCCACTCGGGGCCGGTCGGCCCACGCCGTGGGACGGAGGGCACCTGCCCCGGCGCGGCACTTTCTTCCAGGCTGGGAAGCACAAGACCTCGGAGCCGAGGAGTGGCGTCATGGTCCGCTATGTGTACGACTTCCAGGACGGTGGCCGTGACCTGGCCGGCCTCCTCGGCGGCAAGGGCGCGAACCTGGCCGAGATGACCCGGCTCGGGATGCCGGTACCGCCGGGGTTCATCGTCTCCACCGAAGCCTGCCGCGCGTTCCTGGCCACCGGCGAGGAACCGGAGGGGATGTCGGCGGAGGTCTCCCGGCACCTCTCGGCGCTGGAGGCGGGGGCCGGGCGGCAGCTCGGGCAGGGTGACGACCCGCTGCTGGTGTCCGTCCGATCCGGGGCCCCTTTCTCGATGCCCGGCATGATGGAGACGGTCCTCGACATCGGTCTCAACGACGACTCCGTGCTCGGCCTGGCCAAGGTGTCCGGCAGCGAGCGCTTCGCCTGGGACTCCTACCGCCGGCTCGTCCACATGTACGGCAGCACGGTGCTGGGAGTCGATCCGGCCCTGTTCGACGAGGCCATGACCCTGCTGAAGGACGCCCGCGAGGCCCCCGACGACCTCCATCTCGACGCGAGCGACCTCGCATGGCTGGTGGAGACGTACAAGAGCCTGATCCGGGACGAGACCGGCCGCGACTTCCCGCAGTCCCCCGCCCAGCAGCTCCAGCAGGCGATCCTCGCCGTCTTCCGGTCCTGGAACGCCGAGCGCGCCGTGCTGTACCGACGGCGCGAGCGCATCCCGGACGACCTGGGAACGGCCGTCACCGTGCAGCGCATGGTGTTCGGCAACCTCGGCCCCGACTCGGGCAGCGGCGTCGCCTTCACCCGCGATCCGGCCACCGGGCGCCCCGGCCTGTACGGCGACTACCTGCCGAACGCCCAGGGCGAGGACGTCGTGTCGGGCGTACGGGACGCAGTAACGCTGGCCGAGCTGGAACGGCTGGACCCTCGCTCGTACCGGCAACTGCGCGATCACGCACAGACGCTGGAACGGCACTACCGCGACCTGTGCGACATCGAGTTCACCATCGAGCGCGGAACGCTGTGGATGCTGCAGACCCGGGTGGGCAAGCGCACCGCCGAGGCCGCCTTCGCCATCGCCACCGAGCTGGTGCAGGAAGGTCTCATCAGTTCCGACGAGGGCCTGGCGCGGGTGAGCGGTGACGGGCTGGCCCGGCTGATGTTCCCGCGCTTCGACACCACCGCCACGGGCGAGCCGCTTGCCCACGGTGTGCCGGCCTCGCCGGGTGCCGCGGTGGGCGCGGCCGTGTTCGACTCCGCGGAGGCCGTACGACGTGCCGCGGCCGACGAGAAGGTGGTACTCGTCCGCGAGGAGACGACGCCCGACGACCTGCCCGGGATGGTGGCCGCGCAGGCGGTGCTGACCGGCCGCGGCGGCAAGACCAGCCACGCGGCCGTCGTCGCCCGTGGCATGGGCAAGGTGTGCGTGTGCGGGGCGCAGGACATCACCGTCAACGCTGGGGCACGGCGATTCACCGCCCGTGACGGCGTTGTCGTCGAGGAGGGCACCGTCATCTCGGTCGACGGTTCCACCGGTGACGTGTACCTCGGGGCAGTCCCGTTGGTCGCGTCGGCGACCATGCGCTACCTGGAGAGAGGTGAGCAGGCCGACAGCGTGGTCTGCGCGGTGGCCCGGGCGCTGGACCACGCCGACTCGGTACGGCGGTTGGACGTGCGCGCCAACGCCGACAGCCCCGAAGACGCTGCCCGGGCCCGGAGGTTCGGAGCCAGGGGCATCGGGCTGTGCCGCACCGAGCACATGTTCCTCGGCGAGCGGCGCAAGCTGGTCGAGGAGATGATCCTCGCCCGTACGGATGCCGACCGCGCCCGCGCGCTGGAGGCTCTGCTGCCGCTCCAGCGGCGGGACTTCACGGGCATCCTGGAGGCGATGGACGGCCTCCCGGTCACCATCCGGCTGCTCGACCCGCCGCTGCACGAGTTCCTGCCCGACCGCACCGACCTGGCCGTCCGCATCGCCACCGCCGAGGCCACGGGACGACAACCGGACGCGCACCACGTGGAGTTGCTGGCAGCGGTGAACCGGATGCACGAGGAGAACCCGATGCTCGGGCTGCGTGGCGTGCGGCTCGGCCTGGTGGTTCCGGGACTGGTCGCGATGCAGGTCCGGGCGATCGCCGAGGCGGTCGTAGAGCGCACGCGAGCGGGTGGCTCTCCGCACGCGGAGATCATGGTGCCGCTCGTCGGCGCCGTCGAGGAACTGCGGCTCGCCCGCGGGGAGGTGGCCCGCGTTCTGACCGAGGTCGGTGAGGAGACCGGCACACCTGTCCACTGCCCTGTCGGCACGATGATCGAACTGCCCCGGGCGGCGCTCACGGCCGGCCGGATCGCCGAGGAGGCGGCGTTCTTCTCCTTCGGCACCAACGACCTCACCCAGACCACCTGGGGCTTCTCCCGGGACGACGTGGAGGCCGCGTTCTTCTCGGCCTACCTGGACAAGGGCGTCTTCGCCGACTCGCCCTTCGAGACGCTCGACCGGGAGGGCGTGGGCCGACTGGTCCGGATCGCCGTCGAGGAGGGACGTGCGGCCCGCCCGGACCTCGAGACCGGCGTCTGCGGCGAGCACGGCGGTGACCCGGAGTCGATCCACTTCTTCCATGAGGTGGGCCTGGACTACGTCTCCTGCTCGCCGTTCCGGGTCCCGGTGGCCCGTCTCGAGGCGGGCAGGGCGGCGCTGGCGGACATGGACACGAGTGACAGCAGGTGAGGGCGACGCACGGTCGCTTCACCGGTGCGGGCCCGACCGGCAGCGGAAGGAGGCACGTGATGGCAGCCAGTGAGATGCGAGCACTTCAGCGGATCAACCTCGACCATGCCGAGGCGCTGCGGTTGCTGGGCAGCGTGTCCCTGGGCAGGATCGTCTTCACCCGGCAGGCCCTGCCCACCGTACGCCCGGTCAACCACGTCCTGGACAACGGGTACATCGTCATCCGCACGCACGAGGGCGCCGCGCTGACGTCTCACGCGCAGCCGGCCGACAGCGCGGGCGTCGTCGTGGCGTACGAGGCCGATGCCATCGACCCGGACACCCACCTCGGCTGGAGCGTGGTCGTCACGGGGTATGCCCAGTTGGTGACCGACCCGGTGGAACTGGAGCGTATCCGCGGGCTGCTACAGCCTTGGGCACCGATGGAACCCGTGGACCAGGCGGTGCGCATCCGCCCAGAACTGGTCACCGGTGTCCTCCTCACGGAGACGGACGGTACGTCCATCCGGCCGGAGGCTGCAGTCGGTCGCCCGACTCCGGCAGGGCATTGATCAGGGTGTCCGTGGAGGAACGCCCGGCACCGCTGCCGCTGGAGTCAACCCCGGCAGGAATGCAATGCCGAGGACAGCCGGCCGACGGGCCTGGAGACGGCTCGGAGGCCGCCCCCGCCGCCCAGGCTGACCAGCAGGACCTCTCGGCAGCCTCCCTGTCCGAGCACCGGGGTCGGCGTCAGGCGATGCGGGTCAGCGGAGGGCACTCCCAAGTCGCGTCGAGCACCTCGGGACGGGGCCGGTACATGCGAAGGGCCACGAACCAGGTGCCGTCCTTCGCGGTGGGCAGCCAGTTGGCTTCACTGTCCTGGCCGGGCGTCTCACTCTGCAGGTGGATGGTGAGTCCTCCGTCCGCGTCCCACTGCAGGCCGGTGGTCCGGTCGCCGATCGAGTAGCGGTCGGCAGGATTTGCGATGAGGTTCATGTCCTCTCCGTAGGCGGTCAGCGACCAGAAGGCGTCGACCGGTGGCAACGCGTCGATGGCGAAGCGGAGTCGGTACCTGCCGTCACAGGCCAGCTTGTTGCCGTCGGAGTCCTCGAAGTTGAGCAGGTAGACGGCTTCGGCGGGGTCGTTGGCGGCGATGCCGAGCAGCGCCTGGTCGGCGGCGCGTTTGAGGAAGTCGTCGCCGAAGCGTCCCATCTGCGGGGGCGGGTAGCGCCAACCGTTGACCAGGTGGGCCCAGTCGCCGCTGAGGGTCTGCTGCCTGAGCAGGGGCGTGCCGACGGCGGCGGCCCGGATCAGGCTCTGTTTGACCGACTCGGGCTGTGCTTCGACGTCGAGCCCTGGCCCCACGCCGATCTGGGCGAACTGCTGGAGAAGGACCTCGTGATGGGATGGCGGGGGGTTCTCGGCCAGCATCGCGTTCAGGGTCTTCCACGGCCCCAGGGGGTCCTCCGCGGCCGGGATCGGTGTCAGGACGTCACGGCTCTCGGGGACCTTCGCGTCCTGCTTGCTGTACAGGCTGAGCGGGGTGAGCCGGTACTGCTCCTGGAGTTCCCGGACGCGTGGCACGTCGGCTGGGCCGCTGACGAGGGTGCGGCCCAGGATGAGAACCCAGGGGCTCGGCGCCTCCTTCAGTTGCCGCACCCCGGCAGGGAGCTTTCCCTGCCAGCCCGGACCGACGAGAGCGAAGCTGCCCGCGCCGGAGCCGGTGGTGCGCTGACCCACGTAGTCGAAGTTGTCGGAGGTGATCCCGACCAGCTCGAAGGTGAAGTAACGATCACCCATGTCCGGATGGGAGAGGATGACCGGCTCGCTGCCGAGGCTCACCCAGGCCGCCGAATACACGGTGTCGGTGTTGGGGCATCCTCCGTCGCGGTAGGTCGCGTCCAGCAACCGCTGGGCGTGCCAGAAGTGGTTGACGGGTGCGTACGGCACCGTCGACGGGTTCCGCGGCTGTGTCACCCAGTCGTGCCTCAGCTGGGCATTGTAGATGTACGGAAACCCGTAGACGAACGCCTGCTCACCGAGGGTGTAGGCGTACTCGGCCCGCCAGTCGTCCATACGCCCGGTCAGGATCGGCTTCACCGCCTGACCCAGTGCGGGCACCATGGTGGGCAGGTGGCGTGCGCGATCGATCGTGGCCCTCGGATGCAGGGCCGCACGTCCGGCGGCCCGTGCCACCGCGACGGCGGTGCCGGCCACGTCCTCGGGGATGCGCCGCCAGGCTGGGCGCTGCGATGATTCGGGTTCGGTCATATCAACACCACTTCACTCAACAGCCATCGAGGCATGAGCATCGAGGCATGGGCTCCGTCAGCCGGCCACGTGAGATCCGCCCCCCGGCACCATCCTCCCCCGCTTCACCGGTCGGCGCAGCCGGAGAGACTCTGACCGCCTCACCGAGCGCCACCGGGCGCGGGTGGCTGCCTCTCCCCGTAGGGGCGTGATCGCACTCGTACGGCCGAACGGCGAATCCCACCCGAGAGCGGAGGTGCGAACAGGCCCATAGGTTCACGACCATGAGGTTGGGGCCCTGGGAATCGCCGATGCCAGTCGGCGTCAACGGTTGCAGACCGCCCAGAACCATCGTCGTGTCGCGGAAAGCCAGTGCCCGTATGTCGTCAACACCGCCCGACCGGCCTCCAATGACCAGGACGCGCGAGAACCTCCACGGCGTTCCGCACGCGGAGATCATCGTCTTCCCCAAAGATGCCGACAACTCTGGAGCGACCGGCATTGTTTACAACACTCTCGGTCTCCCCGTCGACTTCACCGACGAAGAGTTCCGCGCCCTGGACGCCGATGCCCTGGCAGCCTAGGACGCACCACCCGGTGGGTCTTCCTGAAAGGAAACGAGATCCACGAACTCGTCTTCCGCGAAGGACACCGGTACGTCGGGCAAAGCCTCTCCCGGCACGTCGACCAGGACCTGGACGTGGAGCAACTGCCCACGCTGCGGGAACGCCTGCGGCTCCCCGACGGCCGGCAGTACCGCGTCCGCACGCTCGACGAAGACCTGCGGGTGGGCGCACGAGAGGCCGGGCCTTGCGCGGTACCAAGTCCAAGGTCAACAACAAGGTGAACATCGCCTGCGGCAACATCAAGGCCGCCAACGCCACCGTCTACGTCGTCGCCGCAGTCCTCCAGCCCCCGTCCTGACCCACAACTCCCGTTCCGGGAGTACCCGTAGCGGCCCTGGCACGGGAGTTCCTTCGCCCGGCCTCCGGCCGTGGCAGCGTTGTTTCACACCAGCGGCCGTACCGGTCGGCGAGGACGAAGGCGGAGAAACCCCGCAGCAGTAGGCTGCCGCCGCTCGTGGTCCCGGCTGCCGTGTCCTGGAGCGATCACGCCCCGGCGATGCACGGCGCCGTCCCCCTCTCGCTCAGGCCGCACGAACGGCCACTTCCGCGTGCCGCTCCCCGCCGAGCACCACCTTCAGCGCACCGGTCTCGCCGGCTTCGGAGAAGACGTCGTACGCCTCTTCCATCTGGTGCAGCGGGAAGGTGTGGGTGACCAGTTGCCCGGTGGGCAGCCGGCCGGCCGCGGCCATCCGCAGCAGCGTCGGGGTGGAGTAGGTGTCCACCAGGCCGGTCGTGATGGTCACGTTCTTGATCCACAGGTCTTCGAGGTGGAGCGTGGCGGGCTTGCCGTGCACGCCGACGTTGGCGACATGCCCACCGGGGCGGACCATGCGGGTGCACAGCTCGAAGCTCTCCGGCACGCCGACCGCCTCGATGACCACGTCGGCCCCGAGCCCACCGGTGAGGTCGTCGACCAGGCCGGGCGCCTCGTGCACCTCGGCCACCGCGTCGGCACCGAGCCGGTGCGCGGCCTCCAGGCGGGCCGGAGCCAGGTCGACGGCAATGATCCGCTCGGGCGAGAACAGCCGGGCCGTGGCGATGGCCGCGAGTCCGATCGGCCCTGCACCGACGATGGCCACCGTGTCGCCCGGACGCACGTGCCCGTTGAGGACGCCCACCTCGTAGGACGTCGGGAAGATGTCCGCGAACAGGACGGCTTCTTCGCTGGGCACGGCGGCGGGCAGCGGGTGGACGGACAGGTCGGCGTACGGCACACGGACGTATTCGGCCTGGGTGCCGTCGACGAGGCGGCCGAGAATCCAGCCTCCGCCGCCCCGGCACTGTCCGTAGGAGCCGTCCCGGCAGAACCGGCACCGGCCGCACGAGGTGATGCAGGAGAGCAGCACCCGGTCCCCGGGACGCACGGTGCGCACATCGCTCCCCACCTCGACGACCTCACCGACCGCCTCGTGGCCGAGCACCGTGCCGGGACGCACCTCGGGCACGTCGCCCTTGAGGATGTGCAGGTCCGTCCCGCAGACGGTCACCGCGCCGACCATGACGATCGCGTCGGTCGGCTCCTTGACGGCCGGGTCCGGCACGTCCTGCCAGGACGCCTGTCCCGGACCGTGGAAGACGAAGCCCTTCATAGCGTTCCTCACCCTGTCGTCTGCTGCGGGACCAGCGCTCCGGCGCGTACGACCAGAGCCGCTCGCCGGGACCGGCACGGTGCCGGGAAGCACCCCGCACGTCCAGCCTGAGCGGTGCGCAGGAGGTCGCGCTTGGGCCTTCCGGCCCCTGTACACAACCGGACGGCGCCTTAAGCTCACCGGCCCGTGGCAGCGCGGCTTCGGTACCGCAACGGGGCCTGACGGACCGAGATCACTTCCACACCCACAGCGGTCTTGGGCGTCTCGCCCAGGAAGCCAACCAATAGGGACCAATGGACCCCACCAGCGCGTGAGCCGGGGTCCGGGCGGCCTTTCACCGAGCCCTGTCGGCCCCTGTGGGCGCGGACCCGCCGGAGTCACCGTCGAAGAAGGCACCGCTCGAGGAGGTGTGCCGTCTCATGAGCACCAAGAAGCGGCTGTGGCGGTGGCGGAGCAATCCGCTGCGACGGCACGAGGACGTCGTCGAGGCCTGGGTCGTCCTGACGGTCTGGCTGATGGTCGCCCTTGCCGGCACCGTCGCCGCACTGGTGACGGCCCGCAGCGCCGAGCACGAGTACGCGGAGCAGCGCGCTCACAGGCACGCCGTCCGAGCGGTCCTTCTCGCCGACGCGCCACACGAGGTCAGCGCGGACCGGCAGAACGACGGCCGTGTTCAGGGCTCCGTGCGCTGGACAGCTCCAGACGGCACCCCTCGTAGCGGGCAGACGCTGGTCGACGGTGGTCTGAAAGCCGGAGCCTCGGTGACCGTCTGGCAGGACGACCAGGGCCGGGTCACGCTCTCACAGCCGACGGGCCGTAACGAAGGGCACGTCGAGGCCGCCCTCTTCGGTGCCGCGGCCGCCCTCGCCGTCGCGGCACCGGTCTTCGGCGCGGGCGCCGTCGCACGCGCGCGGCTCGACCGGCGTCGCATGGCCCGCTGGGACCAGGAGTGGGATTCGGTGGGACCGCGATGGGGCCCGAAGACGGGCTGAACCGTACGGCCGGGAGCCGCACCCCTCGCACCCGCTGAGCGGGCACGGCGGCCCTCGGTCCGCAAGCTGGATGATGAGGCGAGGTCCATGAACGAGACGCTGTCCCTCGGCCGGATCGCCGGCATTCGTGTCGGCCTGCACTGGAGCGTCCTGGTCATCGTCGTCCTGGTGACGGTCGCTCTCGCGCGTGGTGAATTCCCTGCCACCCATCCCGGCCACTCCGCCGTGCAGTACTGGGCTCTGGCCCTGCTGGCCGCGGTCGTCTTCCTCGCCTCGCTGCTGGCGCACGAGCTGGCGCACGCCCTGGTCGCCCGCCGCAACGGCGTACAGGTCGACGGCATCACCCTGTGGATGCTGGGCGGCGCCGCACGCCTGCACAGCGAGGCCACGACCCCGGCCGCGGAGCTGCGCATCGCCGCCGTGGGGCCGCTCACCAGCCTGCTGGCCGGTGGTGTCCTCGCGGGGGTTGCCGCCGGGCTGGGCGCGCTGCACGCGTCCGGGCTCGTGGTCGAGGCGGTCGCCTGGCTGTCCGCGATCAACATCCTGCTGGCCGTCTTCAACGCGCTGCCCGCCGCCCCGCTCGACGGGGGGCGGCTGTTGCGGGCGTACCTGTGGCATCGCACCGGCGACCGGCTGCGGGCCACCCGCGGCGCCTCGGCCGCGGGCCGGGCGCTGGGCTGGTTCATGGTGGTGACCGGCTTCGCGGCCGTGCTCTTCGGGCACAACCTGTCCGGCCTGTGGCCCGCGCTGATCGGCTGGTTCCTCATCAGCGCGGCGACCGCGGAGGCCCGCCAGGCCGAGATGCGCAGCGTGCTGGGCGGTGTCCCGGTCAGCCGCGTCATGACCCCCAACCCGGTCACGGTGCCGGACACGGCGGCCCTCGCCGACTTCCTGGCCGAGGGACCCTTCGGTCACTACCGCCACTCGGCCTTCCCGGTGCTGGCCGCAGATGGCTCGGTGGTCGGTCTGCTCACCGTGCGCCGTGTCGAGATGACGCCGGCCCAGTCGCGTGCGAGCACGACCGTCGGCAAGGTGATGCGTCCGTTGGATGACGTCGTCATCGCCGCGCCCGAGGAGCCGGTGCTCGACCTGCTGCCTCGGCTGCAGGTGAGCCCGGTACGCCGTGCAGTGGTCATGGACGGAGGACGCCTTCTCGGCATCCTCACCGTCGCCGACATCACCCGGGCCCTGGCGTGGCCGGCCGGGCCCACACAGACCCTGCCGCGGAGCACCGACTCGCATCTCACGAAGAAGGCATCATGACGGACTCAACCACCGGAGGGACCACTGCCCTGCCCCAGGGCCACGTCGAGGTATGCCACCCGGGAAGCTGCGGGCAAGGTCGCCGTACGAGGACACGCCCCCGTCACCGACCAGCTTGTCGAGGCAGGCCCGACCAGCTTGTCGAGGCAGGCGGAGACGACCGCGGCCCCACGCCCGTCGAGATTCTCGTTGTGCCGCTCGCCTCGTGCGTCGCCTACTCTGCCGGGCGCTTCCTGGAGCGCCATCACGTCGACTGCCAACGGTTGCGTGTGGCAGTGACTTCACGATGACTGACGACCGGCCGATCCGCGTGGCCAACCACCGCAGGTGACGATCGAGTTCAGGCTGACGCGACCGGTGGAGCCATCTGTGACGTCGCCTGTGCGGGCGGGCTCAGACGCGCTCCGGAACCACGGCCACCGGGCAGGCGGCGTGGTGGAGCACCCCATGGGCGACGCGGCCGAGTTGGAGCCCGAAGTGTCCCTCGCGGCGCCGGGCCCCGACGACCAGCAGGTCGGCTTCGCGGGACACCGCCAGCAGGGCGTCGCGGGCGAAGCCCTCGATCGTACGGCGGTACACCTTCAGGTCGGCCGGGATGTCCCGCAGTGCCTCCTCCACCGTTTCCGCGGCTTGCCGCTCCTGCAGGTGGGCCGGTTCTCCGACCATCAGAGGATGCGCGCGGGGCTCGTGCAGCGGACGCCGCCAGGCCCGCACGGCTTCCAGCGGGACCCCGTGCAGCAGGGCCTCCTCGATCGCGAACCGTGCGGCGGCCGAGTGCGTCGGCTTCTCGCTCACCCCCAGGACGATGCGACCGCGTGCCCCCGAGCGGGCCTGATTGTCATGGCTTCCGCGCAGGACGATGACCGGGCAGTGCGCGTGCCCGGCCACCGTGACACTGACGGAGCCGAGAAGTGCCTCGGTCACACCGCTGCGGCCTCGGCAGCCCAGGACCATCGCGAGAGCGCTGCGGCTCTCCCGTATCAGGCTGTACTCCGGTTCCTCGGGCAGGATGTCGGTAGTGATCTTCACGCCCGGCTGTCGGCGGCGAGCGCGCCACTCGGCGGTCTCGGCGATGAGACGGAGCGGCGCCCCGCGCAGGGCTGCCTCGTCGGCGGCCCACTCCACGGCTCTGAGGCTCGGCTCGGAGCCGTCGACACCGACGACGATCGGGAGGTGCGCGGGCTCGCCGAAGGCCCGTGCGGCTGATGCCTTCATGGGTTCTCCTTCTCGGGGTGCCGGCTCAACTGTGCGCGACGACCGCGACGGGGGCGGTGATGTGGTGAAGGGCCGAGTGCGTGACATGGCCGATGTGAGCGCCGAAGGCGCCGCTGCGGATGTGCCGGCCGACGACCACCAGGGAGGCGTCGCGGGAATCGTTGACGAGTACCTGGGCGGCGCTGCCGCACCGGCTCGCCTCGATCACCTCGACGTCCGGGAACTTCTGCCGCCAGGGACGCAGCGCCTTGCTCAGCAGAGAGGCCTGTCCGCGCTCGAGCGTGTCGTAGAGTTCGGCGTCACCGGTGAAGCGGTAGAAGGACGTGGGCGGTTCGGGCCAGGCGTGGACGGCTCGTAGAGCGGCTTTCCGGCGAGCGGCTGCGTCGAAGGCGAATTCCAGCAGTGTGTCGTCCGGATGGTCGATGTCGAGGCCCAGTACGACGGGACGGAACGGCGCCGCAGCGGACGGTACGCCTGCCGGGTCCATCCTGTGCTCGTCTGCGGCCTGCTCTTGCGCCCGAACGAGCACCACGGGACGTTCGGCACGAGCCACGACACCCAGACTGACCGAGCCGACCATGAAACCGCCGAATCCGCCGAAGCCCCTCGATCCCAGTACCAGCAGGTCGGCGTAGCCCGCCGCCTCGCACAGGACGTCGGCCACGGTCCCCGTCAGTTGCTCGGTGGTCACTTCGATGCCCGGGTGACGAAGCCGGATGCCGTCCGCGGACTCGTGCGTCAACTGCTGGGCCCAGTGCCGGTAACCGTCAAGGTCCAGCAACGGGGTGCGGGCCACGTATGTGGGCGTCGGCTCCTGGACATGCACGATCTTCAGGGGCAGGCCACGCAGCAGCGCTTCGCGAGCCGCCCACTCGGCTGCGGCCCGGCTTTCGGGCGAGTCGTCGAGGCCGACGGCGACGGTTCGGGACATGGTCCCCACCTCCCGGTACGCGGTTTCCGCCATCAGCGTGGCGCTGCGGCGCCTGCCGCATCAGGGGCCACAGGGCCCGTTCGGGGACCGACCGGCCCTCTGCGATGCGGTAGCCGGACGAGCCGGTCAGGGGCCGGGCGGCCCCTGGCCCGCCTCCGGCTCCCGGCACACCCTGGAAGGAGCCGGACACCCCGTCGAGGCCCTCGTGGAGTCACCATGTACGGCACCCCGCACATCGTCAGCAACGTCATGACCCAGACGGTCGCGGCCGTCGGCCGCCGGGCCCCCTTCAAGGAGATCGTGCAGCTGATGCAGGACTGGCGGGTCAGCGCCCTGCCGGTGATCGAGGGCGAGGGCCGGGTGGTCGGGGTCGTGTCCGAGGCCGACCTGCTACCCAAGGAGGAGCTCCGGGACGACCCCGACGCGGGCTGTCTCCAACTGCGTCAGCTCGTCGACGTGGCCAAGGCCGCCGCCCTTACCGCAGGAGACTTGATGTCCTCCCCCGCCGTCACGGTCCGGGCCGCTGCCACGCTCGCCGAGGCCGCCCGCATCATGGCGCGGGAGGGGGTCAAGAGGCTGCCCGTGGTGGACGAGGCCGAGCTGCTGACCGGCGTCGTCAGCCGGGCCGACCTGCTGAAGGTCTTCCTGCGCGACGACGAGGACATCGCGGGAGAGGTCAGGCGCGAGATCGCCTCGTATCTCTTCCCGCCGCCGACGTCGACCGTGCAGGTGGAGGTGCACGACGGCGTCGTGACGCTCACCGGGGGGTGGTGGACGTGGGGTTCGACCTCGCACATGACGGCGGGACGCAGTAGCCGCGGGGGATAGCGCCGCCGGGTGACTGGGGCCGGTCGGCCCTGGTGCAACCTCCACCATCAGGTGATGATCGACGTCTAGGACATTCGGCAGTGTGCCGTCGTCCGAGGAATCGAGGTTCCATGACCGGGACACGTACCTTCAACGAGCAGGACCCGATCCGGGTGTTCCTGCTCGACGACCACGAAGTCGTACGGCGCGGACTGACCGACCTCCTCGACGCCGAACCGGACATCTGCGTGGTCGGCGACGCGGACACCGCCGAACACGCGCTCACCCGGGGCCCGGCCCTGCGACCGCACGTCGCCGTGCTCGACGTCCGCCTGCCCGACGGCGACGGCATCACCGTCTGCCGCGAGCTGCGCGACCGGATGCCGGAACTGGCGTGCCTGATGCTGACCTCCTTCGACGACGAGGAGGCCCTGCTCGACGCGATCATGGCCGGGGCGGCCGGATACGTGCTGAAGCAGATCAAGGGCTCCGACCTCGTGTCGGCGGTGCGCTCCGTCGCCTCGGGGCAGTCGATGCTGGACCCGGCCACGACCGCCCGGCTCATGCGATCCCTACGGGCCGACTCGGCCGAGGTTCCCTCGCTGCCCCCTGAACTGGCCGGCCTCTCGCCCCGAGAACGCGACATTCTCGCGCTGATCGGCGACGGTCTGACCAACCGCGAGATCGGCAAGAAGCTGTACCTGTCGGAGAAGACCGTCAAGAACCACATCTCACGGCTGCTGGCCAAACTGGGCGTGCAGCGCCGTGTCCAGGCTGCGGTCCTCGCCTCGCACTTGGACCAGCACGAATCCGGCCCGCACCACTCCCACTACTAGGTCAAGGATCGTTCCTCCTGCTGAGGGCGGCCGGAATCAGGCGGCTGTGAGCAGGTTCTTCACCTCGACGACGTCGGTGAGCTCCTCCACCTCCGCCACGAGCCGGGCCAGTGTCGTCGAGGGCAGCCGCCCGGTCAGCTCCACGATGCCGTCGTGCACGGCCACCTCCACGTTCTCGCGGTCATCCGGTGGGCAGCACGCCGCGATCGTTGCGTCGACCTCCGTCCGGATACCGGCGTCGTCCCTGATGAGCGACTGCAGCAGCGCTTCGCGGCGCACGACGCCCACCAGGCGACCCTCGCGGTCGGCGACGGGCATCCGCTTCAGCCGGGACAGCGCGGCGAGCCAGGCCGCCTCGGCAACAGTCGCGTCCGGCAGCACCGTGATCGCGGGACTTGTCATCAGGTCGGCGGCCACGTCGCCACGGGCCTTGCCATGGATCCGGCGCTCACGCAGCCTGCCGATGCGGCCGGGCCGGTGACCGGATGCCTCGAAGGCGACCTTGGCCAGCAGGTCGGACTCCGAGACGACACCGACCACATGGTCCTCGGCGTCCACGACGGGGAGCGCCCCCGCGTGCTCGCGCGCCAGCGAGCGGGCGATGTCGCGGTACGGCAGGTCTTCGCGCAGGGAGGCAGCGGGCACGTCCATCACGTCCCGCACCAGGGGCAGCCCCAGTTCGGGCGGGGATGTGGACGGTGGCGTGAGCGGGGCGGACGGAGGTGCGGGGCGGGCCGTAGCGCTATGCAGAGTCGTCGGAGCCTGCGCTTCTGTACCTGCATGCTTGGCGGCTGCGGTGGCCACAGCACCCAGGTAGCGGAGCAGCGTGTCCTGCCGTGCTGTTTCGCCGGGGCTCCGGGGGCGAGAGGGCACATCCCGCCGGGCTGCGGCCTCCGCGGAGAAGTTCTCGTGCTCGTTCACGGCCGCCTCCTGATTCCGTCGAGTTGCCTGTCGTCCCAGTCTTTCGCCCTCGCTGCCCGTGCCTAGAGCCGAACGGCCCTGGTGGACCGGCGTGACGGCACTATCCGGTGCGGGCCGGGACGGCAACGGTGAGACTGAAGGGGCAGCCGATCGTCAGGAGGCCGGCGATGACCTTGCGGGACTTCCTGGAGCGGTTCCGTCCGGCGGGCACGCCGGGAGCAGCCGCCACCGGCGTGCCCGCAGACCGTACGGCGGAACGCGCCGCGGAGCTGGAGCCCGCCCTCACCCGGCTGGCAGACGTTCAGCAGGAGGCGGCACGGATCCGGGCAGCCGCTGAGCAGGAGGCCGAGGCCTTGCGGCAGAACGCCGCGCGAGAGGCGGCACGCATGGTGGATGCCGCGCGCGAGCACGCCCCCGAGGTTCGCCGGCAGGCCGCGGCACCCCTCCTGCGGGAGGCGCGGCAGGAGGCGGACGCCCTCCGCGCCGCCGGAGACCGCACTGCCTCGGCGATCCGCGAGCGGGCCTTTCAACGTATGCCCCACCTGGTGGATCTCGCTGTGGCCGACGGCCTGCGCCTTACAGGCAGGGAGCGAGAAGAGTCATGAGTGGCGGGTGGGTCGCCGGCGCGGTGCGGGCGAAGGCCCTTGTCGGCAGATGCCCGGGAACCGTCGGGGCGCGGGAGGTCGCGGGTCGGCCGACGCTCGACGACGCCCTGCAACGCCTGGCGCCCACGCCCTACGCGAGATACACGCGGTCGGCGGCAGACCTGCGCGAGGCCCAGCGGGCAGTGTCCGCCACCCTGCTGTGGCATCTGCGGGTACTGGCCGGCTGGCTGCCCCGTGGCGGTGCCCGCCTGCTGGTTCCGCTCGCCGCCGGGTTCGAGATCGCCAACGTGGCCTCCCGGCTCCCCGCACCCGATGGTCGCCGCGCGGAGGCGGCGCCGGAGCCCTATCGGCTCGGGGCACTGGAGACCGCCTGGCGAAGTCTGGAACGCGCCGGGACACCCGCTGAGACACGGGCGGCGCTCACGGCGTCGCCCTGGGGGGACCCGGGCGGCGACACGCCGTGGGCCCTGGTCACCGGCATGCGGATGGCCGCCGCGCGCCGCACCGCCATCGCCGTACAGCCCGCGCGCCGCTGGGCACAGGGACGCGCCGTCCTGCTGGCGGCTCGGGAACTGTTCGTACATCACCGCTCTCTTCCGGAGCCCGTACTGCGCGATGCGGCACGGCTGCTCGGGAGGCGGGCGACGGCCGCCGCCACGTACCAGGAGTTCCGCGAGCGTCTGCCCTCCTCCGCGGGTTGGCCCCTGGAGGGCATCGACGAACCGGGTGAACTGTGGCGGGCGGAGGCCCGCTGGTGGCGGACGGTGCAAGCGGACGGCGCGGTGCTGCTGCGCGAGGGCCGGTACGGGCCCCCAGTAGTCGTCGGTGCGGTGGCGCTGCTGTCCGTGGACGCCTGGCGGGTGCGGGCGGCCCTGGAGTCGGCGGCTCGCGGGGGACGGCCCAGGGAAGTGTTCGATGCCCTGGTCTGAAGCGGTGACGCCGGTCCGGATGCGCCGTGTGGCGGTGGTCGTCCCGCAGGCGGCCCTGCGGGACGCTCTGGTACGGATAGCCGAGCAGGGCTGCGTAGAACTGGACCGCGCCGAGGAGGCGGCTCCCGGGGCAGCGGCCGTGCGACTGCAGCGGCTGCGGGGACGGGGCGCGAAAGCCGGGCCCGAAAGCGCCGCGACAGCAGTCCTGGCCACCGCCGCGCCCGACCTCGACCTGCTCGAACGCGGTGGAAACGCCGCGCTGTTGGCGGGCGAGGCCCAGCTGCAGGAGCGCGCGGAAGGTGCCGTGCGACAGGGAGAGGTGGCCGCGCTGGCCGGGTGGTGCCCGGCCGGCGAGGTATCCCGCGTCGCGGGGCGCCTGGCCGCTGCGGGAGGCGCGCTGCTGCCGCTGCCGTGCCCGCGCGGAACCGATCCGCCGACGCTGCTGCGGCCGGGCCGGGCCGCCTCCTTCACGCCGCTGGTGACGACGTACGGGACACCCGCCTACGCGGACGTCGATCCCTCGTGGCCGGCGGGCCTCGCCTATGTCGCGATGTTCGGGATCATGTTCGGCGACGTGGGGCACGGTGCGCTGCTGGTACTCGGCGCGGTCGCGTTGCGCCTCGGGTGGCCGCGCCGGTTGGCCGGGCTGGGCCGGTTGTGGCCGTTCCTCGCGGGTGCGGGCGTCGCCTCCATGGCGGCGGGTGCCGCCTACGGCGAGTTCTTCGGGCCGACGGGCCTGCTGCCGGTGCTGTGGCTGAGCCCGCTGGAGAGTCCTGCCCGTCTGCTGGCCGCCGCCGTGGTGTTCGGTGCCGGTCTGCTGGCCCTCGCACACGCCGCCGGAGCGGTGAACCGGGTGCGTGAGGACGGCTGGGGCTCGGGGCTGTACGCGGCAACGGGCTGTGCCGGGCTGCTGTTCTACCTGGGCCTCGCTCTGGCCGCGGCGGGCCCGGTGCTGCACCGGCAGGCTCCGGCCGTCACCGGAGCCGCTCTCGCCGTCACCGGGCTGGCGCTGGTGGGGTTCGGCCTGTTCCGGGCCACTGCGGGCGGCGGCGCGGGACTCGCCGAGACGGTGGTGCGGCTGTTCGACGTCATCGTACGGACCGGCACCAACACCCTGTCGTTCGCCCGGCTGGCCGCCTTCGGCCTGACCCATGCCGCCCTCGCGGATCTTGTGTGGCGCGGTACCACCGGCCTGGCCGGGCGTGGCGCCGCCGGGGTCGCGGGCGCCGCCCTGCTGTTCGTCGTGGGCACGGCCGTCTCCTTCGGCCTGGAAGCCCTGGTGGCCGGTGTGCAGGCGCTGCGGCTGGAGTTCTACGAACTCTTCTCCCGGCTCTTCGAGACGGAGGGCCGACCGTTCCGTCCCTGGCACGTTCCCCCGGCGGAGCCTGCCGATCCCGCTACGAAGGTGATCCCATGCTCACCTGGCTGATCGTCCTGCCGGTCCTCGTGGCGGTGCTCGGCGCCGTCCGGCTGCTGCGGCGGCGCCGCACCAGACATGCTTTCCGCTGGCTCCTGGCCACGAACATCGCCCTGCTGGGCGGCGCTCTCGTCGTCCTCGCCACGGCGTTGGCAGGTCCGGCGCAGGCCTCGGCGCAGGCCGCCGCGTCCGGTGGGGTCAACGGATCCGCCTTGATCGGGGCGGCCATCGCGGTGGCCGGCGCGTCGATAGGGGCCGCGATCGCCGTCGCCTACACGGGTGCCGCGGCGCTGGCCGCGCTGAGTGAACGGCCGGAGATGTTCGGCCGGGCCATGGTGATCGTCGGTCTGGCGGAGGGCATCGCGGTGTACGGGCTGGTGGTCGCGATCCTGCTGATCGGAAAGGCCTGACGATGGGCACAGTGGCCGCCATCGGCGCACGGACCAGCGTGTCGGGTCTGGCCCTGGCGGGGGTCGACGTCCTCGTCGCGGAGGATCCGGACGCCGTCCGGAGCGCCTGGCGGACGCTGCCCGGAACGGTCGGTCTGGTGATCCTCACGGCCGTGGCCGCCGAAGCGCTGGGCAGCGCGGCGACGGCGCCTGACCCGTCCCGGCCGCTGACGGTGGTGATGCCCGGATGACCGCGCCTTTGGACGCACTGAGCCCCGTCCGCGCCGAGTTGCTGCGCGCGGCACGGGCCTCGGCCGACGCGCTCGGGGACCGTGCGCGCGCCGACGCGGAGGAATCCTTGCGCTCGGCCCGCGCCGCGGCCGAGGCAGTGCTCTCCCAGGCCCGGGACCTCGGCAGGGCCGACGGTGCCGCCGAGGCGGCTCGGGAACGGGTGCGGGCGGTCCAGGACGCCTGGGCGGCGGAACTCGCGGCCCGCGCCGAGGTCTATGCGGCCCTGAGGGCGTCGGTTCGCGCGGGTGTGCGAAAGGCGTTCGCGGAGGACGCGTCTCTGCAGTCGCGCTGCGCGGAGGCGGCACGAGGGCTCTTGGGTCCGCAGGCGAGGGTCACTGCAGCCTCGGGGGGCGGGGTGACGGCCGAGGTGCCCGGCCGCCGCGTCGACCTGTCGGCGGACGCCCTTGCCGATCGCGCCCTGGACCGGCTCGGTGTCCTGGCCGAGACGTTGTGGGAGCCGGCATGACCACCATCGGCCCTCCGTCGGACTCGTTGGAAGGGCCCACGCTTCCGCAGATCACGCCCGGCACTCCGCCGGACGACGCGGACCGCCCACGGATCCTCCGTGTCGCCGGGCCCCTCGTGGAGATCACCTGCCCGCCCACGGTGGCCATGCACGACCTGGTCGTGCTGGGTGCTGCCCGGCTGCCGGGCGAGGTGGTCGCCATCCACGGCGACACCGCCACCATCGAGGCGTACGAGTACACCGGCGGACTCGCACCCGGGCACCCCGCGGAGCCCCAGGGGCGCCCCCTGTCGGTGCAGCTGGCACCGGATCTGCTCGGCGGCGTGTTCGACGGACTGCTGCGCCCTCTGGCCGGCATCGGCGACCTTCTCACGGCAGGCGGACCGACGACCGGTGAACCGGACCGGCGCACCTGGTCGTTCACACCACGGGTGGCTGAGGGAGCAACGGTCGCGGCCGGTGACGTCCTCGGTGAGATCGGCGCGGGTGTGCCGCTGCGGGTCCTGGTGCCCCCGAACCTGTCGGGGGAGGTGACTTGGGTCGCGGCGGCCGGCGATCACCCCTCGGACATCGCGCTCGCCGTGGTGGACGGTCAGGAAGTGCGTATGGAGCAGTCCTGGCCGGTACGGAGACCGCGACCCGTCGCGCGGCGGTTGCCGGCGGACGTGCCCCTGAACACCGGGCAGCGTGCCGTCGACCTGCTCTTCCCGGTGGCGCGTGGCAGCACCGTCGCCGTGCCCGGTGGCTTCGGCACCGGCAAGACCATGCTGCTGCAGCAGATCGCCAAGTGGTGCGACGCCGACGTCATCGTCTACGTCGGCTGCGGCGAGCGCGGCAACGAGATGGCGGACGTCATCGAGGAGTTGGCGGAGCTGACCGATCCACGGACCGGGGGCCGTCTGGCGGAGCGGACCGTGACGATCGCGAACACTTCCAACATGCCGATGATGGCCCGCGAGGCCGGCGTGCACACGGGCGCGACGGTCGCCGAGTACTTCCGCGACATGGGCCTCGACGTCGTTCTGATCGCCGACTCGACCTCCCGCTGGGCGGAAGCGCTGCGCGAGTTCGCCTCCCGCATGGGCGAACTCCCCGCCGAGGAGGGCTACCCGGCGGGGCTCGCCTCGCAACTGGCCGCGTTCTACGAGCGGGCCGCCGCCGTGCGCACCCTCGGCGGCGCGACCGGCTCGGTCACGGTGATCGGCGCGGTGTCTCCCCCGGGCGGTGACCGCACCGAGCCCGTCACCGCACACACCGAGCGCTTCGTGCGCTGCCTGTGGAGCCTGGACCGCGATCTCGCCTACGCGCGCCACTATCCCGCGGTGTCCTGGTCGGAGTCCTTCTCCCGGGACGCCGCCACACTGGCCACCGCCCATGCGCGGGCCGGTGACGCCGGGTGGGCCGAACGGCGTGGACGTGTCGCGCGGCAGCTCGCGGAGGCGGACCGACTGGCCGACCTGGTCGAGCTGGTCGGGATCACGGCTCTGCCACCCCGGGAACGGATCAGTGTGCTCGCCGGACGGCTGCTGCGCGAAGCCGCGATCCAGCAGAACGCGCTGTCCCCCGAGGACGCCTACTGCGCGCCCCAGAAGACGGCAGCCCTCGTGGAGGCCGTACTGACGGTCATCGACCGCTGCCTGGAACTGGTGGAATCCGGAATCCCTGCGGACGTCGTCGAAGCGGTCGACTTCACCCCGCTGCTGCGGGCGCGCGAGACGGCGGGCCCCGCCGAGACCGCTCCGGTCGCCGCGGCCCGCGACACCGTGCTGGCCCGGCTCGAGGAGGCGGCATGACCGGCGCCGTGCGCATCGAGTACACGGGGGTGCGGGATCTGCGCGGCCCTCTCCTGTTCGTCGAGGGGGTGAGCGGGGTCGGGTGGGACGAGTTCGCCACGATCGTCCTCGACTCCGGTGAACGACGGCACGGCCTGGTCCTGGAAGTGGACCGGGACATCGCGGTGGTGCAGGTCCTTCAGGACACCGCCGGCATGAACCGCACCGGCACCCGCGTCGCCTTCTCCGGCACACCACTGCGGATCCCGGTCGGGACGGGCTGGCTGGGGCGGGTGTGCAACGGCCGGGGCGAACCGGCCGACGGTGGGCCACCGGTGCTGGGCGGGGCGTACGCGGAGGTCGTCGGCGCACCGATCAACCCGGTACGCCGGGAACCGCCGAGCGAGGCGGTACTCACCGGCGTGGGCGCCGTGGACGTGCTCACCACACTGGTGCGTGGCCAGAAGCTGCCGGTGTTCTCGGCGGCCGGGCTGCCGCACCTGGAACTGGCCGTGCAGATCACCGCCCAGGCGACGTGCGGGGGTGAGCCGTTCGCCGTCGTGTTCGCCGGCATGGGGCTCACCCACGCCGACACGGCGTTCGTCCGCGAAGGGCTGGCGGCCCGCTCGGCCGCGAGGGAACTGGTCCTGTTCCTCAACACCGCCGACGACCCGGTGATCGAACGGCTGCTCACCCCGCGACTCGCCCTGACCGTCGCCGAGCATTTGGCCTTCACCGAGGGCCGTCACGTCCTGGCGGTCATGACGGACATGACGGCGTACTCGGAGGCGCTGCGCGAGGTGTCCGCCGCGCGTGGCGAGATTCCGGCCCGCCGGGCCTATCCCGGTTACCTCTACAGCGACCTCGCGTCCCTCTACGAACGCTGTGGCCGCATCAAGGGGCGGTCGGGGTCGGTGACCATCCTGCCCGTTCTCACCATGCCCGCAGGCGACATCACCCACCCCGTCCCGGACCTCACCGGCTACATCACGGAAGGTCAGATCGTGCTCTCCGGCGAGGTGCAGGCGGCAGGTACGTATCCGCCGGTGGATCCGCTGGCTTCGCTGTCGCGGCTGATGCGCAAGGGAACCGGAGCGGGACGCACCCGCGCGGACCATCCCGCCGTCGCGGCGCAGTTGATCGCCGCGCTGGCACGGTCCCGGCAGGTGCGAGAACTCGCCGACCTGATCGGACGCTCGGCGCTCAGCCCGACCGATCTGCGCCATCTGGAGCTGGAGGACGCCTTCCGGCACCGGTTCCTGGCGCAGGGCACCGACGAGGACCGGTCGCTGGACGACGCCCTGGACCGGGCCTGGGAGGTGCTGCTGACCCTGCCGCGCAGCCAGCTCGGCATGCTCCCGGCCGACCTGCTCGACGCCCACGCTCCGCCGCAGGACCAGGAGGCACGATGAGTCCGCGGGCGCGCCGGGTCCCGGCGGGACGCGCCGGGCGCCTGCGACTGCGTCGCAGTCTCGCCACGGCGGTTCGCGGAGCGGACCTCCTGGAACGCAAACTCCGGCTCCTGCTGGACCGGGAGCACACGGCACGGCAAGCGGCCGAGGACGCGGCCCGGGTGTGGCGACAGAGGCTGGCCGAGGCGGAATCGTGGCTCGTGCGAGGAGTGCTGCTCGGCGGCGAAAGCGCACTGGCCGAGGCGGCACCGGCCGGGCGGGCGCGTGTCGACGTCCAGTGGGGCGCGCTGATGGGCGTGCGCCACCCGGCGGTGGTCACCTGGACGGACCCCGTCCGCTCCCCTCGGGAACAGACACCGCCCAACACCGCCCTCGCGCACGCCGAGACGGCCTATCGTGCAGCCGCCCGTGCCGCGGCGGAACTCGCCGCCCCCCAAGCGGCCGCCGAGCTTCTGGCCGCCGAGGCCGTACGGACCCGGCAGCGGGTCCGCGCCCTGCGCCGGCATTGGATCCCTCGGCTGCAGGACGAACTGGCCGTAGCAGAGTTGGCGTTGGAGGAGGCGGAGCACGAAGAAGCGGTACGGCGCCGCTGGGCCGCCGGGCACGGCGGCACCTGAGCATTTCGCGCGACCGGCGGGGGGGGGGGGGGGGGGGGGGGCCCCCCCCCCCCCCCGGGGGGCGGGGGGGGGGGGGGGCGGGGCCCCCGGGGGGGGGGGCCCCCCCCGGGGGGGGGGCCCCCCCCCCCAAAGGAGCACAAGCTCGG
>NZ_JBIAGM010000050.1:0-26568 GCF_042869815.1 Streptomyces sp. NPDC006739
GTAGAAGACCGCGTTCACGGCCTCCCTCAGGTCACAGGACCCGGGATCGCCGGTCGCCGACCGCGCCACCCGGTCCTGCTTCCAGGCAGTGATCATCGGCTCGATCAACAGCCACTGCTCGTCCGATAAGTCGCTGAGGTACGGCTCTCTCTTCACACCCCGCATCTCAACATGGATATGCCCACCAGGCGGCTCGTACGGCGATCAGTACCACGATCGAGCGATCACGAACCGAGGAAGATCGGACTTAACGCTCACTGAGGAGTCTGACCGGCGTTTACCGGCCGACCCTGGCGTGCTGGTTGTGGCTGGATGTCTTCGGCGGGTGACAGCTGCCTGCTGGTCGTAGCGTTACTGCACTTGCGTACTAACGGCTATCCCTGGCTGAAACAGAGCAAAACGGGATGCATCCTGTGTGCCGGGCGTGCTTGTATGCCGCCAACGCGACGGGGGTGCGTCAACGGGGTGCGTCAAGTTGGCGGTGGCCCCCTGTCGGCTGCGTTCGACACAGGGGGTACAACTTGAAACTCAGAGCGCTGCTCACAACGGGGGCTGTGGCGCTGGGGCTGCTGGGAACGGCTGCTCCGTTGGCTCTGGCCGATCAGTCCGGTGCTGGGCAACTGCGTGTCACCATCAGGTCGGCTCAGCCGCAGGTGAAGGGCCTTGCTGTGGGTCCGGCATCCGATGCCACGTGTACCGTCAACAAGATCACGATCAACCGGTACAGCGAGTGTGAGTGGGTCACCATTCACGTCGATGTCATCAAGGTCATCAACGGCAGGCCCGAGATCGAGGGCACCGTCGACTTCGACGTCAAGCACCAGATGACCCTCAAGGCGAGCTCGGCCAACTGGTCGGAGAAGTTCCGCGTCTCCAAGGCGAGGACGACACGGGCGGGCAGCGGTGTCGCCGTCGAGATCGCCGCGGTTTCCGGCGGTGGTACCAAGGCCAGTGTGCACTTCGGGCAGGGGCACGTCCTCAGCAGTGGTGCGGCGGACGGCAGCGTCGGCTACGCGACCAGCGTCGCTCCGAAGAAGATCAACCCGAAGGCCAAGACGAAGTACACCTACACCTTCACCAAGCCCGGCTACACGCCCGGCACCGTCAGCTACGACTCGGCCGTCTACCGCTGCGACAACTACTACGGCAGCAGCCGGGCGAGTCGCGCCGGCTGCGCCATTCCGGAAGTCCCCACCGGGGTGAGCATGGTGGGCCTGGCCCGCATCGACGAAGGAATCCGCAAGCTCCGTGCCAACGGAGGCCACTACGGTGACCCCTCCGGTGGTCAGCCTCTGGAGTGGATGATCAACAAGGCGCAGGAGGACGCGAACCGGAAAGCGGTGTGTCCGCGTACCGCACCGCCGGACATGCAGCGCGCCGGCCGCACCTCGTGTGACGAGTACCCGTTCGCGTCCACCTACGAAGGCGGCACTCACCTTCCCGCGAGCCAGCGGGAGATCACCTGGGTGAAGGTCAGTGAGAACAAGGCCCAGGGCGGACGTATCACCGCGTGGCGCGGCCAGATGCACGTCATGGACCACGATCCCTTCTACGTGATTGCCTGACCGCGGCTACACTCGCCGCCAGGCAGGGTGCCCCGCATTCCCCAGTGTTTGGGGAGGCGGGGCACCCTCTGCGGTGAAGGAGGCTCTGCATGCTGCTTGGTGAAGTGACGTTCACCGTCGACCTCGGCGAACACGGCTATTTCATCGGCTTCGACGACGATTACGACTTCCCGGATGAGATGCCGTTCGGCTGGCGCTGCGGCCCTGCTAGCGAGTCCCTCGCCATCGTCCTTCCCACCACCGACACCGGGCCGCTGCAGCTGACGGTCCAGGTTCACGACGGCCCGCCCGCCCCGGAAGCCGATGACGGCTGGGAGCCCGCGGAGGAGATGAGCCTGCTCGCCGACGCCCCCGCCCTCTGCCTCGCCACCATCGGGCAGGGCGACTTCTGGGACGCCTGGCCCGAAGAGGAACAACCTCTGGAGGTGCCGCCTTCCGCCGGGGGCGGCGAGTGGGTACGCATGCGCCTGTACTGCCACGCCGACGACACGACCCCTGGCATCGGCGATCACGGAGAACGCCACCTGGTCCAGCTCTGGCGTGCGCCGGCCATGGACCCCGTGCATCCTCCGCTCAGCGACGAGGACCGGCAGGCGCGTGCCCAATACGCAGCAGACATGGCTTCGCCCGCTGAGGACTACACCACCGAGTACCCGGGTGGGCTTTGTTGATCGTCATGATGCACCGAAACGCTCGGAACGGCCATCATCCTGTCGAGGCTTTGGCATCATGCTCGGATGGTCGTTCCGATACCTCCAGTGCTGCCCGCAGGCCGGATGAGCGACGGTGAACAACCGGTACTCCGGCTCTCTGGAGGCGCCCAACTCCGGCCGTGGTGCCAGGACGACGCGCCCGCGCTGATGGCGGCCCACCTTGATCCGGCAATCCAGCGGTGGATGCTGGCCGCCCCTCTGACACTGGAGGACGCCCAGGAGCGGATTACCCGCTGGAGGGACCGCTGGCGGTCCGAGGAGCGGGCGGTGTGGGCGATCTGTAGCTCCGCTGGTGCCGATCCCGTCGGCATGATCGGTCTCGCGACCTTGGATCTGAAGGGGGGCAGTGCCGAGGTCTTCTATTGGCTGCTGCCCGCAGGCCGTGGCGCCGGGGTCATGCTCGACGCGACGCTCCGCGTGAGCCGGTGGGCCATTGACGAACTGGGCTTGCACCGACTGTGGCTTACTCACTCCGTTGCCAATCCGGCGTCATGCCGGGTCGCGCAGCGAGCGGGATTCGTCCTGGAAGGCACGATGCGAAGCGCCCTGCTGCATTCGGACGGCTGGCATGACGAGCATCTGCACGCCCGTGTCCAGGGTGACGCCTGGCCGCGGTGATGACGCCGGTCATCCGGCGGTGACTGCGGCTCTGGCGCTGGCCTCATCGACGATGACTGGTTGTCGGCGCAGGCGGGCAGCAGGGGCTGGAGGGCGAGGTTGTTGACCGCGCGGGCATATCCGCAGGCGGTGTCGTGGATGAGGGGGATCGCGTCGTCGGAGCAGAGGGTGCCGCTTCGTCAGGCCCCCTTCTTCAGGGAGAACGGCCGGTCTCGTCGAGGACGAGGACGCCGCCATCAGTGCCGTATTCGGCGTCGTAGGCACGTGGGTCGTCGCGGACCGCATCGGCGTCTGAGCGGGCGGCAGCAGAAGCGAACCGGGTCGGCAACCCGACGTCCGATGCGTCCCTGCGGTGATCAACACCGTGGGGCACTGTCCGTCCAGGTCCCGCGTACCGGGTCCTGAGATGGACCGCGTTCATGCGCTTCGGCCTCAGCCGGCCGCCCGCGACCGGCCGGAGATCGCGAATGCCGTGCGGCGAGGGCGGTCGTGTGGGAGTGTGGCGCTGTCCGGGCCCGCCGCTTTCCCCCGTAGCGGCGGGCCCGGCCTTGCCTCGGCGGGGTACTTCATCCGCACCGGGGTCACGCGCACCGGGGTCACGTCCAGCACCTCGGAGAAGGCGATCTGCTGCGCGTTGGCCCGCACGAACCTCTGTCCCCGGGCCAGCGCCGTCGGATCGGTCCAGTGGGGCAGCTTTCGGGCCGACTCCGGGAAGTCGCGCAGGCCGGCGGGCAGCCCGTCCGGCACCGGCTGTCCGTTGGTCGACCACCCCTTTCAACGCCTCGTTGACGGCCGCACCCTGACCCTGCCGGAAGACGTCGGCAATCACATCGTCGCGGGGCGGGTCGGCGAGCTGCGCCAGCTGCTCCAGGTACGCCTTCTCCTGCGGGGCGACCGAAGCCCCGCGGGGCGTGGAGCCGGCCCGGTCGGCTCGGTGGCGGAGGCCCTACCGGTTCCGAGGAGGCCGGCGGCGCCTGTCATCACGGCAGCACCCAGAATATGACGTCTCGCCAGATCATGGTTCATGTGGCGGTCCTTGCCGATCACGCCGCCGAGACCGAAGGAACTCCAGGAGATGCCCCCGTTCGGACCAGTGCCGAGCCGGGCCGATCGGCCCTGCGGCTACCTGCCGGAAGCGGCGCCCGGAGCCTGGCGGGTCGTCATCCGAGGCCGGCGAGGTCGGTTCCGCCGAGCTCGGGCAGCCGGGCGAAGCCGCTCGTGCAAGCCCGCTGGCTGCCGCCCCATGGCCCCACATCATGCCGGACAACCCCAGGTCCAACGCGGACAAACAACCAAATATCACTCACATTTGGAGCTCATGACACGTTCGAAGAACCGCCGGCCCGCCACCCGTCATGACGTGGGCAGAGTCCTCGCCACCGGCGAGGCGTACAGTCGCCCCGCCCACCACAAGAAGGGCACCAACCCCCGTCGCACCAAGGACCGGCAGACTTGACAACCTGGGCCATGTGCAGCGGGCACGAGGTCGATGGATTTCACGGGGTACGTCGGTGGATCTCAGCTCAGTGATCATCGCTGTGGCAGGCGTCGCAGGAACCCTGGGAGGAGCGCTACTCACCCAGCGCGGCTCCGAACGAGCGAAGCGCCTGGAGATAGAGCTCGTTCGAGACCATGAGGAGGTCCGCGAAAACCGTTCGCTGCGGCGCACCTGCTACGTGGAACTCAACCGGGATGCTCGGCAGTTCACCACCGCACTCAACCGCCACCTGCACGTCATGAGGGAACGCGGCGTGGAGGAGGCCGACAGCGACGCACTCGAGGGGGCAAAGAACGCGCACCGCGATCGATATTCCGAAGCACAGATGATCGCCCCAGAAGAAGTACTCAGGCGAGCGAGCGTCGTCAACCAAGCCCTGAACAAGGTCTACGGCCAGGTCAAGCGCCTCGAACTCGGTGCCCCCGAACCAGGCGAAACGATGGAGACCGCAGCATAGGCGCAGCACGAGGTCTGGGAGATGCTCCGAGCTATGAGAACCGCTATGCGCCATGACCTCGGTGTGTCGCATGAAGATTGAGGGATGACACTGCACTCCGTGCGGGCTCTCTTGTCTACCTCTACCAGCCGAAAATTATCGAGGCAGATGTTAAAACGCAATCTTCGCGTGCACACGCTAAGGCGTCCCGAAAGCGGTACGTCGAGATCAGCAGCCGTCAGCCCGAGCGGCCCAAGTTCGTGGCCGCCCTGGCCGCTCTGCGGCCGAACGACATCCTCACCGTGACGATAGCTTGACCGCCTCAGCCGGAACACGGTGGAGCTGATGACCAGTGCCCAGGACATCGGTGAACGAGGCCACTCGGGCTCGGGGATAGGTGGGGTGGATTGGAGTACGCTCCTGGTGCAGGCCATTTGCCGGAATCAATTACAGTCACCAGATTGCCCCCTGGAGTAATCAGTGAAGCAACTAGCTAGTGATGTAGATTGTGAGGGACCGTGAATTGGGGAAACTTTGCGGCGCGGATTGCCGTGGGGGTATTCTGCATCGGATGGGGTGCGCTCGCGAGATATACGAGCGGACGCCACCCGGATTCTTTCGGACGCTTTTGGCCCGAAGGCCTGAGGGGGCGAATTCGTAAAGTCCGCAATACTCGACGCCAAAAAGCCCTCGCCTTGCGGGTGATACCGATTAGCTTCTTTTCGGCTGGAGTAATTGTACTGGTCAATGCGTTTGTTTCGCTCATCGGCGCTTACCGGTAGCTCGTTAATTCCGCGGCAGTAGAGGTCACGTCTGTGTCCGTAGTGACGGCGTCGATCAGGGCCTGGAGCTCGGAGGGTGGGGTTTTGTCCGTCCAGGCTTCTGAACTTGAATGGGTGATGTCGGATTCGGCTGACGTGCGACCTCTCGTGCGTCCAACTCTTCAGCGGCGGTTCGGTTGTAGGCGCTCGATGCGGTCGAGGTCCCCGGCGAGCAGCTCGCGGTGGTGGATGGTGAAGTCTCCGTTGGGCAGGGTTTGCCCGCGGCCGTAGTGCTGGCCCACGACGGCGGTGGGGAGGAAGGCACGAAGGCGGTGGCGCATGTCCCGGGGGGTAGTCGACGGGTGTGCCCCAACCGGAGGGGGCCTGGTCGGTGGAGAGCAGGACCCAATGGTCTACGGGCACGGCGGAGTCGAGGTCCGGCGCCGCTCCGGTGTGGCTGTCCAAAGCCGGCACGGTCAGCCGGTCGGGGTCCAGGGGTGCGTACCACAGCAGCAGGGGCTTGGCGCGTTGAGCGTCGGCGTTGTCGAAGCAGCACACGGCGATGGTGTGGTCGGGGAAGTGGTCGGCGTAGAAGCGCAGGAGGACCGGGTCGAGGTTGGGGCGCCGGTGCGGCGGCACCTGTCGCAGCGCGGCGGGAACCGCGGTGGGGTCGGTGGCCAGGAGGACCGTATAGACATCGTGGTCGAAGACCTGGACGGGCTGGGGTTCCCCGCCCATCCACGCGATGCCGTCGGCTGCAGCAGCGGCGGACTCGACGGCGGCGACCATGCGGTGCAGCACGTCTCCGGTGCGTCCGGCGGAGAGGAAGTGCCGGGGGGTGAGCTGCCTGGTGGGCAAGTGCAGCAGCATGGCGTTCGGGCCGTCCGCCAGGTTGGCGGCGGTGTTCTGGTAGCCCAGGACGTGGATGAGTCCGTGCTCGGGGTGGTGCTGCCGCCCGCAGTACACGATCGTGCCGGAGAACGCGGCCTCACTTGTTGAGATGCACACGGCGGAACGGTATAGCCTCTGTCCGGCAGCGCCGACAGGATTCTGCCCGTCGAGGACCGCTACCGCCGGTGGACGGCGTTTGGAGTCTGGATGCCAGGCCGACTAGGAGCTGTCCGGCCGATCATGTGACTGTCGCCTGGTCGGATCGTTGTCCCGTGCATGGGGCGGGGTGGACGCGGTGATCTGTCGGACGCGGAGTGGGAACGGCTGCGGCCGTTCCTGCCCGTCAGCAATGGTCGGTGCGGGCGGTAGCGCGACCACCGGCAGGTGATCGACGGGATTTTGCACCGGGTGCGGACCAGGGTGCACTGGCGTGATCTGCTGGAGCGGTTCGGGCCCTGGAAAGCGGTGTCGACGTACTCCAGTGACTGCTCCACCGAGTACGGAGATGTCTGCACCAGCGTGAGGGCGGGATGGTCGGCGTCATCTCGTGGGCATGGCGGGGGCGGGGAGGTGAACCTCCAGCACGACTGCGGTGCCGGCCACGGTCCGGTCCTCGTGCATGTTGATCTGCTGGCCGGTTTGTACGTGCGTCCAGTGAGTGGGAGTGAGGGGAACGAGGCGGACAGTAGCCCGGCCGCCGGGCTCTAGAAAGGGCACGTCCTCGACCCAGAGCCCGGCGATGCTCACCGCAGTACCCCCGGTCGGCGAGAGGTTCCCGATGTCCCACATGGGTCGCAGAACCCCGTGACCGGAGATTGGTGTCCTGCGTCGAGCCTCCGAGGGTGGACGAAGCGTCAGATCCGCCCGGATCATTCCGTTTCGGATCTCGGAACACCGCCAGTGGCACCAAGCCACGCTTCGCTCAAGGCCGAGTTGCTCAGCCGCCTCGGCAAGCTGCTCCCAGAACGTCAAGGGCAGCGGTTGCCCGTCTCCGAGCTCCTCCAGCAGGTTCAGCGCGATCTGCCATTCGTCGTGGGCGAGATAGTCCCAGACGTCTTGCACCGAAATGTCGTTCTCGGTAGCGACCTCTTCCGGGACGAGGAGGGAAGCCGATTCGAGCAGCTCAGTGACATCCATGCGGTCATTGTCGACCTCGTTTTCAGGCTGCGTCGTCCCGCTCTCGTTCGATGGCGGCCAGCCGGTTCTTGAGCCGGTAACTGGGACCGTTGATGGAGATCACTCCGCAGTGGTGGAGGAGGCGGTCGGGGATGGCGGTGGGGTGAGGGCTGAGGATGCGGCGAGTGGTAGGGGTGCCGCCTCGGGTCCACTGGCCCATCTGTCGATCAGACCTTGAGGTTTTGGCACCTTCGGAGGTTTTGGGATTCGACACGCCCCGGTCGCACGTGGGACAACCAGCCATGCAAGGCCACTTCGTCGAATCCCAACTATCCCAATCCCAACGCCACGAAGTCCTTCACCACCACCAAACCGCCCTGACCTGCCGAACACCCGTCGTGTCTGGCAGACGTGGGTGGCAGGCGGGGCTGCGGCGTTGCTGTGACCGGGGGACGATGCAGGGAAGGTTCCCGTGATCATGGAGTGCTCTACGCCCCGTGACCTGCCTTGAAGACCGTGCCTGCCGGCGCATCATCCCTGATGCCGCCTGCCCTTGACCGGCTCCGCGAGCAGTCCGACCTCGGGTCCGGGGAGGTGCCCGGCCTGCTGGAGCGGCTGGCTCAGGTGCCGGATCCGCGCGATCCGCGCGGCGTGCGCCATGCCCTGGCCGTCGTGCTCACGTTGACCGCGTGCGCGGTGCTGACCGGCGCGACCTCGCTGCTGGCGGTCGGCGAGTGGATCGCGGACGCGCCGCCGCACGTGCTGGAGCGACTCGGCATGCGCCCCGATCCAGTACTGCCCCGGAGGCTGGTGCCCTCGGAGGCGACGGTCCGCCGGCTGCTCGCCCGCATCGACGGTGATGCCCTGGACCGGGCGGTGGGAGGATGGCTTGCCGACCGCCGGCCCGAGAGCACCGGGCTGCGCGGACTGTCCGTGGACGGCAAGTCCCTGCGCGGTGCTGCGAAGGCCCAAGGGCGGAGGATCCACCTACTCGCCGCGGTGGAGCACACCACCGGGCTGGTCCTGGCCCAGCTCGACGTCGGCGAGGAGACCGGTGAGGTCACCCGCTTCCAGCCGCTGCTCGACACCGTCGACCTGGCCGCAACCGTGGTAACCAGCGACGCGCTCCATACGCAACGCGAGCACGCCACCTACCTCCTGGGCCGAGGGGCCCATTACATTGCGATCGTCAAGGGCAACCAGAAGAAGTTGCGCAAGCAGCTGAAGTCCCTTCCCTGGAAGGACATCCCGTTCCAGGGCCGCACCCGGGGCACCGGCCACGGCCGCGCGGAGATCCGCCGGATCAAGGTCGCCACCGTGAACAACTTGCTCTTCCCCGGCGCCCGCCAGGCCGTCCAGATCAAGCGCCGCCGCACCGACCCAACTACGCTGTGTCCCCATGCGCGCGGCCGTTGACGTACAGCTCGCCGTCGACGCCGCCGACCGCGACCAGCACCCCGCGCCGGGAGATTCCGGCCGGGCACTATCGGCTGCGCCCCCACCTTGGCGGGCGCGGCCTCTGTCAGGCGCAGTAGCCTCCGCCAGCGTTGTTCTGCCAGCCGCCGTCGCTGAAGGTGTGGCTGTTGCCGGAGATGTAGCAGGGGTGGGGGCCGTAGTGCAGGCCGCCTGCCTGGTCGATCTGGGCGACATTCAGGTCGACGCGGGGGTAGAAGGCCTTGGGCGCGGCGTAGTTGTTGCCGTTCGGGTCCTTGTCGATGGTCACGACCTGCGAGGTGGTGTAGGAGCCGTTGGCCGTCATGTTGAAGGGCACGTAGCCGAACATCTTGCTGTTCTCGTCCTCCAGGTAGACGCGGCCCTCGACGTGGGCGTCCAGCCACGTCGCGCCGGTCATTGAGTTGCGGTCCTCGGGGCTGTTCCAGTGGATCTCCGCGTAGACGCCGCGGCAGTCGGGGAAGTAGCCCAGGTAGAGAATGCCGAGGTCGTCGCCGATGTTGTTGATCGTGCTCAGTGTGAGCGGGTGGCTGACCATAATCGGCCTGGTGGTGCTGCCGCAGCCACTGGCGGGGACGGCACTGGCGGTTCCGGTACTGGCCATGCCGAGGCCTGCGGCGATGGCGAGGGCGGCGGCTGTGTAGGTCATTTTGCGGCCAAGAGTGCGAAGACGCATTGAGGTCCCCCTGTGAGGTCTGACGTCGCGTTGCCGCTTGGGTCAGCCTTGCGCTGAGCGGCAGGACCATGCTGCGCAAGGACACCGAGTGAAGTCCCGTTTTCCGGTCAAGTCCGGTCACCGGGCTCGACGGCAAGGCTCCTCGATCGAGTCGATCAAGATGTGACCGGCGCGAGGATGGCAGACGGTCGATCACTTCATCTGCTTCACCATGAAGGTCAGTGATCCGGACCGGTTGCCGGCAGCGCCGCCATACCTACCGCCAGGTCCTTGCGGAGCGGGCTGTTGGGGTGGATGCGGAACCGGTCGACGATCGCGAGCGCGTTCCGGTAGTGCTTGCGCGCACCGTCGAGATCGCCGACCTGTCGGCAGATGTCGCCCAGCGCCGTGAGGGCGGTGGCCTCGTTGTGCGGTCCGCTGTCCTTGGCGATCTCGAGACCCCGCTCGATCGTCGCCAGACCGCGTTCTGGGTCGCCGGATCCGGCGTGAGCGAGGCCGATCAGTACGAGGTTCTCCCCTTCGGTGTTGCGCTTCCCGCGCTTCCGGGACAGGGCGAGCGTGTCGGTGAGTACTGTCAGCGCGCGAGGGAAGTCACCGCGGTGAATGTAGACCTGGCCCAGGTTGCAGGCTGCGGCGATGTGCGCATCGGTGTTGCCGTTCTCCTGGGTGACCGTGATCGCCTGTTCCAGCATCTCGATTGCTTCGGCGCGCCGGCCCAGTTGGTCAAGGTATCCGCCGATGTTCCCGAGAACGGCGCCTTCCCGCCAGCCGTCGCCGCGCTCGCGCATGATGGCGAGGGCCTGTTCAGCGACCTCCAACGCTGCAGCGACGTCGCCGTGGTTGAAGTGGAGGACCGCGATGTTCGCCAACGCTACCGATTCCCCACGGTGATCGCCGATCTCGCGGTAGAGCGCCGCTGACCGTTCATGGAGGTCGAGCGCTTCGGTGAAGTGGCCTAGGTTCTCGTGGGAGATGCCGAGCTGATTGAGGATCTGCGCCTGCCGCTCTGTGTCGTCCGCAGGCACGGCCGCCAGCGCCGCCGTGTTCAGCTCCAGCGCATCGAGGTACCGGCCGGTGTTCTGCAGGTGCTGCCACAACAGGATGGACGTCGGCACCGGATCAGCCACGCCGGCGACCGCGAGGCCGAGGATGTTGCGGTGCTCGGCATCCAGCCAGGACTGCGCATGCGTGGTCCCGGTGAACGCCGGCGGCGGGGTCACCGACTCGAAGATCTCGAAGTTCCGGTGCTTCGCGTGCGGAAACAGCATACCCATCGCCGCAGCCGTGGCCGCCACGTAGAATCGGCCGAGCCGGATCTCCGCAGCCCGGTGGGCGTCGGCGGCCTTGCCTCCGTCGACCGTCTCGGCGAACTCCGCAGCAAGCAGACGCAGCAGGTCGTGCAGTTCGTACCGGCCTGCCGCCTTGGACTCCAGCAGGTATTCGTCCACCAGAGATTCCAGCACGGACTCCGCCTGGGCCGGCTCCAGGCCGGCGGCCGCAGCCATGGCCGCAGCGGTGAAGCTCGAACCGGGGAACAGCGCCGCCCGGCAGAACACCCGCTGGGCGGCCTTCGGGAGCGCGCGCAGGGACAACTCGAACAGGGATCGGACGCCGTGCCTGCCCGCGCCCCCCGCGCCGGCCGGCTCCACCGCGTCGAGGCCGGCGGACTCCAGCCGGTCGGCGAGGTCGGCGAGCCGCCAGGTGGGACGCCGCAGCAGCTGGCCGCCCGCCAGCGCCACGGCTAGCGGCAGGTGGCCGCACAGTCTGACGACGTCCGCGGCAGCCTGCAGCTCGGCCCGCGTCCGGTCTTCGCCTACAATTCGGGCCAGCAGGTCCAGTGCCTCGTCCTCGCGGAACAGGCCGAGCTGGCAGGGGACGGCGCCGGCAAGCCCGGTCAGGCTCCGGCGGCTGGTGATCAGCACCAGGCACGACGGGCTCGCCGGGATCAGGTCCTTGACCTGGTCCTCGCCGGCGGCGTTGTCCAGCACGATCAGCGCGTCCTTGCCGTGCAGGTGGTTCCGGAACATTGCTGCTCGGTCATCAAGGCTGTCCGGTATCGCCTGGGCCGGAACACCGAGTTGCCGCAGGAATGCGTCCAGTACCGCGGACGGATCCACCGGTGGGCGGTCCGGGTCGAATCCGCGCAGGTTCACGAACAGCTGCACGTCGGTGAACCGGCCCGCGCGGACCAGCTCATGCGCCGCGCGCACAGCAAGGCGGGTCTTCCCGATGCCCGCCATACCCTCGATGGCCGAGACCACCACCGTCGGCGTCGGCCCCGGCGCGTCGTCGACCGCCAAGAAAAGGCCGCGGAGTTCCGCCCCGCGGCCGGTGAATGTGGGCAGGTCGGCCGGGAGTTGACGGAACACTCCGGTCGGCCCGCCGGCCTTCGCGTCCCGCTGAATACGCAGATAAGCCTGGCGCCAGCCGTCGACTGCCCCCTCGTCCAGCCCCAACGCCTGGACGACAGCGACCAGCAGGTCCAGGTCCAGCCGCCGCCTGCGGGGCTGGAAGACCTCCCCGACCGTGGACTGGCTCACCGCGCGAGGCGGCCGCATCAGCGGCCCGACACGACGGGCCAGCGTCCGATACGACGGCTTCCCCACATCCGTCCGCAGCTCATCCAACAGCGCGATGAACCCTGGCAGATCAACCGCTCCCGCCGGATCCGGTAGATCGCGGTTTGTTATGTCGTACGACTGTTCCCCCGACATAGAACCAGTTTACCGGCGACCAGGGTGTCAACGGCCAGTGAGTCGTCCCCGCGTGCGGCCAAGAGACGTCCCCGCTGGTGGCAGGCGTGAAGCCCCCACTGGCGGCCAGATATCTCCCCGCTCTTGGTTGACGTGGATCAGCTGAAGGGCTTCACCCCCTGTCCGGATGTGGCCTCGGTGAGCCGGTAGCTGTCACCCTGGGTGACGACGATGTGAGCGTGGCGCATGAGCCGGTCGACCGTAGCTGTGGCCAGGGTCTTGGGCATGATCTCGTCGAACCCGGAGGGGTGGAGGTTGCTCGAAACCGCGATCGAGCGCCGTTCGTATGCGGCATCGACCAAGCGGTAGAAACCCTCGGCGGCGTCCGGCGAGACGGGCAGGAGCCCGATGTCGTCGACGATGATCAGGTCCGAGCGGATGATCCTTGCGAGGGCTCGGGCGATGGAGTCGTCCGCGCGATGCCGTCGGACCAGGGCGCCCAGGTCCTCGATGGTGAACCAGGAGACGGTCAGGCCGGCCTCGACCGCGGTCTGCCCGAGGGCCTCGGTGAAGTGGCTCTTTCCCGTGCCCGAGGGTCCACAGATGCAAAAATTCTCCCGACGGGCGAGCCATTCCAGAGTCTTGAGCGGGTCCTGAGTGGCCCTGGGGATCGAGGACTTGCTCTCCAGCCAGTCGCCGAAGGTCTTGCCCGTGGGGAACCCGGCCCGCTTGCGGCGCGTGTGCAGGTTGGCCCGGTCGCGGCCGGCTGCCTCTTCGGCCAGAAGGACGCGGACGACCTCAGCCGGGTCCCAGCGTTGGGCCTTCGCGGTCGGGATGAGATCGGCCAGCACCCGTCGCAGGTGCGGGAGTTTGAGCCGCTTGGTCAGCTCGATGGCCTCGGCGAGCGGGTCGCCGTTGGTGCCGTGAACGGTGCGAAGAGGGGTGGCCATCAGGCGAGATCGCTTTCGTCGTACTCGGTGACGTCGTGGACGGTGCGGGCGGTGCCGAAGGTGGACCAGGCGGAGGTGCCCGGCTGCAGGGAGTGCTCCTCGCTGCGGCGGACCGGCTCGGTCTGGCCGTGGGCGGCCTGGTAGTCGAGGATCGAGAGCAGGTCCTTGTCCGCGAAGCGGGCGGTGACCGCCGCGGTGCCCAGTGCGCGGTCGACTTCCGCTATCGAGTAGAGCTTTGACAGGGCGACGGCCTCGGCCATCTTCGTCTTGATCCGTCTCACTCCGGCGGCCGCCGCCTCCACCAGCCAGGACGCGGCGCCGGGCCCGAGCTGGAGGAATGCGGCCTCCTCCGCCGAGGTGGCCTTCGGCGTGCGGTCGGCTTCCCTGTCCTCGCGCGGCGGGTAGTGGGTGTCCTCCAGGACTGGGGTGCCCGGGGTGCCGCGGCGGTGACGGGCGACCTCGTGAGCCGAGCCGTACTCGTCGACGGCGGTGACAATGAGTTCGTCGCCGTGGAAACGGGCCCAGACCCGGGTGTCGATCAGCTCGTGAGGGACCGAGTAGCGCACTCCCTCGACCGAGATCGTCGCCTCCCAGTTCACCCGCCGGGTGGTGCCGAACGCCGCGGTGAACGGGCGGCGGGTCAGCGGGTGCAGCCTCTGCTGTTCCTCGGCAAGACGTTCGACGGGCTTGCGCCGAGTCGCCTTGTGCATACGGGAGTTGACCTCCTCGCAGAAGCTGCGGCAGGCCGCTTCCAGCTCGGCGAACGTCTTGTAGTGCTCGCGCAAGTTCACGTCTTTCGGCACCAGATCGGCTTTCGCGATCTTCACCGTCGACTCCGAGCCGCCCTTCGTCTCCGGGTCCGCCGGCAGGCAGGTACGGATGGTCGTGCCGTAGCGCCTGGCGACCTCGACGATCTCCGGGTTGCGGACCGCGATCCCCGCGACGTGGTCGGTGGTGACCGTCTTCTCGTTGTCGGTGAGCACGTAGGCCGGGATGCCGCCGATCCTGCGGAACGTCGCGTCCAGACACGCGGTGATCGTCGGCAGTGTCTTGTCCCAGATTGGGATCACGACGCGGAACCGGGACCAGGCCAGCCAGGCGCAGAACAGCGTCGTCTTGCGTCCGCCGATGACCGGTCCGTCGCCGAAATCGTATTGGAGCCAGAGTCCCGGCTCGGTCACCCACGGCCGGTAGACCCGCCGCCGACCGGCCCTGAACTGGGCCTTTGCCTCGGCCACGGTGCGGCGGGTGGTGCGTTCCCCGCCGGTGAAGCCCATCGCGACGATCCTCTTGTGGACCACGTCCGCGCGGATCCGGCCCTGCGAGCGGACCACCAGTTCCTCGATCTTCGGCAGATAGTCGTCGATCGCGCGGGCCCGGTGCCGGCGCTGTTCCGGATGCTGGCCGGCTGCCCGCATCTTCACGTACCGGGCCACCGTGTGGTGGTCGCACCCGGCCAGCTCGGCCGCGGCACGGTAACTCCCCGTGAGGTCGTACGCCTCCAGGATTTCCATGATCTCCCTGCTGTTCTTCACCCGCTCCAGCGTCGCCGAGCGGGACTACTCGGGGGGAGCGGGGAGATATCCGGCCGTACTCGGGGAAGCCCGTGGCCGCAAAATGCGCCGTAGATGGCCGCACATGGGGAGCGTGTCATGACCGCCGTCACCAGGGTTGACCCATTAGGCAGTGTCCTGGCAATCAGGAGCCGAAGGCCGCTTGCACCTGAGATGAGTTCGGCCCGGCGGACGTTGATGGTGGTGGCGCGCAGGTTGAGGCCGGCCAGGAGCTGGTGGGCGCAGTCGATTTCCGCGGTGGCTTGGTCGGGGGCGTAGAGAGCGATGGCGAATGCGCGCAGGGCCTGGTTGTGGGCGGCACACGGGGCTTGGATGCCTCGCTGTCGAAGCCGGGTGAGCGGCCGCCGAATCGGCCTCGCCGCAGGCGGTGGCCGGCTTGGTCGGACGGCTGTGGCATGACTGCACGGATTCCTCGGCGGCGCAGGTAGGTGCGGATGGCGCGCGAGGAGTACGCGCGGTCGGAGAACGGCCAGGGGCCGGGTCCGGGGCCTGCCCGGGCCCCTGCGGGGCACGCCGATGCGGGACATCACCGTCTCAAAGGCGGGTGCATCACCTGCCTGGCCTGCGGTGACAGTGAAGGCGGGGGCCGTGCTTGGCCGTCCGCGGCCAGGTGGACCTTGGTGCTCAGCCCGCCGGGGGAGCGTTCGAGCGCGTGATCGGAGGGCTCGCCGGAGTAGGCCTCCTTTTGAGTGCTCCGGCGGCGTGCTGGTGGGCCTGGACGACCGTGGAGTCCACCGACACCGTCCACTCGATGTCATCGTTGGCGTCCGCCGACGACAGGATGGCGGTGAGGATCATCTCCCAGGTGCCTTCGACGGCCCATCTGGTCAGCCGCTCGTGAGCGGTCTGGAATGAGTCGAGCTCGTCGGGGAGGTCTCGCCACGGCGAGTTGGTGCGGTACTTCCACGCGACGGCCTCAAGTGTGCGGCGGTGGTCGGCCCATCGCCGCCCGCGGACCGGATCCGCCGGCACGACTTCCCGCTGATCCTGCAGGCGCTGCAGGAGGCCGCCCACGTCGAGGACGGCGGCCGTCTCCCGGTCGCGGCTCTGCTGGGCGACGGTAGGCAGTAGCGCCTGTGCGTGGAGTTGCACGGACCAGGCTGGCGGGGCGTCAGTCACACCCGAAGGCGGTGGCTCACAGGTCCCTGTTCCAGGCCGAATCCGTTATCCCGGCATGCTCAGCACAAGTGCAGGCGGTCCAGGAACTCCGGCACCCCGTCGACTGATTTGTAGGGCCGGAACGCCGGTCCCAGGCCTCGGACCAGGGTGACGCATCGGTCAGCTCCGATCCGCTGTGCCACGTCCAGCGACTCGTTGGAGACAGCGAGGGCCTGTTCGACCTCCCGAGTCTGGAGCAGAGACCGCGCCTCGTACGTACGGAACACGCCGCGCGTCTTGTCCCGCGAGCGCGGCAGCAGCGACAGCCCTTCTTCGATCTGGGTTCGCGCCTCCTTTGTGCGGCCGAGCTCGAGCATGCACTGACCGGAGTCCACGGCCAGATCGGCGGTGCTCATCCACCGGCACCAGGACGGCGCCGGGTCCCGCGTATCCGTCAGCAGCGTCGCTTCGGCAGCCTTCAGATCGGTGCGGCAGGCGATGGCGTCGCCCATTGCGGCGTGTGCGCGGGCGCGGCGCAGGTGGAGCGCCGACCGCGCCATGGGGTGCCGGGTGTGGATGAGGGCCTGGCTCAGCGGTTCGAGGGCCGACTGCGGCTTCCCGAGCCAGATCGCCTGGTACGCGAAGTCCGACAGGACCCCCGCGCCTTGGTCCCGGTCGCGTGCGGTGTGCGCGTTGGACAGCGCGGCGTTCCACAGTTTCCCGGCCGCGTAGTGCTGGCCCTGGTCGAAGCGGTACCAGCCGCACGTACTGGCCAGGGACGATGCCAGCAGGTGCAGACGGTGCCCTGTTGCCTCGTTGAAGCGGCCTGCTTCCAGCAGGTCGGTGACGGTCTCCAGGTGTGCTTCGGTCAGTTTGATCATGTGCTGGCGCTGCTCCGTCGGGAGCGTCGACAACTTCGTGCCGGTCTCCTCCAGCCAGCTCATCAGTTCCCCGTCGACACGAGTGCTGCCCTGGGTCGCGGTCGTGAGGCGTTCGGGTTCCAGGTCGGCCCATTGCGAGGCGAGCCCCGCCAGGGCGAGCGCGCTGTAGGTCAGGAAGGTTCGGCGTTCGCGGTCCATCACGGCTCTCTGTGCGTCTCGAAGGGTGTGGACGGTATACGCCGGCCCGAGTGGCAGCGGTTCCTTGTGGCCGGGCAGCCAGTGAGGCCACGGATAGCGCTCGAGGTCGGAGAGGGGCACGTCGAAGGCGTCAGCGAGGAGGAGCTGCGATTCGGCGTCGGGTTTCTTCCGGTCGTGTTCCCACCGGCTGACGGCTGCCTTGTCCGTGCCGCACCGAAGGCCTTCCGGGCGCATCCGCGCGGCCTGCTGCATCCGGGCCACCAGATCGTTCTGCGACCAGCCGCGCAGGAACCGTGCGTACGCGAGGGGATGCCGGATCGGTTCGTCCACGGCATCAACCCCATCATCGGCAGGTACCTGGAGGCTAGCGCGTGTGCGCCCGGGACAACCCCGGGACAACAGTCAACGCCTGGATAGCGAACAGGAGTTGGGCTGTACTCGTCATCTCCGGAAGCGTTCGACGCATACCCGGGCACCTCCCGCACACAAACTGACCCGCCGCTGCGCTCTCGCGCGTCCGACGGGCACGTCTAGAAGGAACTTTTGTTGTGAATCGCCACATGTCCCGTCGTGGACGGCTGCTGACGTCATCCAGGCCGTTGCCGGACTTCGATGTCGTGGGATCGAAGGGTTCCTGGCTGCACCTCGCTGACGGCCGCAGGGTCTTCGACGGATCGAGCGGGCTTCTGTGCGTGAACGTGGGGCAGGGCAGCCGCAAGGTCTTCTCCCGCATCGAGCAGCAGTTCTCCCGCTTCTCGTTCGGTGGTGCCGCCGTCGTCCAGCCTCACATTCAGCTGGAGTTGATGGACCGCCTGTGCCGCGCGGTGGGCCGTCCGGAGGACTCCGTCGCGCTGACCACGTGCGGGACGCTCGCCGTGGAGGTCGCGGTGAGCCTGGCACGGAACGTCACGCGGGTCCGCGACGGGAAACGCCGCGGGGACATCCTGACGTCCGACCTGAGCTATCACGGGATGAGCGCGCTCACTCTCTCACTGGCCGGGAACCATGCCCGCCGGCCGCGCCCGGAGGACGCGCTCGGTCTCCACCCGGCCTTCCCCGCGCCTTACCCGCCGACACACGGCCACGAAGGTCGTGGGTGTGATGTCTCGTGTGCCGACGAGGTGGCGGTCGCGATCGATAGCAGGGGAGCGGAGAACGTCTGCACGGTCCTGATCGAGCCCGTCAACGGCACCACGGGTGGCGCCTATGTGCCGCCCGACGGATACCTGCGACGCGTGTCGCAGATCTGCCGCGAACGGGACGTCCTCGTCATCCACGACGAGGTGCTGACGGGGCTGTGGCGCACCGGCACCCCCCTGGCCAGCCGCCACTGGGACGGCGCCGAGCCGGACCTATGCATCCTGTCCAAGGGGCTGGGGGCCGGTTATACGAGCGTGGGGGCCGTACTGGTGTCGCCCGACATCGCACCGCTGATCCGACACGAGGACGCGGACCCGCTGCCCGCAATGGGCACCATGGCCACCCACCCCCTCCAGGCGGCTGCCTGCCTCGGTGTCCTGGACGAGCTGGAGGCCATGGACCTCGACGCGTTCATAGCGCGTGGGGAGCGGCTCGGAAAGTCTCTGCGGGCTCTGGCCGCCTTGGAACCGGTGCGGGAGGTTAGGGGGCTCGGGCACCTGTACGGGGTCGAAGTCGAGCCCGGCCTGCTCTGGCCCCTGATGGAGGAGGCCGAGAAGCGCGATGTCTTCTTCTACCCGTTCACCGGAGCTGGCCACCCGCGCAGCGAGGGCCTGGTCGTCGCCCCTGCGCTGACCTCGACGGACGAGGACATCACATTTCTGACTGCGGCGCTCTTCGACGCGGTGACCGCCCTGAACCCACACAGCTAGGCCGAACCACCAGCCGACACCGGCATCAACATGGGCTCCGCCACCCGAAAGGCGCCTCACGCGTCTCGCTGACCACGAAGCACCTGTGCCACCAGACCGCCGCGTGCGTACAACGCGTACCGGCACAGCATCAAGGAGGACCACCGTGTTCCTGCCCCACCCCGTGATCGACTCCCTGCACCCCGAGCAGGTCCGTATGTGGGACGAGCACTTCTCCCCGGAAGCTGGCGGACAGCGTCGCCCGGCCATCGAGGAGGGCATCTGGAGGCGTACCCAGGACCCGGCCAACCGTGAACTGTCCGGGTGGACCGAGGACGAGTCCGGGCGCCGCCGCGTCGTGCACTACCGGCTCCACTACGGCCTCGACCGGACCCAGCCGATGGAGCGCCTGGTGCTGGAGGAGCTGTATCTGTACGTGTCGTGGCTGGCTCCGGCTGCCGAGATCGCGGACCACCGGCGGGACCTGGACAAGTGGCTCACCTACGGCCGGTGGAAGCCCACCGGCAGCCAGGACGGCACCCGGCGCCGCGGCGACCTCTACGCCACGATCGCCGAGTACACCGTCCACCCGCAGGACGAGCGCGCTGACCGGGACACCCCCGAGGGGTTCACCTCCCTCGACGTCACGATCCGCTCCGAGGGCTACAGCCTCGCCCGGGCCGCACGGAACCTGCCGTGGGACGTGCTGGCCGGCGGGATGCGCGTCAAGGAGCAGCGCGGCAACCCGACCTACGCCGACGATCTGTCCGGCCTGCTGGACCATCTGCCGTTCGTGGTGGAAGCCGGATGCGGAACCAGCATCGAGGCCGGTATCCAGCCGCTGCACTGGCTGCACGAGGTCTACCGGGTCACCGCCCGCGCGGGCAACGACCTCACCCAGGGCTATGCCTTCACCCTCACCCCGGCCGACGACATTCTGATCAAGGAGGTCCTGACCGACACGCAGCGCAAGGTCGACGACATGGTGTCGATGTTCCGCTCCCTGGTCCTCGCCGAGCCGACCACCGCGCACCGGGTGCTCAAGGCCTTACACGACGCAGGACACATGGTCGGACCGGTGGCCACCCACAACTTCGACCGCCTCTTCGCCCGGGCCGGACTGGACGAGGCGTTCATGCGCCGCTACGACCAGCGCACCCCGCACATGCCGTTCCCCGACGACGCCAAGGCCCTGCTCGTCATCGGTCTGCACGCCGACCGACGCCAGGTCCAGGCCCGCGCCCGCCAGCGCGGCGTGCCGATCTTCTACCTCGACACCGAGGGCGTCACCGAGCACGGGGTCCACAAGCCCTACCTCATCGAGGGCGCCCGGGAGGGCGACGTCGTAGTCCGCTCCCAGGCCACCTCCGCCCTGCTGCGCCTGGCCGAACTCCTCAACGTCCACGTCTGATTGATGCCAAGGCACCCAGGGCGCCGCTCTCGCACCGATAGCGTCTGAGGGCACATCGGGCATGGTGTGCCCCCGACCAGACAAGGACCTGCAATGCGTGTTTCCGTGATCGGCTGTGGTCACCTCGGCATCCCGCACGCGGCGGCGATGGCCGAACTCGGCCACGAGGTCATCGGCGTCGACGTCGACCAGGCCAAGGTCGACCGGCTCAACGCCGGCGAATGCCCCATCTACGAGGCTGGTCTTCCCGAACTGCTGACCCGCCACACCGCGAGCGGGCGTCTGCGGTTCACCACCAGCATCAGCGAGGCCGCCGCCTTCGCCGAGCTGCACTTCATCGGTGTCGGCACCCCCATCGACGCCGACGGACGCTCCTACGACACCGGCCAGGTATACGGCGCCATCCGTCAACTCGCCCCTCACCTCGACCGGCCGTGCACGATCGTCGGGAAATCGACCGTCACCGTCGGCACCACCCGCCAGGTCACCGCGCTCGCGCAGCGTCTGGCCCCCGCCGGTGAACGCGTCGACGTCGTCTGGAACCCGGAGTTCCTCCGCGAGGGACACGCCGTCGATGACACCCTGCGCCCGGACCGTCTCATCGCCGGTCTCACCACCCCCGAGGCCGAGAAAGCGATCCGCGCCGTCTATGCCCCCATCCTGGACGCCGGTGTCCCCCTGTTCGTCACCGACCCGCAGACCGCGGAACTCGCCAAGGGCGCCGCGAACACCTTCCTCGGCCTGAAGATCAGCTACATCAACGCCGTCGCGGACATGTGCGAGGCCGCCGGCGGCGACGTCTCCCAGATCGTGGACATCCTCGGCATCGACCCGCGCATCGGCAGCGGCGGCATGCGGCCCGGCATCGGTTACGGCGGCGGCTGCCTCCCCAAGGACGTCCGCGCTTTCACCGCCTCCGCCCGGCAACTGAGCGCCGACCAGGCCGCCGCTCTCCTGCGCGCCGCCGAGGAGATCAACGAGACCCGTACCGACGTCGCCCTGGGCCTCATCACCCGCGCCCTGGGCGACCGTCCTGTCGAGGGCGCCCGGGTCACCGTGTGGGGTGCCGCGTTCAAGCCCGGCACCAACGACGTCCGTGAATCCCCGGCTCTCGCTCTTGCCCAGGCCCTGCAGCAGGCCGGCGCCACCGTCACCGTGCACGACCCGCAGGCCGTGGCCACGGCCATGATCCGCAATCCAGAGTTCGACTACACCGACGATCTGCCCGCCTCCGTCGACGGCACGGATCTCGTTGTCCTGGCCACCGAGTGGCCCGAGTACCAGCAGGCCAGCCCCGCAACCCTCGTGAACCGCCCCGCCAACCCCCTGCTCATCGACTGCCGCACCACCCTGGACCCCGAACCCTGGCGGGCGACGGGCTGGACCGTCCACCAGCTCGGACGACCCGGAAAGTAGAACCAGGCCCCTGAGCGGCATAGCCCGCAAGGCGGCAGCAACCCTGAAAGGTCATGGAGGTATCGCGCTGTGAACACTGACGCCGTTGTTCTCCGTCGTGCGGGCGCCGCCGACGCGCTTCCCGCGGCCGATGTCTGGCTGCGTTCCTGCGACACCGCGCTGCCGTCCGTGCGCCGTGCGCACGACGACACCGAGGTCCGGGACTGGTTCTCACGCGTGCTGGTGCCGCAGTACGAGACCTGGGTGGCCGTCACCAAAAACAGTGTGGTGGGGGTCTTGGTGCTTAACGGCGGGGAGCTGAAGCAGCTCTACCTCGATCCAGCCTGGCGCGGGCGAGGGCTGGGCCATCGGTTCATGGCTCTGGCCAAGCAGCGGCAGCCGGACGGGCTGACGCTGTGGACGTTCCAGGTCAACCAGGCGGCGCAGCGGTTCTACGAACGGCACGGCTTCATCGAGGCCGAGCGAACGGACGGGCACCGCAACGATGAGCGAGAGCCAGACATCCGCTACGTCTGGCAGCCCCAGAAGTAACACCGGGCGAGGAGAGTGATCAGGCCCGGGGAGGGGCCGACCGCCCCGGGCCAAGCGATCCGCCACGCCGGGACCAAGCCGGCACACCGGCGGCGAAGGCGATCATCCGAACCCGGGGTGACCGCCTTCACCGTTGAGCCCTGGCGCCCAGCAGGCCGGACTCCACCAGCTCGAGCGAGTCGGAAACCGGTCTCCGCCGATGCCGACTGGAACCGGTCTACCGTGTCGCGCATGAAAGCTTTGATCATCGGCGGCAGCGGCTTCCTGGGCGCCGAGCTGATCCGGCAGGCGCAAGCGGCCGGGCACACCACGGCCGCGACGTACTACGCGACCAAGCCCGACGACGCCTCCCAGGCCGCGTGGTATCGCCTTGATCTGAGGGATATGAAGCGCCTGGACGCCGTCATGGCCGAGTTCAGCCCCCATCTCATCATCAACGCCTCCAGCAGCAAGGCCGACTGGGCGGTTACGGCGCAGGGCCCGGTCCGGCTCGCGCTGGCTGCAGCGCGGTGCGGCAGCCGCCTGGTTCACGTGTCCAGCGATGCGGTTTTCTCCGGTGCCCGAGTCCACTACGACGAGACCTGCATGCCCGACCCCGTCACTCCGTACGGAGCAGCCAAGGCGGCGGCGGAGACCGCAGTTCTCGCCGTGCATCCCAAGACTGTCATCGCCCGCACGTCGCTGATCGTCGGCGATGGGCATTCCGTACATGAACGCGCCGTGCACGAACTCGCTGCCGACGTCCGCAGCGGCGTCCTGTTCACCGACGACATCCGCTGCCCCGTGCACGTCGCCGACCTGGCCGCCGCCCTTCTGGAACTGGCGTCGTGCGATGCGTCCGGTATCCACCATCTCGCAGGGCCCGACGCTGTCAGCCGTCACGAACTCGGCATCCTCATCGCCCGGCGCGACGGTCTCGACCCATCCCGGCTGCCCAAAGGCCTGCGAGCCCACAGCACACTGCCCGGCGCCCTCGACGTGCGCCTCGACAGCCGGGCAACCCAGCGGAAACTGAGCACCACACTGCGCGGCGCCCGGCAGCTTTGCACTGCCACCACTGTGACCGCCCAGCCCATCAGCCCATGAGACGGGCGGCCCCCGGGCGAGGAGCGGTGGCCCGGTTCGGCAGCCCCGAACGCGGTGCCGGCTTGGTGGGCATGTGTTTCACTGTTCTGCCGTAGGACAGAGTTGACGTGGCACTGCCAAGGAAGTGGGAGCCTGCCATGCAGCCTTCACACGGGGAGCCGGACTCCTCCGCCGGGCCCGTGGAGCACTTCGCCGCGGGCTTACGGCGGCTGCGCGAGCAGGCCGGGTCGCCCGACTACCGGTCCATGGCTCGCCGGGCGGGGTGTGCGCACAGCACCCTGTCCACGGCCGCCGCAGGCCGCAAGCTGCCCACCCTGGAGACCACGCTGGCCTTCGTCCGGGCCTGTGGCGCGGACGTCCAGGAGCAGGCTCGCTGGTCGCGCCGGTGGAAGCAGGCGCACGCCGGGCTCGCAGAACTGGAGCACGAGCGCGGCACCGGCACCGCCCCGACAGCCGTGACCCCGCCGACGCCGCCCCAGGACGATTCCGACGGTGAGAAGGCCCGGACCGCGGCGCGGACGCGAACCCGGTCGTGGTGGCGCGGCAGGCGGGCTGCAGTTCTCGCCATCGGGGCCGGAGCCGTGGCAGTGGCGGCGATCGGCGCGGACACGCTGCCCGGCGCGCGGAGCAACCCCGCTCCTGCGGGCGGCGCACGCCCGGTCGTCCACGGACCCGCGTCCCCGTCGGCCGCGACGCACTCCGCGCCCTCCTCGGCGACCCCGGCGGAACCCGAACGGCGCCACGGTCCGCTGGTCATGGCACCCGGCACGGTGGTGGATCTCGACTCTCTCGCCTCCGACTGGAACGTACGGAAGTCGCCGGGCTCCCCGCACCACGACGTCGAGTTCACCAACAGCGACCACGCGCTGACCGGGCTGGGCAACGCGGACATGGCAGTCCTCCCGGCCGGGGACGTGGGCACGTTCAGCCAGTGCGCGCTCGAACAGGACTACGGCGTCGAACTGCACGCCGCCGCCATCCGCCCCGGCGTACTGCTGTGCGACATCACCAGCGACAACCGGGTCGCCATGCTGCGCGTCACCGATGTCCAACGGAACGCGGACGGCACGCCCGACCAGGTCACCTTCGACGCCGTCGTCTGGGTGCGCACCCACCGGAACTAACGGCCGACGGGCCCTCTACCGAGCCCTGCCCAGCCGCGGTGCGCGGCAGAGCAGGGCCCTGGTGAGTGCGGCGGGCCAGCCTGATCTCAGGCTCAGAAGGGGTTGTGTACGTGCATGTCGTAGTGCTTCTGGCTCGGGTTGTACGTGCAGAAGTGATAGCGGAATGGCCAGCCAGAGTTAGGAAGGTTGTCCAACGTGGCCTGGTCCTTGAGGCAGTCGGCGCAGGTTTTGTATGTGACGCCCGTCCACGGCTCGTTCCGCGCGGCGGTGTTGTTGCAGTCAAGTTGGCTCTTCGGACTGGCCGTGATCTTGGCGGTCAGGGGGGTCGCGCCGGCAGAGGGAGCCATCGCGCCGCTGAGCGCGATGGTGAGCACCGCCGTCAGGGCGGCGAAGACAGCCTTCTTCGAGACGTTCAAAGGGAACCTCCTGGCTACGGATCAGGGAGCGCGTGCCGGATGAGCACCCGCGCCGGAAGTGAACGGCCGTGGTCGGCCGTCCCTCCGGCCTGAAAGAACAGCTGTTCACGTGGTGTTCGACAACGGCTGTCGAACATCGACCAGACCCCGTGCGAGCGGCAGGGTCCTGACCTGCTCGTTCGCGGGGACGGCCCGAACGCGCTTTCTCGGCTGGTTTGTTCTGGAGAGCCAGAACAAACCGATTTACTTAGCGCTACCGCCCGATAGGGCCGGGCGCCGCCGACCTACGGGTTTCCCCTGGAGGGGATGTTGTTTTTTTCGGCGAGAACTACTGGGACCCCCTCATCGCTGGCACACACGTCGGCGACGAGGACGCGGTGCGTACCAGGCATACGGAGGAGTGCGACCAGCATCCGCCGCGTCGCCGACCTCATCGCCGCCCACTACCCCGGCACCCAGCTCCGGGAGACGCCGATGCCGCCCGGCGACCCGCTGGGCGGTTGCGCCAGCACCACCCACATGGAACACGTCCTGAGCTGGCGGCCGCGGGTCACGCTGGAGGACGGAATCGCCCGTTACGTGCGCTGGCTGCGCGAAACTCCGTCCGCCCTGCCCACCTGGTTACGCGAGGAAGCTGCGGCGAAACCGGGCTAAATCGCCGGGGGCCGCCCGAGCCGGGTCATCCGGACCACGGTCTGCCACCGCATCGGCGCCCGCCGCCCCCCAGAGGAGCGCACGCCCTCCCAGAAGCCGCCGGCCCAGGCCCGCAAGCCTCCGAGCGACCGGGTCCGGGCCAGCGTCAGCGCCGTCCACACGCCCAGATAGGCGGGGACCAGCGGGGCGGGCAGGTGCCGCTTGGCCAGCCACACCCGGTTACGGGCCGTCATCCGGAAATACACCGCATGCCGCGCCGGCGACGTCTTCGGATGCTGCAACAGCAGCGACGGCTCGTACACCACCCGCCAGCCCGCATCCAGCGCCCGCCAGGCCAGATCGGTTTCCTCGTGCGCGAAGAAGAACTCCTCCGGCCAGTCCCCGACCTCGTTGAGCATGCGCATGGACAGCGCGTGCCCGCCGCCCAGGAACGTCGTGACCTCACCGCCGCGCATGGGGTCCTTGGCCCGCAGACGGGGAATGTGCCGCCTGGTGGCTCGTCCACTGGCCGGCTCTGCACACCCAGGCCCTCGCCCGGATCGAGCACCGCATCCACCCGACTGCCCCAGGACGCTGCGGGCTCCGACGTAGGCGTTGGTGACCTCGCAGTTGAATCCGACCGACGCGCCGGGGCCGAGAACGGTGTGGCCGCGGACGGTGGTGAACTCCCACACCCGCGCACCCGGACCGACGATCACGTCCTCGCCGATGATCGCGGTGGGGTGGATCCGGGCGGTCGGCGACTACCTGAGCGCACCCACCGGCCCGGACCTGGCCGCCACCGCATACGCGAGCCTGGAGAGCAGTGACCTAGCCTCCTGCTCGTCCAGGTGCTTGGCCATCGCACTGACCTGGGACTTCGACAGCTGGGTGACGCCGAGGGACGCGGCGAGCTTCTCAACTCTGCGCGTGCTGACGCCGAGCAGGTAGGCGGTGGCGACCACTGAGATGAGGGCCTGCTCGGCCCGGCGGCGGCGTTCC
>NZ_JBIAGM010000051.1:0-594 GCF_042869815.1 Streptomyces sp. NPDC006739
CGCCCGGTTACATTCCGAACCCGGAAGCTAAGCCTCACAGCGCCGATGGTACTGCAGGGGGGACCCTGTGGGAGAGTAGGACACCGCCGAACAATCTTTGGGAAGGACCCCTGGTCACCAGCGTTCAGCTGGGACCAGGGGTCCTTTTGTTTTTACAATGCTTGCGGTACCGAAGAACAGGAGTCACCCATGTCCACCAACTCTCCCGACGACCGACCGGAGCGCGACCAGCGGCGAGGGGACAGTGGTGACCGCGGTGAACGCGGCGGCTTCCGCCGCGACAACGACCGTGGTGGCTACGGCCGGCGTGATGACAACCGCGGTGGTGGCTACGGCCGTCGTGAGGACCGTGGTGGTGACCGCCCCACCTTCCGTCGCGACGACCGCCGTGATGACCGGCGTGATGACCGTCGGGGCGACGACCGTGGTGGTTTCCGCCGCGACGACCGTCGGGATGACAACCGTGGTGGTGGCTACGGTCGTCGTGACGATCGTCGTGAGGGCGATCGCGGGTCCCGGCCGGCGTTCCAGCGTGACGACCGCGACCGTGGGCCGCGCCGTGACGACCGTGGCGGTGACCGTCGCGACGACCGG
>NZ_JBIAGM010000051.1:693-26538 GCF_042869815.1 Streptomyces sp. NPDC006739
CCGTGACGACCGTGGTGGCGACCGACCGACCTTCCGCCGTGACGACCGGCGTGACGACCGTGGTGGCGACCGACCGACCTTCCGCCGTGACGACCGGCGTGACGACCGTGGTGGCGACCGACCGACCTTCCGCCGTGACGACCGTGGTGGCGACCGCCCCCCCTTCCGTCGCGACGACCGGCGTGACGACCGTGGTGGCGACCGCCCCCCCTTCCGCCGTGACGACCGGCGTGACGACCGTGGTGGCGACCGACCGACCTTCCGCCGGGATGACCGCCGTGACGACCGTCGAGGCGACGACCGTGGTGGCTTCCGCCGCGACGACAGCCGGGGTGACCGTGGTGGGTTCCGGGGCCGGGACGATCGCGGTGGCCGTGGGCCCCGTGAGTACGATCGCGGCGGCCGACCCGGTGGCTTCCGGGGACGTGACGGGCGGGACGACCGCCGTGACGACCGGCGCGGCGGGGGCCGTTTCCGCGACGAGCGGGACCGCGACCGCGAGCCGATCAAGCGGCTGCCGATCCCGGAGGACGTCACCGGCGACGAGATCGACAAGGACGTACGACAGGAACTGCAGAGCCTGCCGAAGACGCTCGCGGAGGACGTCGCCAAGAACCTGGTGATGGTCGCGCGGCTCATCGACGAGGACCCCGAGGGCGCCTACGGCTACTCCAAGGTGGCCCTCCGGCTGGCCTCGCGTGTCGCGGCCGTACGTGAGGCGGCCGGGTTCGCCGCGTACGCCAACCAGAAGTACAGCGAGGCGCTCGCCGAGTTCCGGGCCGCGCGCCGGATGAGCGGCAGCGCGGAGCTGTGGCCGGTGATGGCCGACTGCGAGCGCGGACTCGGGCGGCCGGAGAAGGCCCTGGACATGGCCGGCGCCCCCGAGGTGCACAAGCTCGACAAGGCCGGGCAGGTCGAGATGCGGCTCGTCGCGGCCGGTGCCCGCCGGGACATGGGGCAGCTCGACGCGGCCATCGTCACCCTGCAGAGCCCCGAGCTGGCCTCCAACTCGGTCCAGCCGTGGACCGCGCGGCTGCGGTACGCCTACGCGGACGCGCTGCTCGCCGCCGAGCGGCGGGCCGAGGCTCGGGAATGGTTCGCCAAGGCCGTCGAGGCCGACCGCGACGGCAGCACCGACGCCTCGGACCGGCTGGCCGAACTGGACGGCGTGGAGTTCGTCGACGCGCTCGACGACGAGGCCGCCGACACCGCCGACACCGCCGACGTGCCGGCGCAGGACGAGCCCGAGCCCGAGGACAGGGACAAGGGCAAGGACATCCACGAGGGCACGGCCAACGCGGCCGAGGACGGGAACGAAGACGAGGACTGACCTCGGCGGTCGAGTGAGAGAGTGAGAGGGCAGGCTCCGACCGGGGTCTGCCCTCTCGCATGTGCGCATGTGCGCCTGTGCGCGTCCTGAGCCGAGGTCAGACGTCCAGCGCCCGCAGCACCAGCCCCGACGCCGGCTTCGGGCCGAACGACGTCGACTTGCGGGGCATCGTCACCCCCTGCCGGGCCAGGTCCCGTACGACCTCCTCGCGGACCGGGTGCATCAGGACCGCTGTGCCGCCGTCGCGCTCGGCCTTGGCGACCGTGGCGGCCGTGTCATGGATGTACGCGATGTGCGCGGGAGAATCCTCGGGGATGCGCCAGACGTGGTCCAGGAGGGTCGCGTGCAACACCGCAGCGTCCAGGGTGCGCCAGGCGGCGGGTCGGTCGACGGGGATCGTACGGGCCAGCAGGTCCGGATCAGGGCGGTCCACCAGGTGGAAGGCGCCGTCGCCGGCGAGAAGGAAGGCGTTGCCCGCGCAGGCGGCGTCCGCCAGGTCCTCCAGGGCCTTCGCCAACGGCACGTCGAGACGCCGTACGCGGAACAGGCCGTCCAGGGCCGCCACCGCGTCCGCGACAGGCAGGCCGTGCAGCAGACGGTGGATGGCGCGGACCCGGAGCGGATAGCGGGCGGTGTCGACCAGCAGGACCAGACCGTGGTCCCACGGACTCGGAGAGGGATGCTCCGCACGGAGCAGCAGGTAGGTGGCCCAGCGGTGGTGGCCGTCGGCGATCAGGGCCTGCTGCCGGGACAGATCGGACTGGACGCGGGCCACCTCGGCGGCGTCGGTGACCGACCACAGACGGTGGTGGAAACCGTCCTCCGTGACGGTGGCCAGCAGCGGCGGCCGTTCGGCGGTGCGTTCGACGACCTCGGCCGCCGCGCCGTTCCCGCGGTAGGTCAGCAGCAGCGGCTCCAGGTTCGCGCGGGTGGCCCGCATCAGAGCCGCGCGGTCCGCCACCACGGGCGGCATCACGTCCTCGTGCGGCAGCACCACGCCCTCCGCGGGCTCGGCCAGCCGCAGGGCGCCGATGAGACCCCGCTGCAGCATGCCGTCGCCGTCGTACTGTTCGTACACGTACAGGGCCGGTTCCGGGTCGGTGGTCAGAACGCCCTCGGCGAGCCAGCGGCGCAGCGTGTCGGCGGCCTGGCCGGTACGGGCGCTGGGGGTGCCCGCCTGCGGCAGGATCAGGCGGACGATGTTGTGCGGGTCGGCGGACTGGAGGTGGTGCAGGCCGTCGGGGCGTACGACGACGTCGTACGGAGGGGAGGTGACGGAGGCGAGGCTGCCGACCCGGTCGGGGTCGTAGCGAAGGCCTCGGAACGGGATGAGTTCCAGGCCTCGGCGCGCCGTTGCTTCCGAGGGACCTGCTGTGTTCATCCCGGCATCGTACGTGTGTCAGTGGCGTGCGGGATGATCGGGGAAAGCGAGCGAACGAGGAGCGATGTGGAATGAGCCAGGGTGTCAGGACGAGGCCCGAGGGCAGTGGGCAGCCCCTGAACGAGGCGTACGACACGGCGCTGCTCGACCTCGACGGGGTGGTGTACGCGGGTGGGAACGCGATCGCCCACGCGGTCGACTCGCTGGCCGCCGCCCGGGCGGGCGGGATGCGGCTGGCGTACGTCACCAACAACGCGCTGCGCACGCCCGACACGGTGGCGGAGCATCTGACGGAGCTGGGCATACCGACGGGCGCCGACGACGTGATCACCTCGGCGCAGGCGGTCGCGCGGCTGATCAGCGAGCAGGTGCCGGCCGGGGCGCGGGTGCTGGTGATCGGCGGGGAGGGGCTGCGGGTCGCGCTGCGCGAGCGTGGTCTTGAGCCGGTGGAGTCGGCGGACGACGATCCGGCGGCCGTGGTGCAGGGGTTCGGCGGGCCCGATCTGCCGTGGGGCCGGTTCGCGGAGGCGTCGTACGCGGTGGCTCGCGGGGTGCCGTGGTTCGCCTCCAACACCGATCTGACGATTCCCAGCGGGCGCGGGATCGCGCCGGGCAACGGGGCGGCCGTGGAGGTCGTACGCATCGCGACCGGCGCCGAGCCGCAGGTGGCGGGCAAGCCGCTGCCGCCCATGCACCGGGAGACGATCCTGCGCACGGGCGCCGAGCGGCCCCTGGTCGTCGGGGACCGGCTGGACACGGACATCGAGGGCGCGTTCAACGGGGGCGTGGACTCGATCCTGGTCCTCACCGGTGTCACCGACGGCGCCCAGCTGCTCGCCGCGCCGCCGCGGCACCGGCCGACCTACGTGGACGCCGATCTGCGCGGGCTGCTCACCGGCCAGCCGGAGATCACCCCAGAGGGTGACGGTTTCCGGTGCGGCGGGTGGACGGCGGCGGCGGGGGCGGACCGGCTTGAGCTGGACGGCGACGGCGCGCCCCTGGACGGGCTGCGGGCCCTGTGCGCGGCGGCCTGGACGGCGGCCGGGGACGGCTCATGCGAGCTGGACGGAGGCAAGGCACTGGCGCGGCTCGGGCTTGAGAACGGACACCGCGCCGGGCATTGATGCACGGTCGCCGACCTGGTCGGCCGGGGCCGCCACCCCCACCAGGGCATCCTGCGCCGGTGGTCCGCCGAGGATGAAAGGGTGGTCCAGGAGTCCATGGCGCGGACGGGGGTGGCCGGACTCGCCGACCGGTACGTCGACGAGTTGTCCGGCGGTCAGCGCCAGCGCGTGTCGAATCGAAATGGCCCTCGCCCAGCAGACCCCGCCGCTGCTCCTGGACGAGCCGACCCACCTGATCGTCCTGCGCGGCGGCGAGGCGAGGGTCACAGCAGCTTCCTGAGCCGGAACAGGTCGAGCAGTCCGGCCTCCAGCCGCACCCGGCCCGACCCCCAGGCACCCGCGAAGTTCAGCTCGCCGTCCACCAGCGCCACCAGGTCGTCGCCGGCCATGGCGAGCCGTATCTGCGCGTTGTCGCGCGGCGGACCCGGGAAGGTGTCGTCGACCTCGATCCGTCCGCCGGTCAGTCGGCCGGCGAAGGTGACGTCCAGGTCGGTGATGTGGCAGCTCACCGAACGGTCCAGGGAAGCGGCAGCGCGGACGTCGCCCTCGGCGCCTCCCATGTTGTCCGAGAGCTTTCCCAGTGCGGCTCGGCACTCCTCGATCGTGGCCATCGCGCTCGACGGTACCGCAGCGGTTCGAGGTAGCGTCTGGGCATGAGCGAGTCCGTGTCCGAGTCCGTGCCGGAGGCCGACGCCACAGCCGAAACCGGCGCCCGAGCCGAAGGCGGTGGCGAGGCTGTGGCCGAGGTCATGGCCGAGGTCGAACCCGAGTACGACCCCGCCGCCCCCGCCCCCCTGGCCGTCCCCCGCGCCCCCACCGGCGACGCCGAGGTCGACGCCCGGCTCCAGCGGCTGGCCGATGCCGACCACCTCGCCACCGACGGGCATGTGGAGGTGTACGAGGATGTACACCGGGGGCTGCGCGACGCGCTCACCGCGCTCGACGCCCGCCCGGGACCTCCGGCGCCCCCCTCGACGTACAGCGGTAGGAGCTGAACCGAACGTGGCAGGAGTCGCACGCCGTCGGCTGGACGCGGAACTGGTCCGCCGGAAACTCGCGCGCTCGCGCGAGCACGCCGGCCAGCTGATCGCCGCCGGACGGGTCTCCGTCGGCAAGACCGTCGCGACCAAGCCGGCCACACAGGTCGAGACGGCCGCGGCGATCGTCGTCGCGGCCGACGACAGCGACCCCGACTACGTCTCCCGGGGCGGCCACAAACTCGCCGGCGCGCTGCAGGTCTTCGGGCCCGGGGGACTCGTGGTCGAGGGCCGCCGGGCGCTGGACGCGGGCGCGTCCACCGGCGGCTTCACCGACGTCCTGCTGCGGGCGGGCGCCTCCCACGTCGTCGCCGTCGACGTCGGATACGGCCAACTCGCCTGGTCCTTGCAGAGCGATGAACGCGTCACCGTCAAGGACCGTACGAACGTACGCGAGTTGACGCTTGAAGCGATCGATGGGGAACCTGTGGATCTTGTCGTGGGCGATCTGTCCTTCATTCCGCTCGGGCTGGTGCTGCCGGCCCTGACGCGGTGCGTGAGGCCGGACGCCGACCTGGTCATGATGGTCAAGCCGCAGTTCGAGGTGGGGAAGGAACGGCTGGGCAGCGGGGGTGTCGTACGGAGTCCGCAGCTGCGGGCGGAGGCCGTGCGGGGCGTGGCCGAGAAGGCGTGGGAACTGGGGCTCGGGGTGAAGGGTGTCACCGCGAGTCCGCTGCCCGGGCCGTCCGGGAACGTCGAGTACTTTCTGTGGCTGCGTGCCGGGGCGCCCGCCCTGGACCCGGCCGACGTTGACCGTGCAGTGGCGGAGGGGCCGCGTTGACACCGAACCTAGCTCGTACTGTTTTCCTGCTGGCCCACACCGGGCGGCCCGCGGCGATCCGCAGCGCCGAGCTGGTGGTCAAGGGGCTGCTGCGGTCCGGCATCGGGGTGCGCGTCCTGGAGGACGAGGCCCGCGACCTGCCGCTGCCCGACGAGGTGAAACTCGTCAAGGAGGCGACGCCGCAGTGCCTCGACGGGTGCGAGCTGTTGATCGTGCTCGGCGGTGACGGCACGCTGCTGCGCGGCGCCGAGTTCGCCCGGGCCTCCGGAGTGCCGATGCTCGGCGTCAACCTCGGACGGGTCGGGTTCCTCGCCGAGGCCGAGCGGGACGACCTCGACAAGGTCGTCGACCGGGTGGTGAGCAGGGCGTACGAGGTCGAGGAGCGGATGACCGTCGACGTCGTCGTGCACCGCAACGGGGACATCGTGCACACCGACTGGGCGCTGAACGAGGCGGCCGTGCAGAAGGCCGGCGCGGAGAAGCTGCTGGAGGTCGTGCTGGAGATCGACGGGCGGCCGGTGACCGGGTTCGGGTGCGACGGGATCGTGCTGTCGACGCCCACCGGGTCCACGGCCTACGCGTTCTCCGCGGGCGGACCCGTGGTGTGGCCCGAGGTCGAGGCCCTGCTGATGGTGCCGATCAGCGCGCACGCGCTGTTCGCCAAGCCGCTGGTGACCTCGCCGGACTCGGTGCTCGCGGTGGAGGTGCTGCCGCACATTCCGCCGGGCGTGCTGTGGTGCGACGGCCGGCGCACGGTCGAGCTGCCGCCCGGGGCACGGGTGGAGGTCCGGCGGGGGGCCGTGCCGGTGCGGCTCGCCCGGCTGCACCACGCCTCGTTCACCGACCGGCTGGTGGCGAAGTTCGCCCTGCCCGTCTCCGGGTGGCGCGGAGCCCCTCACTAGAGGGCGGTGCACTCCCCAGGGTGACAGGGCGGCCCCGGGTGACAGGGGGACCTCGCACTGGTGCGGCCGGACCTCGTAAGGTCTTCTCCGTGTTGGAGGAGATGCGGATACGGTCGCTCGGGGTCATCGACGACGCTGTCGTCGAGCTGTCGCCCGGGTTCACCGCGGTCACCGGTGAGACGGGCGCGGGCAAGACCATGGTGGTCACCAGCCTCGGGCTGCTGCTGGGCGGTCGCGCGGACCCGGCGCTCGTGCGGCTCGGGGCAGGGAAGGCGGTCGTGGAGGGGCGGATCGCCGTCCCCGCGGGCGCCGCTGCCGTCGTACGCGCCGAGGAGGCCGGGGCCGAGCTGGACGACGGGGCGCTGCTGATCAGCCGTACCGTTTCCGCCGAAGGGCGCTCCCGGGCGCACCTGGGCGGGCGCAGCGTGCCCGTGGGGCTGCTCGCCGAGCTGGCCGACGACCTGGTGGCCGTGCACGGGCAGACCGACCAGCAGGGGCTGCTGAAGCTGTCCCGGCAGCGGCAGGCGCTCGACCGGTACGCCGGGGACGCGGTCGCCGGGCCGCTGGCCAAGTACGGCGAGGCCTATCGGCGGCTGCGGGCGGTCTCCGTCGAACTGGAGGAGATCGTCACCCGGGCGCGTGAGCGGGCCCAGGAGGCCGACATGCTGCGCTACGGCCTCGACGAGGTCGCCGGGGTGGAGCCGCGGGCCGGGGAGGACGCGGAGCTGGCCGAGGAGGCCGAGCGGCTGGGGCACGCCGAGGCGCTGGCGTCCGCCGCGACGGCCGCGCACGGCGCTCTCGCGGGCAACCCGGAGGACCCCGAGGGCATCGACGCCTCGACGCTCGTCGCGGGCGCGCACCGGGCCCTGGAGGCCGTACGGTCGCACGATCCGGCACTGGCCGCGCTCGCCGACCGGATCGGGGAGATCGGGATCCTGCTCGGGGACGTGGCGGGCGAACTGGCGGGGTACGCCGACGACCTGGACGCCGATCCGCTGCGGCTGGCCGCCGTCGAGGAGCGCAGGGCGGCGCTGAACGCCCTGACGCGCAAGTACGGCGCCGACATCGACGCCGTGCTGGCGTGGGCGCAGACGGGGGCCGAGCGCCTCACCGAGCTGGACGGCGACGACGAGCGGATCGGCGAGCTGACCGCCGAGCGGGACGCGCTGCGGACCGAACTGGGCGGGCTGGCGCAGGCGTTGACGGACGCGCGGGGGGAGGCCGCCGAGCGGTTCGCCGCCGCGGTGACCGCCGAACTGGCCTCGCTGGCGATGCCCCACGCGCGGGTGTCCTTCGACATCCGGCAGACCGAGGACCCGGACGGCGTCGAGGTCGGCGGGCGCACGGTCGCCTACGGGCCGTCCGGCGTGGACGAGGTGGAGCTGCTGCTGGCCCCGCATCCGGGTGCGCCGCCGCGGCCCATCGCCAAGGGAGCCTCCGGTGGTGAGCTGTCGCGCGTGATGCTCGCCGTGGAGGTCGTGTTCGCGGGCACCGACCCGGTGCCGACGTATCTCTTCGACGAGGTCGACGCCGGTGTCGGCGGCAAGGCCGCGGTCGAGATCGGACGGCGCCTGGCCAAGCTCGCGCGGACCGCGCAGGTCGTCGTGGTCACCCACCTTCCCCAGGTCGCCGCCTTCGCCGACCGGCAGCTGCTGGTGGAGAAGACCAACGACGGGTCGGTCACCCGGTCCGGCGTGAAGGTCCTGGAGGGCGAGGAACGCGTCCGGGAGCTGTCCCGGATGCTGGCAGGGCAGGAGGACTCGGAGACGGCCCGGGCCCACGCGGAGGAACTGCTGGCGGCGGCCCGCGCCGATCTCTAGGGCGGTCTCCGGGCCACGGCCCGCCGGACGTGCGCCGGCAGCGGGCCCTGGACCCCAGGAGCGGGACCGTAGGGTGGCGGGATGTCCCGTCGTGCCCGAAGGTCCCGCTCGCTCGTCCGCTCGGCCGCTCTCACCCGGGCCGCTCTGACCGCCCTGCGGGCCAACCCGCCCGGCGGGCCCGGGCGTTGGGAACGGCGCAACCACGCCGGACGGACCGTCGAGCTGTACGCCGGGCCCGCGGTCGCCGTCTCCGCCGCGGTCGGCGCCGCGCGGGTGCATCCCGGTGCCGGGCTCGCCGTGCTGGCCGCGGGGGCGTGCGGGGCGTACGACGACGTGGCCGGGGCCGGTGACGGGCGGCGCGGCTTCCGGGCGCATCTGAGGGCCTTGCGGGACGGAGAAGTCACCAGCGGCGCGGTGAAGTTGTTCGGGATCTCCGCGGCCGCCCTGGTGGCCGGGGTGCTGTTGAAGGAGCGGCCGGCCGACAGGGTGCTGGCCGGGGTGGTGATCGCGGGGGCGGCGCACTTCGTCAACCTCGTGGACGTACGGCCCGCACGCGCCGTCGGCGCGGTGCTCGCGCTGGGAGCGCCGGGGCTGCTGCGGACGGGCCCGGGGGCCGAACTGGCCGCGGTGGCCGTCGGCAGCGCGGCGGCGGTGCTTCCCGAGGACCTCGGCGAGCGGACGATGATCGGGGACACGGGGGCGCACGCCCTGGGCGCGGCCCTGGGGACGGCCGCCGTCGTCTGCAACGGGCGCGCCGGGCTGGCGGCGCACGCCGTCGCGGTGGTGACCGCCGCCGTGTACGGCGACCGGGTGAGCGAGTGGGCGCGCTCCTGGTGACCGGCCGGGGCCGCTGACCTCCGCACACCCGCTCCGGACGGGTCGCCCCGGCCCCCTCTTGCCTCACCCGTGTGGGTGACGCGCTCCGGCGCATTGCCCCGGCCCGCCGCGATGTGCGCCTCCCTGGTTTTCCCGGAACACCCGTACGTCCTGGCATCCTTGGCAGGGAGGACGGTCCGTGCTCCAGGCGCGCGCGGACCCTCCCGCCACCCGATACCTTCTGTACGTTTCCTCGTGACCGCCCGACGCCGAACCAGGAGCCCCGGCCACGTGAGCCCCCTGAGCAGCAACGCCCCGCTCGGTCAGTCGCCGCTGCGCACCGTGCAGGTGCTCGGCGGCGGCAACGCCGGCAGCAGCACGCATGTGCGCTCGCTGGCCGCCGGGCTGGTCGCCAGGGGCGTGCGGGTCACGGTGTGCGCCCCCGTGGAGGCGGATCGCGCCTACGGTTTCACCGGCGTCGGCGCCGAGCACGTGCACGTGCCGCGCAGCAGCGACCCGGCCTCCGTGGCCGCGCTCAGGGCGGCCTGCTCGGGCGCCGACCTGGTGCACGCGCACGGGCTGCACGCCTCCTTCCGCGCGGTGCTCGCGCTCAGTGGCCGCCGTACCCCGCTCGTCGTCACCTGGCACACCAGGGCCGAGGCCGACGGGGCGCGGGCCCACTTCCTGCGGCTGCTGGAGCGGCGGGTGGTGCGAACGGCCGCCGTGGTGCTCGGCACCACCTCCGACCTGGTGGACCGGGCCCGCCGCACGGGAGCGCGGGACGCGCGGCTGGCCGCCGTGGCGCTGCCCGGCCGTTGCCGGCCCGTCGAGCCCGACGACCCCGACCGGCTGCGGCCCAAGATCCGCGCCGAACTCGGCTCCACCGGGCGCCCCTTGCTGATCGCGATCGGCTCCCTGGACCCCGGCCGGGGCTATGACCTCCTGCTGGACGCGGCCCGCGCCTGGCGCGGCCTCGATCCGCAGCCGCTGGTCGTGGTGGCGGGGGAGGGGCCGCTGCGCCCGGCGCTGCAGCGGCGGATCGAGGAGGAGGAACTGCCGGTGCGGCTCATCGGGCGGCGCGAGGACGTGCCCGAGCTGCTCGCCGCCGCCGACCTGGCGCTGCTGCCCAGCAGTTGGGAGTCCCGTTCCGTCTTCGCCCAGGAGGCCCTGCACGCACGCGTGCCGCTCGTCGCGACCGCCGTCGGCGGGGTCCCCGACCTGGTGGGCGACGCGGCCGAACTCGTACCGCGCGGCGACCCTCAGGCGTTCGCCGAGGCCGTCGTACGGCTGCTCGGGGACCCCGAGCGCCGGGAGCTGCTGCGGGAGCGGGGCGTGCGGCAGGCGGCGGGCTGGCCGACGGAGGACGAGACCGTCGCCCAAGTGCTGAGCGTCTACGACGAGTTGACCCAGCCCCGGCCGCTCCCCTAGGGGACGGGGCGAGGACCGTCCCCTAGGGCACGTGCCGGCGGGCGCGCAGGGCCAGGCTCAGCGCCAGGACGGTCTGCGGGTCGTCGAGGTCCGTGCCGAGCAGCTCGCCGATGCGGGCCAGGCGGTTGTAGAGGGTCTGCCGGTTGAGGTGCAGCTCGCGGGCGGTCTCGGCCTTGCGGCCGGCGTGTGCCAGATACGTCTCCAAGGTGGGCAGCAGCGGCGGCTTGGCACGCTGGTCGTGGTCGCGCACCGGGCCGATCGCGCGGTCCACGAAGGCCGCCAGGTCCGGGTGGTCGCGCAGCCGCCACAGCAGCAGGTCGATGTCCAGGCGGCGGGCGTCGTACCAGGGCCGGTCGGCCAGCCCCTGGGCCGCCGTCGCGGTCTCCGCCGCGTGTCTGAGCCCGGCCGACGCGGCCGCCCAGCCACCGGCCACCCCGACCACCACGACCGGCGGGCGGCCCCCCGGGCGCAGCATCCCGGCCCGCTCCACCCCGGCCCGCAGCGCCGCCGCGACCCGGTCCGCGACCGCCGGGCGTTCCGCCTCCGCCCGCAGCCCGAGCAGCAGCGGCACCCGGCCCTCGACCGGCCGCACGCCCAGCAGCACCGGTACGCCCAGCGAGGCCAGCTCCTCGGCGACCGCCCGCGCCAGCACCGCCCAGCCGCCGGAGGGGGAGAGGGAGTCGCCGACCCGCATCACCACCGGCAGCAGCGGGCCGGTGCCGGGCCTGAAGCCGAGGACGCGGGCCTGGGCCGGCGCGTCCTCGGCCGTGACGCGGCCCTCGGCGAGATCGGTGAGGAAGTCACCGCGTCCCCGTGCCGCCAGTTCCTCCTCCTGCCTGGCCTGCATCAGCACCACGGCCAGGATGCCCGCGGCCCGCTCGGCGGCCATCCGGTGCACCGGCGTCAGCGGCGAACGGACCGGCAGCAGCGCCAGCCGGGCCCGCACCGACCCCGTCCCCGGACCGCCCCCGGGCACGTCCACCAGCACCGAACCGGCCGGCGGCGGCGCGTCCTTGTGCGGGCCGCGCAGCCCCTCCCACACCTGCAACGGGTCCGCGCCCTCGGGCCCGGCGCCGGCGGCGTACAACAGCCGGCCGTCGGGGGTCTCCAGGAACACCGGATTGCCGCTGAAGTCCGCCAGGATGCCCAGCACCTGCGGCACCCCGCCGCCGCCCAGCAAGGCCTCGGTACAGCGCCGGTGCACCTCCTCCGCCCGCTGGAGCAGCGCGTAGTGGCCGTTGACGATCTCGGTGTGGATCTCCTCGGTCACCGTGACGAACGGCACCTCCCGGTGCAGCTGCACCAGCGGGAGCCCGGCACCGCGCGCGGTGTCCACCAGGGCGGCGGGCAGCCGGGTGAAGCGCGGGCCCAGCTCCACGACCAGGGCGGCGATGCCCCGCTCGGCCAGGGTGCGCACGAACGCGCGCTGCTCGGCGGGGCGGGTGCCGAGGCCGTAGCCCGTGGTGAGCAGCAGTTCGCCGCCCTTGAGCAGGGAGGCGATGTGGGGCACCTCGCCCGCGTGCACCCAGCGCACGGTGCGCCCCAGCCGTTCGGCGCCCGCCAGGATCTCCGGCAGCCCGCTGCGCAGTCCGGGCAGCTCCAGCGCCCGCCGCACGGTGATCCCGGCGCCCCGGGTGTCGAATCGCTTGTCCGTGCCGCTGTCGCCGGCGCCGGCGGTGCCGCTGTCCCCGCTCTCCATGCAGCGGACGCTACCTGCGCGAACGCCCTCAGGACAGTTCGGGGGCGATCCGCTACACCGGCTCGATGTTGTGGTTGCAGCGGAAGACGTTGTCGGGGTCGTACCGGCGCTTCACCTTCTCCAGCCGCAGCAGGTTCCCGGCGCCCAGACCCGCCCTGACCCGCTCCGGGCCCTCGTCGCCGACGAGGCTGAGGCAGACGGCCCCGCCCGCCCAGGGCCGTACGTCGGCGCGGGCGTCCCGCACCCAGGCGAGGGCCCGCTCGTCGTCGGCCGGGTCGGCCCACTGGGCGAAGGGCCGCACCACCCAGGCCGCGTCCCGGTACGGCACCGGGTACGCCGCCGGGACCGGGCCGGTGGCGACGGCGCCGCCGAGCGGGAACAGCGTGTGCCGGGACCCGCCCGGCACAGAGAGGGCTCGCGCGCGGGCGCAGAACACGTCCACCAGCTCGTCGGGCAGCGCGGTCGGGCACTCCGCCGACCAGTGGGCGCGCGCACCGGGAGGGCAGCCCAGCAGGCGCAGCGCGTCGGCGCCGGTCAGCTCCGCCTCGTGCGGCAGCGCGAGCAGCGGCCCGGCGAGCCCGCGCAGGTCCGCCTGGCCGCCCGGGTACGTCAGCAGCGCGCCGTACACCGGCTCGCCCGCCGTCGGATACGTCACCTCGCCGCCCACCGCGTCGGGGCCGGCGCGGATGACCTCGCGGAAGGCGCGGACCAGGGCCGGGCCGAGCCAGGGCGGACAGAGCAGCAGCGTGAGGGAGAACCCGGGCAGCGGGTGCAGCCGCAGGGTGAGCGCGGTGGCGATGCCGAAGTTGCCGCCGCCGCCGTGCAGGGCCCAGAACAGCTCCGGGTGCTCGTCGGGTCCGGCCCGCACCCGCTCGGCGTCCGCGGTGACCAGCTCCACGCCGAGGAGGTCGTCCACGGCGAGGCCCAGGGCCCGGTCCGGCCGGCCGGTGCCGCCGCCCAGGACGAACCCGGCGAGCCCGACGGCCCCGGCGGCCGGGGCGTGGGCGCCGGCGGCGGCCAGGCCGTGGGGCCGCGTGGCCCGGTCCAGGCCGCCCAGGGTGGCGCCGCCCTCGGCCCGTGCCGTCCGCGCCGCCGGATCGACGCTCACCCGGCGCATCCGGCGCAGGTCCACCAGGAGCGCGCCGTCGACCCGGGCCGCGCCCGCCAGGCCGTGGCCGCCGCCGCGCACCGCGATCCGCAGGTCCAGGTCCCGGGCGAAGCGCACGGCCCGGACCACGTCGGTCTCGTCCGCGCACCGGGCGATCACCGCGGGGCGCCGGTCGCTCAGCGCGCTGAAGACCCTGCGAGCCTCGTCGTAGCCCTGGTCCCAGGGCGCGAACACGTCACCCGCCAGATCCTCCCGCAGTGCGGCGAGGGCCGTGCGCGCCTTCGAGAGGGGAGCCATGGCCGCCCCCTTCCGGAACGGGGGCAAGGGTGCGTTTTCAGCCTAGGCGTGTTGCAACCGGTTTCCGGCCGGGCAACGTCCTCGAAGAGGAACCGGCAGGCCGGGCGGCTCGGGGTGAACGGTGGGCCGGCCGGGGGGGACGGGGGCCAGGTGGGACGAAGCATGATCATCCGGGGTGCGGCGCTGTTCGCCGGTGTGGGCGCCGTCGTCTGGGGGGCGTTGCTGTGGGTGGGCCCCTGGGAGGACACGACGGCCTTCCGGCACGCGTCGCTGTGCGCCCCGGGGGTGCCGGCCCCGGCGGCCGCCGCGCACGGCTGCGTGGCACGGGAGACCGGGACGGTGACGGGCCGCCACACCACCGTGGAGGAGACCAGCGACGAAGGGGGGAGCAGCAGGACGACGCTCTACTGGGTGACCTTCCGGCGTGCGTCGGGCGCCACGCAGACCCGACAGGTCGTGCGGTCCCTGTACGACGTCGCCCGGACCGGTGACCGCGCCGAACTGGAGACGTGGGAGGACTCGCCGGTCTGGATCACCGTTTCGGGACAGTCGGACGGATTCGACCCGCCGAGGGAGAAGGGCCTCATGTTCTCCGCCGTGGTGGTGTGGGTGGGGCTCGGTCTGATCACCGGCTTCCTGTGCTCCGACGGCACGGTCCGCGGGCTGCTGGGCCTCTTCGGGGAGCGCGCCGCCGGCTGGACGGCCGTCGGCGGCTACACGGTCTGGGCCGTCCACCGCTGCCTGACCTATGTGATGGGCACCGGCGACTACGCCTTCCTGGCCGGCGCGGGGCTCTTTCTCGTGGGGATTGTCGCGGCCCTGTTCTCCCTGGGCTGGGACGAGACCCGCCCGCACGCGACCGTGTCCCCGGTGGGCAGGGCCCTCACCGGCTGGTTCATGTGGAGATACCGGCGCCGGTCGGCCGCCGAGAAGGCATCGCTGCCCATGTGTGAGGACGGTGTCTGAGACCCTCCTCACACCGGGATCTCGTCCGGGGACCCGGGCTCAGCCGCCGTACGCGCCCGAGGCCGTCAACCGCAGGGCCGTGTCGATCAGCGGCACGTGGCTGAAGGCCTGCGGGAAGTTGCCGACCTGGCGCTTCAGGCGCGGGTCCCACTCCTCGGCGAGCAGCCCGAGGTCGTTGCGCAGGGCGAGCAGCTTCTCGAAGAGCTTGCGGGCCTCGTCCACGCGGCCGATCATCGCCAGGTCGTCCGCCATCCAGAACGAGCAGGCCAGGAACGCCCCCTCGTCGCCGGGCAGGCCGTCGACGCCCTCGCTGTCGCCCTCCGTCGGGTAGCGCAGGATGAAGCCGTCCGAGGTGGACAGCTCCCGCTGGATCGCCTCGATGGTGCCGATGACCCGCTTGTCGTCCGGCGGCAGGAAGCCCATCTGCGGGATCAGGAGCAGCGAGGCGTCCAGCTCCTTGGAGCCGTACGACTGCGTGAAGGTGTTGCGCTCCTTGTCGTAGCCCTTCTCGCACACGTCCCGGTGGATGTCGTCGCGCAGCTCGCGCCAGCGCTCCAGCGGACCGTCCGCGTCGCCGGACTCGATCAGCTTGATCGTGCGGTCGACGGCGACCCAGGCCATCACCTTGGAGTGCACGAAGTGCCGGCGCGGACCGCGCACCTCCCAGATGCCCTCGTCGGGCTCGTCCCAGTGCTGCTCCAGGTAGCGGATCAGCTTGAGCTGGAGCAGGGAGGCGTAGTCGTTGCGGGCCAGGCCCGTCATGTGGGCCAGGTGCAGGGCCTCGGTGACCTCGCCGTACACGTCCAGCTGGAGCTGGTGGGCGGCGCCGTTGCCCACCCGGACCGGGGCCGAGTCCTCGTAGCCGGGCAGCCAGTCCAGCTCGGCCTCGCCCAGCTCGCGCTCGCCCGCGATGCCGTACATGATCTGCAGGTTCTCCGGGTCGCCGGCGACCGCCCGCAGCAGCCACTCGCGCCAGGCGCGGGCCTCCTCGCGGTAGCCGGTGCGCAGCAGGGAGGACAGCGTGATCGCCGCGTCGCGCAGCCAGGTGTAGCGGTAGTCCCAGTTGCGGACGCCGCCGATGTCCTCCGGGAGCGAGGTGGTCGGGGCCGCGACGATGCCGCCGGTGGGGGCGTACGTCAGCGCCTTCAGCGTGATCAGCGAGCGCACCACCGCCTCCCGGTAGGGCCCGTGGTACGTGCAGTGTTCGACCCACTCGCGCCAGAAGTCCTCCGTCGCCCGCAGCGACTGCTCCGGTTCCGGCAGGGCGGGCGGCTGCTTGTGCGAGGGCTCCCACGAGATCGTGAACGCGATCCGGTCACCCGGGGCGACGGTGAAGTCCGAGTACGTGGTCAGCGACTTCCCGTAGGTCTCGCACTCGGTGTCGTACCAGACCGAGTCGGGACCCGCGACGGCCACCGTGCGCCCGTCGTGCTTGTGCACCCAGGGCACCACCCGGCCGTAGGAGAAACGCATCCGGAGCGCCGAGCGCATCGGGACCCGGCCGGTGACGCCCTCCACGATCCGGATCAGCTGCGGGGCGCCGTCACGCGGGGGCATGAAGTCCGTCACACGGACCGTGCCGCGTGGGGTGTCCCACTCCGATTCAAGGATCAGCGAGTCGCCCCGGTAGGTGCGCCGGGCCGCCGTGGGCGGCGGGGAGTCGGCGGCGTGCGCCGGGCCGAGCCGCCAGAAGCCGTGCTCCTCGGTGCCCAGCAGACCGGCGAAGATGGCATGCGAGTCGAAGCGGGGCAGGCACAGCCAGTCCACCGTGCCGTCCCGGCAGACCAGTGCGGCTGTCTGCATGTCTCCGATGAGTGCGTAGTCTTCGATGCGCCCGGCCACGTGCAACTCCAGTCGAACGGCCACGTCGCCCCCCTGCGGAAAGGGGGCTGTCGCTAGTGCGGTCAAGGGGTCGTTGTTGTGCGTCGTTGAGCGGTGAAGCAAAGCAGCCCGCCGAGCCCTGAGGCAACACGACAGTCCTTGCTCAACGAACTGCCGTGCTCTCGTTGTTCCGGTGCTTACAGGCGGGGGTGTGCCGTCTTTTCCGGCCGGGCTCGGCAGCGAATGTCCGAGCAGGATACGACGCACGTAGATGATCTGCGTGCCGCTCCGGGCAACCCGTGTGGGCCGAACGGGTGAGCAGCGGGTGAGGAGCGTGTAACGGATGGACGGCTGTGGCGATCCGTGCGCGGAGCGTGGCCGGAAGCCATCTCTCCGCGGCGCTGATACCCTGGTAGCCCGTGGACCGGTGGGTGCCCCCCGCAGGGAAAAGACAAACAGGGGCCCCCCGAACCGCAGCGACGGCACCTCCGGAGCATTCCGGACCGGGCGCCACACCGCAACCCAGACCGCGACCACGGGAGCCCCCCTTTGGCCATGCCGCCTAAAGCCACGACGACCAAGCACATCTTCGTCACCGGGGGTGTCGCCTCCTCTCTCGGCAAGGGCCTCACCGCGTCGAGCCTGGGCATGCTGCTCAAGGCCCGTGGCCTGCGCGTGGTGATGCAGAAGCTCGACCCGTACCTGAACGTCGACCCGGGCACGATGAACCCCTTCCAGCACGGTGAGGTGTTCGTCACCAACGACGGCGCCGAAACCGACCTGGACATCGGACACTACGAGCGCTTCCTCGACCGGGACCTGGACGGCAGCGCCAATGTCACTACAGGCCAGGTCTACTCGACCGTGATCGCCAAGGAGCGGCGCGGTGAGTACCTGGGCGACACGGTGCAGGTCATCCCGCACATCACCAACGAGATCAAGCACCGGATCCGGCGCATGGCCACCGACGAGGTGGACGTCGTCATCACGGAGGTCGGCGGCACGGTCGGCGACATCGAGTCGCTGCCGTTCCTGGAGACCGTCCGCCAGGTCCGCCACGAGGTCGGCCGGGACAACGTCTTCGTGGTGCACATCTCGCTGCTGCCCTACATCGGGCCCTCGGGCGAGCTGAAGACCAAGCCGACCCAGCACAGCGTGGCCGCGCTCCGGAACATCGGTATCCAGCCCGACGCGATCGTGCTGCGCTGCGACCGCGAGGTGCCGACCGCGATCAAGCGCAAGATCTCGCTGATGTGCGACGTCGACGAGGCCGCCGTGGTCGCCTGCCCGGACGCCCGGTCCATCTACGACATCCCCAAGACCGTGCACGGTGAGGGCCTGGACGCGTACGTCGTCCGCAAGCTCGACCTGCCCTTCCGGGACGTGGACTGGCGGACCTGGGACGACCTGCTCGACCGCGTCCACAACCCCGACCACGAGATCACCCTGGCCCTGGTCGGCAAGTACATCGACCTGCCCGACGCCTACCTGTCGGTCACCGAGGCGCTGCGGGCCGGCGGCTTCGCCAACCGGGCTCGCGTCAAGATCAAGTGGGTCACCTCGGACGACTGCAAGACACCGGCCGGCGCCAAGGCGCAGCTCGGTGACGTCGACGGCATCTGCATCCCGGGCGGCTTCGGCGACCGCGGGGTGCTCGGCAAGGTCGGCGCCATCCGCTTCGCCCGGGAGAACAGGATCCCGCTGCTCGGCCTGTGCCTGGGCCTGCAGTGCATCGTGATCGAGGCCGCGCGCAGCCTGGCCGACATCTCGGACGCCAACTCCACCGAGTTCGACCCCGCCACCGCCCACCCGGTCATCTCCACCATGGCCGAGCAGCTCGACATCGTCGCCGGCGAGGGTGACATGGGCGGCACCATGCGGCTGGGCATGTACCCGGCGAAGCTGGCCGAGGGCTCGATCGTGCGCGAGGTCTACGACGGCAAGGAGTACGTCGAGGAGCGCCACCGGCACCGCTACGAGGTGAACAACGCCTACCGCGCGGAACTGGAGAAGAAGGCCGGCATCGTCTTCTCCGGCACCTCGCCGGACGGCAAGCTCGTCGAGTACGTGGAGTACCCGCGCGACGTCCACCCGTACCTGGTCGCCACGCAGGCGCACCCGGAGCTGCGCTCGCGCCCGACGCGTCCGCACCCGCTGTTCGCCGGCCTGGTGAAGGCCGCCGTCGAGCGGAAGAGTTCGAAGTAACACACCGGTTGTACGGTGGCCGGGGCGCGCGCATTCAAAAGGCCGCCGCCCCGGCCGCTTTCGCGCACGTGGGAGGAGAGAGGGCATGACTATCGAGGACACCCCGCAGGAGTGGGAGATCCGGGCCACGGAGACCCCCTTCACCGGGAACAAGACCTCCGTGCGCACGGACGAGGTGGTCATGCCCGACGGCTCCGTGGTCCGCCGCGACTACCAGGTCCACCCCGGCTCGGTGGCCGTCCTCGCCCTCGACGACGAGGACCGGGTGCTGCTCATCAAGCAGTACCGCCACCCCGTGCGGCACAAGCTGTGGGAGATCCCGGCCGGTCTGCTCGACGTGCCCGGCGAGAACCCGCTGCACGCGGCCCAGCGCGAGCTGTACGAGGAGGCGCACGTCAAGGCCGAGGACTGGCGGGTGCTGACCGACGTGTACACCACACCCGGCGGCTGCGACGAGGCCGTACGGATCTTCCTGGCCCGCGACCTGTCCGAGGCCGACGGCGAGCGCTTCGAGGTCGAGGACGAGGAGGCCGACATGGAGCACGCGCGCGTGCCGGCCGAGGAACTGGTGCGCCGGGTGCTCGCCGGTGACGTGCACAACAACTGCCTCGTCGTGGGCGTGCTCTCGCTGGCCGCCGCCCGGGCCGGTGACGGCCTCGACGCGCTGCGCCCGGCCGACGCTCCGTGGCCCGCGCGGCCCTTCGAGTCCTGAACCCGTCCGGACTCCCGCCCCGGCTCCACCTTGGCTCCACCTTGGCCCGGTCCTGGGCCCACCCCCTTCACCCGCCGGTGTGACGATCGGCTGATCCGATCGGGGGACGTGTCCGCCGTGCTCCACCAGGGACGTCGCAGAGCGTGAACTAGGCTCTGGAAAACGCTCGCTCCGGAGACCCGGCGGGCTTGCGCGTGCGGTGGGACGGGAGTGTGGCCCGTGACGGATCAGGCGGTGGACACAGACAGCGTGCGGGAGTCGGCACACCCGGCCCCGGAGGACCGTTTCCTGGGCCGCACCAGGGAGTTGAAGGAGCTGCGCGCCGACATCGAGCGCGCGGGCCTGGACACCCTCTCCGGCCGCAAGGCCCCACGCGCGCGGGTGCTGCTCATCGCGGGCCGCCCCGGCTCCGGCCGCACCGCCCTCGCCGAGGAACTCGTACGCCAGGTCGCCGACCGCTACCCCGACGGCGTCCTGCGCGCCCGGCTCAGCGAGCCCGACGGCACCCCCGTCCCCGTCGAGCGCACCGCCCGCGAGCTGCTCGCCGCCCTGGAACTGCCCGCTCCGCCCGGCGCCGCCGAGGACGACCTCACGGCGGCCCTGCGGGCCGGGCTGGCCGGGCGGCGGGTCCTGCTCCTGCTGGACGACGCGGCCGGCGCCGAACAGGTCGACGCGCTCCTCCCGGACACCCCGGACTGCCTGGCCGTCGCCGTCTCCGGCGGCCCGCTCACCGGGATCGCCGACGTGCGCCCCTGCACCCTGGGCGGCCTGGACACCAAGTCGGCGCTCGAACTGCTCACCCGCCACACCGGCTCGGTCCGCATCACCGTCGACCCGAGGGCCGCCGAGGGCCTGGTCGAGGTGTGCCAGGGCCAGCCGGCCGCGCTCACCCTGGCCGGCGGCTGGCTCGCCGCCCGCCCCAAGGCGGCCGTCTCCGACCTCGCCAAGCGGATGCGCACGTACGCCGAAGAGTGCGAGGACGGCACCGGCACCACCCCGCTCTCCCGCGTCTTCCGGCTCGTCTACGACGAGTTGCCCGGCCCCGCCGCCCGGACCCTGCGGTTGCTCTCCCTGGCCCCGGCCGGACTGATCGACCCGCACACCGCCTCGGCCCTGACCGGCTCCGAGGTCGGCGGCGCCCGCGCCGTCCTGGACGACCTGGCCGCCCTCGGGCTGCTGCGGGCCGTCGACTCCCCGCTGCCCGAGTACGAGGTCCCGGGCTGTCTGCACCCCATGCTGCGCTCCCTCGCCGACAGCCAGGACCGCCCCGCCGAGCTGCAGCTGGCCCGCGCCCGCATGCTGGAGCGGACCGTGCGGCTGCTGCAGTCCTGCCGGGCCATCACCGAGACGGACAGCCCCCAGGCCCGCGAGAAGCTGGCCGGGATGCCCCGGCCGCTGCGCTTCCCGAGTCCCCGGGCGGCCGCCGACTGGCTGCGGGTCCGCCGGCCCGCCCTGCTGGCCGCCGCCCGGCTCGCGGTGGCCGACGGGGAGCTGGACACACTGGCCAGGCGGCTGCTGTCCCAGCTGGTCAGGGCCATGGTGGCGCACTTCGGCACGCAGGCGGCCGCCGCCGACCTGTACGGCATCCACGGGCTGGTCCTCGATGTCGCCGGGCGCCGCGGCCTGCCCCGGGAACAGGCGGCGGCGCTGCTGAACCTCGGTGACCTGGACGCGCAGACCGGCCGTACCCGGGCGGCGCTGGCCCGTTACCGGGCCGCCCTGGACGCCGGACGGGAAGCCCGCGACCCGTACGCGACCGGCCGCGCGATGGAATCCGTAGGCGGCGCCCACCAGGAGCTGGGGGACTACGACCGGGCCGCCGACTGGTTCGGCCGGGCCCTCGCCCAGCGCCTGGCCCGGGGCGAGCGCGCGGAGGCCGCCCGGCTCTACGGCCGCATCGGCACCACCCACACCTACGCGGGCCGCTACGGCGAGGCGCTCAGGAACTGGCGGGCGGCCGTCGCCGGGCACCGCAAGAACGGCGATGTCGCCGCCCACGCGCGGGCGTTGAGCGAACTGGCCCGGGTGCAGGAGTACGCCGGCCGGCCCCAGGAGTCGCTGCGCACCTGCCAGGAGGCGGTGGAGTGGGCGCGCCGCGCGGAGGACGCCCGGCTGCAGGCGGCGCTCCAGCTCCGGCTGGCCGACACCCTGGAGCGGCTCGGCGATCCGGCCGCCGCCCGACTGCACCGCGCGGCCGCCGAGCGCATGCTGGGGGAGGGGCCGGGGGAGGCCGATTCCGCGGAATCCGAGGATTCAGACCTGGAACACGGAGTTAGCGCCTGCGAAATCCGTAGTGCCGGAACCGAAGATTGATGCAATGAAAGGCTAGACAGCCGGAACGCCTTCATTAGACTGGCTCTGCCGCACGTTGTCCTGCGGTGTCTCCCGATGTGCCCATACATGCCGGGTATGTCACGCAATGCCCCCACACCCTCTGAGCCAAGGACCGTGATCGACGTGAAGGTCGGCATCCCCCGCGAGGTCAAGAACAACGAGTTCCGGGTGGCCATCACCCCCGCCGGTGTGCACGAGCTGGTGCGCAACGGCCACCAGGTCGTCGTCGAGCGGGGCGCCGGCCTCGGCTCCTCGATCGCGGACGAGGAGTACGTCTCGGCCGGCGCCTCGATCCTGGAGACCGCCGACGAGGTGTGGGCCACCGCCGACCTGCTGCTGAAGGTCAAGGAGCCCATCGCCGAGGAGTACCACCGCCTGCGCAAGGACCAGACGCTCTTCACGTACCTGCACCTGGCCGCCTCCAAGGAGTGCACGGACGCCCTCATCGAGTCCGGCACCACGGCGATCGCCTACGAGACCGTCGAGCTGCCGAGCCGCGCGCTGCCGCTGCTCGCCCCGATGTCGGAGGTCGCGGGCCGGCTTGCCCCGCAGGTCGGCGCCTACCACCTGATGCGCGCCAACGGCGGCCGCGGTGTGCTGCCCGGCGGCGTACCGGGTGTGCTGGCCGCCAGGGCGGTCGTCATCGGCGGCGGCGTCTCCGGCTGGAACGCCGCCCAGATCGCCATCGGCATGGGCTTCCACGTGACCCTGCTCGACCGCGACATCAACAAGCTCAAGGAGGCCGACAAGATCTTCGGGACGAAGATCCAGACCGTCGTCTCCAACGCCTTCGAGCTGGAGAAGGCCTGCCTGGAGGCCGACCTGGTCATCGGCGCCGTGCTCATCCCCGGCGCCAAGGCCCCGAAGCTGGTCACCAACGAGCTGGTGTCCCGGATGAAGCCGGGAAGTGTTCTTGTCGACATCGCGATCGACCAGGGCGGCTGCTTCGAGGACTCCCGTCCGACCACCCACGCCGAGCCGACCTTCCGGGTCCACAACTCGGTCTTCTACTGCGTCGCCAACATGCCGGGCGCGGTGCCCAACACCTCCACCTACGCGCTCACCAACGCGACGCTGCCCTACATCGTCTCGCTCGCCAACAACGGCTGGGTGGAGGCGCTGCGCCGGGACGCCGCGCTGGCCAAGGGTCTCAACACCCATGACGGCAAGGTCGTTTACAAGGAGGTCGCCGAGGCGCACGGGCTGGAGCACGTGGAGCTGGACTCGCTGCTCGTCTGACCTCGTGACCTGGCGTGCCGCCCGCCGTGTCGCCAAGTCACCGTTCGGCAAAAAGCGATTCGTCAACACGCCTCGTCAACAGCGCGCGTCCGGCCGGACCTTGCCCGACAAGGTCCGGCCGGATGTGTGTATGGTCACTTTGCGGCTCTCGGTCAACTCGCCTCGAACGTAACCCTTCGACCGATTCGCACACCGGTGAAACCTGCTGTGCGACGGCCGTACGCCCTTGACAGCGGGATGTTTCATTGTCGACACATCGTGCCGGGTCCGGCGGATTGTGTTGCTGCGAACGCCCGACACGCCATAGAGTCGCCAACCGTCGGCATGGTGCCACGCTGACCTGTCTAGAAGTTTCCTGGTCACCAAGGAGGTAAGACGACTTGTGAATGAGTCGACATTTTCTCCCGGGGGTGGTCAACCAGGAACGCCTGTACGGGGCCAGGGCCCCGCGGGGTTCGAGGCTGTCGGCTCCGTTGCTGTGCGTACCTTCGCAGCCCACCAGGGTCACCGGATGTCAGGGATGACTCAGACAGCACACCAGAGCATGGATGGCCATCACGTGAACGCCATGGCCGGCGACGGAAGTGGCGCGCCCCACAACCACTTCGCCGACTACGACGAACTGCCCGAGGGGCACTTCTACGACCCCGACGCCGAGTACGAGCCCGATCCCGAGTACGCGGCCACGCTCGCGCCCGACGCTGCCCGTCAGCGCCGTGAGCGCGTCGGCCCGACCGGCCGCCCGCTGCCGTACTTCCCGATCCCGGGCCCGCTGACCGACCACGGCCCCGCGAAGATCATCGCGATGTGCAACCAGAAGGGCGGCGTCGGCAAGACGACGTCGACCATCAACCTGGGTGCCGCGCTCGCGGAGTACGGCCGGCGCGTGCTGCTCGTGGACTTCGACCCGCAGGGCGCGCTGTCGGTCGGTCTCGGCGTCAACCCCATGGAGCTGGACCTCACCGTCTACAACCTGCTCATGGAGCGGGGCATGTCGGCGGACGAGGTGCTCCTGAAGACGGCGGTCCCGAACATGGACCTGCTGCCCAGCAACATCGACCTGTCGGCGGCCGAGGTCCAGCTGGTGTCGGAGGTCGCGCGCGAGTCGACCCTCCAGCGCGCCCTCAAGCCGCTGCTGCCCGACTACGACTACATCGTCATCGACTGTCAGCCCTCGCTGGGTCTGCTCACGGTGAACGCGCTGACGGCCGCCCACAAGGTGATCGTCCCGCTGGAGTGCGAGTTCTTCGCCCTGCGCGGTGTGGCGCTGCTGACCGAGACCATCGAGAAGGTCCAGGAGCGGCTCAACCCGGAGCTGGAGCTGGACGGCATCCTCGCCACGATGTACGACTCGCGCACGGTGCACAGCCGTGAGGTGCTCGCGCGTGTCGTCGAGGCGTTCGACGACCACGTCTACCACACGGTCATCGGACGCACGGTCCGCTTCCCGGAGACCACGGTCGCCGGTGAGCCGATCACCACGTACGCCTCCAACTCCGTCGGTGCCGCCGCCTACCGCCAGCTCGCCAGGGAGGTGCTCGCCCGGTGTCACGCCGAGTGAGTCTGCCGGGGGCCGACGAACTGTTCCGCACGACAGGGGGTATGGCGCTCCAGCCGTCCACTCCCCGGCGCCCGGCCAACGGCGAGGCCCGGGTGCCGGCCCCGGCGGGGGAAAGCGACGCGGCCGCCGCCGAGGACGCGCCGCAGGCCGTACCCGCGCAGGGCGGTGACGGCGAGGGGGCCGAGCACGCGGCCGCGGTCGAGGCCGAACCGGCCGAGGGCGGTGAGCGCTCGGCGCGGGCCCGTACGGCGCCGCAGGAAGGTTCTGCCGCCGCCGAGCCCCGCAAGCGCGGCCGGGCGGCGGCGGCACGCCGGCCCAGCGGGCGCGAGCGCCACGACGAGAAGATCACGGTCTATGTCTCCGCCGAGGAGCTGATGGACCTCGAACACGCCCGCCTGGTGCTCCGCGGTGAGCACGGCCTGGCGGTCGACCGGGGCCGTATCGTGCGCGAGGCGGTCGCGGTGGTCCTGGCGGACCTGGAGTCCCGCGGCGAGGCGAGCATCCTGGTACGGCGCCTGCGGGGTCGCTAGTGCTGCGACCGGAAGGGGTCACCGGCTCGCGACGCCCGGCACGGCACTCCCCCAGCCTTCGGCCGGGGGTACCCCCACGCCGCGTTGTCGCATCACCCGAGTACATCCAGTACGCGGGCGACGCTCCGCCTTGCGAGGCTCCCCCACTGCCTGAACGGCGTGGGAGGTGCCCCCAGCACCGGACGCCGCGAGCTTCTCGGCAACCCTTTCCGGCCACAGCACTAGCTGTACTCGGCGTGACGGCCGGGCGGTAGTCGGCTCCGTGGGCCGGAGACGGTAGCCTGCGACGGCCATGACCTCGAACGATGTTCCCGCCCCCGGCGCAGGCGCCGGCCGTCGGCGTGCGCTGGGGCGCGGACCGGGGGCTTCGCCGATCAGGCCGGCCGACGAGTGGTCCATGGCCGAGTCGGCCCCGTCGTCCCCCGACGACACCCGAACCGACGGCAACCCCCGAACGCCCCCCGAAGCCCCTGAGCACGGGACCACTGAGGCTGGAACCTCTGGACCGGGAGCCGTTGGCCCCGAGGCCGCCGAGCCGGGATGCCCGGAACCGGGGACGACCGAGCCGGGGACTCGTGAACCTGGAGTTGCTGGGCCGGAAGGCGCTGGGCCCGAGGCCGCCGAGCCGGGATGCCCGGAACCGGGGACGCCCGAGCCGGGGACTCGTGAACCTGGAGTTGCTGGGCCGGAAGGCGCTGGGCCCGAGGCCGCCGAGCCGGGATGCCCGGAACCGGGGACGCCCGAGCCGGGGACT
>NZ_JBIAGM010000052.1:0-24634 GCF_042869815.1 Streptomyces sp. NPDC006739
CAAGACCCTCGGATGGAAGACACCCGCCGAAGCCCTCAACGAGCACCTACTATCTCTCCAGGTAGCCGGTGTTGCGACGACCGGTTGAACCCAAGCAGTACACGTCGTTCAGGCTCGCCGAGCATCTGGACGCCGCCGGCATAGCCGCGTCCATTGGCTCGGTAGGCGACGCCTACGACAACGCCCTGATGGAATCGGCGATCGGCCTGTATAAAACCGAGTTGATCAAGCCCCAGCGGCCCTGGAAGACGCTTTCCCAGGTCGAGCTGGCCACCGCCGAATGGGTCGACTGGTACAACCACCGCCGACTCCACGGTGAGATAGGCCATATCCCGCCCGTCGAGTACGAAGCCAACTACTACACATAACTCACGAAACCCCAGGTCACAACCACAATCTGAGATCTCTACCGAACCCGGGGCGGTTCAGACTCCATCTACCTGAGCGTCGACGACCTCGGCATCAGCCTGCACAGGCGCATCGCCTACACCGAGACCAGCCTGCCCAGTCCGCTCGCCGCCCGCCCTGTCACCGCACCCCCAGCCCCGCAGCCCGCCACCGCGTCCCGGCCGGCCACCGGGCGGGCGGGCATCCCTCCCGCCCGGTGGGAGGAGAAGCGGGCCTCCAACTGGTCCTAGCCCGGCGCTGCCCCGCAGTGGCCGACGGCACTCCCCTTCCCGTCGGCCACTGACCAAGCCACCCCTTCGCCGCCCCGGCGCGGCACCGGTTCGCCTGCCGGTGCCGCGCCCTGCCCGAAAGGCCGGCCACCCATGCCCGCACACCTCCAACACCCTGCAGAGACGACTCACCCGCCTGGGCATCCCCAGCACCAGCAAGGGCCGCAATGGGGCCTGGCTGGCTATGGTCGGCGCCGTCCACTGGAAGATGCTCGCCGATCTGCTCGGCCTCGCCGACGGCACAGCCCACAATCGGCACAAGCTCAACGGCGGAGACCGCGCCAGCTACGTCGCCAGCCGACTCAAAGCCTCTCAAACACCCAGGGATCCCGAGTAGGCGCCCGGTGGCCACGCTGCAGGAGCTTATTCGCTACGGTCCCCGGGGCGCTCGGTGGAGAACGGTGAGGTAGTCAGTATCTCCTTGAGGGTTTCAGCCAAGGTCCCCTCAGACATGTTTTCCAGGGAATCCGCAGGAATGCTTCTAAGCTCCCCTTCGGGAATGCCTGCCAGAGTCTTCTCTGGGCCCCTGGAAAGGGCTTCCTCCAGGCCCTCCTTGGTGATGCCCGCCAAGCGCGTCTCGGGGACGCCGGCCAAGGCCTCCTCTACGAAGGTGGTCAGAGCCTGCTCAAGCACGCTAGCTGAAGGCTGCTCGCGCTTGCTCGGGTTTGCCGGCATGGCTTCTTCCAATCGTGACAGACCGCCTTCAAGGTTCCGAGGCGCCCCGGAACATCAGAAGGTCTAATTCGGCCGGCGGAGAGCTGACTGGAGGCTCTCCGCCGATAGCATGGGATCGCCTATGTCGCATTGGCAGTAGCTGCTGATGACTGCAGCCACTGCTTGTCTCCGGGTTCAACTTCATTGAAGTAGGCCAAGAGTCGGGCATAGGTGGTCAGTTCGATTACTGCGGACTGGATTCGTGGCAGCTTAGTGCCGCGATCTTGCAGCCAATCCGCCATGAGGTCCGCTGTCTGTAGCACACGGCCGATAAGGCGTCGGCACATCGCCTGCGGACCCCCCGTTGCCGCCACTTCAGCGATCTCGGTCCAAGACTCCAGGCTCGGAGGTACGTATCCCTGTTCGACAGCGGTCTCGTACAGCCGGGGGTAGTCGAGACGCTGGTACCAAGAAGTCATCTCTTGGGCGAGCGTGCCGGATTCGAGCAGCGAGAGAACCTCGCTCAGCAGCTTTCCTGCCTGTCGCAGACGGTTCTCGGCTGAAGTCATGTACACGCCTGCGGATTCTAGGCTGTCTCCGTGCTCCGACAGTTCCAGTGCCTGGAAGACTTCGCTCGTAGCTGCGAGCAGTTCGAGGCCGGCGTTCTGAGCGAGGCGCTTCTTGTTGCGCAGGGCTTCGCTGCTCAGCTGCTCAGCCTTGTTACAGTTGACCGACATAGGTGTTTTCCTCCTCATGGGATGATGTGCGCTACGCGCCGATCGCTGCGGAGAGCACCTTGGAAACGCCGAAGGTGTTGATGATCGCCAGCGCCTGTCCGTGTACACGGATGTGGTCGTAGGCTGTAATCGACGTCCATGCGAAGTGCTGCCACTGGGACGGATCTTCGTTGGCGGACTCGACGTCAAAGTCAGCAAGAGTCCTGCGGAATTCCCGGAGTTCGGCGAGGAAGTGGCTGAACGCAGCTTCCTCCCCTCCCGCCTCAAACACGCGGTCGATGGCGTCTATCGACGCCTCGTCGAGGTTGATCATCCCCAGGCTCTCGGCCTCGCGAAGAGTATCCGGAATGCGGAAGCTGCCGCCCCTGGCTTCCCGAACCCTGGCGTCGTGAAGCGGGTAGAATTCGAGTTCCTTAGCCACCTGGTGGGACGATTCGTATTCGTCGAGGGCGGCGGAAATCGAGGCTCCAGCGCAGGAGACACGTACAGCTGCCTGCCTCAGGTTGTTCAGTTCCAGGTCGGAGTGGAGGAGGTGCAGTTCGCTGCCCGCCCGCATGAGGTGGGCCGAGCCGGTCGCGATGGGGGTGTCGACCATCCTGTACTTCTCACTTGTCGACTTTGCCCCTTCGATCCGCTCTTGCTTCCCCTCGGGTGGCTGTTCGACGATCACGTTGCAGATCACTGACATGGCAGACTCCTCTGTCGACAGCCCTAGCTCAAGCACCAGTTCCTGGGCGAGCGAGGGGGCTGTATTTGCCGTTGCGTCTTTTCGATGCATGCAGCACGTTTGGGTGCCGAGATCGGCATGCACCCCAACAACGTGTGCCTCATCTCCAGTCTGAGGGCGCAGTCAAGGCCTGTCATTTTGCGGATGAAACGCCTGGTCAGGGGTCCGCATCCGGGTGACCCTGCCTTCGTGTGCCTCGCACGGCGCCGCAGACCCTTGTCACGGTCGTGGCAGCGTCGGCACAGCCCACCACGACATCGTCCGTGAAGCCAGAGAGGTCCTCCCCGGAGCGCGGCTGCGACGACGGCTGTTCTGGCGCTATGCGCTCGTATGCCACCTTCAGTGAGCCGGGTCCGGGGAACGAGCGGTCACTGTCCGTATGTGCACTGTGGACGCATTGGGCAGAATCGAGTATTGCTCTCCGCCGGCATCCGCCCTTCCGTACAGTGCTGGCCAATTCCGCGCGGGCCGTGGACGAGTGGCTGCCCGTCAAGGACTGGCCGACCGACGTGGTTAGGGAGTGGCACGCCAGCGCGCCGGTGCCGTACTGCTGGTCGTACGACTCCGTGCCTGGTGCCGGTGACTGGCGGGGCAACACGCGCTGCTCCTGTGCTCTGTGCAGTTCCGCGTCTCTGCCCGACTTGCTGCTTTCCTCCGGACGCCGGCCGCGGCTCGTCGATCTGTATGCCGAGGTCGAGACGGTCCGGGGCGACAGCTTCCGCGCCGACAGGCGCATCGCCGATCTGATTCGCCATGCCACGTCATGCGGGATCGACCCGGGCGTCGTCTGCCCGGACGACGGTCCGGAGTTCGCCGCCCTGGAGAACCAGGTGCGGGCCGCGCTCAAGGAAGAGCCTCGCAAGAAGCCGGAGCTGGCCCGCGACAGCGGCCGCCGCCCGGTGTGCGACGGCTGCAGTTGACCACCACCCGGCATTCACCCCCGTCAGGGAGGGATACTCAATGACGATGACGACGACCCAGCGCATCCTCGACCTCGCTGCGGCGGCGCCGGCCCGCCATGGCGAGGACCTGGTGCTGCTCCTGCAGGAGGCGAACGAGCTGTACCAGCAGGGTCTGCAGGACCTGCACCGGGAGGTGGCAGCGCGTCTCGGCGGGCTGGGTACCGCGGATCTCATGTTCGCCGCGGAGACGGCCGGTATGCCCTGCGATGCCTCACAGGACCGCGACGAGGTGATCCTGCTGCTGGCCCTGGTCGAGTGGGGGATGACGCCGGCCGCCATTGCGTACGCGGAGATGGCCGAGGACGCCGCGCGCCGGGGTATCTGCTTGATCCCCGAGGAGTAGGCCGTGAGCCGTGAGCGCGGCCGTCAGAGAAAGACCTTGAGTCGCGGGCTGGACCTGCAACCGAAACTCCTGCCATTATTTGCGTTGTGAGTCGGGCTGGCCGGCTCACTGCTGACAGGACGGTTCTGCCATGACCTCGCGCCGTGAGCCTCGCCTGGCCGACGCTGCCGAGATCGCGGCTGAACAGGGCCTGACACCCGCGCGGATCAGCCAGTTCTACACCGAGGGCGCAAAGAACGCGGTCGGCAAGGCATTCCCCGAGCCTGTCGACAAGCGCGGCCGCGCCCGCCTGTGGGACCACGCGGAGGTCACCGAATGGTTCGCCCACCGGGCGCCGTCACGGCTCGCTGAACACGCACCGCCCTCCCTCGCTCCGGGGACGTTGCTGAACGCGGCCGAGGCCTCGAGGTATCTCGGCTACAAGAACTCCAGCCAGGTCACGACCTTCGTGCGCGATCACCCCGGTTACTTCCCCGAGCCGGATGTCGTCGAAGAGAAGGGCACGGCGGCGAACCCTTACCGCCGGCAGCTGTGGAAGGTGGAGACCTTGCAGGCGTGGATGGCCACCCGGCCCGGCCGCGGAAGACGAGCCGGAGCCAAGGACGCGCCGCCCCTGCCCGACGTTCCGGTCGACGGTGATCCCGAGGAGTTGCTGGGGGCGAGCCAGGCGGCCGCGCTGCTGGGGTACAAGACCGTCGGTTCCTTCTCGAGCAGCCTGTCCCAGGGCAACCTTCCGCTGCTGAAGACCACGGACGGGGTTGCCGAGAATGCCGGACGTCAGAACGGACGCCGGCGGTGGACGCGCCGGCGCATCCTGGAACAGGCTGCCCAGCGGTCCAGGAAGTAGTACTGGCGGTGAGCGGACCTCCGCGCACCGCCCCATGAACGCGGCTTCCGGTTTTGGGAGTTGGTCCCTTGCGGGCCGGGGGTCGCACGGTGGCCGGCATGGCGTGGTTCGCCACCACGCCCCGCAGCAGCCCAGGCTGCTGCGGACCGGCCACCGCCCAGTTGGTCACAGCACTGCACGAGCAAGCGGTTCGTCGTGCGCCGGCGCGGCCGTGGTCGGGCCCATGGAGGCCGACCACAGCACACACCGCGAGGCTGTTTCGAGTCCGTGACCATGGTCGGGGCTTCGTGGTCGGGGGTCTGGTCGGGGCCTGCGGGTTTCCTCAGTGCGACCGAGGGTTTCCGTCGGAGACCGCCAGGCCGCGGAAGGAAGCACCGTCATGAGCAGCGCCGCACGGAGTAGTCAGGCGACGAGATCGTCCGCCCCCAGCCTCGCTGACCCCCTGGTCCACCAGGTGCTGGCCGGGCTCGCCCAGCACCGCATCGTCACCACCAGCCAATTGCGCCGGATGCTGCGACCGGGCGGCACGCGGCAGTTGATGTCCCGCGTTCTGAACAGACTGCGCTCCGACGGCTTCGTCGGCTGCACGGTGCTGCCGGAGGTGAACCGCACCCGAACCAACGCCTGGTACCTCACGCCGGACGGCGCGCGGCTGACCCGGGACCTGCCCATTTTGCGGGGGCGGCCGCCCTACCCCATCACCTCGAACATGGCAGCGTCGCTGAAGACCCCGCACACGCTCGCTGTCGTACGCACCCACCTTGCTTTCGCCGAAGACGCCCGTCGGCTCCAGCACGAGCACGGCCCCTGGGACTGGACCCCCGAGGTATCTCACGCCATCGGTGAGGGCGAGCGGATCGTCGCCGACGCGGTCATGTATTACACCGTCGCCGAGGGCGAGCACCGGCGAAAACTGCGCGCGTTCGTGGAAGTCGACCGCAGCACCATGAGCAGCGAACGGCTGGCCGTCAAACTGATCGAATACGCCCGCCTGTTCCAGTACGAGGCGCAGCCCGTCGGCCGGCGCAGACAGGCCCCCGCAGGTCCTGCCTGGCTGCGCTGGTATCCGGTCTTTCCCCGGGTTCTCTTCGTGCTCACCGGTGCTTCCCGGGCCAGGCTGGAAAATCGGATGAGCGATCTGCAGGCGATGGTTGCTCAGCACCCGCTCGTAGCAACCCTCGCCCGTGAGGTCCGGCTCGGAGCCGCTGTACTGGAAGATCTTGAGCAACACGGTCCCGCCGAGGCCGTGTGGGTACCTCTGACCGGCGGGAACCACCGCTCGTGGACGGACCTGTGAGGCTGCTGCACGAGCGATTGATGAGAACCGGTTCTGAGTACGCATGCTCATCCCTTGCCGAGGCCGCGCTGGAAAACTGGCCGGACCATGAACGGGAGCGGGGGCCAGGTGACCGGTGTACGCGAGTCAGCCACAGTGTCCGGGCAGCAAGCGCCACCCCGGGTGGATGAGGGACGGGCGGTCGCTGTGGCCGCTATCGCGCGCTTCATAGGTGGTGAGCTGTGAAGATGAGGGAACGGCTGTCGAAGGGATCAGCTGTCGCCGCCTTGGTGGCGTTGGCGGCGACAGCGGGCTGTGGAGGGCTCGGGATTGGCGGCAGCGATCCCACGTCGGTGGTGAAGAAGGCGCAGTCCCTTGCGCAGCAGACACTCGAAGCGGTCCGCCCCGCCATCGGATCGGGGGCTGCATCGGTCGACAGGAGCGGCTGGGAGAAGTGCTCGACGGAGACGCCTGGTGTGCACAGGTTCACCTACGACTACGTCCTGACGGTCGACGTTCCCAAGGACAAATCACAGCGCGTGTTGGACGCGGCGAAGGCGCACTTCGCCAAGGCCGGCTACGGGCCCGACCTGCCGGACCCGAAAATGGCCAGGGTCGGAGGCACGCTGCCCAAGTCCAATTGGTGGGTCGGGGTCGGCGTACAGGACAAGTCGACCATGTTCATCAGCATCGGTTCTGGCTGCACCCCCACCTCCTCCGACCCGAAGATCTGACCCGATGCGGGTGTGGTCGGCCAGCAGCACAACCTGGCCGACCACACGGCTCGGCCCGGCACCATGAACCGATAGCGGCGGTCGAGTGCTTGACCGTTGGGCACCGCAACCCGGTGCAGCCCGACGCGCGACCGCCCCCGTCCGCAGACCTACATGCCAGCAGGTCGCGCCATCGCGCCGGGCGCTCCACCGCTCCGCGAGGTTCGGGTATGGGGTTTGAGAAGAACGCGGCGCCCCAGGCGATGGCCGGGGCGCCGTCGTGTGCGACCAGCAGCCGATGTGCTGCTGTGCCAGCCTCACCGCCGGCCTGCGCAAGCACGGCCGAGGCGCCATACGGCCGCTGGTCACTTTCGGCATTGCGTGATCAACCGCCCGCAACCGTGTACGGCGTCACCCGCGTGTGCTGGCGGACCTTTTGCATGCTCGCGCAAAGGCCTAGTCGTTGGGCTACTGGCAGTCAATCGTTGAGCCACGACTTCGGTTACGGCCGGCCGGCCCAGGCGGCGGGGCGACCGCTCGAAGTGTCATTGGTGCAGCGCGCAAGGAGAGAATGATCATGAAGGCTCGCAGGAAGCTCGCCGCAGCAGCCCTGACCGCTGGCGTCCTGGCTGGCGGCCTCGCGACGGCGGCACCGGCCAGCGCCATCAGCCAGGTGTCGTGCCCCAGCCGCCTTGGGGAGCGATCAAGGCTTGAAGGGCGATTCCTCAGCGTCGAGGCGCCCCTGGCAACGGAGTCGCTCTACAAGTCGGCGGCCCAGGCGTCGAAGGTCCGCCCATACAGCCCGCCCTTCGAACCCGATCAGCATCTCAGCTCCCCCTTCGTCGTACGGCTACTGGAGCGGAAATGGGACTTGCACGCTCACGCGCGTCGGGCGAGCGGGGCGAGCAGGCCATCACCGGGCCAGAGATCCCGTTCGGCCACGAGACAGGCAAGGAACACGTCGACCTCGGCCAGCACGGCGGCCCGCTCAGTCGGCCGGTAGGTGATGAACTCGTCAGCTGCAACATCGTAGGCGCGCAGGTGGCTGTGGGGCCCCGTGCAGATGAGGGCGCGTGCGATCTCCGGCAGGCCGAGGCTGAGGGCATCGCAGTTTCCGGAGCGGACGAGCTGCATCAGGTCGGTGGTGACGCTCTCCCAGTCGCCGGTGGCCGGCCAGTCGGCGCCCCCGTTCAGTTCGTGGGTGAGGGTGGCCAGCGGGATGACCTCGCCTGGCTTCCTTCCTCGGGTGAGGAGGTCGTGGATGCGGGTGCCATCGGGCTGGTGCACCTGTGGGTGGAGAAGCGAGTCGGCTGCGACGACGGTGGTGTTGACCTCCTGGGTTCCGGGGCCGGGGTAGTACGGCTCGTGCGCGAAGAGGAGGTAGACGTCCGGGGTACGGGCGGCCGGGCTGGATTCGGGCTGGGGCATGAGGACGGTTGCCTTCAGCGGCGATGGAGCGGTCATGGGGTGAGGTGCCGGCCGCCGGACGTCCGGTGCGTACGGGCCCAGGGGCCGTCCGGCGGTATGGGTTTGTTCCTCATCGGCTGTGCCGTCCTCGTTGGCGGTGCGCTGCACGATCTGGGCGGCCTGGTGGGCCAGTTGCAGCATCAGCCGTTCGCGGGCAATGAGGCCGTCTGAGACCGCGCGGGTGTCCCGGGCCTGGAGCAGACCGGCGGCGTCCCACAGCAGGTTGTGGCCGATCTCGGCCGACCGGCGTAGCTCGTAGCTGTCGTTGTCGGCGGCGGCCTGGACGAGGGAGGTGTGCAGGGCGGCGAGGCGTTGCAGGTAGCGGCAGGCTGCCTCGCCTTCGACGGTGTGGACGTGTTCTCGGGCCCGGGTGTCCAGCCGGCCGGGTAGGTGCTCGGCGAGCAGCGGGCCGAGGAGCATCGCCGGCAGGGCGACGTCGACGGGGACTCCGTGGCCGGTGGCGAACAGGCCGGCGACCAGACTGACGAGCGCGAGGGCCGCGGCGGAGAGCCGCACGGACCCTGGGATCCTGGCCAGGGCGATGCGCTGGGCAGGGCGCCTGGTCAGCCAGCGCAGGGCCAGGCGCTGCGTACACGTCGCGCCGGGGGTGAGCACCCCGATCTGGTGGGGGATCTCGGGCGGGCTGCCGTCGCCGGGGACGGTCCAGTCGAGCCAGCCCCACGGGGTGCGCTCGTGGACGAGTACCGGTTCGCAGGCAGCCGAACAGGTGTGGTCGCGGACGTGGCCGGTCCGCAGGACGCGGGAGCGTTCTCTGTCCCACCGGCCCGGATCGCGGGTGAAGGGGCGCTCGTGGTGCCCGGCCGCGGCCGGGGGTGGTGTGTGGAGCGTGGCTGTCACGGGCTCATTCCTTCCGGTTGGTTGGTCAGGGCGGAGGCGCATGTGGTGCAGCGGCCGTCGCCTGCGGGGTGGGCGCGCCGGGGTGTGGGTCCGGGGCAGGTGCGGCAGAGCGGCCAGCCAAGGCAGGCCGGGCAGAGGTCCTCGCTGGGGGCGGTTCCGGGGACGCCGCAGCCGGCGCATTCGGTAAGGGCCCGGTAGGTCAGGGCCTCGCTCACCGTGCGGGCGGCGGCGGAGCTGGTCATCGGCTGCGGCGCCGGGTCGTCCCACACGGGTGCGTCGTGGTGGTCGGCCGCGAGACTGGGCGGCGGGTAGGCCTGGGCAGTGCGCAGGCGGGCCGCGATGATCGCGCCGACCGTGGTCCGCACCGGATGTGGCAGGGGCCGGGCAGCGATGACGTGCCGCAGTTGCTCGCGGCTCCAGCCGGATTCCAGCATCACGGTCACGACGCGGCCTTGGTCGGTCAGCGCCTGCCCGGTCAGCAGCAGCTCGGGGCGAGCCGCCCCGAGTTCGAGCAGCAGCAGGATCCCTGGGTGCATCTCATCGGCCGCGGGCGCGGCCGGCGGAGAAGCCGGCGTGTCCGGCCGGTCCGTCCGTCCCGGTGTTCGCGTCGCTTCGACGCGGCACGGACGGAGGGGTCTGGTCTTCTGCTGAGTGGTGTTCTTTCTGTTGGTGTTCTTAGTGCCGGGATCAGCCAACGTAGGCTCAGCCAATCTTGGAAAACCCGACTCTGGTTGCGACCTGGGGTTTTGCAGGCCGGGCAGGTCGGTGATGAAGTACAGCGCCTGGCCGAGCGTGCCGTCGGGGTTCCGCTCGCGGGTGCGGTAGAGGAATCCGTGCCGCTCCAGCTGGTGAAGCCCGGTGGCGACCGCGTCGACGCCTTCGCGACCGCGGCGCACCAGTTCGGCCACCGTGACCTGCCAGCCGTCCCGGTGCGTGCTGATGTACCCGAAGATCCCCTTCGCTTTGAAGGACAGCCTCGAGTCGCGGAAGAGGCCGTTGGCGATCTGGGTGAACTGGTCGGCCGCCATCACCCCCCGCCGGATCCCCGCCCCGAAGCCGACGTTGTGTTCGTCTTCGATCGCGACGGTGATCGTGGCTTCCAGCAGGGTGACGTCGAGGGTGGCAGGGCGGTCGGTGATCGAGTAGACGACCTCGCCGAGCGTGCCGTTCGGGCGCCGCAGGCGTTCGCGGATGAGGTAGCCGTACCGTTCCAATTCCTTCAGGCCGGCGCGGACCGCCTCCCGCCCGTCGGGCCCGACGGCAACGAGGTGGGCGAGGGTGACCTGCCAGCCGTCCTGGTGCGTGCTGACGTACCCGAAGATCCCCTTCGCTTTGTAGGAAAGCCGGCTGTCGCGGAACAGCCCGTTGGCGATCTGGGTGAACTGGTCGGCCGCCATCACCCCCCGCCGGACGCCTGCCCCGAAACGGCTCACAGCCGTGCCCCTGAAGCGGGCCGCGCGTGGTGGCCAAGGCAGCGCACCGGGCCCGCCGAGGTGGGGCGGTCTGCTGACCTAGGTGCGCGGGCGTGCGGGTGTTCCATGGCGTCAGCTCACCCGCCGACCCCGACCACGCTGACGGCCACGAGCCCCGACCATCGGTCACGATCCGGCAACGGAGCCGTCTAACCGCCGTGGTCGGGCTCATGGTCGGGCCGACCACGCACCTTCAACCCGGGCACTCAGCGATTGCGCAGCCGACTGCGCAGCCCTGAACGAGCGTTGCGCAATCAGGCTGCGCAACCGGCCGAGGTTCCTGCGCAGTCGAGTTGTGCTGGGGAGGCTGCGCAGTCCGCCCGAAGGCTCCTCTTCTCGTGCGCAGCTCCGCCTGGCGCACTGCGCAGGCCTCTGTCACGGTCCTGCCGGCTTCCGTCTGTGCATCGGTGTCCGGGCCCTCTGGCCGAGCAGCACGTGATCGCACAGCAGTCGCCGGTCCGGGGAACAGCACCCGACGCGATGGCCTGTCACCGGCTCGCAGCTGACCCGTGGTCGGGGTCATGGTCGGCCCGACCATGACCCCGACCACGGACTTCGTGTCCCCATCGTGACCATGGTCGGGGGTTCATGGTCGGTGGTCCGGTCGGGGTCGACGGGTTTTCTCGAGGTCAGCAACAGTCGTTCTGACCTGGGAGTTTGACCATGTCCCCTGGCAAGCAGGCCTCACCGAGCGAGGCCGCTGCTCCGATGGCGGCCGGCCCCCGGCTGGAGGCGATGCGCCGCCGCGTGCGCCTCTCACGCGTAGCGGTCTGGACCGTCATCGCGGCAGGCCCCATCGCCCTGTGCCTCGCCGTCGCCTCCACCCCGACCACGGTCGCTGCGGCCCCCGCGACCAAGCCCACCGCCCTGCGCACCGCGACACCCGCCACCGACCCGGCCGGCTATGCGCAGGTCTTCATCAGCGCGTGGCTGCGCAGCGACGCCAACGACGAGACGAGTGCGCAGGCGCGGCTTGCGCAGTCGATGGCGCCGGGCGTCGAGCTGCCCGACCCGGCCGCCGGTGCGCATTCGGCGCCTGAGTCCGTGACGGCGGTGCGCAGTGCGCAGCGCGCAGGCGGCGCGTGGTCGGTGACGGTGGCTGCGCAATACGCCGACGGGTCGGTGCGGTACTACACGGTGCCGGTGGCCGCCGACCGGACGGGCTCCTCGTTCACGGTGACCGGTGCGCCCGCAGTGGTGGCCGGCCCGGCCCGGGCCGAGGTGGCGAAGTCGTCGTACGCCGTGACCCTACCGGAGGGTGATCTGTCGTCGGCGGTCGGGGAGTTCCTCACCGCCTACCTGACCGGTGCCGGCGAGGTCGACCGCTACCTCGCGCCCGGCGTGAAGCTCACCGCAGTCTCCCCCGCCCCCTACACGGCGATCACCGTCCAGCAGGTGTCCGCCATCGAGGAGGCCGCGGCCGCCGGGCAGGTGCCGGCGGACGGCACGACGGTGCGGGTCCTCGCCGCGGTGGAAGCCCGGGACGCGACCGGCCGGTGGCCGCTGGCGTATGAGCTCACGCTCAAGGCGCGCTCGGGCCGGTGGGAAGTCGCCGCGCTGGCGTCTGGGGGTGCCTGATGAACACCGTGCACAGCCTGATGCTCGCCGGGCAGCTGGACGACCTTGGCAACTCGTGGATCAACATGCTCAAGGAGTGGGCGACCAAGGGCCTGCAGGCCGGTCTGATCTGCCTGGTCGTCGTGATCATGATCCAGAAGTTCAGCCTTAAAGCGGGCATTGGTGCCCTGCTGCTGATGGTGATCGCGCTCGGTCTGTACAACGCGCGCAACGACCTGGCGAACATGTTCACCGACGAGGTGAAGAACCCGTCCAAGGGCGCGCCCGCCGTCCCGGGCATCGTCCGGTCCGAACTCCCCGCCGACCGTGACCACTCGCCGGGCGTCGGGGGCTGGCTGTGAGCGCGACAGCCGCCACGCGGGTGGGCCGCTTCTACACCTCAGCCCGCCGCCATCCCTGGGTGCTGGGCAAGGTCGCGGACTGGAAGATCCCGCTCGGCCCGTACACGCCCACGCAGATCGCGGTCGCCGTCGGCGGCGGCTTCCTCCTGATCAAGACGATCAGCTGGTGGTCGTGGATGGGGCCAGTCCCCATCGTCGGCTGGGGCCTGGTCATCTGGATGGTGCGCCGGCCGAAGATCCGGGGCCGTGCCCCGATCCAGGCCGCACTCGGCTGGGTGCTGCTTCTCTGGCAGCCCCGCGGCGGGCGGATCGGCGGGCGGGCCGCCCGCGACCGCGCTGCGCACCCGCTGCTCGGCGGCTTCACCATCGAGGACACGCCCGCGCCGAACCCGACCGTGAAGGCCACACCATCCTCTGCGGCTCGCCAGGGTGCCCCTCGGGCGCCGCTTGCGCGCCCGGCCGTCGGTCCCTGGTCCGCGCGCCGCCACACGGAACCGGCTGCTCCTGCACAGCCAGCTGGGCCGGTCTCTGGTGTGCAGCAGCTGCTCACGCTCGCCCAGCAGGGGGGTGCGCGGTGAGGGTTCCCATCCGTCACATCGCCGGGCACCTGGTGTGGTCGACGCAGGGCAGCGTGTGGGCGATCTACCGCCTGCACCCGGGCCCGGACGCGCAGGGACGCCGCGAGGAGACCGTCCAGGGCACCTATGTGCCGGCCGCCGTCCGCGACGAACAGCTGGCGAAGATCACCCACTTGGTGCGCTCGCTGTCCGGGGCCCCGCGCCTGTACAGCCTGTGCGCCCAGGTCGACCCGGGCGAGATCGCCCTGCGGATGATCGAGGGCATCGAGCCTGCCGAGCAGGCGTCCGGGGAGGGTCGGCACCCGTGGGTGGAGAACGTCGAGGCCGCCCTGGATCTGCTGGACGACCAGGAGATGCACCGCCGCACGCTGTGGCTGGCCGTGCCTCTGCAGAGCGAAGCAGGCGGCCTGCAGGTGTCGGCGTCGCTTGGTGCGGCGTGGGCCGAGGTCGCGCCGATGCTGGGCATGCGGCCGGCGCCGGTGGCCCGGCGCGAGGTGAACGCGTATCGCGAGCAGGCCTCCCGGGTGGAGGCGGCGATCGCCGGCGGCATCGCCTTCCGCCCGGCCCGCCCGGCGGAGATCGTGTGGATGATCCAGCACGCCCTGCACCGAGGCCTTGCCGAGCCGCTGCTGGCGGAGGCCGAGACCAGCGAGCTGTACGGGGGCCAGATCCGGGACGGGGTGCTGCGCTCCCCCAGCTACGCCGACCTGGGCCAGGTGCGCCTGCAGGAAGGAGGCATCGACCCCGACCTCGACGACGTCGACGAGCTCAAGAGCGCGGGGCAGATCACCCGATCCGGGCGGAAGGCCTGGTGGCGGGTGAACACCGGCTCGCCGCTGGGGCGGCGCTGGCTGCAGGTCGAGTCCGACGCCGGAGTGGGATACCAGGCGCAGTTGGCGCTGGCCGAGTGCCCGCCCGCGGTCAGCCAGGATGCCGCCGACCTGTTCGCGCAGCTGGAGATGCTCGATTTTCCCGTCGACTACACCGTCGACCTGACCTTGGTACCTGCGGAGAAGGCCCGCGATCAGGTGCGGCGCAAGAAGAATGAGCTGATCGACCAGGCCGACCAGTACGACGCCCGCCCCACCGGGATGCCCGCCTCGCTCACCGAGGCCGCCCGCGATTTGGGCGAGCTGGATGCCCGTCTGTCCCGTACGTCGGTCGAGGTCGAGGTGCAGTCGGTGACGGTACTGACGGTGTGGGGGCCGACCGCCGCAGTCTGCGACGCGAGGGCCCGCGCCCTGGCCGCACTGCTCGCCGGCGCCGACTACCGGGCGGTGCGCCCGGCCGGCCTGCAGGAGGCCCTGTTCACCCTGGGCCTGCCCGGCACGGTACGGCCGGGTGTGGTGCGGGAGTTCACTCAGCACCAGGTCTCCGAGGACTGGGCGCTTTCCGGGGCCTTCACCTCTGCGGAGGTCGGCGACCCCAACGGGATGTTCCTCGGCATCGATCTGGACTGCGGCACCACCCGCCCCGTGATGATCAACGTGGCGGATGCGCCCAAGGTCGACGCGTCCGCCTCCATGGGCATCGTCGGGGACCTTGGCGCGGGCAAGTCCGTCATGCAGAAGCTGCTGGCGGAAGCGGTGTGGGCGCGCGGTGGCTGCGCGATCTGCATCGACCGCACGCCCGTACGCGAGTGGGCGGCCTTCGCCCGCAGTGCGGCCAAGGGCCGCGTTCAGATCATCGATGCCGCGCAGGCCGAGGTGTCCATCGACCCTCTGCGCATGTTCGACGGGCCGGAGGGCCGGCACTACGCGCTGTCCTACCTCACTCTGCAGCTCGGTATCGGCCCGATGAGCACCAATGGCGAGGTCCTCCACCATGCTGTCGAGCAGGCCGCCCTCAGCGACGCCCGGTCCATGCACCGCGTCCTTGAGGTCCTCGAGGAGATGGCCACACGCGAGGCGGGTAAACGGCAGGACGCGGCCGCGACCCTCGCCGGCCTCATCCGGGTCGTCGCCACCAACTCCCTGGCCCGGATGGTCTTCGACCCGGCGCTGCCGCCGGTCAGGCTGGACGCCTCCAGCGCCTCCGACATGATCGTGATCACGACGACCGGTCTGAAGCTGCCCCCCAAGGCCGCGTTCGCCAACCCGGAGATCCTGCACCAGCAGCCGCTGGAGGCGCTGATCGGCCGGGCGGTGCTCTACCTGATCGCCGCTATCGCCCGGCAGACCGCGTTCGAGGATCCCGAGCGGTTCACCGCGGTGGTCCTGGACGAGCTGTACTGGCTCACCAGCTCGGCTGAGGGCACGGCCTTGGTCCACGAGATCCTCCACGACGGCCGCAAGCATGGCGCCGGCCTGCTGGCGGGCTCGCACGACGCCGAGGAACTCGGCCCCGACCGGGGCCTGATGGCCTACCGGGCGCTCGCCCGCACCGCCGACCGCGAGAGCGCCCGTCGCGGCCTGGAGTTCGTCGGACTCGACCCGAACGACGGCGAGCTGGTGCGGCTGGTGACCACCGGCCTGTCCCCCGTCGGCCACAAGGGCCGCCAGGGCGAGTTCCTGCTGACCTGCCCGCGGCAGAACACCGGCCGCATCAAGGTCTCCATCCCCCGCATCCCACGCATCACCACCTCCATCACCACCACGCCGGGACGCCGCACGAGCTCTGCCTCCCCGACGGTCCCGGAGCCGCTTGCCGGTGTGGCCGCACAGACCCGTCCGAAGGAAACCGTCTGATGACTACTTCGTCGTGGGACCGCTCGCGGCGCGTCGCCGCCGCCGTGAGCGTCCTTATCGTGATCGCCGTCGTCGCCGTGGTGGTGCTCGTCCTCGGGGCGGCCGTGCCGCAGGGGTGGTGGCCGCACACCGGGCAGGCCTTCGCCGCCGACGCCGCCTACCAAGATCCCTGCGCCCTGGTCGTGGGTCCGGCCAAGGCGTACTGCGAGCGCGACGCCACGAGGTCCGCCTCCGGCCAGCATGACGTGGCCGGCGGGGCGTGGAGGCTGGTGCCTGCCCTTGCGGGGGTGGGTGCGCTCATGGTGTGGCGGCTGCGCTGCTCCGCTGGGCAAAGGCGGCGCTGACGTGTTCCGTCCAGACCGCGCGATGCTGCGTTCGGCCGGCTTCGTCGTACTGCTCACCGGCGTGTTCCTCCTGGTGAACACCCAGGTGGTCTACGCGGTCGGCAGTAATAGCGAGACCGGAGACCTGCTCGCCCCGCTGAACATCTACTCCTCCGAGGGCGTGCCGATCGACGGGTACGACCTGAATGCCTCCGGTGGCTCCATCGTCGCCTTCAAGAGCCAGGCCCTGGCATTCGCCTTGTCCGGGCTGTTCACGCTGATCCGGCTGCTGGTCGGGCTGGCCGGGTGGGCGATCGAGGTGGCCTTCCGCTTCCCGATGCTCAAGCTCCTCGCCAAGCCCGCGCAGAAGGTCGCCGACACCTACGACACCGTCGTCGTCGACACGCTCGGGTTGAAGGGGCTGCTGCTGGCGTGGGCGTTCGTGTTCGCGGGGTTCATGATCGTGCGTGGCCGGGTCGCCCGTGGTCTGGGCGAAATCTTCCTCACCCTGCTCATCGGGGCGATCGCCGCCTCGGCTCTCATCCGTCCCGACACCCTGCTCGGCCCGGACGGGCCGCTGGGGCAGTCCGAGCAGGTGGCCGCCTCGGTCGCGCAGCAGAGCGTCAACTCCTACGACTGGGGCGGCAAGATCGCCAGCGATGCCCCGTGCGCGGGCATGGCCGGCAATGCCGAGATCAAGTGTGAGGAGCGGGAAGGCGAGGGACCGGTCTCCGCGACGCAGGTGGCCCGGCCCATCCAGGATTCGATCACCAACGCCTTGATCGTGAAGCCGTACATGCTCCTCCAGTACGGGCGCATCCTCGACCCCGCCAAGACTGCCGACCGCAAGGCGTATGCGGTCCATTTGAAGTGGGTCACCGGCGGGTACCTGCCCAGCTCGACCCCGTCAGACAAAGCGAGGGATGCCTGCAGCCTGGTCCACGGGCCGGGCAAGAAGTACTGCGAGCGCGACGTCGACAACAAGCCGCCCAGCAGCGGCGATCTCCCGACGCTCACGCCCGGCGGTGAACTCCTCGACACTTCCCACGCGATCGTCACCGACGAGGACCGCTCGTTCGCCGCGTTCCTCGCCGACATGAAGAAGGCCGGCCCGGTCGGCCAGTCGTGCGCGGCCTATGCCGAGAAGCCCACCTGGTGGAGGGTCGGCGGAGCGTTCCTGCTGCTGATCGCCGCGCTGTTCATCTGCGGCATGCTGCTGTCCAGCGCGACCGTGCTGCTCGGCACCCAGGGGGTGTGCGCGGCCGCGGCGGCCGTCGGCGGGGTCACCTTCGTCGCGGGCATGCTGCCCGGGCCCGCCCGCCAAAGCGTGTGGAAGTGGCTGTCCGTGTGGGGAGTCGCCGCGTTGGCCGTAGTCGGGATCTGCGCGTTCATCCCGTTCTTCGGGATCGCCGTCGACGCCACCATCACCAACGGCCCCGACCTGATGGTCGAGCGGATCCTGCTCATCGACGTCCTGGCCATCGCCGGCGCGGCCGGACACCGCAGACTGCTGACCGGCATCACCTCCTTCGGCCGGCGCATGGCCATGCGCATGCGCTACGCCAAGGTCGGCGGCACCCACCTGCCCGGCGACACCTCCGAACTCGGCGCCGCCCTCGCCATGAACTCCCCCGCCGCCATAGGCGGATACGGCACAGGGCTGCGCGCCTTCACCGGCGGGGGCGGCGGCAGGTTCGGAATGCTCGGCACCCGGCAACGGCTGATGGGCGCGCTCACTTCCCTGTTCGACGGTGCAGGCATGCCGGTGGACACCGGCGGGATCCTCGCCGACGCCACCGCCGAAGCCCGCCGGGGACTCGCCCCGCTGACAGCGGCCGCGGCCGTGGGCGGGCTGGGCGCACGGCTCAGTGCCAAGGGTGCCGGCTGGCTGCTGATCGGACGCCGGCCGGACCAGGAGCAGTTGGCAAAGTGGCGCAAACCCACCGCCGACGGCGACCCGGACGCGGGCGGCCCGACCGGCGCAGGACCCGAAGGTCCGAGCGGAGGCGGCGGTGGTGGGCCGTTCAGGCCTGGAGGGCCGCCCGACCGGTACCGCAACGCGGAGGGGCAGGTCGTCGACCGCAACACCGGCCACGTGCTGCACGACCAGAACACCGACCGGCCGCTGCTGTCGACCCGGGCCCACAACCGTCTGGTCCGCTTCCGCGGCTACCGCATCCTCAACCGGGGTGGCCGGGCGGCATACGGGGCAACCGTTGGCCTGCCGGCCACTGTGCGCCGCGCCCGGTCGGGAGGCTCGCGCTACTCCCAGGACGCCCGCCAGCAGGTGCGGGTATGGGGCAACACCGTCCGCGAGGACGGCCGGGCCTGGTCAGACACCGGGCGTCACATGGCCAGGGTCATCCGCGAGTACACCGACGACAATGCCGGGACTACTCCGTTCTCCAGCCGTCGCCTGCCCACCGCGGCAACTGCAGCTGCTGCCCCCCGTCCGGCTTCCCCGCCGCGGCCTGCGCCCTCCGGTCGTCCTTCGCCCCGACCGGTCCCTGCCCCGGCACGGCCGGCCGCGTCGGCGGGCGGTCCCGCGGCAACTCCGTCCCCCACGCCGGTTCCTCGCCCAGACGGCCCGGCGCCACGGCCTGGGCCCGATCCCGGCAGGCCCGGTCATCCGGTACGTCCCGGCGACAGTGACGCGGACGGTTCCGCAGGCAGCAGCAACCAGGCCCGGATACAGGAGCTGATGCGGCAGGCCGAAGTGCTGCGCAACCTGCGGGCCCGGTGGGGGACCGAGGACGGTGAGGACGAGTGAGGCCGTCCCGGCACCGGATGGCACGGTGGGGGTGTGCGGTGATGCTGCTGATGTTCGCCGCAGTGTGCTGTGCCGCACCGGTGGGAAACGCGATCAGCGCGTACGTCGCGCTGAAGACGGACGCTCAGGATGACGGTGGGATCGCCGAGGGCGGCAGTGCCGCGGACATCCCGCCGCGCATGCTGGCCGCCTACAAGAAGGCCGTCCAGCAGGTCGCACAGTACGTGCCCAGGTGCCAGGGCATGCGCTGGCCCATCCTCGCCGGGATCGCGAAGGTCGAGTCCAACCACGCACTCGGCCGGAGCATCGCCGCCAATGGCGACATCCGCCCGAAGATCTACGGAGTGCTCCTCAACGGCACCGGCGCCGGCGGGAACACCACCGTCGTCCCGGACACCGACGGCGGCAAGTGGGACGGAACCTCGCAAGGGGATCGTGCTGTCGGTCCGTTCCAGTTCCTGCCCTCCACGTGGAAGTCGGTCGGCAAGGACGGCAACGGCGACAAGGTCGCCGACCCGCACAACGCCGACGACGCCGCGCTCGGCGCCGCGGTCTACCTGTGCGGAAGCGGCGGTGACCTGACCAAGCGTGCCCAGCTGAGGGCCGCGATTTTCCAGTACAACCACTCGGGCGAGTACGTCGCCACCGTGCTGGGCTGGATCGACCAGTACACCGCGGCCGCCAAGGACCCCGACCTGAAGAACGTCTCGGACAAGGTCCGCACCGTCATCGACGCGGCGCTCTCCCAGCGTGGTGTCCCCTACTCGTGGGGCGGCGGCAACGCCCAGGGCCCGTCGTACGGGATCTGCTGCTCACCCAGCGGCAAGAGCGGCACGGACATCAGGGGCTTCGACTGCTCGGGGCTGACCCAGTACGCGTACGCCAAGGCCGGCATCAGCCTGCCCCGCACCGCGGCCGCACAGGCCGGTGTCGGCCAGCGCATCCCCGCCAGCCTCGGCACAAGCGCGCTCAAGCCAGGTGACCTCGTCTTCTACGCCACCGCTCCCGGACACGATTCCACGATCTACCACGTCGGGATCTACGTGGGCAGCGGACAGATGGTCAACGCCGCCCGCCCGGGCACCGTGGTGCGCCTGGACGCCGCCAACGCGATGTCCGGCTATGCGGGGGGAGCACGCCTGCTGTGACCACCATCCCGCGCTCACCGCGCCTGCTGGTGCTGAGCTCCGCCCTGCTCGCTGTCGCGGGCGCCGCTCTGCTGGGTATGCCGCACGGTCAGGAGCCGACGGCCCCAACGACGGCCTCGACCGCGCATACGGCCACGGATTCGTCATCGGCGGCTACCCCGCTTCCCGCCAGCGATCCGACCGCCGCCGCGGCTGCCTCCGCGACACCCGCTGCATCGACGCCGTCAGCCGTCGAGTCCGCTCTGCCGCCGCACGGCGAGGGCGTGGCCGGCGACCGTGCCATCCAGCGGAACCTGGAGGCAGCCTGGCCCGCTGACCTTCCCGCCGCCGACGAGCGGGAGTTGCTCACCGCCGGTCGTGCGCTGCTGCGCGCGGACGCCACCGGAGTCGGCCGCGAGAAGTGGCCAGGCGTCTTCGGCGACTCAGAAGCGGTGGCCCCGGCGTTCGCCACCGCTCGCTTCCGCATCCAGGCCGCGATCGCCCGCCGCGACGGCAGCCCCACCAAGGCGGTGGTCCACCTGGTGTGGGCCGGCATGGACCGCGGCGGCACCTTCACCGACCTGCGCATCACCGACTGGCACTTCACCCGCACCAACACACTGAAGGGGGCGTCCACGTGGACTCCGCAGCCCCGTACCTGACGGACCGGGCCGATGACATGGCCACTGGTCAGGTCCTCGGCCTGGTCACCGGCCTGGTCGGCGCCGCCGACTGGCTCTACGAACACTGGTACCTGCTCGCCCTGGCCATCGCCGTGTGCTGGGGGGCGGGCGAGCTGGTGCTACGCCGTCTCGCGGCCAAGGCTTCGGCCGAACGGATGGCCCTGGAGCTGGTGCCCAACAGGCACTTCGCCCCGAGCCTGGAGGAGATCTTCCGCCGCGGCGTGCAACTGGCTCGCGCTTCCACAGCCATGCCCTGGTGGGCGCCACGCCGGGCGAAGGCCGTGCAGATCCGGCTGCGCGCCGACGGCTCCAGCCCGCTGCGCTACCGCATCGAGGGCCCGGCCGGCGGCCAGCGACTTTTGTCCATCACCCCCTTCGGGCCGGACGTCACCGTCAACCGGGCCCGGCCGATCGCCGACAAGCCCCGTGACCACGTGGTGCGGGCAGAGTTCATCCTGCGCGGCAAGCCGACCGCACCCCTGCGTGAAGTTCCGCTGAATCCGGACCCGCTGCAGCCGCTGATCGACGCCGTCTCGGACCTGCGTGCCGAGCTGGGGGACCTCGCCGAGATCCGGCTCGACATCCAGCGCGCACCCAAGTGGGCCTTGCGGGCGCGCCGTCTGCAGCTGATGAGCGATGCGCGTCGCGCGGAGCGGCGCGAGGCCCAGCGGGCCGCCCGGTGGCTGCGGCAGGACGCCAGCGGCATCGAGGACTCCCTCACCTGGCAGCTGCAGCAGCTGCTCAGCGACAAGCCCGCTGCTGGCGCCGGACGGCGGCTGGTCATGCCGCCGGTGCCCCGACGGGTGGAGCCGGCCGAGGCGCTGGGCAAACTCGCCGACGACGACCACCTCGTCCGGGTGCAGCTGCTGGTGATGTGCGCCTCGAACACCGAGGGCCGCGCCCAGGCCCGGCTCGCGCAACTCCAGGCCGCCCTTGACGTGTTCGGCGGCCGCTCGAGGTGGGCCATGCGCGGATGGCGGCTGGGACCGTGGCGGATCGGCGCCGACCACTGGCCCACCAGGCGTGGGTTCGAGCGCCGCTGGACCCTGGGGCACTGCCAGCCGCCCCGCGCCAACTGGGTGAGGCTGGAAGAGCTGACGGGTCTGCTCAAGCCGCCCACCATGCACTGCCGACTGCCGGTGCTCGCCGGGGACCTGCCGACGTTCCAGTTCGGCGATCCGGAGCTGCTACTGCAGGGCATCTACCGGGGCCCGGACGGCCGCGAACGCCTGGTCGCCACCTACGCCGAGGAGACGTTGTTCGAGGTCGGGGTGGGCAAGGCCGGCGGCGGCAAGACCGAGCGGGCTTTGGCGCAGGCGATCGGCTGGGCCCATGCCGGGGGCGGGCTGCTGTTCGTCGACCCCCACCGTGACTCATGGCCCCGGGCCACCACGTTCCTCGCGCACGAGGCCCTCATGCGGCGGATCGCGCTCATCGACCTCAACGGCCTCGGCGCCAACCCGCGGGTGAGCTCATGGAATCCGCTCGGTATGCACCAGGACCAAACGGCGCACGAGGTCGTCGAGGCGATCACCGATGCCTACGCCTCCGCGCTGGCCTGGGACGATGCGACCGCACCCCGGGCGATCACCATTTTCACCGCCGCCCTGGCCGTCCTGGCCGCCGTCAACGAGGCCGCCTGTCAGACCGGCCGCCCCGAGGACCAGGCCACCATCTTCCACGTGCGGGCGCTGCTCACGGATGCCGCGTTCCGTACGGCAGCGCTCGCCGCGGTGGCCGACCGCCTGGACGAGGAGACCCGGTCCTGGTGGCAGGTGGTCTTCCCGACCTTGCCGCCGGACGCGTTCGCTGTAGTCCTCAACCCGATCGCCCGGCTGGCCGCAAACCCCATCACGCGTGCCTTCCTCGGCCAGCCCGTCGGCGTCTACAACATCCGCGCGGCAATGGACTCGCGGATGGTCGTGTGGGTGTGCCCGGGCGGCAACGGGCCCACCGACCGGCTGGTGACCGCCCTGCTGGCCCGTGATTTACTGCGGGCCGTGCGCTCCCGGCGTGACACCCCGGAAGCCAAGCGGGTGCCGTTCCGCCCGTACTTCGACGAGCTGATCACGTTGACTGGCGCGGCGCCAGAGACCATCGCTGCCATGTTCGAGGACTTCCGCAAGTACAGGTGCCAAGTCCACGGCATGACCCAGCTGCTGGCACGCCTTCCCTCACCGGTGCGGCTGTCCCTGGTGCAGAACGCGTCCACACTCGCCACGACCGCCGGATCAAAGTCCGCGATCGCACCAATCACCGCCGAGTGGGGCGACAATCCCAGCCCCGACCGGGTCGCTGCCATGGAGCGATTCGAGCACTACGTGTCCATGAACGTCCACGGCCGCCGGGTCGGGCCGATCCGATTGCGAGGACCCCATCTCGACGCGGTCTTCGCCACCCAGGCCCGACCGCACCAGGTCCCCGCCCTGGAGCAGGCCGCCCACACGAACGCCGGAGCGCTCCCCCTGGATCAGCTCACCGACCGCGCAGCCGAGCAGACCGGCCGTGTCGCCGTCTTCCTCGCACAGCACTCCCCCGCCACCGCCACCCCCGTACCTCTGACGAAGGAGGAATACGAATGATCGTCGCCCAGCTCGACGAGCGCCAGGACGTCGGCGTACCGGCCGGCGTCCAGCCCGAAGGGCTTGGGCCGCCCGCCGGCGACGTCGCCCTCGTACACCCGGTGCTGTCCGTCCACCCACGCACGCAGCAGCGCCCGGGCGTTGTCCGTGCTGACGTCCAGGGCGGCCGCGACCTCGGACCAGGTGGCGCCCAGCGCCAGCGCCTCGTGGATGCGGCCGGCGCGCTGCGCCTCGATCTGCTGCTTCAGCTGCTGGAGTATGCCGAGATGTCCTCAAAAGGGGCTGGGACCGGGTAACTTCGCCGGCCTGCTCGCCAGCGACCTGGAGGGCCGCTGGAGTGGCGGGTATGAGGCCGCTGAATGGCACCGCAGTGCGCTGACCGATGCCGCCGCTGGCAGCGGCCCGAAGAGCCCCGGCGCAGGGAGCAGGATGAGGGGGCTGAGTCGGGGAAGCACTGGCGCGTTCTGTGACGGCCTCTTTCGTTCCCAGGGCCTCCCCTGCGGCGAGTGATTGGGCGGCCCCTGACCAGGGCGCGGTGTGGGGGCCGCCCGGCCTTGCGGTCCTGTCAAGCGCAAGGCACTACCACGCTAGAGCCCACGATGAAGTGGCGCCCGCCCGGTCCGTCGGTCGTGTGAGTGCCGACAGCTGGTTGTTCTACGCGTTTGCCGGCTCCGGTTCGGGGCGCCGGGCCTTGGTCCGTACGACGGCCTCCACGTCATAGCGGGGCGTGCCCTCCTCCGTGGCGTGCGCGGTGACGGCTTCCTGCACTTCCCCGGCCAGGTCCCGCCAGTTCTGCCAGGCCGCCTCGGTCTGCTGCGGCGACCACGGTGTCGCCGTGGGCCGGCCGTAGGTGTCCCGCAGGTCCATTACGCGGCCGTGCGCCTCGTCAGCCGTTTTCTGCATCTCCACGAGTTCATCGAATGTGTGTGCCACGCCGACGGATCCTACGTCGCCAGTGGTGGGATGCCCGTCGGCCGACCGGGCCTCGGTCAGCGCGCCGGGCACGGTGGGGTCGGCCAGTAGCCGCATCGCCTCGGAGATTGCGGCGCAGCCCTGGTGGTAGCCCGGCAGCTAGCCGGGGGAACGCCTGGGCCGGGGACACGGTCGGCCGTGTCCACGGCCAGGCGCCATTCCCGGGGGTTGCGTCCAGGGAAGTGGTGTACGGGCTCCCACCTGATCCGGGCGTTTGTCCCGGCGTATGAGTGAGTGCCCGGATACAAGAACGGCCACCG
>NZ_JBIAGM010000053.1:0-24196 GCF_042869815.1 Streptomyces sp. NPDC006739
AGCCACGTGATCATTGTGGCTGTCCCGTACCACCCGGCGTAGCAACCGTGCGAAGTCTCATGACAGGGCGAACGTTGCCTGATACGGCACTAGTTGTAACAGGGGCCACTGACATCGATGCTGATAGGCAGGTTCCGGTGGCTCAATCCGATCGCTTGTCGATCCCTAATCCGTCAAAACATGATTTGAAGGTGACATGAGTGATCAACTCGCTCCAGTATGCCGGAGTGAGAGAACGAAAGATCGGTCACATCGATGGCATCGCTCCAGGTGCGGAGTTCCACCGGCGGTTGCAGGTGAAGCGCAACGACCTGCATCGAGACACCGTGAGGGGCATCTCATGGCTCGACGACGAGGACGGCAGTGAAGTTGCTGACGCCATCGTGCTGCACGGGGGGTACGAGGACGACCGCGACGACTGGACCACGGTCCAGTACACGGGAGCCTCACCCGACAGGGACAAATACAAGGTCAATGGGATAACTAAACTCTTACGCAGTCAATCCTGGGCGTATCAGGACAATGCCGCCCTGAAGCGGAGCCATGACCGAGGCTGGCCCATTCGCGTCATACGAGGGTGGAAGGGTGATTCACGGTATTCGCCGATCAATTGCTACAGATATGACGGCCTGTACGAGATCACGGACATCCGCACAGCCATATCGAAGTCTCCGGCACCAGACGGCACGCCCATTGAAATCTGCCAGTTTGACCTGAGGCGTTTGCCCGAGGAGCTTCAAGACCCGACCTCGGTGGAGCGGCAGATATCAGAGTTGCTGGAGCAGCAGGGTGATGCGCAACAGGGCGAGCCCCGGAACAACCTGTCACAAGGGGAACCGGAGGCAGTAGACGCTGTGACCGAGGGGGAACCGGATGAGGAATCGCTTGGGGCGGAGAAATTTCCCGAGACGCGTTCCGTCCAGGTGCAGCGCCTGGTGCGGGACGATGCGGTGATAAGGAACGTGAAGAGGCTCCACGATGGAGAGTGTCAGGTGTGCGGCCTCCAGTTGTTGGGACCAGACGGGAAGCCCTACAGCGAAGGCGCTCACATCCGTCCTCTCGGCAAGCCGCACAGGGGCCCCGACGTGGAGCCGAACGTCATATGCCTATGCCCCAACTGCCATGTGCGACTCGATATAGGGGCCATAGTCATAGACGATGACTGGTCGATCATCGTACGGGCTGGCGCGTTGGACGGGACCATTCGGCCGAAGCTCAAGAGGCATGCAAAGCACAAGGTTCACCTTGACTACATCCGCTACCACCGAGAGTGGTGGATGGGGAGGGCTGACCCCAGCGAGGAGTAGAGCTGGGGCCGTCGCCGTCGGGAACGGGGTGGATAGCGCTTACGGCTACCCCGCCCCGTGACACCCCTCATAGGTCCCGCCCACCCCGCACCAGCACCCATCCCCCCGCTGAGGCGGCCAAACCACAGCCCGCCCCCTCGCCGCCAGCGTCGTCGCGTACTGCGGTAGAAGGGCCACGTCCTCCGGTGAAGTGCCCTCCGAGGCCGCGAAGGCCTCGTACGACGGCACCGTGCCCGTGACGATTCCGAGGTTCGGGGTTCCCGACGAGGAGAGTTCCCTCAGGGAGGTCTCTATCGTCGACAGGTGCTCCTCGTGGGAGGGGTACTCCGCCGCGAGTGAGGGGTACGCCGAGACGAGTTCGGTCAGTTCGGCCGCCGGCCAGTGCAGGACCGCCACCGGGAACGGGCGGGACAGGGCCTCCCGGTAGGCGCCCAGTTCCGCGCGGAGGCGGGAGATCTCCGCTTCCAGTTCCGCCGGGTTGGAGGAGCCCAGGGACCAGACGCGTTTCGGGTCGTGGAGTTCGTCCAGGGAGACCGGGGACGAGTGGAGGGTGTCCGCCAGGGTGTCCCAGTCGTCGTGGGGCAGGCCCAGCATGCGGCGGACGCGGTGGCGGCCGTACAGGACGGGGTGGGTGGAGTACGGGGGCTCGGGCACGTCCGTCAGCAGGAGTGTCGCCGCCTCCGTGAACGTCTCCTGCGCCGCCTCCAGTTCGTCGTGGCTCTCCAGGGACTCCGCGACGATCACCCAGGGGGCCGGGTCGCGGGGCGCGGAGGTGCGGATTCCGGCGATGATCGCTCGGGCCTCGGCCTCGTGGTCGTACTCCCACAGGTTCGAGGCCTTCAGGGCCCGTACCAGATGGGGGTGGTCCAGAGGCGCGGTGCCGGAGAGCAGGCGGTCGTAGAGCGCGGTCGCGGCGGGGCGGTCGCCGGACAGTTCCAGGTGGGCCGCGGCCTGGAGGAGCAGGGCCTCGGCGTCCTCCGGATACAGGCCGGCGGTCCGCTCCAGGCGGGCCGCTTCCGCGGTGTGGTCGACGTTTTCGGCGGGCGTGTCGGGGCGCATGGAGGACACCGTAACGCCGACCAGTGACAGAGGGGAGTAAGGGCTGCTCGTCCCGTCCCCATGAGCAGCCCCATGAGCAGACCCCGTGCGCTCCCGGTGGGGTCCGGGCGCGGTCCTTGTGGGGTCCAGGTGGAGCCCGGGTGTAGTCAGGGTGTGCGGGCGCGGTCCGGGTGTGGGGCCCGGACGTAGCCCGGGTGTGGGGCCCGGACGTAGCCCGGGTGGGGAGCCCGGACGTAGCCCGGGGGCCTACACCGTCACCCCGTCCACCTGCAGCGTCTGCACCGACTTCGCCGCGAAGGGCACCGCCAGCGTCTTGCCGGACAGGTGGATGTCCGAGTGCGGGGTGTAGAGGTCCGAGCCGCCCGTCGTGACCGTGTTCCAGCGCGGGACCAGGCCGCCGGAGCCGCCCGTCACCGTCGTGAACCCCGACAGGTCGAAGGTCAGGGTCTGGGCGGAGGAGGACGTGTTCGCCGCCACGATCACCAGGCGCTTCGCGGACCTGTCCAGGGCCGCCGCCGCGTAGCTCACGCCCGTGTCCAGGATCGTCATGCCGGGGCGGATGTGGCGGCTGAACTGCGCCATGACGTAGTACTTCGTGGTGACCGCGCCCGCCGCCAGGGTGTTCGCGTCGTACGCGATCATCGCCCAGTTCGTGGACGCGTCCATGACCTGCCAGTAGACCCAGGCGGTCGGGTGCAGCCAGCGGAAGTCGTAGAGGAGGTTGCTGGCCAGGGTCAGGCCGGTGCCGTCGTTGTCGCCGGTCTCCGAGTTCCACAGGGCCTTGCCGGCCGTCGTCACGACGTCCGAGTACAGCAGGTCGCGACGCCCGCCGGAGCCCTGGTAGCCGTGCACGTTGACCCGGTCGACATAGCCCTTCGTCGTCGACGAGAAGGAGCCCCAGGTGGTGCGCGCCAGGTCGTAGGTGTTCTCGTCCGAGGCCGAGATCTTCGTGCCGGACAGGCCGCGCTTGTCCAACTCGCTGCGCAGGTACGGCAGTACGGCCGCCTGGACCGTCGAGTCGATGTGGCAGCCCTCCTGGGTGCCGGTCGCCGTCCACCAGGACGAGGAGGGCTCGTTGAAGGCCTCGACCGTCGCGAAGTTCACGCCCCAGTTGTTCTTCGCGTACAGGGCGACCGCCGCCAGGTGCGAGGCGTGCTGGCGGTAGTTCCAGGACTGGAGGTTGTTGCCGCCGCCGGAGGCGCCGGACGGGTTGTGGTTCACGCACATCCACCACATCGGGGAGTTGGCGAACAGCTCCGACACCGCTCCTCGTTGCGTCGCCTTCACCAGCATCGCGCGCTGCGCGGCGTCCGCCGTCCACTTCCAGGCCGAGGAGGTGGGGTCCTCGTTGTTCCAGTCCTGCCAGTAGCCCTCGATCTGCTTGAAGGCGGGGATGTTGGGGGAGGCCACCATGCTCGTGCCGCTCACGGTGTTCCAGCTGGACGCGCCCAGGTTGTAGCGGGCGATGTTCAGTCCCAGGCCGGGCAGCGACGTGCCGTTGTAGGTCGTCGACTTGGTGGTGAAGAAGATGTCGGCGAAGTCGTCCCGGGTACCGAAGACGTTCCCCCACCAGGCCAGGGAGGTGCCCCAGCCCTCCCAGGTGCCGTACGTCGTCGACGGGTTGACGGCGACGGTGGCGTCGGCGCGGGCGGTGCCCGTGGCCAGGGCGCTGCCCAGGAGGCCACCGCCCGCGGCGGCCAGCAGTGTTCTGCGTCGGATCATGGCTGTTTCTTCTGCCTCTCCGTGCGGCTCGGACGCCGGCTCTCTCCGAGGGCGGAGGCCGGCGTCGGCTCGTCCCCCCGCATGCCAAGTCGAAGCATCGGGTGTGACGCGTGAGGTTGTCGAGAGTTGCGACAGCCCTTTCTAAAACCCGTGGAGGAAGGCTGGTGGGTAGCCCGGTGGGGAGCTGTCTCTGGTGACTTGGCGGCGCTGCCCCTATCGTGCGGGCGCCTCCGTCGAGCGTGCGGGGGCTCCGGTCAGGAGGTGCGCGCATGCGGACGACGGCGGTGCGGGTCGTGCGGCACGGTGACCGGCGGCGCCGCGGCCGGCTGCGGCGGGGGGTGTGGACGGGCGGCGAGCTGCTGGTGACGGTCGGGGTCGTCCTCGCGCTGCTGGTCGTCCACCAGTTGTGGTGGACCAACCGGGAGGCCCGGCGCGGGGCCGAGCGGAAGGTGGAGGCGCTGGAACGGGAGTGGGGGGCGGCCGGGGGGAGCGCGGGCGACGGGGCCGGGGGCGGCGCATCCTCCGCGTCCTCCGGAGACGCCTCTTCCCCGGCGGGTACGGGGGGTGCCGGGCGGCAGCGGTCGTACGGCACCGGCGCCGGTGACGGCGCGGGTGCCTACGTCGCCGTGGCACGGCCGGGGCCCTCCCAGGCGTACGCCGTGCTCATCATCCCCCGCCTCGGCCTGCGCGTTCCCATCGCCGAAGGCGTGAGCAAGCCGGACGTCCTCAACAAGGGGTACGTCGGCCACTACCCCGGGACCCAACAGCCGGGCCAGGCGGGGAACTTCGCACTCGCCGGGCACCGGAACACGCACGGGGAGCCGTTCCGCTATCTGCCGCGGCTGCGGATCAGGGACACGGTGGAGGTGGAGACCGGCGCGGCGACGTACACGTACACGGTCGACCAGATCCTGCCGCAGACCTCGTCCCTCGACTCGGGCGTCATACGACCCGTACCGCGTTCCGTCGTGCAGCCCGCCTACGGCTACCACGACCCCGGCCACTACATCACCCTGACCACCTGCACACCGGAGTTCACGTCCCGGTACCGGATGGTCGTGTGGGGGAAGCTGGTGTCGACGCGGCCCCGTGGAGACTGATCCCATCGGGTATAACCGAGTGCAGGACACGCAGGACCCGCAGGAGAGAGAGGGGGCGTCGATGATCCGTGGCCGCGTCGGTGCGCGCCCCGCCCCCGTCCCGCTGTTCCACCTGCTCACTGGCCTGCTCACGGTCCTGCTCACGGTCGCGCTGCTCGACACCGGCACCCTCTCCACCACCGTCGCGCTCGCCGCGACCGCGGCCGCCGGAGCCGCGCTCGCCGTCTGCTCACTGATCGCCGCACGCTGCGCGCCCGCCGTGCCGCCCACCCGGGTGCGTACGGCCATCCGCGACCGCGACCGCCGTACGGCCTTCCTGCCGCAACGCGACCCCGACGCCTCCGGCCGGCCACGGCCCAGGGCACCCGGGCACGCCCTCCGGACGATCACCGCGTAGGGCACCGCTCCTCCTCGCCGTGACCCCGCGCGGGTCGTCATGCCGCCACCCGACACCTCTGACCCGGTCCACACCGGCAGACTCCGGCACGACGAGACCCCACGGAGGGCTCACCCATGTCCGTCTCCCCGTCCGTTTCCCTGTCCGCTCCGCTGTCCGTGTTCGCCGGTCTGGTCGAACGGCTCGCCGACCTGCTCCAACCGCTCTGCCACGCCTCCGCGACGGCCGCCGCGATCGTCCTGTTCACCGCGCTCGTACGACTCCTCGTCCATCCCCTCTCCCGGGCCGCCGCGCGCGGGCAGCGCGCCCGGGCCGCGCTCCAGCCCAGGGTCGCCGAGCTGCGGAGGAAGCACGCGAAGAACCCCGAGGAGCTGCGGAAGGCGGTGCTGGAACTGCACACCGAGGCCAAGGTCTCACCGCTCTCCGGGTGCCTGCCCAGCCTGCTCCAGCTGCCCGCCTTCTTCCTCCTCTACCGCCTCTTCTCCCACACGACGATCGGCGGCGCGAGCAACGGGCTGCTCACCCACTCGCTGTTCGCCGCGCCCCTGGGCGGACGGTGGGCCGACGCCCTCGCCGACGGCGGGGTGTTCGGCGCGGCCGGGGTCGTCTACCTGGGGCTCTTCGCCGTCGTCGGCGCCGTCGCGACCTTCACCTTCCTGCGTACGCGGCGGACGGCCGCGGCGGACAGTCCCGCCGTGCCGGCCGCCGACGAGCAGGTGCCCGGGCTCGCCGCCGTCGGCAGGGTCATGCCGTTCATGTCCTTCCTCACGCTGGTCACCGTGGCCGTGATGCCGCTGGCCGCCGCGCTCTACGTCGTCACCAGCACCACCTGGAGCGCGGTGGAGCGCGCCGCGCTCTATCGGTGAGGGCGGTTACGGTCCAGTACGTGAACCGGGTATTGCGGAGCGGACGCCGACCTTGGAGGATCAACCAGTCCTCCGATGGCTGCACCCATCGGCCGGGCGCCCGTGATCGAGGGAGATAGTGACCATGAAGCTGCTGCGAGTCGGTACGGCGGGGTCGGAGCGGCCCGCGCTGCTCGATGCCGAGGGGACCCTGCGGGACCTGTCGGGGGTCGTGGACGACATCGACGGGGCGCTCCTCGCCGACGACGCCGCGCTCGGCCGGATCCGGGCCGCCGCCGAGGCCGGGGAGCTGCCCGCGCTGGACGCGACCGCGCTGCGGATCGGCCCGCCGCTGGGGCGGATCGGGAAGATCGTGTGCATCGGGCTCAACTACCACGACCACGCCCGCGAGACCGGCGCCGAGCCGCCCGCCGAGCCGGTCGTCTTCTTCAAGGCCGCGGACACGGTCGTCGGGCCGAACGACACGGTGCTCGTACCGCGCGGGTCCGCCAAGACCGACTGGGAGGTGGAGCTGGCCGTCGTCATCGGGCGTACGGCCCGCTACCTGGACTCGGCCGAGGAGGCGCTCGCGCACGTCGCCGGGTACGCGGTCGCGCACGACGTGTCCGAGCGGGAGTTCCAGATCGAGCGGGGCGGAACCTGGGACAAGGGGAAGAACTGCGAGACGTTCAACCCGCTCGGGCCCTGGCTGGTGACGGCCGACGAGGTACCGGACCCGCAGGCGCTCTCGCTCAGGCTGTGGGTGAACGGCGAGCTGAAGCAGGACGGCACGACCGCCGAGCAGATCTTCCCGGTGGCGGAAGTCGTCCGGTACGTCAGCCGGTTCATGACGCTGTACCCCGGCGACGTCATCAACACGGGCACCCCGGCCGGGGTGGCCCTCGGGCGGCCCGAGCCGAAGCCGTTCCTGCGGGCCGGGGACGTCGTCGAGCTGGAGATCGAGGGCCTGGGGCGGCAGCGGCAGCAGTTCAAGGACGCGTAGGCGCTCCGCCCGGCTCGGCTGGACCGGGGGCGCGGGTGATGGTTCGGCCGCGGGCGGTGGGTGGCCGGTCGCGCGGTTCCCCGCGCCCCTCGGGTGGGACCGGTCAGGCCAGCAGCGACGCCAGCCTGCGCCAGGCCTCGCGCGGCAGGGCATCGCGCGAGCCTCCGTCGACCACCTGGATCGCCACATGGTCCGCGCCCGCCTGGTGGAAGGCGTCGACACGGTCCCGGACACGGTCCTCCCCGCCCCACGCGTACAGCGCGTCGATCAGACGGTCGCTGCCGCCGTCGGCCAGGTCGTCCTCGGTGAAGCCGAGCCGCAGGAAGCTGTTGGTGTAGTTCGGCAGGGCGAGGTACACGGCGAGGCTGTCGCGGGCGAGCGCGCGGGCGCGGGCCGGGTCGGTCTCCAGGACCACCTTGAACTCGGGGGCGAGGAGCGGGGCCGCGCCCAGGATCTCCCGCGCCCGGGCGGTGTGCTCCGGGGTCACCAGGTACGGGATCGAGCCCGCCGCCCGGTCCCGGGACAGCTCCAGGGTCCTGGGGCCGAGCGCGGCCAGCACCCGCCGCCCGGCGGGCACCCCGGCCGCGTCCAGGGCGTCGAGATGGGCGACCAGGGCCGAGTACGGGCGCCGGTACTGGTCGGCGAGCTTGGCGTGGCTCACCCCGAGGCCGAGCAGGAAACGCCCGGGGTGGGAGGCCTCCAGCGCCTCGAAGGCCGCCGCGCTGTCGGCCGGCTCGTGCTCCCAGATGCTCTGGATGCTGGTGGCGACGGTGAGCGTACGGGTGGCCTCGATGAGCGGTAGGGCGTTGCGGGCGGAGCTGTTGCCGCCGAGCCAGACGGCACCGAAGCCGAGTTCCTCCAGGTCGGCGGCGGCCTCGGTGAGTTCGCCGCGCCGGGAGGGGTCCTCCGAGCGCAGCCCGACACTCCAGATTCCGTATCGGCCGACCTTCTCCTTCAGACCGGCGGTCTCCTCGAGTACGTCACTCATCGCTTCGGTTCCTCCACGGTCGCGGGCTCGTGCACTCAGGCGGTCGGGTGCGCGGGCGCTCGGGTGTTCCAGGGCTCCTGTTCCGTGCCAACCGGAGGGAGCCGCGGGTTAATCCCGGGTCAGGAACTGTTCCAGCGCCTCCACCACGAAGCGGTGGTCCTGGAGCTGGGGCAGACCGGAGACGGTCACCGCCCCGACGACGCCCACGTTCTCGACGTTGACCGGGAAGGACCCGCCGTGGGCCGCGTACACGTCCGGGTCGAGGCGGGAGGAGTCCTCGAACGTCGTGCCCTTGGCCCGGAACCGGGCGCCGACCAGGTAGGACGAGGTCCCGTAACGCTCCACCACCCGGCGCTTGCGGTCGATCCAGGCGTCGTTGTCCGGGGTGGAGCCGGGCAGTGCGGCGTGGAACAGCCGCCGGCCGGCGCGGTGGATGCCGATGGCCACCGGGGCCTGGCGCTCCCGGGCCAGTTCGACGAGGAGGGAGCCGAGGGCCCAGGCGTCGTCGTAGGTGAACTGCCGGAAGACCAGGCGGCGTTCCTCGGCCTCCAGCTCCTCGACGGTCGGGGTGATCTCGGGGGCGAACTTCGGGGTGATCTGCGGGTGGTGCATCAGAGCGTCACCGTCTTTCCGTCACGGGCGCTGCGGCGGGCCGCCTCCAGCACGTCGAGGGCGGCGGCCGCCTCCAGGGCGGTCACCGGGTTGGGGCCGGCACCGCCGAGGGCGGCGGCCACGGCCGAGTAGTAGGCGGGGTAGTCGCCCGGGAGGGTGGGCACGGCCCGGCCGCCGCCGGTGAGCGGGGACTCCCCGGAGCCGAGCCGGCCCCACAGCTCCTCGGGCTCGGTGCCCCAGCCGGCACCGGGGCGAAGGCCCTCGCGCAGGGCCGCCTCCTGCGGGTCGAGGCCGTACTTCACATAGCCGGCGCGGGAGCCCAGCACCCGCACGCGCGGGCCGAGTTGGGCGGCCGTCGCGGAGACGTGGAGGTGGGAGCGGACGCCATTCGCGTGGGTGAGCGCGATGAAGGTGTCGTCGTCGGTCTCCGCGCCGGGACGGCGGACGTCCGTCTCCGCGTACACCTGGGTGGCCGGGCCGAAGAGGACCAGGGCCTGGTCGACGACATGGCTGCCGAGGTCGTAGAGCAGACCTCCGATCTCTTCCGGGTCGCCGGACTCGCGCCAGCCGCCCTTGGGCTGGGGGCGCCAGCGCTCGAAGCGGGACTCGAAGCGCCAGGGGTCACCCAGTTCGCCCTCGTCGAGCAGCCGGCGGAGGGTCAGGAAGTCGTTGTCCCAGCGGCGGTTCTGGAAGACCGACAGCAGCAGTCCGCGCTCCTCGGCGAGGGCGGCGAGGGCACGGGCCTCGGCGGCGGTGCCGGCGACCGGCTTGTCCACGACGACCGGCAGCCCCGCCTCGAGGGCGGCGGTCGCCAGCGGGACGTGGGTCTTGTTCGGGGAGGCGATGACGATCAGGTCGAGCGCGTCGGCCGCGGCGGCGCGGTCGAACAGTTCGTCGGGGGTGGCGGCGAGCCGGACGTCCGGGAACTCGGCTCGCGCCTGCGCCTGCCGCCGGGGGTTCGCGGTGACCACGGTGTCGAGGACCAGGCCCTCGGTGGCGGCGATCAGCGGGGCGTGGAAGACGGAGCCCGCCAGGCCGTAGCCGATCAGGCCCACGCGGCGGGGGCGCGACGCGTCGGGGGTGCCAGGGTTGCCAAGGTCGCCAGGATTGCCGGGGTTGCCAGTACCAGTGCCAGTCATGGCTCCCACTTTCGCAACGCTGTTGCCAAAGGGCAAGTGGAGGGGAGAATGGGGAGCGTGAATCTGTTGGCGCTGCGTAGTCACAACCTCGCCCTCGTGCTGGATCTGCTGCGGACCGCCGGGGCCGAGGGGATCAGCCGGCTGGAGCTGGCCGAGCGGACCGGACTGACCCCCCAGGCGGTCAGCAAGATCACCGGCCGGCTGCGGGAGGCGGGTTTCGCGGCGGAGGCGGGGCGGCGGGCGTCCACGGGCGGCAAGCCGCGCACGGTGCTGCGCCTGGTGCCCGAGGCGGGGCACGCGGTCGGGGTGCACCTGGACCGGGACGAACTGCGGGCGGTGCTGGTCGACCTCGACGGGGCCGTGGTCGGCGAGCGGTCGGGGGAACTGGACCTGGGGGGTGGGGCCGGGTCCGTGGTGGAGGCGGTGGCCCGGGGGGTCGAGGAGGTGGCGGGCGCGCTCTCCGCCACGGACGGTGCCAGGGGTGCCGGCGTCGGCTCGCTTCTCGGGGTCGGCGTCGCGTTGCCCGGACCGTTGGACCACGCGCGCGGTGTGCTGCACCGGGTGACCGGGTTCCCCGAGTGGGACGGTTTCCCCCTCAGGGACGCGCTCGCGAAGCGGCTGGGCGTGCCGGTGGTGGTGGACAAGGACACGAACGCGGCGGCTCTCGGGCTCTCGGTCGGCGGCGAGGGCGACTCCTTCGCCTACCTCCACCTCGGTACCGGGCTGGGGGCCGGGCTGGTGATGGGCGGCAGCGTGCACCGGGGGGCGCGCACCGGCGCGGGGGAGTTCGGACACCAGGTGATCCAGCTGGACGGGCCGCGCTGCGAGTGCGGCGACCGGGGATGCATCGAGGCGCTGTGCCTGGCGGCGGTGCGACGGGGGGATCTCGCGCGGGCGGCACGGGTGCTGGGGGCGGGGGCGGCGAACCTCGTCGGCCTGCTCGACATCGACCTCGTGCTGCTGGGCGGCCGGACGGTCACGGCGGCACCGGAGGCGTTCGTACGGGGAGTAGCCCAGGTGCTGGAGGAGCGTGCGCGGCGGGAGGGCGCCCTGGGCGGGAGCGTCCCGGTGCGGGTCGCCCCCGGCGGCGGGCGGACGGTGGCGGAGGGGGCGGCGCAGTTGCTGATGGGGCCGTTGTTCGGGCGGGGCGACGGGTGAGGGGACGGGTGAGCGGACGGGCGGGAGGGCCTGCGGGGGTGCGCCTGCCGACGGAACCCCGGCCGGACGGGCGGTTTCGCTGCCCCATTGGGGGGTGTGCGCGGAGTGGCGTGGAGCCGGCCGCCCACCCCCTCACCAGGATCATGTGCTCATGCGACTGTGCACGCCCCTGTCCCCCTTCCTTGCCGCAGCGGCCGCCGTCGTCGCCGTTCTGGTTCCCGTGTCGCCGGAACTCGCCCGCGCCGACTCCGGGCCCTCCTGCGCCGGGTCGGACGACCGGAACTTCCCCCTGGCCACCCGCATCCACGGCGGCCCCGGCTCCTACGAGGCCGGGGGCGGCTACGGCACCTGGTACATCGACCTCACCAACACCACCCGCCGTACCTGCGCCGCCGTCCACCCCGTCGTCGTGTTCGTCGACGACAAGCGCGCGCTGAAGCCGTCGCAGCCCAAGCTGGAGTTCTACGACGGCCCGCGCACCCGGCCCGTCCGCTTCGAGACCACCGACGAGAAGGAGCTGGTCGGGGTGTTCGACGGGGACGGCTTCGACGGGTTCTCGGTGGCGCCCGGCAAGACCGTCACCGTCAAGGTGCGGCTCTCGCTCACCTCCGACGCCGTACCGGACACCGTCACCGCCAACGCCGCCGCCGTGCAGCGCCATGGTCAGGACGGGGAGTGGGTGGGGGAGTCGAACGCCTATCGGTTCGGCATCGACCAGGACCCCGGGACGGATCAGGACGGTGGCGTGACCGTGCCGGAACCGGACAGCTCCGGTGTCGCGTCCACCGCTCCCAGTCCCGCTCCCAGCCCGGCTCCCAGCCTCGCCCCGAGCGCCGATTCCAGCGTCGGCCCCGGCCCCCGCACCACGTACGCCGCCTCCGACCCCTCGAATCCCCCGGTCTCGTCCGACCCGGCCGACATGTCGGACCCCTCAGACCCCTCAGGCCGCTCCGACCTCTCCGACCCTTCCGACCCCTCCCTCCCCTTCGCCCAGGAGGCTCAGGAGGCCGGGGAACGGGCCCGGGAGCTGGCCCGGACCGGGACCGGGCTCGCGCACGGGCTCCTCGCGGTCGCCGCCACCCTGCTCGCCGTCGGAACGAGCGCGTTCCTGCTGGCCCGCCGGCGCCGCTGAGCCGGACACCCCGGCCGACCGGCCGGCCGACTGACCGGACACCCCGGCTGACCACACAGTGAGCAGGGCATTCCGGCAAGATCGGACCTGTGTCTAGGCTGGGGCGCACGCAGACCGCGTACGGCAGGAGAGACCGCGCATGTCAGAACGCAAGCCCATCGAGTCATGGCTCACCGACATGGACGGTGTCCTCATCCACGAGGGCGTGCCGATCCCCGGCGCCGACGCCTTCCTCAAGAAACTGCGTGACTCCGGCAAGCCCTTCCTGGTGCTCACCAACAACTCCATCTACACCCCGCGCGACCTTCAGGCGCGCCTCGCCCGCATGGGCCTGGACGTGCCGGTCGAGAACATCTGGACCTCGGCGCTGGCCACCGCCAAGTTCCTGGACGACCAGCGGCCGGGCGGCTCGGCGTACGTCATCGGCGAGGCGGGCCTGACCACCGCGCTGCACGACATCGGCTACATCCTCACCGACCACGAGCCCGACTACGTCGTCCTCGGTGAGACCCGCACCTACTCCTTCGAGGCCATGACGAAGGCGGTACGGCTGATAAACGGGGGCGCCCGGTTCATCTGCACCAACCCCGACGAGACCGGCCCGTCCACCGAGGGCCCGCTGCCCGCGACCGGGGCGGTGGCGGCCCTGATCACCAAGGCGACCGGCAAGCAGCCGTACTTCGCCGGCAAGCCCAACCCGCTGATGATGCGCACGGGCCTGAACGCCATCGGCGCCCACTCCGAGACCAGCGCGATGATCGGCGACCGCATGGACACCGACGTACTGGCCGGGATGGAGGCCGGGATGCAGACCTTCCTGGTGCTCACCGGTCTGACCCGGCCCGAGCAGGTGGAGAACTTCCCGTACCGGCCGTCCAAGGTCGTCGACTCCATCGCGGACCTCGTCGAGCGCGTCTGAGCCCGCCGCGCACGAACGGTCCGGGCCTGAGCAGTCCTGACCAGCGGCGATACGCGTTCGGCCTCGCTCGAACGGAGTAATCGGGCGCCGTTCGGGGATGCGGGGGCCCCCGGGGCGGGGGAGCCTTCAGGTAACTGGAGGTTCACGATGGGCTCACTGCGACTCACACTCTGTACAGCGATCCTCGCCCTGGCCGCGCTCGCCCCGACGGCGTACGCGGCCGGCGGCGACGTCTCCGTGACCCCGTCAAGCCCGGCCCCCGGCTCCGACGTGACACTGACCGTGCGGGGCTGCTCCGGAGTCAGCGCCACGGCCGTCTCCACCGCGTTCGTCGCGGACGCCCGGCTGACCGGCGGCTCCGGCACGCTGACCGGTGAGAGCCGGGTCCGCTCCTCGCTCACACCGGGCGCCTACGACGTGAAGGTCGACTGCGCCGACTCCGTGGTGACCGGCAGCATCACGGTCGGCGGGTTCACGGCCGACGGAAGCACGGTCGGCGGGAAGACGGTCGGCGGCAGGACGGCCGCCGGGGACACGGTCGGCGGCAGGACGGCGGGGCGCACGGCGGGGCTCGCGGCACCGCGCCGGGCGGAGCCGTCCGCGGATCCCGCCACTCCGGTCACTCCCGCCACTCCCACCGCACCGGTGCGCGCCGGCGGGGGCGGCACCGCGCCCCTCGCCCTGGTGGACGCCCACCCGACCGGGCCGGACGCCGCGCAGGCGGTGACGGGTCTGGTGCTGGCCGGGGGCGCGGCGGCCGCCGTCGCACTGCTCGGCGCCCGCCGGAGCCGGGGCACGAAATGAGGCGCGGGTGGCATGTCCGACCACGGTGAGCGTTCCTCCGGCACTGCGCGGCTGCTCACCGGCGTGACCTGGGCGGTGCTGCTGCTCGGGCTGTGGCTGTGGGGCCGTGGGGTGAGCGACGTACGGCAGTCCGCGTCGGGTCCGGCCACCGGTGACATCGCCGCCGTCGGCCGGCCCGCGCCCGGCGCCCGGCTCCCGCCCGCCGCGGCGCCGCTCGGGCAGGCCCTGCCGCAACGCCTCGACATTCCCGGCCTCGGGGTGCAGGCACCGGTGGTGGCCCGGGGCCTGGACGGTCAGGGCGCCGTCGATCCGCCGCCCTTCGACCAGCCGGGCGTGGTCGGCTGGTACGGCTCCGGGACCAGACCCGGCGCCGTCGGGACGGCCGTGATGGTGGGCCATGTCGACACCGAGAGCCGGCCCGCCGTCTTCTACCGGCTCCGCACCCTCAGGCCGGGCGGGACGATCCGGGTGGCCCGCTCGGACGGCACGGTCGCCGAGTTCACCGTCGACGACGTCCGGGTCCTGCCCCGGGCGCACTTCGACGCCCGGCAGGCCTACGGGCCGCGCAAGCCGGGCCGCGCCGAACTCCGGCTGATCACCTGCGGCGGCACCTTCGACCGGGCCGGCCACACCTACACGGCGAACGTGGTGGTCTCCGCCTACCTCACCGGCACCGGCCTGTGACGCCGGGAGCGGGCCGCTCAGCGGACGGCCGTCGGCAATGTCTGCCACAAGGAGCCCGCGCGACCTCGTGACCGGGACGGTGGGTATGTCACGATTGGCGCCTGGACAAGTCCATCCCCGGGGGGAGTTGGATGTACGACAACAGGGGGGCCCTCGGCTCCTCGGCGCGGGCACGGGCGTCGGCGGTGGTGCTGGGGGCGGCACTGCTGGTCACCGGGTGCTCCTCCGGGGGCGGGCACCGGACGGCGGACCCGGGCGGCCGGATCACCCAGCAGCCGAAGGAGGCCGACCCGTTCTGGGTGAACCCGGACGGCAACGCGGCCCGGCAGGTCGCCGCCTACGAGAAGGACGGCAACACGTCCGACGCCGAGCGGATCAGAAAGATCGCCGAGCAGCCGACGGGCGAGTGGATCGGCCCGGAGAACCCGGAACCGGAGGCCCGGGGCTTCACCGAGGCCGCCCAGAAGTCCGGCCGCAGGGCCCTGCTCGTCCTCTACGACATCCCGCACCGCGACTGCGGCCAGTACTCGCAGGGCGGCGCGGCCGACGGCAACACCTACCGCGCCTGGATCGACGGCGTCGCCCGGGGCATCGGGGACCGCCCCGCCACGGTCGTCCTCGAACCGGACGCCGTACTGCACCTGGTGGACGGGTGCACACCGCACCAGTTCCAGGAGGAGCGCTACGACCTCCTCAGGGGCGCGATCACCGAGCTGAAGTCCCTGAAGGACACGAAGGTGTACCTGGACGCGGGGAACGCCGGCTGGGGCCACCCCGACCAGATCTTCCAGCCCCTCCAGCAGGCGGGCGTCGACCGGGCCGACGGCTTCGCCGTCAACGTCGCCAACTTCTACTCCACCCAGGACTCCATCGCCTACGGAAAGCAGCTCTCGGCCAAGGTGGGCGGCAAACACTTCGTCATCGACACCAGCCGCAACGGCAACGGCCCCTACACCTCCGGCGACCCGGGGGAACGCTGGTGCAACCCCCCGGGCCGGTCCCTGGGGGAAACCCCGACGACGAGGACGGCGGACCCCCTGGTGGACGCCTATCTGTGGGTCAAGCGGCCGGGCGAGTCCGACGGGACGTGCAAGGGAGGCCCGAAGGCGGGCCTGTGGTGGCCGAGCTACGCACTCGGACTCGCCGGATCCGGTACCTGACCCGGGCGGCCCTCCCGTTCCTCTCGGCCGGGAGGGCCGCCGACCGCCCTGCGGTCAGGGGACGTTCACCCACTGCGCCTTCGACGGCGTCCCCTGGTCGTCGTCCACGAACAGCATGTACCACCCCGACGGCACCAGGTTCCGGTCCTTCGGCACCGTCACCGTGACCTCGTCCCCGGACGCCTTGAAGTCCAGCGCGACGGACCGCTGGTCGACGTCCGTGACATGCGTCGAGGCGCTGGGCCGCATCAGCCGTACCTTCCTGACCGCGGACGCCTGCGGCGAGGTGAACGTCCCCGAGGCGCCGCGGGCGATCGTCCGCGGCCCCCCGGACAGCGAGGGACGCGAATCCCGGTACAGGTAGGGCGGCGTGTAGATCTCGATCCGCTGCTCGAACTTCCCCGGCCTGGTGTTCGCCTTGTCGCCGTACAGCGAGTCGGAGCCGAAGAACATCACCCGCCCGTCCGGCAGCAGGATCGACCCGGAGTGGTAGTTGCGGCCCACCAGCGGGTCCGCGACCCGGGTGAAGCTGTTGCCGTCCGGGTGGTAGAGCCGGGCCTGGAAGATGTCGGAGTCGCCGCGCCCCCGGTAGTCCTGCGAGCCGCCCGAGACCAGCACGGTGTCGTCGGGCAGGACCGAGGACTGCGGGTAGCGCGTGCCCTTCTCCAGCGAGGGCCCGTCCACGAACCCGGGGCTCGCGGCCTTCAGGTCGATCAGCCGGGTCCGCCTGCTGGACAGCTTGGACTCGCCGACCCCGCCGCCCCCGATCACCAGGTACTTCTGGTTCTGCGCCGGCGGCAGCAGCACGGTCCCCGAGGTCTCCATCAGGGTGGGGTCGCTCAGCCCGGGCAGCTTCGTGAACTGGTTGGTGTCCACGTCCCAGACACCGGGGTCCCGGCCCACGTTGTCCGGGCCGTAGCCCGCGTTGGAGCCCGAGTAGAAGATCTTCCCGTTGTCCATCAGGAACAGCGCGGGGTAGGTCGGGAACTGGCGGATCTTCTTGGTGTACGTCCACTTCTTGGTCGCCGGGTCGAAGATCTCGTTCTTCCCGGGGACCAGCTGGCCGATGTCGTCGAGTCCGGAGACGCTGAGGACCTTCCCGTCGCTCAGGGTGGTGAGCGTCGGGTACCAGCGGGCCTCGTTCATCGGGTCGACCTTGATGTACCGCTCGGCGACCGGGTCGAACTCGAAGGCGTCCCGGATCCCCTGGAAGTCCTTCTTGTCGAGCGCCAGCTTCTGCGCGATGCCGTAGGTGTTGCGGGCGTCGACGCCGGTCAGGCCCTGGACGCGGTAGTTGTCCTGGGTGCCGGTCTCGTACCGGGCGCCGCTCTTCTGGGCCTCGACGTAGATGCGGCCGAGGCCCGGGTCGTTGCGCAGGTACTTCCCGGTCCTCGGGTCGAAGACCTTGCTCGCGCGCGGGACCAGCACCGGGTCCTTGGAGACGAACGTCTTGCCGTTCTCCCTGCCGGTGAACCGGGTGCCCGCGGGCAGCGTCATCGGCTTGTCGGGGTTCTCGTTGTGGACGATCATCAGGCCGCCGGCCTTGGTGACGTCGCCCTTGAGCTTCTCGTACCGCTTGGTCCCGCCCGCGATCAGCAGGTTGCCGTTGGCCAGCTGGGTGTGGCCGGTGCAGAACAGGTCCTTCGGTGTGGGGATCTTCTTGATGGTGCCCTTGACCGGGTCCCAGACACGGGTGTCGAACTTCTTCGCGTCGAAGTTGTCCTGGTTGTTGCCCGAACCCGCGATCAGCAGCACCTTGCCGGTGTGCAGGAGTGCCGCGTGGATGGTGTCCTGGCGGTACTCCTTGGGGAACTGGATGATGTCCCAGTGGCCGTTCTCGGCCTTGTACTCCGGTCTGTTGATCTTGTACTCGTGGTACTGCGCGGTCCCGAAGCGGTACAGCCACGGCCCGTTCATCCCGGCCAGCGCGAGTACCACCGCCGTTCCGATCGCGAACCGACGTGCCCGGCGGCGACCTGCACCGTCGTTCATTCGTTGCGTCCCCCGAGTCCGCCGAGCGCGATCCGCATGGTCTGCTCACCGCTGCCGCCCGACGAGGCGGAGGCGGCCCGGCTGGGCCGCGTCCGCGGGGCGTGCGGCGCGTATCCCGGGGGCACGGCGTCCTCGGGTTCCGCTGCGACGGGGCCGCCCGCCCGCACCTGCGCGGCGGCCTTCCTCCTTTCCTGGCGCAGGGTGTACCGCCAGGCGAGGATCGGTGTGGCGGTGATCAGCAGGGCGAACACCGCCCAGGTGATCATCGCCGGGTGGGAGTGCCCGAACGCGAATCCGGCGCCGAGTGAGCCGCCGAAGACCAGGATGAAGAACCAGTGGATCCGGAACGTCCCGAACAGCGTGTCCGGGCTCGCCGACTCGCCCTTCGGGGTCACCACGAACTTGCTCTTGCGGCGCAGTACGGCGTCCATCAGGGACCGGGCGTAGATCGGCGCGGACAGGGCCGACATCACCATGCCCGCCACACCGCCCGAACCCTCCGGCTCGTGCGGGGAGACGTTGTGCCGCCGGTTCCAGATGTACAGGCCGATCTGGAGCGCGGAGGCGTTGCCGTACAGCATCAGCCACACGGTCGGGTCGATGTTGACCCCCGAGGCGCCCAGGCCCAGGAACAGCGCGCAGCTCAGCGCGGCCAGGATCCAGTTCAGGGCGGACATCGGATAGAAGATGATCATCATGGTGTAGTTGAAGAGCTTGCCGGGCGGCAGCGAGAAGAAGCCCTTCCAGTACTGCTTGAGGATCGTCTCGTAGGTGCCCCGCGACCAGCGCAGCTGCTGGGTGAAGAAGTCGGTCCAGGCGTTCGGTCCCTCGCCGACGGCGAGCACGTCGGGCGTGTAGACCGACCGCCACTTGCGGCCCGTGGCCGGGTTGCGGTGCCGGTGGATCTCGAACCCGGTCGCCATGTCCTCGGTGATCGAGTCGTACAGGCCGCCGATCTGCTTGAGCGCCCTGATGCGTACGGCGTTCGAGGTACCGACGAACATCGGGGCCCCGTACCGGTTGCCGGCCCGCTGGATGAGGGCGTGGAAGAGGAACTGCTGCGACTCGGCGGCCTTGGTGACGAACGTGTCGTAGTTGCCGTAGACCTGCGGTCCGATGACGAAGCCGATGTCCGGGTCGCGGAAGTAGCCCAGCATCCGTTCCAGGTAGTTGGGCAGCGGCACATGGTCGGTGTCGACGGAGGCGAAGTAGTCGTAGTCGTCGCCGTGCGCCTCCAGCCAGGCGTTGTAGTTGCCGTGCTTGGTCCTGGCGCGGTGCGGGCCCTTGGGCTGGTTCCAGCGCGCGACGCCCTTGCGGGTGAAGTGGTGCACGCCCAGGCGCGCGCAGACCGCCTTCACCTCCGGGTCGTCGCCCTCGTCCAGCAGCCAGACGTGCAGCAGCCCCCGATGGCGCAGCCGTACGGCCGCCTCCAGGGTCTTCGTCACCATCTCCAGCGGCTCCTTGCCGGGCACGAAGGAGGTGAGGAAGGCGACCTTGGTGCCGGTCTCCGGGACCACCGGGACGGGGTCGCGGGCGACCAGGGTGGCGTGCGCGTTCGACAGTACGTTCAGACAGCGGAAGAACTCGATCAGGCCGATCGAGACCAGCATGACGACGTCGAGCGCCGGCAGGAAGTCGTAGGCGGGGTAGTCGCGTTGGGTCCAGTGCTCGGGCTGGAGCAGCCAGGCCAGCAGGACCAGCGACAGCAGCGGGGCCGCGCCCAGCATCAGGGCGGCTCGTACGCGGTGCGGCTCCTGCGACAGCAGGGAGCGGTACTGCACCTTGTACGGCTTGGTCGGGTCGGGCTGGGTCAGGGGTCCGGCCAGTCGGCTGTAGTGCTCGTAGTCGTATCTGGGCAGGTTCTTCTTGATGCGGCGGAAGGCTCCCGTGGTGCCGGTGCGGTGCCCGGGCACTCGGAGCTGTGCGGTCTGTGACGGGTCGAAGTGCTGGTCGTGGCTCTGCCGGGCGCCCGTCGGCGTCGACGTCATGAGTTGTCCCCCCACACGCGGGTCACCGCGTGTCTGTCGGTCCTTCCGCCCGCTCGGTCCCCCCTGGACCGCTCACAGGCAGATCACTGGTGGGTCACGGTCACCATGTCTTTTCATCCCTTATGGACATGGATGGGTGACCTTCCGGTTGCATGATGCCCCCCTCGGCATCCGTTCATGACCGGGGCCCCTTTCCCCGCAGACTCGGCAACCGGTTACTTACCCCCCAAGTGCCGCCAATGTGCGGCATCTTGAGCCCTTAGGGTTCTACGGTGTTCAGCATGATCGCAAGACGCGAAACGCGGTGTTTACCGGTCATAGGCGTTCATTGTGGTAAGAGTGGGGATTCTGTGGGCTCTGCGTGTCGGTGGTCGACAGGCCGGCGCGGGTGCGGTATGTCCAGCGGATCGCGCGTCGGCGGGGGGCGCACCCCGGAAAACAGAGATGGCGAGGACGTTCGCGCAATCCGCGAACATGCCTCGCCATCGTCATCGTGCGCCGCCAGGGACTCGAACCCCGGACCCGCTGATTAAGAGTCAGCTGCTCTAACCAACTGAGCTAGCGGCGCCTGCTGACACCGAGAACTCTACCCGACCCCGACCGGTGCTCCCGACCACCCCCGGGTCGGCCCGGCCACCCGGCCGGCGGCTCCCGTACATCATTCGGACCGTCAGCAGGCGCGCCCGGAAGCGACGGTTGGAAAACTGGCGAACGTGCACAGTCGCGGATATTTCAACCCCGAATGTGAGGGGAATCGCATGACGGCTCCGGCCTTCGAGGAACTCGACCCGGCGAGCGAGTGCGAGTGCCCCGGATGCCTCCGCTGGCGGCGGGTGAGCCCCCGCTCGCCGGCCGGCCGCTTCGGTGGCCACCCCGCCGCCCGGGGGATACTGGTCGTGGCCGCCGCCGCGTCCGCCGCCCTCGGTCTCGCACCCCCGGCCGCCGCCCTGACCGCGGCCCACGCCCCGCACCGGGCCGGCGCCCCGGACGACGGCGAACCCGCCACCCCGCAGGGCGCCAGGTCCCCGCTGCACGGCCCGGCCGGCAGTCCGGCCGCGCTCGCCGACCCGGGCCGGACCCCCGCCACCACCCGGGACGAGATCATGAACCGGGCCAGGGCCTGGGTGGCCGCCGGGGTGCCGTACAACATGGGCGCGTACTGGTCCGACGGCTACCGGCAGGACTGTTCCGGCTTCGTCTCCATGGCCTGGGGGCTGGCCGGCAACGAGCAGACCGGCACCCTCGACCAGTACGGCGTCAGGATCAGCCGGGCCGAGCTGCGGCCCGGCGACATCCTGCTCTTCCACAACCCGGCCAACCCCGAGCGCGGCTCGCACGTCGTGCTCTTCGGCGGCTGGACGGACGCCCCGCACACCCACTACACCGCCTACGAGCAGACGCCCCCGCGCACCCAGCGCCGGACCACCCCCTACCCCTACTGGAACAACGCCGGCCGTTACGTCCCCTACCGCTACAAGGGCGTGACCCCCGACTCCGCCGGGGCGAAACCCGCACCGGCCGCCACCGACACCCAGGCCGCCACGCCGTTCCCGGGTGCCGCCTACTTCGGCCCCGGCGCGAACAACCCGTACATCACCCTTCTCGCCCAGATGCTCATCGCGCGCGGTGCCGGCGCCTACTACCCCCAGGGGCCGGGCCCCGCCTGGTCGGAGGCGGACCGGCGGGCCACCCGGGCGTTCCAGCTGGCCCAGGGCTGGAGCGGCGCCGACGCGGACGGGCTGCCGGGCCCACGCACCTGGCAACTGCTCACCGGCCACCGGGGCAAGGACATCGCCCCCGCCTCGCCGGGCACACAAGCCTCGCCGGGCACACAAGCCTCGCCGGACGCCGCGCCGGGCGTACAACCCGCCCCCGGCGCACCCGCCTCGCACGGCGTGTCCGGGTTTCCCGGCCGTGCCCTGTTCCGGCCGGGCGCCGACAACGAGTACGTCACGCGGCTGGGGAGACAGCTGGTGAAGAAAGGATTCGGCGGGTTCTACGCCACCGAGCCCGGCCCGAGCTGGGACGAGGAGCACCGGCGGGCCGTGGAGGCCTTCCAGCGCACCCAGGGCTGGCGCGGCGGCGCGGCGGACGGCTACCCGGGCCCGGAGACCTGGCGCCGCCTCTTCTCGTGAACCGCCGACCGCCGCCCACCACCCACACCCCCCGCAACCCACTCGTCACAACGCAACGCATCTGGCGCGGAGGCTGGAGGCACGCATGAGTACGACCACGTCCCACACGCCCGAATCCGAGGGGCCCGCGGAAACCCCGAGCCCCCGTCCGGTCCGGCTGATCCAGAACGAGTGCACCACCGAGATCCCGGTCCATCTGCTGTTCCGTGACGACCCCGACCCGGTCGCGGTGCCGCTGAGGCCCGCCGTGGTGGGCCGCCGGCGCGGCACCGGCGAGCAGCCGCGCCTCGGCCGCCCGGCCCCGGCCCGCGCCCGCCCGGCCCCGCCGCTCGATCCGGACCTCGTGGAGCGCCCGGCGCGGGTGCTGCCCGGCGCCGCCGGGGTGCTCGCCGGGGCGGGCGGGGTGGCCGGCGCTCTGGCCACCTCCTGGTGGGCGGGGGCGCTGCCGCCGCTCGCGGCGCACGCCCTGCGCCTGCCGGCGTCCGCGGGGGCGGGGCCCGGGCCGGCGCAGTGGGCGGCGTACGCCGGCGCTGGGGCGCTGGGCGTGATCGGTTTCGGCGGGCTGGCCCGTGGGGCGACCGGGCGGGCCTGGGTGGTCGGGCTGTTCGGCCGCTACCGGGGGACGGTACGGCGCACCGGTCTGCTCTGGGTGAACCCGCTCCTGCGGCGGCGCCGCGTCGACGTCCGGCTGCGGCACTGGCGCAGCGAGGCCATGCCGGCCGCCGACGGCAACGGGGTGACGGTGCGGGTGGTGGTGCTGGTGGTGTGGCGGGTGCGGGACACCGCGCGGGCCGTGCTCGGGGTGGAGGACCACGAGACGTATCTGCGGGAGTGCGTGGAGGCGGCGCTGGCGAGGGTGCCGGTGGAGGTGCCGGGCGCGGCCCGGGCCGGTGCCGACTCGGCCATGGACGCGCTGACCCGGCTGGTGGCGGCGGACGTGGCGGCCATCGGGCTGGAGGTGTTCTCGGTGCAGCCGGTCCGGGTGGAGTACGCCCCCGAGGTCGCCGACGCGATGCACCGGCGCCGTATCGCCGCGCTGGACGACCGGCAGCGGGCCACCAGGCTCACCTCGGTCGTCGACTCGGTGGAGGACACGGTGACCAGGCTGACCACGCGGGGGCTGGTCGAACTCGACGACTGCGAGCGCAAGACGCTGGTGCGGGACCTGACGGTGGCCTTCTGCTCGGGGCGCGGCGACTCGGGGCCGTGAGCGGGGGCGGACCCGCCTTTGTCGCGTACACGGTCCGGCACGGTCATGGACACGGTCAACGGACGGCAATAATCTGGGACTTGGTCTAGACCTGCACGGCTCAGTGAACCCTCCCCACGAGTTCTCCAGGAGCGGCAGCATGCGTACCAGGACCAAGATGTCGGCCGCCGTGCTGGGCGCGGTCACCGCCGGAGCCTTCGCGCTCTCCACCGGCGGCGCCAGCGGGCACGGCTACACCGACCTTCCCGTCAGCAGGCAGAAGCTGTGCCAGAACGGCACGGTGGCGGACTGCGGCGACATCCAGTGGGAGCCGCAGAGCGTCGAGGGCCCCAAGGGCTTCCCGGCCGCGGGTCCCGCCGACGGCCAGCTCTGCAACGGCGGCCTGAGCCGGTTCGCCCAGCTCAGCTCGCCCACCACCCCGTCCGGCGCGGCCTGGCCGACGACCCGGGTGACCGGCGGCCAGAGCTACACCTTCCGCTGGCAGTTCACCGCCATGCACGCCACGACCGACTTCAGGTACTACGTCACCAAGCAGGGCTGGAACCAGAACCACGCCCTGTCCCGCTCGGACCTCAACACCACCCCGTTCCTGACGGTGCCGTACAACGGCCGGCGCCCGCCGGCCACGCTCAGCCACAGCGGCACCCTGCCGACCGGCCTGAGCGGTCACCACGTCATCCTCGCGGTCTGGACGATCGCCGACACGGGCAACGCCTTCTACGCCTGTTCGGACGTCAGCTTCTGAGCCCGATGCCCCTATGGATGTCAAGCCGCGATACTGCCGCGGACAGGTAGCGGAGCGGAGGCGATGGCTCGGTGGATTTCGCGGGCGACGTACCTCT
>NZ_JBIAGM010000054.1:0-22431 GCF_042869815.1 Streptomyces sp. NPDC006739
CCCGTAACACCACCGTCCCGCACCCGCCCCCGAGCACCCGAAACACCCCGCCACCTGGATATATACCCCGAGAAAGAGGAATCCAGCACTAGTAGTGCTTGGTCAGGTTCATTTGTCGGTGGCGTGTCCGGTTGAGGAGCTGCGTCGTTGACCGGGTGTGACACCTGAGGAGTTGGATGAAGTCCGGTGTCGTCTGGAGGACTTCGCGGCGGATGTGTTCGAGCCGTTCGCGCGGGCGGATCAGCGTCGGTGGGGCGGGGTGTATCTGCGGGGGCTGCTGCTGGACGGGCAGCGGAAATCGGTGGAGCCTATGGCCGCCCGGCTGGGTGAGGACGGCAACCGGCAGGCTCTGGCGCACTTCATCACGACCAGCCCGTGGGATCCGGCGCATGTGCGGGCCCGCCTCGCGTGGAAGATGACCACGGCCATCAAACCGACCGCGTTGATCATCGATGACACGGGCTTCATCAAGGACGGCGACGCGTCGGCGTGTGTGTCGCGGCAGTACACGGGCACGGCAGGCAAGGTCACCAACTGCCAGGCGGGTGTGTCCTTGCATCTGGCCTCGGACACCGCCTCGGCGGCGATCGACTGGCGTTTGTTCCTGCCCAAGAGCTGGGATCCCACCTCGCCGCAGGCCGACCCGGGCAAGGTGGCCGGTCGCGAGCGGTGCGGCATCCCGCCGGATGTGGGCCATGTCGAGAAGTGGCAGCTGGCCCTGGACATGATCGACGAGAGCAGGTCCCGGGGCATCGATGTCCCCCTGGCCGTGGCCGACGGCGGCTACGGGGACACCGCGGCCTTCCGGCTCGGCCTGGAGACACGCCGGCTGCACTACGTGGTGGGCAGCTCGACCACCGTCACGGCCCACCCACACGACGCAAGGCCGCACACCCCGCCCCACAGCGGCCGCGGGCGCCCGCCCCAGCCGGCTTATCCCGAGGCGCCCAGGAGTGTGAAGGAGCTGGTCATCGCCGCGGGGAAGCCGGCGGCCCGGCCGGTGCAGTGGCGAGAGGGCTCCCGCCCGGGCAGCGGCCGCAGCGGGTTCAAGCGCATGTACTCGCGGTTCGTGGCGCTGCGGATCCGGCCCGCCGGACGCGAGATCCGCAAGGCCGTCGGGCAAGCCGAGTTGCCCGCGTGCTGGCTGCTGGCCGAATGGCCCGCCGCCGAGCCGGAGCCGGTGCAGTTCTGGCTCTCCAACCTGCCCGCCGACACTCCGCTCACCACGCTCGTGCGGCTGGCCAAACTCCGCTGGCGCATCGAGCACGACTACCGCGAGATGAAACAGGCCCTGGGCCTGGCCCACTTCGAGGGCCGCACCTGGAACGGCTGGCACCACCACGTCACCCTCGTCTCCGCCGCCCACGCCTTCTGCACGCTCCAGCGACTGGCCCGGACCCCAAAAGAGACGGCGCCGGCCTGAGCCTCTACCAGGTCGTCCGCGAGATGCAGTTACTCCTCGCGGTCTGGACCGGCGCCTGCCCCACCTGTCACCGCGACATACCCACGCGATACAACCTGACCAAGCCCTTAGTGCTGTGACCGCGAAGGTTCACCGGGTTCGCTGGCCGCTGCGACCGCTGGACTGGTTGGATTACGGCCGACAATGAGGTGTTGGTCCGGGGCGTGGAAGGTTCCCCCGCGATCCTGCGTCGGGAGGGCACATGCAGCGGGGCGAGGTCTGGTTGGCGGACTTTGACGAGCGGCGGCCGGTAGTACTGCTGTCAGGAGACGAAGCGTCCGGGTTCCGAGCGATGCAGGTCGTCGCTCCTGCGGGGACCGAGATCAGCGGTGTGGCCGTCGAGGTGGCAGTGGGGTCGCCCGAGGGGCTGCCTCTCGAGGGCGTGCTTCGAGTGGCGCTGCCACGTCCCGGTCTTGTCCCGTGCACTTGGCTGGTCACGCTGGCCAAGGAAGATCTGACCGAGCAGGTGGGAGTCTTGTCGTCAGCGAAGCTCGGCGAGATCGAGGATGCCCTCCGTGCCGGTGGACTCGAGTAGGCGGCGCACCAGGCTGCTTGATCAGGCAACGAGCGGGGGTCGGCCTCCCCAGCGAAGGCCCTTCTCGCTGCGGATGCGGGCGCGTTCCTTGCGCTGGGCGGCCAGGACGTCAGGGTGGCGGGCATTCTTGTTCCGCCAGCGCAGGTAGGCGTGCAGGGCCCGGGTCTGGATCGTGTGGTTCGGATGATGCGAGTTGGCCAGGGTGAACTGCCGCAGCGGCCCGAAGTGGGCCTCGATGGGGTTCGCCCAGGATGCGTAGGTCGGGGTGAAGCACAGTTCGACCTTGTTCTTTGCCGCCCACCTGCGGATTCTCCAGTTCAGGTGGGCGGAGAGGTTGTCGAGGATCACGTAGATGGGGCCGCCGTCCGGGCGGGTGGCCCGGATCGCTCGCAGGGCTGCCCAGGTGTGGTCGATGCCTTTGCGTCTGCGGTTGACGCCCCACAGTTTGTCGTCGCCGACCGAGTAGCAGCCGTGGAAGTAGGTGATCCCGTGGGTGCGGTGGAAGGTGGCCGGCAGCCGGTTCGGTTTGCCCTGCTTAGCCCAGCAGGATCCGGCGACGGGACGGATGCCGAGGGGGCCGAACTCGTCGAACGCGAACGTGCGGTCTGGTCTTTCGTTGATCGCGTACTCGATCCTGGCGAGCTTGGCGTCGAAGGCCTGGCCTGGGGACTCCTTCCAGGTCTTCGTGCGCTGGAAGGAGATCCCCCGGCGGACCAGCAGACAGCGCAGGGCTTCCCGGCCGATCAGCACTGGCCGGGAGATGTTGCGCCGCAGGTGCTCGGCGAGCTTTCGGACCGACCAGCGGGTGAAGGGCTTGCCCAGCAGGGTTGGGCGGGTGGTGGCCGTCTGGATGACGAAGTCCTCGTCGTCACGATTCAGCGGGCGGGGACGGTCTCCCGCCCACCGAGGGTCCAGGCATGCGAGCCCGATCTCGTTGAAGCGGTGGATCACGTCCCGAACGGTGTCCTCATCCGCCTGGACCAACCGCGCGATCACCGGGACCGTGCTGCCGCCGGCCGAGGCCAGCACCATCATCGTCCGCCGAAACCGCACCGAGCTGGTGCTGCCCCCCGAACGATCTGCTGCAGCTTCTGCCCCTCCTGCTGGGTCAGCCCACGGACCCTGACCGGTAACGCCATCCCGCCTCCCCATGCCAGTCGAAGTCGTCACATCCGATGGACGAAGCGGTGGTAGACGGTCTGCTCGGCTCCGAACTCGCCCGGTGCGTCCTGCCACTGACCACCGATACTGAACCGCCAGCTCACCCTCTCGAACCGCTGCCGTAGCCGCTGCGGGTACGGGCTGTTCCTGCCGATCGGCAGGAACAGCCCGATCAACTCCCATTCATCGTCGACTAGGTGCCGCACGTGCCCCGCCGGCGTTCTACCAGACTGGCCAGCGTCCCGAAGCCGGATCTCACGTTGGGGGCTCCCTCGGCTTGTGGGGGGCGCCTTCACGCCCGGCACGTGCCTCAGGGCATCAGCCTCGCGCAGGAAAACGCCCCGTCAGGAACTGCTCGAACGTGACCTTGCCCACCGCCCGCTCCGGCGTCAAATGCCCACCCGCCCGGAAGCTGTGGTAGGTCTTGCCTGCCAGGCGTACGTTCAGCAGGGGGCGACGGCGTCCGCTCGCCCGCAGATAGGCCCCAGCGAGCTCCGGAAACGTACGGACCTCGGGCCCGCCCATATCCGGCACCCGCCCCGCGGGCGCCCGGGTTGCGAGCTCGGCGAGGTAGGTGGCGACCTCCGCCGCCTCGATCGGCTGGTCGGCGACCCCCGCCGGGAGCAGCATGACCGGTAGCTTCGCCGAGCCCTGCAGGACCTGCAGCACCAGGTCGTGGAACTGCGTCGTGCGCAGCACGGTCCAGCCGAGTCCGGACTCCTCGATCAGCCTCTCGACGGTGAGCTTGGTCCGGTAGTAGCCGAGCGGCACCTGGTCGACGCCGACGATCGAGATGTACACCAGATGCCGCACCCCGGCCCGGCGGGCCGCCTCGATCAGATGGCGTGCCGCCTGCTCGTCGCCGCCGCGCGGGTTGGTCGCACAGTGCACGACGGTATCCACGCCCGCGACGGCCGCGGCCAACCCTGTGCCCTCGCGCAGGTCCACGGCGTACGGCCAGGAGTGCCGGCTCAGCACGCGCACCTCGTGCCCGTCTGCGCGCAGCCGCTCAGTGACGAGCCGGCCGAGCGTTCCGGTGCCGCCAGTCACCAGGATCGTGGTCATCGCAGTTCTCATCCCTTCGGTGTGCGTGCGCTCCCCGGTGGAACGCACGTCATCCGCTGAGAACCGACGAGCACCCGCAGATGTGACAGGCTCCTCGCAACCACTGCCACCCGTGGGTCACCCCATCGGGACGGTTGCGGCGAACTGCTGGCCCGCGAACGCGAGTTTGTCTGGGTTCATGACGACCCGCACCTGGGCGATGACGCTGTCGCGCAGTTCGAAGGAGGCGACGGCGATGAGCTGCTTGGCCGCGTGCACCACCAGCGCCGGCGCTCCGTTGACCTCGGCGACTGCGAAGTCCCAGCCGCCGGCAAACCGCTGCACGCCGCCCACCAGGAAGCGCATAACCGTCTCCCGGCCGACGAGAGGCCGCCGGGCCGCGGTGACCTTGCCACCGCCGTCGCTCCACCAGGTGACGTCCTTGGCGAGCAGCTTCTCCAGTCCTGCCAGATCGCCCTCGCGTGCTGCCATGACGAAGGACTTGACGAGTTCGTGCTGCTGCTTGCCTCCCGCTGTAAAGCGGACCTCGGGCGTAGCCACCCGCTGGACCGCTCTGCGGTACAGCTGGCGGCAGTTGCTCTCGCTCAGGTCAAGCACCCCGGCGATGTCCCGGTAGCTGTAGCCGAACGCCTCGCGCAACACGTAGACCGCGCGCTCCGTCGGCGTGAGCCTCTCCAACAGCACCAGCAGTGCCGTCGACACGGCGTCGCGCTGCTCGGCGGACTCCAGGGGGCCGAGGGAACCGTCCTGCGTGAACACCGGTTCCGGCAGCCACGGCCCCACGTACTGCTCGCGCTGCACACGGGCCGAGGTGAGCCGGTTGAGGCAGAGGTTGGTGACGACCCTGGCGAGCCAGGCCCCCGGGTGCTCGATCGCCGCACGGTCGGCGCTGCTCCAGCGCAGATACGCGTCCTGCACCGCGTCCTGTGCCTCCTCGGCGGACCCGAGCAACCGGTAGGCCAGGCCGAACATCCTGGGGCGGTGGGCGGTGAACTCCTCGGCGGTACCTGACGTCACGCGTTCAGCCTGCCAGAGGCGCGGAAGCATCCGGCATCCGGGAGTTGCCTCGGGTGGGAAATCGGCCCACGTGTGGTGCCATGCGGTCATCTGGCTCCGCAGCCTCACCCTGCAAGTGATCATGACTCAAGACAGGCCCTGGTCGACGTATCCGCACACCTGGCCCCGATGCTGTAACTGTTACTGTTGCAGCAAGGGGGTGTGAAGGACGTGAGCGCGAACAGCAGGATGACGGTCGCCGTCCATGTGCTGACCTGGATGGCCCTGGTGCACGGGCGCGGGCGTGACGTCGTCACCTCGGACCAGATCGCCACAAGCGTGGCCACCAACCCGGTAGTGATCCGGCGCAGCCTCGCCGATCTACGGAAGGCGGGCCTGGTGAAGGTCCGGCACGGCGCTGGGGCCGGCTGGACGCTAGCACGCGAGCCTGAGTCCCTCGCCCTGCTCGACGTCTACCGGGCGGTGCACGACGAACCCCTGTTCGCCCTGCATCGCGGTGAACCGAACCAGGCGTGCCCCGTCGGCCGCGGCATCCAGCCCGCGCTGCGCCGCGTCTACGTCGACACGGAGGAGGCCGTGCGGCGGCAACTCGCGGGGGTCTCGATCGCGGACGTCCTGCGAGACACCCTGACCTCACGCTCCGACTGAAGCGCTGAGGGGGCCGGGCCGCTCACTCTTGCCCTCAGTTGTAACAGAATCTGTTTCATTGGCTTGGATCACCAAGGGGCTACTGAAGAACCCGTGATCCGAATGACGGAGGTGGAACGCCATGCGAGCGATCGAGTACCGGCGCCACGGCGGCTACGAGGAACTGCGGCTCGTGGACCGTCCCCCCGAACCGGCCACCGGCGGCCGGGCGTCGATCCAGCTCTCCTACGCCGAAGTGAGCCCGGCCGACAACACCATCAGGGCAGGACGGATGGACCCCTCCCTGCACCAGACCCCGCCCCACATACCCGGCGGCGGCGCGGTGGGACGGATCACCGACCCCGGGGCGACCGGCTTGGCGGAAGGGGCGCGCGTCGTAGTCGTCGGCGGCGGGCTCGGCTGGCGCACCGACGGCACGTGGCGCGAGCAATTGACCGCGGACGCCCGCCAACTGATACCGATCCCTGACGGGGTGAGCGACGAGGCCGCCTGCGCGCTGTTCGCCGGTGCCGGATACAGCACCGCCTACCTCGTCCTGACCCGACTTGCCGGGCTGAAGGCCGGCGGCACCGTCCTGGCGCCAGCCATCGGTGGCTCCGTCGGCATGGGGACGGTGGACGTGGCCCGCGAACTCGGCGCATCCCTGACCGTCTCCACCGCAAGCCGCACCGACAAAGCCGAAGCCGCCCGCGCCGCCGGCCATGAGCACGTCATCGACCTGTCCCGCGAATCCCTGACCGACGGCGTCGCGCGCATCACCGACGGCAGAGGCGTGGACGTCGTGGTCGACGGCGTCGCCGGTCCGCTGCTCGGTCCCTGCATCGCCTCTCTCGCACACGGCGGCGTCTACGTCGGCGTCGGATACTCAGGCGGCACCGAAGGCACGGTGAACATCACCGACCTGATATGGAAGAACGCCACCGCCTACGGCTACACGTTCACGATGACCCCTCCGGATGTCGCCCGCTCCGCTCGCGTGACCCTGCTGGAATGGCTGCGCGCGGGCCGCATCACCTCCACCATCGCCCGCGTGTTCCCGCTGGAACAGGCTGCCGAAGCGCAGCGTCATCTGATCGAGGACCGGCCCTTCGGTCGCGTCCTGCTCACCATGGCCCATTGAAGCGGGCCAAAACAGAAAGGGGAGCCACGAAATGCAGCCACGCAAGGCATCCACAGCCGACATTGCAGAGCTGATCCGGCTGCGCGCCGTCGCGCTGGAGAGCCTGGGCACCAACCCCGGGCCGGTTGACTCACCATGGCGGCGGATCGCCCGCGACTGGTTCGACGAACGCATCAACCGCCGCGACGACTACGTCTGCCTCGTCGTCGGCAGTGACCCCGGCGAACCCCTCCTCGCCTGCGGCATGGCCTGGGTCACCTACCATCTGCCCGGTCCGCGCTGGCCCGACGGGCGCCGCGGCTACCTCGACGGCATCGTCACCGACGCCCCGGCCCGCGGCCGCGGCCACGCACGCCGCATCGTGGACGAACTGGTCGACTGGCTCCACGGAGCAGGCATCCACTACATCCAACTGCACGCCAGCAAGGCCGGGAAGCCCGTGTACGAAGCCGCGGGCTTCGTCACCGGCCGTTACCCGGGCATGGACCTGATCACAGCCCCGCCCACCAGGTAATCCCTCATGGCGTCTGCAAGGCGCCCACGGAAGCCAGTCAGTCCTTGAACGCGTCCTTGGTTTGCATCCGTCGGCGCCTTGCGGCTGACGCTGTCACCAGCGCAAATATCTCCGTTCACCGTCGCAACGCCAGATGACGGATGAAATCAGCGTGAATCGGCTACATTGCCAAGCCTCGACGTCGTCAGCGGCACAAGATGTGAACCCCGGACACCATCTCATCAGCCTCCAGCTCGGCGGAGACCCCAACGACCCGCGGAACCTGTGTGTGGAGCCGGCCGACCCGGGCCACAAGAAGGGCGGCGAGATCAACAACAAGAAGGACCCGGTGGAGACGAAACTGCACACCGCGGTCTGCTCCGGCAAGGTCACCCTCGCCGCGGCCCAGCGGGCCATCGTCACGGACTGGACCACAGCGCTCAGCAGCCTCGGCCTCAACTGATGGCCGCCTCAGCCGGCCACCGGGCCGCCGCCTGAAACGACCGTTCCCAATAGCGGTTGCCGAGCAGAACACGTGCTTTGTGGCGAGAACTTTGAAGGCGTGCGCATCGTGTCCCGGGCCCTGCGGGATCTTCCGCCACTCGCAGCGGCTGGCGATAAGGTGTGGACGATCCCACGGACATTGATAAAGAAAAGTAAAGCGGTCGCAACGCTGCAGGTCAGAAAGCGTCCTCCCCACGCAGGTGGGGGTGATCCGGCACCGTCACCAGGTGGGCCGCCGAGGGACGCGTCCTCCCCACGCAGGTGGGGGTGATCCGCTGATCGGGGAGGCCCCCGGGGTGCACCGCAAGTCCTCCCCACGCAGGTGGGGGTGATCCGCCCCCTACCCTCCCCGTCCCGACCGGAGACCCGTCCTCCCCACGCAGGTGGGGGTGATCCGCTGCTGTACTCCGCGTACAAGGCCAACCGGCCGTCCTCCCCACGCAGGTGGGGGTGAACCTGATGACCGTGCGCGGGGAGATAGACCTGCAGACCTGTCCCCAGCTGTCCCGGGCCGCGTTCGTCACCCCCTTGGGCGGCGAGCCGCTGTACCTGGATCTGTCCGGCGTGTCTTTCATGGATTCCAGCGGGCTGAACCTGCTCTTGTTGCTGCGTCGGCGCTTGCATGCCGAGGGTGGCCGCCTGGCCGTCACGGGGCTCCAGCCGCAGCCTGTGAGCCTCTTGTAAACTACGGGGACCTACGCCCTGCTCGCGGCCGACCCCACGGCCGAGGAGGGCTCCGATGCGGCCCTTAGCGCGTGAGCGCCGGCCCGCTGAGGAAGGCCTGGTCTACACCGCTGCTGCGGTGAGGTCGCAGGGGGGCGGCAAGGGCGCACGATGGAGATGGGCCTCCGTCCGGGATCCCCCGAGCCGGACGGAGGTTCGCTGCTGCCTTGGCAGCTCAAGCTTCCGCGGCGCCGGCTGCCGAGGCCGATGAACGCGGCCGGACCCCGGCCGTCGTGATCGACGAATCGCACCTGCTCGACCACCACCAACTCGAATGCGATCCGCATGCTCACCAGGTTGCGCGTCGCCGGCCTCCATGCGGCTGGGTAGCCGGCGTGGCCTACCCCTCGAGGACCACTACATTTTCGGCCTGTGGTCCCTTTGGTCCCTGGACCAGGTCGTATTCGACTCTGTCGTTGTCCGTGAGGGACTTGAACCCGGAGCTTTGAATCGCGGAGAAGTGCACGAAGACGTCCGGCCCGGCATCGTCCTGGGCGATGAACCCGAAGCCCTTGTCTGCGTTGAACCACTTCACGGTTCCTGTAGCCATCGCATGTTCCTCACGCTTGGTGTCCACTGCTCGACCTATGCTCCCCCTGGCAGGGTCTGGTGTTGGTGCAGGCGGGGCACGGGCACGGTGTGGCGGCGTTGCTGGAGGAAGGGTGCAGCCGGGCGGGGTATCCCGCGGGCTGTACAGGACCCGCGAGTTGGGCAGGCGCCGCCGGGGGATCGGACCTGCCGCCCCGCCCGTTTGCAGGCTTATCCTGCGGCCCGTCCGTTTGCTGTCCGGCGGCGGCGCGCCAGCACCGCACTACCGGTTCCCCGAACAGCTCATAGACGCTCAACGGGGGAGATCGCGCATCACGGCGGACACCACCGCGCAGATCACGGTGGTCACCGCGACGGCGACTATCACCGTCCGTGCGTTCCACGGCGCCGGCCGCTTCGCCCTGCTCACCCGCGACGGCACCGTTGTGATCATCGGACTCAGGCGGGAGCCAGCACGCCCCGGGCAAGGCCGCGAAGAGCCCCTTTCAACACCGCGAGCATCCACGCCCTGCCCAACGACGGGTTACGTGGTGTCGATGTGGTTGAATCCGCGCGGCGGGCTGCGGTTCCTCCAGATCCTCCGCGACCTTGCGCGCCATCGCCGCGCTACGCGGCGGCAGGTAGCTGCGAGTTCTTTCTCAGCCGCCCTGGGCAGAAGGGAAGCGCGCGGCAGCTCGGTGGCGGCCTCGTCACGCAGGCACTCGATCTCGCTGACCTGCCGGTATTGGGCTTCCTCGGCTTCCCTGCCCCGATGCTTCTGGACCCTGGCCGCGCGCCTGGCCGTCTGCTTGGCTTTCTTGCCGGTGGGCGCCGATGCGTCCGCACAGGCGGTCCCCGCCACGGCTCGGACTCCGGCTCCGGGCGGGGCTCGGTGCGCGAGGCGAAGCCGGAGGCGATCAGCTTCTCCAGGCGAGCCTTCTGTTTTCGGTCAGAGAGGTCACCGGGGCCCGGCCTGCGGCCAACCCACCATCACCGGAACCCGTCAGGGACCTGGCTCGGTACAGCCGAATATCACCCGAACGGCCTACACGCTCTCGCGTTGAACAAGCGCCGTTGCCCCGTTCGGAGCAGTCTGGCCAAGAGTCTGTTGCCATCGCGTTCCCGCGATCACTGCTCCACCGGGAGAGCGTCATGGTCGTGGTTGCTCTGCTCCTGCCGGTACTGCTCGTGCTCATGTTGTTCGGACTGGACGCCCTGGAGACCTTCTTGTTCCCCCGGCACACGGAATGGTCCCAGGACGACATAGGACACCCCTCGGAACCGCTTTGACCTGCGGCATCCATCGGGATTTCAGGAATTGGCACTGCCCCCAGCCCCATCTCTACGGCGGCAGATGTTGTCCGCGCGGACGCCCGCGGCGTCGACCGTGAGGTCGAACTCCACCATCTCGCCCACGAGCAACGTCCCATCCCCAGGACCCCGAACCGCTGACCGGTACGCCACGGCATCCGGCCCTCCGCCGTCCTGCCCGACGCGGCCCACACCCCGTTCAGGATCGAACCACTTCACGACTCCCACAGGCACGTCATCACCCCGCATGGTGGCCGATGAGCGGTCGCCCAGCGTTCCCCCGAGCACGGTCGGCGGCAAAGGGCGCGATCCCGGTCGCACGAGGCGTGAACCCGGCGCTCGGGCCCGCCGTCACCACGCTTAAAACTGCTAAACCACCCCTATTTCGACAGGTTGGCGGCTTGGCGATCCGTCTTACTCCGGCCCACGCAGAAGGCATGCAGCAACTGAATGTCTACAAAGGGATATTTAGCACAATGTGCTCGTGCGGTCTCTCCCGGTCCCTTGCCCCGCACACCTGATGTCGGATGCCACCGGCACCGACGCCTTCCACGCCGCATACCGCTGGGCCATGGCGCAGAACGCCGTATGCATCGCCGTTGAATCCGAAAAGCGCCAGCAGTGGACCGTCAAGGCGGACACACTCACCGCCGGCTCCGGCCGCACCGTCGACGCCGCTGTGAACGATGCAGTCCGAGCCGCGATCACCCGCCTGGTCCAGAACCGCGAGGTCGGTCTGGACGCCTACACGGGACCGGGAGCCTCGGACAACTGCGCCGAGAACGTCCCCCGTTCTTCCCGCGCCTGGGCCGTCTCGCCGGGTGTCGCATCGCCCCTTGCCCGTGCCCCTGGTCACGGGGCTATCGCATATGGCGCGCGGCTCGGGCCCTTCCTCGCCCGTTTGGCGGTGTCCGAATGCCCGGAAGCCGGCCGGGGGGCGTCGCGGGGGTCAGGCGCCAACGGGAGGTGTGGGGGCGGCAGTCGTCCGGTGGCTTGGCCGGTGGGAGCGGGAGGATGGCCGCGCGGGTCCGCCTGGAGCGTCCCTCGTCCGGTTTGGGTAGGGCGTGCGCGGCGTGTGGTTGTCGGACAATGGTCGGGTCTGGCGTCCCGGCCCGATTGCGGCGGGCCGGGATGCCACGTCATGCGGCCGGTTCAGGGTCAGTCCCGGTCCTCGTCGTGGTCGCCGTGGTGCTTGACCACCCGGAAGCTGCCCACCACTCCGTTCTCGATGTCGATGCCGTCGGTGCAGTCCACGTGGACCCCGTCGCTCTGGCTGTGGGGTCCGACCTCGGCGACGGGGGCGCCGTTGTCGCACACCGCGCCGCGGAAGACCTCGACGGTTTTGCGGCTGTCGTTGCGGATGTTCAGGGTCTTGGCACCCAGGCCGCTGATCACGGTGATGCAGTCGCCGGGGTGGGAGGAGTAGGACCGCTCGTTGATCTGGATGCGGCCCTCCTCGTTGTTGTGGTCCTCGTTGTTGCGGCCTTCGTTGCCCTTGCTCTCGTTGCCCTTGCTCTGGTTGTCGTTGCCCTGTCCGGTGCTGCCGCCGAAGGGTGCCGGGGCGCTCTGGGCCGCCGGTGCGGGGGCGGCCGAGGCGTAGGTGATGCCGGTGGCGGTCAGGGCCGCCGCGGCGGCGACCGCGGCAGTGACAAGGGGGGAACGGGAGATCTTCACGTTGCTTCTCCTGTCTCAGAGATGCCGGCTCGGCAGCCGACGTGATTGAACGTACTGACAACCCCCATAGCTGTCATATCGGGCAAATCGGAGAGCGGGCGTCAGGGGTCCGTTCGGTGTACCCGCAGGCCCCGCATGCCGTGCTTCGAATCGGCTGACATGGCTTCAAGTCGTTTTGCAAATAAGGAGATTGACATATCATTAGCCCTTTGAGGTGATTTGCTGACGCCTGCTCACCCCGCCCGGCAGCGTGTCGCTGCGGACGCGATGAGATGAGGTGCGTTAAAGGGACCGGTGTACCAGGGCAGCAACGTCCCACCCCGGCGCCGTCCCGGCGGGCGCTGCCCCCGGCTGCCGCAGATGGCCTTGCGTATCGCTGAACCTGCCCCACGGGGCAGCGTACGGGCGGGGGATACGGTCGATCATGCTCGGCCGTATCAGAACGGCGGGGCGGGGGCGGCCCTTTCGTCATGCGCCCTGGTCCGGGCCGCCCCGACAAGCCGACTCCGCCTTCCGCATCCCGATGGGGGTGCACCGGAGGGCGAGCAGCCACTGCCGCCCCGCCCCGTCCCCTGCCGAGCGCGGGTGGAGCTTCCCCGCCGAGGACTGGCCGGCCCCGCCTCCTGGGCGAGCCCGCCTTCCAGGTGCCTTCCACCCGTGCTGGTGGCTCTGCTGGGGGTCAGGTGGCCAGGGCGTTGCGCAGGTAGGCGGGCAGGACCTGGCAGATGGCCGGGTCCGCTGTCCAGCTGGGCTCGGTGAGTTGGCCGGGAGTGACGACGGATGGGTTGCCGCTGTCGGTGCGGATGGTGACGCGGAACGTTTCCCCCCGGCTGTCCTGGCCGGCGAGGTAGGCGGCGAGGACGGCGCGGCCTACCTCGGTGGGGTTCGCGCTGATGGTGGCGCGGCCGTAGTCTTTGCAGATCCACACGCCGCTGAACCGTTCGTGCATCTGGATTTCCCACCGCACGCAGCAGGGCATGTCTTCGCGGTACACGACCGCGATCATGCCCTCCGCCCCGGCCTCACTCTCGCTACCTGCGAGTACTGGCCGAAAAGCGCGCCTTGTCCGCTGCTGGGACGGCCGGTTTGGTGCACCCGCACGCAGGCCGTCGAGCCGCGGCTGGTGACCGCGCTCCCCGCGCTGGACGGCACTGCGCCGAGGCCGGTGGCCGCTGACCGGCTCCCAGCTCTTTCGGCAGTGAGCCATCGTGCCAGGCGGGGCATTCGGCCACGCCCACCACGTCGTTGCCGTCTACTACAACTTGACGATCTATAGGAGTCGACCGTTCACCTGCGGTGACGCCCCGCGGGCGTGAAAATCGGCACAGGGGCTGTCCGCCGACGCCGCTTGATGTTTGGGCCGTGAGCCCGCATAGGAGTCTGGTGAGGGAGCCGTCCGAGGGGCCGCACACTGTCCTCTTGAGCACGCCGATCAGCTTCTCCGACCCCCTCAGGCTCCCCGGGCAGCCCCGGCCCGAACCAGCACAACAGGGGGCACCTGATGGAGGAGTTGAGAGAAGACCACGACGACGGGACGGTCTCGCGAGTCGCGGCGATCGACATCGCCAAGGCATCTGGCATGGTCTGCCTGCGCGTCCCGCATGACACCATTGATGGGCGGCGCGTCCAGCAGGTCTGGAACGTCGCCTCGACCACCAACGCGATCCTGGAACTCGGTGACCGGCTGGTCTGCCAAGGCGTCGAGCGGGTCGTCATGGAAGCGACAGGCTCGTACTGGCGTCCGTTCTTCTACCTGCTGGAGGCCCGCGGACTGGACTGCTGGCTCGTCAACGCGCGCGATGTGAAGAACGTCCCCGGGCGCCCGAAGACCGACAAGCTGGATGCGGTCTGGCTGGCCAAGCTCGCCGAACGCGGCATGGTCCGGGCCTCGTTCGTCCCGCCGAAGGCCGTCCGGCAACTGCGTGATTTCACCCGGACCCGCACCGTGTTCGTCCAGGAACGCACTCGCCACAAGCACCGGGTGGACAAGGCTCTGCAGGACGCGCAGGTCAAACTGTCCGACGTCGTCTCGAATCTCTTCGGCATGTCGGGACGGGCCATGCTCGATGCGCCGGTCGCCGGCGAACGCAACCCCCGCACCCTCGCCGGCCTCGCCAAGGGCAGCCTGGTCAAGAAGAAGGCCGCCCTCATCGAGGCTCTGACCGGGCAGTTCGAGGACCACCACGCCCGGCTGCTGGGGGTGCTGCTGGGCACCGTCGACCATCTCACCGTCCAGATCCAGGAACTCGACCGGCTCATCGCCCACACGCTGGAAGAGATCACCTCCCCGCACGACGGCCCAGCAGCCGACCCGTGCGCCGGTGGCCTGAGCGCTGTCGCCCCGGCCGAGAAGTTGGACGTCGTCCCCGGGATCGGGCCGGCCACCGCGCAGATCATCCTCGCCGAGATCGGCGCGGACATGAGCCGCTTCCCCACCCCCGAACACCTCGTCTCGTGGGCCAAGTTGTGCCCACGCACGATCCAGTCCGGCGCGAAGAACACCACAGGCCCGGCCGGGCAGGGCAATCCCTGGCTCAAGGGAGCCCTCGGCGAGGCCGCCAATGCCGCCGCCCGCACCGACACCTTCCTCGGCGCCCGCTACCGGCGCATCGTCAAACGCCGTGGCCACGCCAAAGCCCTGGTCGCCGTCGCCCGCTCGATACTCGTCATCGCCTGGCACCTGATCAACGACCCGGACGCCTCCTACCAGGAACTCGGCGCCGACTGGCACCAACGTCACCTCAACCCCGCCCGCAAGACCCGCGACCTCGTCCGCCAGCTCCAGGCCCTCGGCCACCAGGTCACCCTGGAACCCGCGGCCGCCTGACCGACCCCCCGACATCCGGTCCGCAAGCGGCCCGGATGCTGCCGCCTGCCCTCCCGAAGATCGATTTTCCGATCAGCTTCAGAGCCAAGCTGTAAAGGCTGTTGTCATTCCGATCTTGTCGGGGTGACAGGCGAACATATGTCTCAGTCGGTACTGTCCGGTGACGTGGGGGCGCGCGGCCCGTCGTAGGAGTCGGCCAGCGCCCGGGTCAGCTCGCCGACGGTACGGGGCTCACCCCCGGAACTCGCACGGGTGATGGCGGGGTTGCGGTTCTTGGAGCCGGGTGGTCGTCCTGGCTCCGGCCGGGTGGGCGCTCGCGCCATCCGGTGACCGACGAGGCTAGTTCTGTCCCCGTAGTCGCATCCGGAGCCGACCCAGGTGCAGGCAGTCACGTGATCGTCCGAACACGCCCTGGAAAAAGACCATGACTGCCACACCTGTCACTCCAGGTGGCACTTTCACACAGCGTTCGGCCCTGACCAAGCGTCACTCGACGGTCGCGCGTGTGTGTGAAGTGCGCGGCGTGCACGCACACTTGGGAGGTGTCGGTTTTCGGAAAGGACAGTGCATTCATGGGCCTGACCCGTCGGCTTCTCATGCTGCTCTTCGCACCCCTGCTCGCCCTGATGGTGGCACCCGTGCTGGGGACCGGTTCGGCAGTCGCCGCACCGCAGGCGAAGACGATCTCGATCGCCCAGGCCCGCGGCCTGCCGGTCGGGACAGTGGTCACCGTGGCGGGCTCGGTGACGACTCCCTCCGGTGCCTTCGAATCCAGCTTCGGCGACAAGGGATTCGCGCTCCAGGACAGGACCGCCGGTATCTACGTCAGCCTGCACAGCGACGTGCATGCGTACCCGTATCGGCGCGCACGCATCACCGGCACGCTGCGGGACAGCTCCGGACTGCTGACCCTCGTCCCGGCCGACCCTTCCGATGTCGAGGTCGGTCACAAGGGCCGGTCGGTGAAACCGGAGCGGGTCGGCACCGCCGGGGTCGGAGAGGCCACCGAGGGGCGGCTCGTCAAGGCCGTAGGCAGGATCACTCAAGCACCCACGAGCGACCTCCCCTACGGGTACAAGCTGTCCGTCGACGACGGTTCGGGCCCCGTGCCGGTCTTTTTCAATGTGCAGACGGGCATCGACGTCTCCGGCCTGAAGCAGGGGCAGAGGGTGCGGGTGATCGGCTTCAGCAGCCAGTTCGGCACCCACTACGAAATCGATCCGCGGTCGCCGCACGACATCTCGGTGGTCGGGGCCGACTAGGGTCTGTTGTGAAAGTGCTGGTCACAGCCACTCGTTGATGGCTGCGACCAGCACTGTCGCTTCGTAGCGGACGGCGAGTTTGTCGTACCGAGTGGCGACGACCCGATGGCGCTTGAGCCGGTTGATCCCGCATTCGACCGCGTGCCGCTGCTTGTAGTCGTCCTTGTCGAACTTCGGGGGCCGCCCGCCACGCGATCCACGCTTGAGGCGGTTGCGGACACGGTCCGCCGGAACCGGGATGGTGGCCTTGATCCCGCGTCTGCGCAGGTAGGAGCGATTGCCGCGGGAGTCGTACGCTTTGTCGGCCCGCACCCGGTCCGGGCGCTTGCGTGGCCTGCCGAGCCCCAGCCTCGGAACCCGGATGGCTTCCAGGACCGCTTCGAACTGCGGGGAGTCGCCCCGCTGCCCGGCCGTGATCACGACGGACAAGGGCTTTTGCCCCTGCTCGACCGCGAGGTGGATCTTGCTGGTCAGTCCGCCACGGGAGCGTCCGAGGCCGTGGTCGCCCGGCTCGACGAAGATCCCGCCGGGCGGCTCCTTCTGGAGGTCCCCCTTTTCGCCGCCCCGGCGGCATGCTGGTGGGCCCGGCAGACGGTGGAGTCGACGTTGACGTCCCAGGTGGTCAGGCCCTTGGCGTCCGCCTCGGCCTGGAGCTGGGTGAGGATCCTTCCCCAGGTGCCGTCCCGCTGCCAGCGCCGGAACAGGTCATAGACCCGGTCCCACGGCCCGTAACGTTCGGGCACGTCCCGCCAAGGCGCACCGGTCCGGGTCCGCCACCGTATGTCGTCTATCAACTGCCGCCGCGTCCACACCTGCGGCCGACCCGGCTTGATGCCCCGCGGCAGCAACGGCTCAAGCCGGGCCCACTGGCCGTTCGTCAGGTCCCCACGTCCCACAGGACGTGATCATCAACGAACAAGATCCACTTTCGCAACAGACCCTAGGCGTTCCCAACGCTGACCCTGCCGTGGCCGGGAGGCCGACAATCCCCTCTACGCCCCCGGTCCACGCCCTACAGCAGGAAGAGAAGCTGGGAGGGTGGGACAGGCTCCGGGCGACGGGACCGGGCGCCGCTGGTACTCGTCGCGCGCGACGGCGGTTCCGCGCGCGACGCCGGGCGGACAAGCCGCCATGGTCGCTGATCCGACACAGCCGCTCACGTCCGGAACGGGCCCGGTCAATCTGCGCCGTGATGACGTCCAAGCCTCCGCCTCCGCCAGCGAACGTGCTGGACTGGTGACGTCCCGTACGCAGCTCCCCGGGGAGGGACCATGGGCGAGGTCGCCACGGCTGGCCGCCGCCCTGCGCCAGGGCACGTATTGAGCGTGATCAATCTGCAGATTCGCCCTCGCGGCACGGCCTGGACTGGTAGATCGCCTTGTGTGACGCGAGTGCAACTGAGCGACGACGAGTGGGAGTTCGTCGAGCCATACCTGCCGATCGGCGAGTACGGCCCGTACCCCGAGCGACTGCGGCAGCAGTTCGAGGGGGTGATCTGGCGGTTCAAGACCGGCTCGCAGTGGCGGGAGATGCCAAAGGAGTTCGGCGCCTGGTCCGCCCGGGCGGGCACCAAGATCCGGGGTGAGGTCCTCCTTCCTGGATTTCGCCCGGCTGCGCCTGGCCATGCTCCGTCAACTCAAGGCGCCGCTGCTGCCGGACCAGCAGGACACCGACTGCGTACGCCGCGCGTTGCGTAACCTGCGTGCCGACGCTCTGGTCGGCCGGACCCGCCGGGCTCAGCTACCGGGCCCGCGCGTTCCCAAAGGTTCAGAGAACAGGTACTCAGTACTTCTTGCTGTCGTTCGTCACCCGTCGGCGAGGCGTTGGATGGTGGCGCTGAGCCATGCCTGGAGGTGGGCGGGGTCGCCGAGCTCGGAGCGCAGGACCCGGCGGCGGGTCGAGACGCCGAGTACGAAGGCGTCGATCGCTGCGGCTCGGCTGCGGGCGTCCGCCTCGTCCAGGCCGCTGTTGCGCAGGTAGCGGCACAGCGGCTCCAGCGCATTGGTGTCGAGGAAGGCGGCCAGCGCCTCGGCCGCCTCAGGGCGTTCGCCGGACGCGCGTTGCAGGACGAGCAGCGGATCCTCCCCGGGGGCGCCGAACCAGCGCTGGACGATGCTCGCCGCGAGACGCGAACCCAGCCCGGAACGGTCACCGTCGAAGGAGTCGGAGACCGGGATCTCCACCCGGGTTGCCGCCAGGAAGAGCCCCTCCTTGCCACCGAAATAACGGGTGATGAGGTTGGGGGACACAGCGGCCGCGTCGGCTACGTCTTTGACGGTGACCGCCGCATACCCGTGCTGGGCGAACAGTCGTCGCGCGTGCCCCAGGATCCGCTTCCGGGTGGCGGCTGCATTGCGCAAAGTCATGTGTACAAGCATACACATCATGTGTACGCTGATACACATGAACGGGGAGATGCGGGAACGACTCCGGCGGACGCGGCGCGTCACGACGCCGTGGAGTGACGACGGGACGCGCGGCATCCGCAGCTCCCGCCTCGACGAACTGCTCGAGCACTGGGCGAACGGGTACGACTGGGGCGTGCACGAGCGCCGCATCGACGGATTCCCCTGGGCCACGGTGCGGGCGGGCGACACCGACCTGCGTGTGATCCACCAGCGGTCCGCGGATCCCGGCGCCCCGGTCGTCGTGCTGCTGCATGGCTGGCCGGACTCGGTGTTGCGCTTCGAGCGCGTTCTCCCTTTGCTCGCAGACATGCACGTGGTGGTTCCGGCGCTGCCGGGCTTCCCGTTCGCGGCCCCGCTCACCGAGCCCGGTATGTCGGCCCACCGGATCGCCGGGGTCCTCGCGGACGCCCTCGATGAGCTCGGCTACTCGCGGTACACGGTCTCCGGCGGCGACGTGGGCGGCACCATCGCGGAACTCCTCGCGGCCGAACACCCGGATCGGGTGGCCGCACTGCACCTGACGAACATCGCCCCGCAGCGTGCGCTCACCGCCGACCCGGCGAAACTCGCGCCCGACGCAGCGGCCTACCTCCACCGGTCGGCGCAGTGGTTCCGGACCGAAGGCGGATACATCGCGCAGCAGTCGACGCGGCCGAACACGCTCGCCGTCGCTCTCGGCGACTCACCCGCCGGCCTCGCCGCCTGGATCGCCGAGAAGCTGGAGTCCTGGTCCGACGAGTCGGCCTTCACGACAGACGAACTCCTCACCTGGATAACCGTCTACTGGATCACCGGCACGATCGGCACCTCGTTCACCACCTATGCCGAACCGGTCACCCTTCCCGACCGGGTCGACACGCCGACCGTGCTCTCCGTATTCCCGCGCGACATCAAACCGGAACCGCGAAGCTACGCCGAGGCGTTCCTCAACGTTTGCGATTACGTGGAACACCCTGCCGGCGGCCACTTCGCAGCCTGGGAACAGCCCGAGGCTTACGCCAACGGAGTACGCCGTGCGGTCGAGCTGAGCGGCTGAAAAAGAACGTGCGGATGCTGCAACGCCGTGCGCTGACATCGCCCATGGCGTGATAGCCGGCACCGTCAACCTTCATGGTCAGGCACTAGCTTGATACCACACGACACCAACTCGATCCGAGAGGTTTCAATGACACGTCATCTCGATCACGCTAGGCGCTTATGCGCGCTGATCGCTGCAGGAATGCTGTCCGTCGGTCTCGTCGCCGGTTCGGCCTCGGTCGCCTCAGCGAGTACACCGCCGCACGCCCCGGCCGCCGACGCGGTCTCCGACGGCATCCTGCCGCCCGCCGCGCCCGTGCAGAACTACGCGTTCAGCGTGAATGGCACCTTCGCCGAGTACCTGACACAAGTCGACTTCCCCGCTGTAAATGAACTGTATATAGTAAGGTACTCTGGCGCCCACTCCATCATCGACTCATGGTTGGCGAGTCAGAATGACCCTCGAGAACCGAGGCCGGGCTTCGTCAGCGTCAGCACACTCGACTTCGCGGGAAACACCCTCAAGCAGTACGCGTTCCTGTCCCCGGTGATCACCAAGGAGGAGGTCGGCAGGGACCAGATGGCGCTCACCATCACATTCGACAGGATGATCATCCTTTAGCCTCAATCTTTCGCGAGGGCCCGCCGACGGAAGTCGGTGGGCCCTTTCGCTTTCCGGAGCTGGTTGCCGCCTTTCCGGCGCAGGCTGGCCATGTACTGCCCGATGGGCACCATCGCCTCGCCCTCACCCCAGACCGCCTCCTGACGCGGAGCGAGGTGCCCCGTGGCCCGCCGGTAGGACCGCAGCGCGGCGAGCTTCTTCTCGCAGGCTTCCTCGCCCGGCTCCCAGACCATCCCGGCTTCTGGTGCGTCCAGGAGCTCTTTGCGGCGCGGCTCCAGCTCGCCGGCCCGTAGCTGCGGCGTACCGCTCAGCACCTGGATGGCGCCGTCCTCGAGCCAGCCGGTTCGAGCCAGCGCGGACCGTCCGCCACCTGGAGTACCGCTTTCCGCGCCTGAGACCTCGCAGCACTGAACTCCTCGGCAAGATCCGCGACCTCGAACATGATCTCCCCGAAGGCTCACTGCAGCGCATCGTCACCGAGAACACCGGCCTGAAGCAGCAAGTACGACAGCTCACCCAGGACAACCAGGGCCTCCAAGAGCGTCTGGCCAGCGCCCGTCAGAACAATCGCTTCCTGGACAAACGCGTCGCAGATCTTGAGGCCCAACTCGCGCCGTATCTCACCGCCCCACCGCCGCCACCATGACCCAGCCTCGGTGCATCGCCAGATGCGGACGGCACGCTTCCCCGTTCGTCGTCAGGCCCACTCCACGCCCAGCTCCCGCAGTGCGTCCATGTACAGGAGCAGTTTTTCTGATCAAGACTGGGTGTGTTGAACTGGGTTGATCAGTTTGGTGCTGCTCGTGGTCTGTGGTGTGGGGTTGGGAGAGAGGGACGTGTTCCTCTGCGTGGTCGGCGCCATGCGCGCGGGTTTATCAGTTTTCGGATTGGCTGATCAGTCTTTGCCATCTGCAGTGCACGCAGGTCACGTTCGTTGATTGTTGGTATCTGCTGGCGTCGTGGCGGGCTGCCGTCATGGGTGGATGACGGTCCGTCCGTGCCGACACGTCCGGTCTCCGTGCTCCCGATCGGTCTGGAGCCCGAGCGGCGGGCGCCGGGTACGGGCTCCCGCTGTCAGGCCAGCTCGCGGATCACCGGGGTCAGCCACTGGTGATACGCCGCGGCGTCCTCCCGCAGAGCCCGGCTGACCACGACATGCTTCTGCGAGACGCGCCAGCCGACCGCGCCAACGACTGGCAGCTCCGTCACCTGCAGCTCAAAGGGACGGGCCTTGCGCCCCATCTCCGTCTCCACCGCCCGGACAAGGTTCCGTTCAAGGCCACGGCGATCACCGCGCGTCATGGCCTCCGCGTCCTCGCGGCCCCGGGCAGAACTCCACCGCACGGCATCATCGAAGCACTCGCGCACCAGTAGTCCGAGTTCCTCGCCGTCCCCGGATCTGGGCTCCGGCGCAAAGAACCCACGATCAGTCCTTTCTTGCCGCGTCAATTCGCGTTCCCACCACCGGGCCCGGTTGCGTCCAGGGAAGTGGTGTACGGGCTCCCACCTGATCCGGGCGTTTGTCCCGGCGTATGAGTGAGTGCCCGGATACAAGAACGGCCACCGGCTGATCTTCGAGATGTCGAAGCTCGAAGGAGATCAGCACGATGACCGCACCTGACAGTCTGCCCCTGCACGCGCTCGCCGAGGACGACCTCGCTGCGGCGAGTCCCGATCTGCTGCGCGCGATGGTCAAGACGTTCGCCGACGCGCTCATGTCCGCAGAGGCCGACGCCCTCTGCAACGCCGAATACGGGCAGGTCAGCGACGAACGCGTCAACCACCGCAACGGCTACCGCCCACGCGAGTGGGACACCCGCGCCGGCACCGTCGAACTCGCCATTCCCAAGCTGCGCCAGGGCAGTTACTTCCCGCACTGGCTCCTGGAACGCCGCCGCCGGGCCGAGCAGGCCCTCATCTCAGTGGTCGCCACCGCCTACCTGCTCGGCGTCAGCACGCGCAGAGTTGAGAAGCTCGCCGAGTCCCTCGGCGTCACCCAGCTGTCGAAGTCCCAGGTCAGTGCGATGGCCAAGCACCTGGACGAGCAGGTTGCC
>NZ_JBIAGM010000055.1:0-20965 GCF_042869815.1 Streptomyces sp. NPDC006739
GCCGGTGGCCGTTCATCTATGCGGGCACCATCCCGATGCCGGAGCAAACCCCCGGATCAGGTCGAACCCGTACACCACTTCCCTGGACGCAACCCTGGCGGGCAGGGCCTTCAGGTCGCGGAACAGAGTCGGCAGCCAGAAGCCGGAGACGGTGATCGACTGCTCCATCAGCACCTTGGTCGACACCTCGGTGGTCTGGCCCGACGCGTATCCGTACACAGCCAGCCGCCCGTTGGGGGCGAGGGCGGCGATGATCGAGTGGAAGGTCGGTCCGCCGGTCATCTCAAGCGCGACCTGGACCGGACCGCCGGCTGCTTCCTTGATTTCCTCAGTGAGGTTCTCACTGGTGGAATCGACGACTGCGTCGGCACCGAGGTCTTCTGCGAGCTGACGCTTCTCCTTTGTGCTCGCCAGGGCGATCACCTTCGCGCCGATGCCCTTGGCCAGTTGGACGGCTATGGACCCCAAGCCGCCCGCGGCGGCCGGGATCACCACGGTCTGACCCTCCCGGACAGCAGCGACGGTGTGGAGCAGGTGGTAGGCCGAATTGCCCTGGAGGCACAGTGCGACTGCCTGCTCGTCGGTCACGTCATCAGGCACCTCCCACGAGGTGCGGCGGTGGACGTGAGCCTGCTCGGCGTATCCGCCGCCCTGGGTGAGGCCAACAAAGCGCTTGCCGTCCGCTGTCGTGCCGACGACTTCGTTGCCGGGAATGTAGGGCAATGTCACGGGAGCGAGATAGCTGTTTCCCCGTACGTGCATGTCCGCGTAGTTCACGCCTGCGCGACTCACCTGCAAGAGGTGATGGGCGCCGCGCGGCTCAAGATCGGGGACCTCGACCACCCGCAGCACTTCGGGACCGCCGAACTGTTCCATCCTAATGGCGCGCACACTTCTCCCTGCGGTTGTGGATCTGGGTATGCCTCCTAAGGCCAGGCTATGTCATGGAGTTGACGGTTCTGCGGAGTGCTGGCAATCGCACTCCGTTTCTCACGGGGTGAGAAATGAAACCGAATTCTCACCACATGAGATGCGTTCAACGGGCTCGCTTCTCACCACGTGAGAAGCGAGCCGCCCCGCGCGACTCTCTGTGTTTCATCGTTGACGTAGTCATATTCGCAAGGGTAGGAATCAAGACGCGGGGAGGGCGAGCGTCCGCATCGACCGGGGCGCCGCGCGCCGGATCGCTCGGCGCTGCCGTGCCTGGGATCGTGTGCTGGGACGGACAGTTGGTCCTCCGGGATGAGCAAGGTTCCGCCCCGCACAGACAGGGAGAAGAAACGCGTGTCCTTAACGGGGGATGAGCCGAAGGCACGCAATACACAGAAGGTGAAAATAAACCGCGGGGGCGATAGCGATGACGGTGCCGGGCGGGAGCCGGCGGGAAAATCGAAACGGCGTACTGGACAGGGATCCGCAAGGCGCGGAATCTCTGGACGGCACCCATGAATTCGCGGACCTCTCCGGGAATAATGAGGTCCGTCATGACGGGAAACAGGGAGACGGCCTCGCTCGTCGCGACGATGAGAGCGGGGGCGACGCTCCGAGCGGGGTGTGGCTCGCAGCCGAGGACGGGACCATCCTGTTCCACCCGATCTCCGCAGCTGCTGAGGCGGTTCGCCGCTGGCCGGAGCCGGATGCCGACTCCGCGGAAGAAGCTGATGAGAAGACACTCGACGCAGCAAGCCGGTTGATGCCCCTGCTTCCGCGTGAACTGATCGCGGAATACCTCCAGTTGGGCCCACACCGCAGTGACGGCGGTGCCGCCTAGTTCGAAGACGGAGTGCGGGGCCGTTCCTTCGGGAACGGCCCAACTCCTATGCCTTACCGGCTTCCAGCCGTCCAAGCTGCCCGATCATGGACAGGACGGCCTCCCTGCTCGATGGAAGCAATTCGAGGCACTGGCTCGCGATCTGCGACACTCCCTCGTCCTGGAGTGCTTCGAGCACGTCCACCTGGCCGAGCGCACGTGTGACCGAGGCGATTTGCTCGTCCGTGAGTCCGGCAGCCGCTTCGAGAAGGCCAGCCGTGCGGGGGAGCGCGTCGAGCGCTGAAGGGCTACGGGCGATGTTGCCCAGGGCTACACGCTGCTCGGCCGTCAGGCGGGTCACCTGCAGAGCGATCTCCCGGACGTCTGCATCACGCAGAATGTCGAGGGTCTGCAGCCGACCGAGAAGGTCCGTGACTGTCTCAGGGCTGGCGTCCCCTTCCACATTTTCCAGCCGGATGTGCCTGACACCCAGCCGGCGCAACTGCTCCAGGAGGGCCAGCTGCGCCTGCGCGTCGTCCTCGAAGGCCACCTCGTCCTCGGCGAAGTAGGAGACGCGTCGGCCGAAGAACTTGGAGAAGGCCTTCAGATGATTCAGGCTCACGTTCGTTCCTGGCTTGCCTGTCCCCAGCTCCCAGAGGTACGCGCTTGAGATCGCAACCCCGGTCTTCTCGGTGATCTCCTTCGCCAGCGCCTCCCAGGACGGCACCTTGCCGCCTTCGGGTGCACGTTCTTCGCGGAGTCGTGACAGCTTCTCCGCGAGCGTGCGTGGCGGCTTGTTGGTGCCGTCACCGACGGTTCCGGGCATCGTCGGTCCCTCCTCCTCTCCTGTGGGGCTTGATCATTATGCGGGAGATGCGCGAACCCTGTCGCGATCCACGCACGTGAATATCACTTCGCGGGCAGGTCGCGTCAAGCGCTCTCGCAGTGCAGCTCTGCGTTCGTAAATTGGTCTAGTCCACTGGTGTGGACGTTGCTTCCTGTGAGCCTCTCACGCGGTGAGAAGTCGCAGGTCGACCTTGCCATTTTCTCTACAGGTGTTTATGTGAATCTAGCACATACCGGGCTTTTGGGCTGCCCGCTTGGGGCGTGACCGAAGGGTGCGGGTTGCCGAGTGGTCTGGTCTCCCGGTACTGGATTCGCGTCACTTCCGCCACCTCGCATCTTCATGTGTTTATGAAAGGGGGTCGACCTGTCGAGGGCTGGCGGTTATGGTCAAGGCCTGTCATCTACAGGTGTTTATGGATGTGGGTGTCGGGGAGCCCGTATGCCCGCCACCAGGCGCGCGAGCGACGTTGAAGCACGCTCCGAGGAGTCCTCGTCCACGAATGCCGCCCGAGCAGCAGTGAGGGGACCGCCTTGATTGTCCTGAACCGTCGCAGGATCGCGGCAGGGGTACTCGGCCTCGCGCTTGCCGGTGGGGGCTTGGCCGCTGCGCCGGCAGCGCAGGCATACGACACGGCGACCATGAAGGTGTCGTGCAGCGCCGTGAAGTTCCACAAGAGCCCGAGCAAGACCAGCGTGGTCGTCGGCATCGGATACAAGGGCGACAAGGTCCGAGTCGACCAGTTCGCCTACAAGGTCAAGGAGAAGACCTGGTACTCGCGAGGGACCGTGACACGCCGATCGGACGGCAAGCGCGTGCGCGGTTACGCAATCTACTACTGCGTCAACCCCTACGAGGTCTCGCCACCCCCGGCCTATCCGAAGCGTCCGTAGCCGATCAGCGGTGCCGCCTGCTCAGACCGGGGCGGTCCGATGGACACCGTCGGCGGGGGCACGCACACCTGCGGCCCCGGTACCGCTGGCCCGTCGGCCGCACAGACCAGTCGAGGATCCCACCCCCCGTACGGTCCTCGACTCCCTAGAGGGGCGGCCCCCCCCGCGGCGGGGGGGCCCCCCCCCCGGGCCCCCCCCGCCCCCCCCCGCACCCCCGCCCCCCCCCCCGGGGGCCCCCGGCCCCCCCAACCCCCCCGCCCCACAAACCCCCGGGCCCCGCCCGGGGGCGCCCGGGTACCGGGGGGCCCGGGGGCCCCCCCCCCCGGGGGCGCCCCCCCCCCCCGGGGGGGCCCCCCCCCCCGGGGGGGGCCCCCCCCGCGGGGGGGGGGGCCCCCCCTCCGCTGTCCGGCTCATGGCCCCGACATCACGGTGCATGACGCCCGTGCGCTCGCCGGACGGAATCACGGCCGACGACGCAAGACCGGCATCAGCCACCGTGCGGCATCGCTTCCTCTTCATACGGAGACATCCGTGGACATCCTGCGACACCGGCGCACCACTCGCTTGAAGGCCTTCGCGCTGCTCCGGCAGTTGCGGCCCCAGCTCTTTCACCACCCACTTGGCATCTCTTTGCCGACGCCACCTGGCCGTCGAGAACGAGAGTCGTCGGAGCGGGGGGCCACGCGATCCGTGACCTTCGGCTCGGCGGTGTCCGGCAGTCGTGGGGCTTCCGGGCCGTCAGGCCTGGCTCCCGGCGGTCAGTCGCCGGTGGGACTCGCGGCCGAAGCCGAGCACCGGAGCGAGTCGGCGCTCCTCGCGCCAACCTGCCTCGCCTCACCGGGAGTTCGCTCTCAGGCGGGTTGGGGATCCGCCGAAGGGGGCTGACCAGCCGACCCGTTTCCGGTTTCCCGCCCCGGTGCCGAGAGGCGCCGCAGCTCTTCGGCTACCTGGAGTTTTGGTGCCTGCCACAGCCTCATCCTCGCAATCACGGGCTACGCCACCCCCGGCCCCAGCCTCGAATCGGTGGCCGCCGATCATCTGGGCGCTGCTCGTCGCGACGTTCGTCGTGCGCGCCGCCGGTTTCGTCTACCCGTACCTGCCCTATCGCCTGGATCAACTGCACCTGGACACAGCAGTAGTGAGCACGGTCCTGGCGTTGTGGGGTGCCGGCTGGTTCACCGGGCAACTGCTGTGCGGATGGCTGGCCGACCGGGTCGGTCGCCGGGCCACCCTCGTCAGCGCCATGGCGGTGGCAGCTGTGAGTTTCCCTCTCCTCGCCGAGGCCCGCACCCCGCTGGCCCTCGGTGTCGCGGCTGCTCTGTCCGGTCTTGTCTACGACGCTCCCCGCCCGATCGTGTCCGCCCTCGTCGCCGACACCGTCCCGGACGAACCAGGGCGCGCACGCATCACCGGCTGGCGGCACTTCGCAGTCAACCTCGGAGCCGCCACCACGGGGCTTGTCGGAGGAGCCCTCGCGGAGCCGGTCGGCATCTCGGTGCTGTTCTGGTGCAACGCGGTGGTGTGCGCCGCATTCGCCGTCGTCGCGCTTCGGGTTGTCCCGCCGCCCAGCGCGGGGCACTACCTCGGCAGCGGAGCACACCGGCAAGCCTTCACCGACCCGCTGCTGTGGCTGCTGTGGCTGGCGAGCCTACTGATCCTGATCCCCGTCGCTGCTCTCTTCTCCATTCTCCCGATGATGATGGCCCAGGACGGTCTGCCGCCCACGGCATACGGCTGGACCCAGGCCGCCAGCGCCGCAGCCGTGATCGGACTGTCCCCCCTTCTCAACCCCTGGCTTGCACGCCGGGCCAGGCGCACCACCCCGATGGTGGGCCTGCTCAGCACGAGCGGGATCATCCTCGGCGCGGGGATGGGTTCCGCCGGCCTGGCCTCCTCGACCGCCGGGTACGGCGTGGCCGCCGTGCTGGCGGTACCGGGCGAGATCACCGCGTTCGTCGCCGCCACCGATGTCCTCAACAGGCTCGCGCCACCGTCGAGCCGCGGCGTGTACGCGGGCATCTGGGGCACAACGCTGGCGGCTGCGGTTTTGTGCGCCCCCGTCCTCGGCGGGTGGGCTCTCGCACTGGGCGGCCACCACCTCGTCGCCCTGACCACCCTCATGACCGGCCTGCTCGGCGCCGCCCTCTGCCTGCCGTTGGCCACGCTCCTACACCGTCCGTCGCGAGCGTCCGCATGACGGAGCTCGCGACAGGCGGCCATCTCGCCGGCCCACGTCGTCCCCTCCGAGGCCAGCCAAGAACTGCTGGCCGATCACCCGTGCTCTCACCACGGCCCAGGTCCCCGGCGACACGGCTGGCTCCCTGTACAGCCGCGCACAAGCCGAGCCAGGCCCACATGCCGTCACATCCCACCGCTGCAGAAGGAGGACACCGCACGATGCGACACACGCCCGCATCCCGGCGCCTGCACCAACTGACCGTGTTCGCCGTCGGCGTGACCATGGCCGGCACCCTCGCCGCGTGCGGCTCGGACCCCGTCAAGGCTGATGCACCCACGACGACCCCGAGCCCCGCGCCCACCGGAGCGGTCACGCGCACCGAAGCCGCCAGAATCCTCGACCGGTACGAAGAGACCAACGCACAGGCAAACAAGATCCAAAACGCTGAACTTCTCGGCACGGTGGAAGGCGGCCAGCTCTACGAGCAGTCCAAGGCCGACTACCGACTCTTCCCGACCTGGCCGAAGAAGGACCAGGCGTATTACACGAAGCCCTTCACCTACCGCGACCGCTCCTACTACATCCCTCAGGGTCAGAGCTGGTTCGCCGTCAAGGCCACTGCCAGCGGCTCGAAGGACCAGGCGCTCCTCGTCTTCGACAAGACCGCCGACCGCCACTTCAAGATGGTCGCCGCCGTCTACACCGACCCCAAGAGCCCGATCCCCGCCGTCGACACCAGCAACCACGGCCTGGCGACTGCCGTCAGCCCCTCCGCCCGCGTCGGCGCCCTCGCCCCCGACCAGATAGGCCGCGCCTACGAGGACCTGTACGAGACCGGCGGGAAGAACACCGGCGCCCAACTCGCCAGCACCGCAGCCACCCGCACCGCTCTCAATACGTACCGCCAACGCACCACCTACAAGAACGCCAAATACGCCACCCTGCACTGGGAAGCCACCCAGCCCACCCACCCGAAGATCTACGTCCTTCGACTCCAAGCCGGCGGAGCACTCGCGGTCTTCCCCACCGCGCACAACCGGATGGAGCAGCTCAAGGACGGATACATCTACACCGGCTACGTAAAGATCACCCCAGGCGCGCAGCAGGCCGTCTACAACAAGACCCCACGCGTGGCCATCCTGGACGAGCTCCAGGGACAGGCCCTCGCACAGTTCACACCCGCCGGTGACCCGAAGGTGCTCGGCGTCGAGTACCAGATGGTGGACTCGCGATGAGCGCGCCGCACCGGACGAGCCGGGCCAGCGGATACACCCAGACGAACCTTCGGTTCACCGCCACACTCCACGACGAAGGATGGGCCCGCGAGCGCGACACGCGCTTCGCGCGTTTCGTTGCCCAGCGACTCGCCGACGTGGAGGCGACGGGCTGCCTCGCCGAGCGAAAGCTCGCGGCGGGCCTGCTCGATCTCTATACCGAATGGCACCACAGACGCGAACTCGCCGCGGCCAGTCAGCAGGACCCCGCTACTGCAGAGGCTGACGCCATGGGCTGGGCGCTGCGGTGCCTGGCCCACAGCGCTTGGGTGAACACCCCCGGATGGGAACATGCCTTCCATCCCGCAGCCACCGCGCCCATCGCCCGGAGCGACGGATGCGTCCCGGCGCTCCGGCCATGACCCTGCTCGACAGCGCGCGGGCGTCCCGCGAGAGACCGCTCCCCGTGGTCCGCTACCGCGACGTGCTGCGTGTCCCCTGCGCGGCGCAGCTGCTGGGCGGGTCGCTCATCGGAAGACTGCCGACCGGCATGGCCCCGCTGGCGGTCCTCCTCAGTGCCGACGATGCCGGGGCGGGATCATCGGCCGGCCTTCTTGCCGCGGTGTACCTGGTGGCCAACGCCATCGGCGGCCCACTCAGCGCCCGCCTGGTCGACCACTACGGGCCAAGGCGCGTACTCCCCGTGGGTGCCCTCCTGAGCAGCACTGCCTTCCTCGCCCTGGCCGCCGGTCCAGCGGAGATCTGGTGGGCGGTCGCCGCCGTGACGGCCGCAGGTGCAGCCCGGCCCCCGCTGGATGCAGCGCTCAGAACGTTCTGGGGCGTGCGGGGGATGATGCCGTCACCCTGCCACCAGCGGGTAGCGCTGGCCCTGGACTCCGGGACTCAGGAGCTCATTTACATCGTCGGACCGATGTTGGTGGCCACGATCGTCGCGACCACGTCCGCTTCCTGGGCGCTCGTGGCGACCGCGGCCGTCGGCGCCCTCGGCACCGTCCTGTTCGTGGGCACCCCAGTCTCCCGCGCACACCACGGCTTCAAGTCGCAGTCTGCCCAGCCCGATTGGCTTGGCCCGATCCGCTCGGCGCGTCTTCGGGTGCTGTATGCGGCGATGACATGTGTCGGCGTCACTATCGGGGCTCTCACCCCCCTTGCCGTGGACGCGGCCGACCGTTTCGATGCCCCCGAACTCTCCGGAGGCCTGCCTGCGGCCGTGTCGTGCGGCGCCGTCCTCGGCGGCCTCGCCTACGGGGCCCGAGCCTGGCGGGGCGGCACCGCCAGCCACCTGATCGTCCTGTCCGTCGTCTTCGCAGCCGGCTGGATCCCCCTGACTGTCGCAGGAAGCCCCACGACCGCGCTGTCGGCGGCAGCGATCCCCGGGCTGGCCATGGCCCCCCTGCTCGGCGCTGGCTTCGTCATGACCAGCGCCTTCGCTCCGCCCGGGCACACCACGGAGGCCCACGCCCTGCTGGTCGCCTTCCTGGATATCGGGTGCGCGATCGGCACGGCCGCCGCAGGCGTCACCCACACCCAGGCCCTCCTCCCGGCCGGTGCAGCTGCCGCAGCGCTGATTCTCGCCACAACCCGACGCCGTCTCGCCCCGGCGTGTCCGCACGCCCTCCCTGCCATGCCTGACCCCGAAGCCAAGAAGGAGCCCCGCCTGTGAGCCCGTTCCTGATCACCCGCACCCTGCCCGAGGAGTCCACCGACGCCGCCTTGCGCGCCGACGTCCTGCGTGGCCTCACCCGCACCCCGAAAACGCTGCCGCCCAAGTGGTTCTACGACTCACACGGCAGCGAACTGTTCGAGAAGATCACCGAACTGCCCGACTACTACCCCGCGCGCGCCGAGCGCGAATTGCTGATCGCCCGCTCCACCGACATCGCCGCCGTGACCGGCGCCCGCACCCTGATCGAACTGGGCTCCGGCTCGTCCGAGAAGACCCGCTACCTGCTGGACGCCTTGCCGGACCTGGACACCTACGTACCGGTGGACGTCAGCGAGAGCGCCCTCACTCAGGCCGGACACGCCCTCACGGAGCAACGCCCGGGCCTGAACGTCCATGCTCTCATTGCCGACTTCACCACCGGCTTGGCGCTGCCAGGCACGCCCGGGCCGCGGCTTCTGGCGTTCCTGGGAAGCACGATCGGCAACTTCCTGCCCCGCGAACGCGCCACCCTGCTGTCCTCCATACGCTCCTTGCTCTCGCCCGGCGATGCCCTCCTGCTCGGCACCGACCTGGTCAAGGACGAGCGCTCCCTCATCGCCGCCTACGACGACACCACCACCGGCGTGACGGCCGCCTTCAACAAGAACGTACTCAGTGTTCTCAACCGTGAACTGGGCGCCGACTTCGATCTCGGTGCTTTCGAGCACGTGGTCCGGTGGGACGCGACGAACGAGTGGATCGAGATGCGGTTGCGGTCGCGCACGGACCAGACCGTGAAGATTCCCGCGCTCAGCCTGACGGTCGACTTCGCGGCCGGCGAGGAGCTGCGGACAGAAGTATCGGCCAAGTTCCGTGAGCCGGTCCTGCGTCGCGAACTGGCGCTGTGGGGACTGGAGGTGACGCGATGGTGGACCGCCGAGCGGCTCTACGGCCTCGCGCTCGCACAGCCTTCGCTTCCACTGGCCGCCGCCCGGACGGATGCCGCCTCGCGTCGGCCCTAGCCAATGCCGGTTCGTCATGAACTGCTCGACGACTTCACACCACGCGTCGCCTGGAGCGGCAGCGTGAGCGCCTGCGGCGCCCTGCAGCTCACCACCGCTTTGCCCCTATACAACACGGGAGACACAGCATGAGCCACCACCATTCCGCAGATTCCCGTCCGATCCTCCTGCTGGGTGCCGGAGCACCCGAATTTCGGGAGTACGTCCTGCGGCAGATCGCCCGCGTCCGGCCCGTGGTGCTCGTCGACCAGGATCCGCCCAAGTGGGCCAGCCCCTATCTCGCCTCCCAGACGGCTGTCGACCTGCACGACCCCGAAGCAGCAGAAGTATCCCTGATCAAGGTCGCGGACCAGCTCGGCGCAGCGGGCGTAACCACCTATATGGAGCACTTCGTCGAGCTCACGGCACGGATCACGCACCAGCTCGGCCTGCCGGGCAACTCGCCGACGGCTGCCGCAGCCTGCCGTGACAAGGCCACCACCCGGCGCCTCCTGGCCGAGCACGGCGTCCCTTCGGCGAGTTCGTACCTTGCGCAGGATGCCGAGCACGGAGTGAAGGTCGCCCGTCGACTGGGCTATCCCGTCGTCGTCAAGCCGCGCGGCCGGGCGGGAAGTGCAGGAGTCCTGCGGGCCGACACCGACGACGAGGTGCGCGCGGCCTTCCACCGTGCCCTGGTGGACAGCGTGCTGGGACTGGAGGCCTGGTCTGTGACCGGAGCCCTCGTTGAGGAGTACCTCCAGGGACCCGAGATCAGCGTGGAGACCGTTGTCCTCGCCCCCGACCAGATACGGATCGTGGCCATCACCCGGAAAACCCTCGGCCCCGAACCGCAGTTCCAGGAGGTGGCACACAGCGTCGACGCCGCGGACCCGCTGCTGCACGACAGCGCCCTCGCCAGCGTTGTGACCGCTGCCGTGCGGGCCCTCGGGCTCAGCAGAGGCGTCCTGCACATCGAGCTTCGGCTGACCTCCGACGGTCCCCGGGTGATCGAGGTCAACGGCCGTCCTGCCGGGGACCTCATCCCGCTTCTCGTCGAGCGAGCCACTGGCGTCAACCTGCCCCAGGCACTGGCAGTTCTCGCTGCCGGCGGGACACCCGACCTGGCCCCGACACGCTCGGAGGCCGCCGCGATCGGCTTCCTGTACCCCGAGCGCACCGGGTACATGGAACAGCTCGACGTGCACGGTGCCCTGCGCGATCAGCTGTGGCTGGAACGGCTCGTGTGGACACGAGATCTTGGCACCCAGGTGACCGCGGCGCCGCGCGCCAGCATCGACGACCGCATCGCGCACTGGGTCGTCACCGGCGCCACGGCCGCCGAGTGCGCCAAACGACGGGACATGGTCGCCGACCACCTCTCCGTACGCGTCTCCAGCCCCGCCCACACCACGAGCTGCACAAAGTGACCGTTCCCGCCGCCCAGGTACCCATCTCCCGAGGAGGCTGCTTGATGGCCACCGCCCGCCTGGCAGTTGGGGCGCGCGCTCCCTATGCGACGGGGACCGCGAGCGTTGCCGTCATCGCCCCACAAGCCGGCTCCGGCTACCCCGGCGCGCTCTCGCGTCGGGGGCGCGATGCCGTCGCGGTCACCCTGGGCCGCGGCGCGAGGCCCGCTGCCTACCGTGACGTTGCGGCAGACGAGGCGTACATCGACGTCATTGAGTACGACGGCGACCTGCGGCGCACCGTCAGGAAGCTGAAGACAGCAGGAGTGGAAGCGGTCATGGCCGCAAGTCCAGTCGGCGTTGAGCTGGCCGAGCGCATCGCCTGGCAACTCCGCCTCCCCGGCAGTGGGATCCCAGGCTCTACCCTTCTCCGGACTGATCGGGGTGTCCAGTCAGAAGCCCTGGCCCAGGCAGGGAACACCATGCCCGCCGGCGTGCGCACCGCCCGCCTCGCAGAAGCCCTTGAGTGGGTCGCCAGCCGTACGCTGCCGGTCTATCGGCTGGCTCCCGCCGCACTCGGTGTACCTGTACGGCCGGTCACCTGCCTTACTGTGCAGGGGATTTCCGCTATGTGGCCGCAGGTCCAGGAGGCTGCCTACCGCCACAGCGGGAATGCCGCCCTCGTCCTGGAGGAGCGGGTGGAGGGGCGGCAGTACGTCGTCGACAGCGTCACACAACTCGGCCCCGACGGCCCTCAGCACGCTGTTACCGGCATCTGGACACTCCTTCACAGCTCAACCGGGCTGCTCGATCGAACCGACCTTTTGCACCGACACGGCCTCCTGGCCCGCCGGCTGTCGCTGTACGTCTGCCGCGCGTTGGACACCCTCGGCGTGGCATCGGGGTCGGCGTCATGCCATCTCGCTTTTGAGCCCGAGCGCGGACCGGTCCTGTTGTCCGCCAGCACGGTCACCCACCGATCACGTGCCGATGAAGCCGTGTGGGCGATCACAGACTGCGACCCGATCGACGCAACCCTCGACGGGCCCCTCTTCTCTCTCCGTAACAGCCGCATCAGCCCTCGCATCCGCGTGACGCGAACCTACGTGGACGCCCAACAGCGCGACGGCTCTCGGTCGGCAATGCTGCAGGACCTTGCCGGGCTGCCCACAACAGCATGCATCGACAGGGATCCGAACTCGTTCATCTCCCAGAATGCAGCGCTCCCGCCGGGCGGGACCTGGGAGGTCGTCCTCGCGCATGCCGACTCCGAAGCCATTGAGAAGGACTACAGCCTTGTCAGGGACCTCACAGCAGATTTTCACAGGGCCTGGCACCACTAATTGTTCCTACTCCGGCAGACACCGCCGTACCCTTCATCTGATCAAGAGAGGAAGCGCTTCCCGTGCCACGGACCTTCAACCGGCCGCACCTGGTGTGGGGATGGAGAGGCACCCTCGCCGACGACGTCCAGCACCAAGTCGGAGCGGTGAATGCAGCCCTGGCCTCTCTGGGCGCCGAACCGGTCGAACTCGACACGGTCCGACGCCACTTCGCCACAACAGCCCCCACTCTGTGCGCTGCCATACTCCGCCGGGCCCTGACGTATCGGGAGCGAGTGAATGCGAGCGTGGCCTTCGAGACCTACCAATCCCGACGACCGCCGGCCGAGCTCGTGACTGGAACCGAGAAGCTGCTCGCAAGATTGATCCGCAGCGGGTGCAGCCATTCCGTACTGTCGCTGAGCGCCCACAACGGGCTGACCCAGCAGATCTCCGACCTGGGCATCGCCTCCCTGTTCCTGCGGGTCGACGGACGGACGGGGCCGTCCGCCAGGAGCAAGAAGCAGCCCCTTGCGAAGCACGTGGCGATGCTGCGAGAAACCATCGGAGACCGTCCGATCGTGGTCATCGGCGACGCCCTCGATGACATCCGCGCCGCGATCGCCAACCGCGTGCACGCGGTGCCGTACGCCGGGGGACTGACGCACTCCGACATCCTCCGGCAGAGCGGCCTACCTGTCGCCGAGACCCTGGCCGAGGCTGCTGCGTTGGCGATAGAGCATGCCCACAGCATGAACCAGACCATGTAGGCCAGCACCGGACGCTCCGGCACCGGGCGCGTCACCAGAGGGTGAGTGGGAGGCCTGCTTCCTCTGCCGCCTGGATGCGCCTCTCGATCTTTGCGGATGGCTCTCCCGCGCGAAGCCCGGCACGAATAGCCTCAGCGATGGCGCGTGTACGCCCGGCGGCCCCGCGTGTATCCGCCAGGGGGCCGTGCGGGTTGCCCCGGCGTAATGACCACTCGGCACGGTTTTCGGCTGCCGTACCGAGTCGAAGATGGGCTGGATTTGTACAGCCATGAAAGTCGCATGTGTGACACACGACAGGATCTTCGGCAGCCGTCCAGCCAGGTCGGTCTATCACTCCGTGCGCGAGCTGGTAGGCAAACAGGTGCGCTGGCACCGTTCCGCGCCGGGACGGCCCAGGAAGGCTTGCGGCCCGGAAGGAACCATGGCCGGTTGAAGAGACTGCCCCCAACCACGGAGTACATTGGCTCGCCGACCTGACATAACGCTTGGCCTCGAACCTGACGACAACATCCTCGTCAGTCAACCAGTTACGCCAAAGATCCGCAGGGAGCCGAATCTGCATCGGCTCCCCAAGGAGCGAGAGCTGGTCAGCCCGACTTTCAACGAGATGGCGCCAAAGACCGGCATCCTCCAACAGGAGTTGATCGGATGTTCTGCTCATGAGGGATCTTCCTTGACCGAGGAGAGGTCAGGCGGATATCCCTTGGCGCGAAGGAATACGTCGAGCGCTATCGCAACAATGTCACCGTGCTGCATGCCGTGATCCGCGTGATAACGGCGGATGCGCCGCTGGAGTTGAAGAGCGTCCGGGACGGCGTAGTTGATTTGCCCGCGACTGGTATGACGGGCATCAACGACCTCCAAAGTGTCGGGATGTGGGGCCAACGGGTCCTCGGTGAGTTCGGATTGCGCATCAAGAGCGTCAGCCAATTCGCGCAACTGGCGGGCGTGGTGCGAGAGGTCGGGCATACGGTGCTCCGGTCCGGACCACTAGTCGACTAGCTAGCCGCCTAGTCGACTAGTGGAATAGTCGGTGGGACGGGCGTCCGCGAACGAGTTGACCGTTCGCGGACACCCGGCGAGATGTACGCCGCGTCAGAAGCCGCGGGCGCTGAGCCACTCGTCCAGGGCGACCGAGACGATGTCGCCGATGGGCAGATGGTCGAGTTCGTTGTCCAGCGCGAAGCGCTTGAGCCGCTTCTTCAGCTTCAGCGCGGCGGGGACCGACGAGTCGAGGCTCTCGCGCGCGATGATGCGCTGGTTGAGAACGACGGCAGCCTCGGGGATGTCCTTGGGCCGGCCAGGGCCGTGGGCATAGGGCGTTCCCTGGCTGGGCGCGTCATGGTCTCGCGCGTCCTGTTCCTGGTGGGGTCCCGGGCTGTCAGTCCTCACCGGGAATGCCGTACCGCCTGCCATCGGAGGCACGGCAGGGCGTACGGCAACCTCGGCGGACGGGCCCGTAGAAGAAGGCGCGGTCGTGACGTGGGACGAGGCGGGCTCCAGGGGCTGGGCCTGCTGGGCGGGCTGGACCGCAGGTGCTGCGGGCTCGGTAGCCGGAGCCGCAGGCGGCACCTGTCGCTCCGCCGTCTCACCTGCGGATTCCGTCCCTGCCTCGGGGGCAACGACTGCCTGGGCCGGCCGACTGGGAGCAGGTTCCTGCCCAGAGTCGCTTGGCGCTGTAGCGGCCGTCACCACGACGGCGCCCTGCGCCATCTCGGGCACCGTCTCGGTCCCGTCCTGCGCCGACATCTCGACAGGAGGGCTGGACGGAGCGGACGGAGTCTGGGGCGTGCTGGGCGGGGGCTGGCTTTCGCCCTGGGCGGCGGCTTCCTCAGCAGCGAACTGCTCGGGGGTGAGCTCGGCGGTTGGAGGAGGGGGCGGAGGGGTCGTCTTCCTGGCTCCGCCCAGGGCACGGCCGCCCGTGCGTCGGGCCGGAGGCCTGATCCTTTCGTTCTGCTCGCTCACGCTGCGGTCAGCTCCTTCATCAGCTTGGCGTACTCGCTCAGCTCGGTCGGGACCTCGCCGAAGGCCTCCATGTAGTGCACCCAGGAGTGGATGGTGGTCTCGGCGAGCGGGAACGCCTCGTCGCGGTCCGGGCCGATGCCCTCGCCCTGGGCGGGGTCGAGCAGTTGGTCCTTTGCCCGGCCGGGCAGGCTGGTGCGGTCGTCGGCCTTGACCATGACGACGTGGGCGGTGACGCCGTGTTCGTTGCGGGCGGCGGCGCGCTCGGCCTCGTCGAAGGTGGCCACGAGCTTGCGGCGCTCGATCTTGGTGGGGGCGACCGGGACGAGCAGCAGGTTCGCCTCGGTAACAGCCTCGTGGAAGATGCGGGCGCTGCCGCCGCCGGCGTCGACCACGATCGCGCCGAACTCGGCGCGCTTGGCACGGATGTACTCGGCGATGTCGTCGAACGGGTACCGCTCGACAACCAGGTTGGCCGGGATCTCGAAGCCGGCGGCCTGGGCGACCTTGAACCAGTCGTAGGCGGACTGGCTGGTGGCGTCGGCGTCCAGCAGCAACGTGGGCAGGCCGAGGACGACGGCGTAGTAGAGGGCGATGAACCAGGCGGAGGTGGTCTTGCCTGTGCCGCCCTTGAGCATGCCGACGACGATCACGAACGCGTCCCAGACGTGTTCTGTGGCCGCGGCCAGGGTCTTGTGGCGGGTGTTCTTGTTCACGTGTGCTTGATCTCCTGAAACTGGAAGGGTGCGTTGACTTGGCGCGAGTCCTCGACGACAGCGACTCGAACTCGAAGTTGGCTCAGCGAGATGAGGGGGCGCCCTCGACGCGCACCTGGACCTGGATTGGCGGATGGGCGAGCTCATGGGCCAAGAGATGCTGCGGGCGACATCTGGCAGGGCCGGCGCGCTCATGGCCGTTTCCTCATCTGATCCGCGGGACCGTGACGGTGCTGGGGGCGCATGGGTGTGTTGGCCTGATGCAGGAGCCGGTAGACCGTGGCAGTGGAGAAGTTGCATTCCTCGGCAAGCTCAGGGACCGTGGCCCCGCCCTCGTACCGCGCTCGGAGAGACAGCGCGAGTTTCTGCCGCTCGGCCGCTCGCGCTGCGGAGCGCAGCAGCACCGTCTGCCGCGTGGTGCGCACGGTGCCGCCGGCCTCGATCAGCAAGCGTCGGGCAACGGTCCTCGTCTCTCCCGCCACTGCAGCGAGTTCAGTGAGGGTGGCGCCGTTCTTCTCGTAGAGAGCGCGCAGACGGGTCGCGAGCCGCTGGCGCGCCTTAGGGTCTTGGCGCATCCGCCGGGTCTGCCACGACGTGCGCATCACGGTCCCGGCATCGTGCAGCCGGTTGAGAACCGTGCCATACGACAGCCCGCTATCGGCTACGAGTTCGTCAACCGTGGCGCCGGACTCGTACAGCGCGCGCAAGGCTTGCGGGCTTGGCGGTTCGCTCTCGGGAGGCGTGTTCTGGGCGTGTGAGGTCATGCTGCGGACTCCCATTCACTGAGTGCTTCGGCATGGGCGGCTGACAGCTCGTCGTAACTGCGCTGGTCAGCCGCGGTGATGAGGATCAGCCGTCCATCTGTGGCGATCCGCCAGTCGGGAGCTGCGCAACCAGTCGACGGATCGACGACGTGTCCGTCTGGTGCGCGCCAGGCGGAGGGGATCTCGTCGGGGCGGGGCGACGGGACGAGGACCTGGCGGCCGTCGCGGACGATCACCACGGCCCTGCTGCGATGCTCTGCGAGCTGCTCCAACACCGCTCGATAGGCGAGGCGTTCCGCGGCATGGAGCGCCCTTCGACGCGCGGCGATGCCTGTGGTTCCGCATCGGCGAGCGATCACGTCCCACCCGCGTGACGCCGTGACTTCTGGGTCGGTAACAGCCTCCTGAGGGCTGTTACCGAAGTCATCCAAGGCACGTGGGGTCAGGGTCCAGATCTCACCGACGTGCTGGACCAGGTCATGAGTCGCGAGGCGCTGGAGGGTCCGGTAGACGGTGGCGCGGGAGACGGACGAGGTGATGACAAGTTCGCCGACTGTCTGGGCCGAGCGCACGTGCAAGGCCCCGATGATCATGAGGGCCGAGCTGCCCAGCGCGTGGTGAGCGAAGGCATCGTGGGACATCAGGTGGCTGACGATGGTGGAGTCGATGTCGGCCGAAAGAGCTGTCTCGGAGGTGGACCACTCCTCAAGCGCTGGGGCGGGGGGGAACTGAGTGGTCTGTGAGCGAGAAAGCCGCTTCTCTGTGACGCTCCCCGGACCGTTCCCGAGGTACCAGGAAGAGCCCTCCTTGCCGCGTCCGACCCGCAGCCGGCGGAGCCACCCGCCGGGCTTCAGGACGGTCTCGTACGCCTTGCGCAGCGTCTGCCGGGAGATTCCGGCCTCCTCTGCGGTCTGGCGCTCGCTCGCGGCGTGCAGACGGCCGCCAGCGGCTTCTGCGAAGTTGAGATGCGCCCGTAGCACTCGCAGAGCCGTACGTCCGCGCTCCCCACGCCATGGGGTGACCTCGATACGGTCGCGAAGGGCGGCGAGGTCCTCGTAGGAGTCCTGGCGAGAATCAACCTCCTTTGTGTTGCCGACGGTTGCACAGGCGCTGCTCCAGACCCGATGGAGGTAGGCCAGGGCTCGGGCCTGCCCGGAACGCAGTGCGATGTTCTGCGTGTGCCTGCCGCCCTCGTGGTCCGGATGCATGAGCAGACCTGCGAGCTGGTCGACCGTGCCCCCGGCGCGGGCAACGTGGCAGGCGATGGCCGCGGTAATCCGGTGGCCGTGCTCGGCCATGCCCTGTCGACCCTCGCGATGAACGACCCGTCCGCCGCGATCGAGCTTGCTGTAACTGCCGGCCGCGTAACGACCGGTGAGGTCTCCGAGAAGAACCAGATCAGCCGCAGTGCGCGGGAGCTGGGCGAGCCCCTGCCGCTGGGTTTGGGTGCCTGTGGCTGCCTCTGGTTGGGATGAAGCCTGCTGCGAGTAGTGCGGAGTGGGTGCGTCGTATGGCATTCTGGGGGTCGTCTCGCAAAGACATGGACGCCACCAAGGCCCGCTAAAACCACGGGTGGTGTCCGGAACCGACCTCCAATCGGTGCCAGCGAAGCCTCCAGGATTGCCGTCCTGGGGGCTTTCGTATGCCTGGCTCCAATGGAGGCAGGCGTCCCCATCACAGCTCGACCACGGTCGATCGGAGGGCCTCTGACTGCCTGTGAGCGGCCCGAGCCGAATTCCGGCTCGAATGCCCTGGCAGGTCACAGCCGATCGGGGTTCAATCAGAGACAGGGCCTCTGAGTTCACACCCGAGCGACTGAGGCCCGACCGGTTCGGAAGGGGCCGGCACAGAGCGCGATTGCCTCTGGCCGACTTTCCGCCCGACACGGTCGGCTGGCAGAGTGACTGCGTCTGATTGCCTCTGATCGGACCCGGCTGCTCAGAGAGCCAGGATCAGAGGGATTGCCTCTGACTGGCTCTGAGCGCCCCGGGTCGAATCGGGGTCGAATCAGAGCGGTTTCCTCTGACTGCCTCCGATCGCCTCTGCAACCCGTCCTTGCAGGTCACAGCCGGTCCGATCCCGGAAACCCGCAGGTCAGAAAGGTGCTCCAGGAATACCCGGCGTAACATCCGAGTATCGTTCCCGCCCGGTATTTTCCCAGGTCAGAGGGCTGCAATGTGGCGAAAATCGGCGGCCGGGTCGAATCCGGGTCGAATTTCATCGTGCGCGTGCAGCGCGACGTTTGCCGTCTGAAGCGCGATTTACCAAAAACGCTGTGACCAGCAGGGTTGCGCCCGACAGCAGGACTCCTCGGACGATACAAAAATATTGTCCGAGGAGTCCCACTCGGTCAAAGCCGGATGATCTGGGCATTGGGGCCGCTCTGTCAGACCTCGCTCGTATCCTCACGCCGTGATCACATCTCAAGGCTCAGGCGCATCCCGGAGTGACGCGGCAGCACTCGCAGCCTGGCCACCTCGGCCAGTGCCCCTCGATACCGGGAGCGGCGGGCGCGAGGACCGGTTACGGATGCTTCGCCAGATGCGCTCCGTCTGGAACGACTTCAACAGGGCCCGCCGTGAGCTGATCAAGAAGGAACTCGCAGCGGCCCAGGCTCGACAGGCCGAAGTCACCGCTTACTGGAACCGGCACAAGGTCACGGTCAAGGAGCGGTGGGACCGCCGTACCGGTGGCCGTGGAGAAACCACCGTCGCAGACATCCCGGAGGTCGCAGCGCAGTGGCACCGAGACAACCTCGTCCTACCCGAGAACGTCTTGGCGACAGCTCAAAGACGCGGTGAGGTCAGCCCACACCTGTGGCAATGCCCCCTTGGCCTCGACCATGAACCGTGGCCGGCATGGCCCAAGGACCGTATCCAGAAAGGCGCGGGGTGCCCCGAGTGCCGCCGCTTGATCCGGCTCGCGGACCTTCCGGCCCTGGCCGCCCAGTACCGAGGACAGAGACCAGCGAGCGACATCACCCACGCTGCACACGAGAGCGTGCCGTGGACCTGCCGAACATGGGCCGCCGATCCAAGTACCGGAGTGTGGGAGCCAGTTGAGCACTCCTTCGAAGCGGTGGTCAAAGAGCGGGCCCTTCAGGGGGACGGCTGTCTGGTGTGTGCGGGGTATGTGATCGACGACACGAACTCGCTGCTCACCTGGTTTCCGGAAATCGCCGACGAGTTGGATGCTCCGGACCTTGATCCGCGGCGGCTGCCTACGAGCCAGCACAACATCCCCCGGAAGCAGGCTGCTGAAGCGGACAGCAAGGGCATGTACGCGACCCTGCCTTGGCGGTGCCGTCACGGCCACGGCTGGGCGGCCACCGTTCTCAACCGCGTCCAGGGCACGGGCTGCGGGCAGTGCTCGACGTCTGGGATATCGAAGGAGCAGGTCCGGCTGGTTGCTGAACTCGCGGGACTCATCGACCTTGTGTCGCCGAGGAGCAGGGATTCGCGGTTGCCGGACGGGGTGCCCGACTTCGCCTCGCACCGTCTCACTGTTCCGCCCGAGTACAAGCCGGCCCAGTGGCGCTACAAGGATGTCGAGGTCGATGCGGTCTTCTGTCTGCCTCACGGTGTCCGCGTGGGCCTTGAGTACGACGGCGCCTTCCACCACTCGGCCAGACAGAGGGACCGCCGCCAGTACGAGAACGACAAGAGCCGGGTACTGATTGAAGCAGGGCTTCTGGACCTGCTCATTCACGTGAGGATCGGCGATCTGCCGGAGATGGTGGCCCCCAACGCTCTGGTCGTGGCGGTGCCTGAACGTGCCCTGGCCTATCAGCAGGCCAGCGTGGTGGCTTCGGCCCTCTCGGCACGCTATCCCGGGGCAGTGCCCGGCCTGGAGGCGTACCTCAACGGCGGCACGGCCCGGCACCAGGCCGTTGCCGATGCCTACATCACCGCGGTCTGGGGCGAACTGCGTCCTGCGCGCCGAAAGCCAAAGAAGGCGAGCTCGCCGGCACCGCGCCGCCTCTCACCAACGGCTCCGCACACAGGCAGCCTGCTGTCACCCGTTTCCGAGCCCTACCGGAACCCGGAAAACCCAGATGAGATCATCCGCGACTACCAGTGCGCATGCCGAAACCCCGAGATCTTCACCGCTGTCCAGTCCCAAGTGACCTATGGAAACACCCGTAGCTGCGGATGCCTGGCCGCACAGGCCAGACGGCGTCGGCGACCAGCCGTCTCCAAGGTCGAGACGCATGCCGTCCGAGCCTGGGCTCAGCAACGGCGGATAGTCATCGGTGGCAGCGGACGGGTCCCAGACCCGGTGACCGCCTCCTACCGGCTCGACCAAGCCGGGCGCGACGACCTGCTCGGTCCGGACGGGCTGCTCGACGAGGCACACGTCCGGGAGTGGGCGGTGTCCGCAGGACGCCAGCTGGGCGCGAGGGGCAGGGTGACCGGAGAGCTGTGGCTTGACTACTCCACGGAGAAGCTCGCGGCTGGGACACCGATCAAGGAGACGCC
>NZ_JBIAGM010000056.1:0-19975 GCF_042869815.1 Streptomyces sp. NPDC006739
CGTGGTGATCGTCGGCCTGTGGCACGTCCTGACCGCCGGCCACGTCGTCACCGACTGGACCAGCGCCCTGACCGCCGAACACGGCAACGTCTTCGTGATGGTCGGGCTGGCACTGATCGTCTTCCCGAAACTCGCGCTCGGCCTGTCCGGCTTCGAGACCGGCGTCGCCGTCATGCCGCACGTGCAGGGCGACCCCGGCGACACCGAGGCGGAGCCGACCGGCCGGATCCGCGACGCCAAGAAGCTGCTGACCACCGCGGCGCTGATCATGAGCGTGTTCCTGATCGCCACCAGCTTCATCACCACGCTGCTCATCCCCGAGAGCGAGTTCAAGCCGGGCGGCCAGGCCAACGGCCGCGCGCTCGCCTTCCTCGCGCACGAATACCTCGGCGGCGCCTTCGGTACGGTCTACGACGTCTCGACCATCGCGATCCTGTGGTTCGCCGGCGCCTCCGCGATGGCCGGCCTCCTCAACCTGATGCCCCGCTATCTCCCCCGCTACGGCATGGCCCCGCACTGGGCCCGCGCGGTGCGCCCGATGGTCATCGTCTTCACCCTGATCGCCTTCCTGGTCACCTGGCTCTTCGACGCCAGCGTCGACGCCCAGGGCGGCGCCTACGCCACCGGCGTCCTGGTACTGATCAGCTCCGCGGCGATCGCGGTGACCATCGCCTGCCGCAAGGCCGGACAGCGGGGCTGGGCCATCGGGTTCGGTGTCATCTCGGCGGTGTTCCTCTACACGACCGTGGTCAACGTCATCGAGCGCCCCGACGGTGTGAAGATCGGTGCCTGCTTCATCGCGGGCATCATCCTGGTCTCGCTGCTGTCCCGGCTGGCCCGCGCCTTCGAACTGCGCGTGACCAGTGTGACGCTGGACGACATGGCGGAACGTTTCGTCAGAGATCTGGCCACCCGCAAGCTGCGGTTCATCGCCAATGAGCCCGACCGGCGCGACAAGGCCGAGTACCGCGACAAGATCGAGCAGATCCGGGCCGACAACGACATGCCCGAGCAGGAGGACTTCGTCTTCCTGGAGGTCACCGTCACCGACCCCTCCGAGTTCGAGGCGAGCCTGACCGTGCGCGGCGAGGTGCTGCACAACCGCTACCGCGTCCTGACCCTGGAGTCCTCCTCCATCCCCAACGCGCTCGCCGCGCTGCTGCTGCATGTGCGCGACACGACGGGCTGCACCCCGCACATCTACTTCGAGTGGACCGAGGGCAACCCGTTCGCCAACTTCCTGCGCTTCTTCCTGTTCGGTCAGGGCGAGGTCGCCCCGGTCACCCGTGAGGTCCTGCGCGAGGCGGAACCGGACCGGGGCCGCCGCCCACGCGTCCACACGGGCTGACCCACACGGGCTGACCCACCGGACGGCCGACGGCGGCTTTCCGGGCCGGACAGGGCGGGGGGCGGTTGTCAGGGGCCGGTTGTCAGGGGCGCAGCCGGGTCTTGACGGCGCGCCGCTCGTCCATGGCCAGGTATCCCTCCGCCGCCTGGGCGAGCGGGGAGTGGTTCGTCGTGTCGGTGCGCGATGGGCCGGGCCGCAGGGTGTGGATGCCGGCGATCAGGCGCCGCCGCGGCGGGTGGTCCTTCCGTGGTGGTCGCTGCTGCCGGGCTCGTCGGCCCGGTCACCCGTCACCAGCCGCCCAACCTCGCCCGTTTCGTCTTCCTCGACCCGCGCGCCCGGCGCTTCTACCGCGACTGGAACGGCATCGCCCACGACGCGGTCGGCAGCCTGCGCGCCGAGTCCGCCCGCACCCCGGCGAACACCGACCTCGCCGACCTGATCGTCGAAATCGCCACGCGCAGCGACGAGTTCGCCGGCCGCTGGGACGCCCACGACGTCGAGTACTACCGCAGCGGACGGCAGCGCTTCCACCACCCCGACGCCGGCGACCTCGACCTCGACTACGACGCCCTGGAGATCCCCGCCGGCCCCGGCCTGACCATCGTCACCTACACCCTCGCCGCCGCCTCGCCCCACGCGTCCGCGTTCGCCCGGCTCCACCAGCCGGGTCCTTCCGGAGGACCGCACGGGTTCCCACCGCCTGGCCTATCGTGACCCGCATGCAGTCCTACACGATCGGCCAGGCGGCGCGGCTGCTCGGCGTGAGCCCCGACACCGCCCGCCGATGGGCGGACGCCGGCCGGGTGGCGACCCATCGGGACGAGGCCGGGCGGCGGCTCATCGACGGCGGGGACCTCGCCGCCTTCTCGGTCGAACTGGCCAGGGCCGGCGGCGAGGAGGACCCCTCCTACACGTCGGCGCGCAACGCCTTCCCCGGCATCGTCACCGCGATCAAGCTCGGCGATGTCGCCGCCCAGGTGGAGATCCAGGCCGGCCCGCACCGCCTGGTCTCCCTGCTGACCCGGGAGGCGGTCGAGGAACTGGGTCTGGAGGTCGGCATGGAGGCCACCGCGCGCGTGAAGTCGACGAACGTCCACATCGACCGCCTCTGAACCGGCCGGGCGCCGACCGAGCGCCGACCACGCATCGGCCGGGCATCGGCCGCCGTATGAACGCACATGCCAGCCACACACCGTCCGCGCCCGGCTCATGCGATGCGACAGCAGACTTACGCCTGGCAGATGCGGCAGTATCATCGGCGCACGGCCGTCATCCGGTCGTGGCAGGGCGCGGCAGTGTTCCGGTGGACCCAGAGGAGTAGATCCGTGATGACCCGTTCCGCACGCCTGACCCGGCGCACGCTGCAGGGGGCCGGTGTGGGACTCGCCGCCCTGATGACGCTGAGCGCCTGCTCCTCCTCGACCTCCTCGTCCACGTCACCCACCTCGGCCGCCTCCGACGACAACCCGTCCGCGAAGTCGGCTCCCTCGGGCTCCCCGAAGCTTTCGGGCAACGTCACCGTGTTCGCGGCGGCCTCGCTGCAGGAGAGCTTCCGGGCCCTGGGCAAGGAGTTCGAGAAGCAGCACCCGGGGACCAGGGTCGACTTCAACTTCGGCGGCAGCGACACACTCGCCGCGAGCATCACCAGCGGTGCCCCCGCGGACGTGTTCGCCGCTGCCAGCCCCAAGACGATGGCCCTCGTGACGGCCGAGAAGGACGCGGTCGGCACCCCGGCCACCTTCGTCCGCAACCAGCTGGAGATCGCCACCCTGCCGGGCAACCCCGGCAACGTGGCGTCCCTGAAGGACCTCACCAAGCCCTCCCTGAAGGTCGTCCTGTGCGCCAGGACGGTGCCCTGCGGCGCCGCCGCCCAGAAGGCCCTGAACGCCGCCGGCCTCAAGCTGACCCCGGTCTCCTACGAACAGGACGTCAAGGGCGCCCTGACCAAGGTCGAGCTGAAGGAGGCCGACGCGGCGCTCGTGTACAGGACCGACGTCCACGCGGCCGGCGACAAGGTGCGGGGAGTGGAGTTCCCCGAGTCGGCCAAGGCCGTCAACGACTACCCGATCGCTCTGCTGAAGAACGCGCCCAACGCCCCGGCGGCCCAGGCGTTCATCGCGCTGGTCCGGTCCGCCGAAGGCGAGAAGGTGCTGACCGGGGCCGGGTTCCTCAAGCCGTGACCTCGCTGGACAGGCCAGGCGCCGCGGCCGGCCCCCTCCCCGGCGGGCCGCGGCGCCGTCGCGTCCGCACGGGCCGGCGCGCGGCCCCGCTGCCGCTGCTCGTGCCCGGCCTGGTGGCCCTCGCCTTCCTGCTGCTGCCGCTGGCCGCCCTCCTCGTCCGTGCCCCCTGGAGCAGCCTGCCCAGTCGGCTGACCAGCCCCGAGGTGTGGCAGGCCTTGCGGCTCTCCCTGGTCAGCGCGACCGCGGCGACCGCGGTCAGCCTGGTCCTGGGCGTGCCGCTGGCCTGGCTGCTGGCCCGCACGAACTTCCCGGGGCGCGGTCTCGTACGGGCCCTGGTGACCCTGCCGCTGGTGCTGCCCCCCGTGGTCGGCGGGGTGGCCCTGCTGCTGGCCCTCGGCCGCAACGGGGTCGTCGGGCAGTGGCTGGACTCCTGGTTCGGGATCACGCTGCCGTTCACCACTGCGGGGGTCGTCCTCGCGGAGGCCTTCGTGGCGATGCCGTTCCTGGTCATCAGTGTCGAGGGCACCCTGCGCGCCGCCGACCCCCGCTTCGAGGAGGCGGCCACCACGCTCGGCGCCTCCCGCTTCACCGCGTTCCGCCGGGTCACCCTGCCGCTGATCGCCCCCGGCATCGCCGCGGGTGCCGTCCTGGCCTGGGCGCGGGCGCTCGGCGAGTTCGGCGCGACGATCACCTTCGCCGGCAACTTCCCCGGCCGCACCCAGACCATGCCCCTCGCGGTCTACCTCGCCCTGCAGAACGACCCCGAGGCGGCGATCTCCCTCAGCCTGGTGCTGCTGGCCGTGTCGGTCGCGGTGCTGGCGGGTCTGCGGGACCGCTGGATGACGGGGGCGTGAGGGTGCCGCGAGGATGGAAGAGGGCCCCTGCGCGGGTGCCGACGAAGGACATCCCCTCATGACCGACATCGACGCCCCTGAGTCCGGTCTCGCGCCCGAGACCGTAGGGGAACAGGGCCTCGACGCCCGGCTGGTGGTCGAGCGCGGCTCGTTCCGCCTCGATGTGGCGCTGACCGCCGCGCCCGGTGACGTGGTCGCACTGCTGGGACCCAACGGCGCCGGCAAGACCACCGCGCTGCGCGCCCTCGCCGGTCTCGTCCCGCTCTCCGGCGGTCATCTGCGACTCGACGGCGCGCCGCTGGACCGTACGCCCCCGGAGTCCCGCCCGGTCGGCGTGGTCTTCCAGGACTACCTGCTCTTCCCGCACCTGTCCGCCCTCGACAACGTGGCCTTCGGCCCGCGCTGCCAGGGCGCGACCAAGGCCGAGGCCCGCGCCCTGGCCGCCGCCTGGCTGGAGCGGATGGGTCTCACCGGGCGCGCCGGGGCCAAGCCCCGCCGGCTCTCCGGCGGCCAGGCCCAGCGCGTCGCCCTGGCCCGCGCCCTGGCCACCCGGCCCCGGCTGCTGCTCCTGGACGAGCCACTGGCCGCCCTTGACGCCCGTACCCGGCTGGAGGTCCGCGCCCAGCTCCGCCGCCATCTGGCCGAGTTCGAGGCGGTAGCCGTCCTGGTGACCCACGACCCGCTGGACGCCATGGTGCTGGCGGACCGGCTGGTGGTCGTCGAGCACGGCCGGGTCGTCCAGGAGGGCGGCCCGTCCGACATCGCCCGGCATCCGCGCACGGACTACATCGCGCGGCTGGTCGGCCTCAACCTCTACCGGGGGCGGGCGGACGGGCACACGGTACGGCTAGACACCGGGCCCGCGATCACCACCACCGAGAACCTGTCCGGCCCGGTCTTCGTGGCGTTTCCGCCCGGTGCCGTCACCCTGTTCCGGGACCGGCCCACCGGCGCCAGCGCCCGCAACCTGTGGCAGTGCAAGGTCGCCGGTCTGGAGACCCACGGCGACCAGATCCGCGCCGACCTCGCCGGCGAACTCCCCCTCGCCGCCGACCTCACCACGGTCGCCGCCGCCGAGCTCGATCTGCGCCCGGGTGCCCCGGTCTGGGCGACGGTGAAAGCGACGCAGACCCACGCATATCCGTCCTGAGGCCCGGCGAACCCGTACGTTGGGGCCCATGACCCTCAGCATCCGCAACCAGCTCCCCGGCACCGTCACCGCGGTCCAGCACGGCGAGGTCATGGCGACCGTCAAGGTGCGGCTGACCGGCGGCCAGGACCTGACCGCCGCGATCACCCTCGAGGCGGCGCGTGACCTCGGCCTGACCGAGGGCGCGGCCGTGCGCGCCCTGGTCAAGTCGACCGAGGTCTCCCTCGCCACCGCGCCCGTCGAACGCGTCTCGATCCGCAACCAGCTCCCGGGCACCGTCACGGCCCTCGCCGCCGGCGGCGCCATGGCCACCGTGCGGATCGCGATCGAGGGCGGCGAACTGACCTCGGCCATCACCAAGGAGTCCGCCGCCGACCTCGGCCTGTCCGCCGGGGACCCGGTCGTCGCCCTGATCAAGTCGACCGAGGTGGCGCTGGCGACCGGCTGACGCCGCCGCGCTCAGTCCTCGTACGCGTCCAGCGGCGGGCAGGAGCAGACCAGGTTGCGGTCGCCGAACGCCTGATCGATACGGCGCACCGGCGGCCAGTACTTGTCGGCGGCCGACACCCCGGCCGGGAAGACGGCCTCCGCGCGGCTGTACGCGTGCGTCCACTCCCCGCCGAGCGCGGCCGCGGTGTGCGGGGCGCCGCGCAGCGGGTTGTCCTCGGCCGGCCATTCGCCCGCGCCGACCTTCTCGATCTCGCCACGGATCGCGATCATCGCCTCGCAGAACCGGTCCAGTTCGGCCAGGTCCTCCGACTCGGTCGGCTCGATCATCAGCGTGCCGGCCACCGGGAAGGACATGGTCGGCGCGTGGAAGCCGTAGTCGATGAGGCGCTTGGCGACGTCGTCCACGGTGACGCCGGTCGCCTTGGTCAGCGGGCGCAGGTCGATGATGCACTCGTGCGCGACCAGTCCGCCGGGCCCCGTGTAGAGCACCGGGTAGTGCGGCTCCAGGCGCTTGGCGACGTAGTTCGCGGAGAGCACCGCCACCTGCGTGGCCCGCTTGAGGCCCTCGCCGCCCATCAGACGGACGTACGCCCACGAGATCGGCAGGATGCCCGCGCTGCCCCAGGGCGCGGCCGAGACCGGGCCCACACCCGTCTCCGGGCCGGCCGCGGGCTGCAGCGGGTGGTTGGGCAGGTACGGCGCCAGGTGCGCGCGGACACCGACCGGGCCGACGCCCGGGCCGCCGCCGCCGTGCGGGATGCAGAAGGTCTTGTGCAGGTTCAGGTGGGAGACGTCGCCGCCGAAGTGGCCGGGCTTGGCGAGGCCGACCAGGGCGTTGAGGTTGGCGCCGTCGACGTAGACCTGGCCGCCGGCCTCGTGGACCTGGGCGCAGATGTCGGCGACGTGCTCCTCGAACACACCGTGCGTGGACGGGTAGGTGATCATCAGCACGGACAGCTCGTCACGGTACTGCTCGATCTTGGCCCGCAGGTCCTCGACGTCGATCTCACCGTCCTCGGCGGTCTTGACGACGACGACCTTCATGCCCGCCATCACGGCGCTGGCCGCGTTGGTGCCGTGCGCGGAGGACGGGATCAGGCAGACGGTGCGCTGCTCGTCGCCGTTGGCCCGGTGGTAGCCGCGCACGGCGAGCAGACCCGCCAGCTCCCCCTGCGAACCGGCGTTCGGCTGCAGCGAGACCCGGTCGTAGCCGGTGACCTCGGCGAGACGTTCCTCCAGCTCGCGGATGAGCGTGAGGTAGCCCTGCGCCTGCTCGGCGGGCGCGAAGGGGTGCAGCTGCCCGAACTCGGGCCAGGTGACCGGCTCCATCTCCGTGGTCGCGTTGAGCTTCATGGTGCAGGAGCCCAGCGGGATCATGCCCCGGTCCAGCGCGTAGTCCCGGTCGGCGAGCTTGCGCAGGTAGCGCAGCATCGCGGTCTCGGAGCGGTGCTGGTGGAAGACCGGGTGGGTGAGGTAGTCGTCGGTGCGCAGCAGAGCCTCGGGCAGGGCCTCGACGGCCTCCGCGTCCAGCGCCTCGATGTCACCCTCGACACCGAAGGCGGCCCACACGGCGGCCACCTGGGCCCGCGCGGTGGTCTCGTCGCAGGAGAACGACACCTGGTCGGCATCGACGAGGTGCAGGTTGACGCCGTTGCGGCGGGCCGCGGCGGCGACCTCGGCGGCCTTGCCGGGCATCCGCGCGGTGACCGTGTCGAAGAAGGCGCCGTGGACGATCTCGACGCCGCCCGCCCGGAGGCCGTCGGCGAGGATCGTGGCGTAGCGGTGGGTGCGGCGGGCGATGGTGCGCAGGCCGTCGGGTCCGTGGTAGACGGCGTACAGGCCGGCCATCACGGCGAGCAGCACCTGCGCGGTGCAGATGTTGCTGGTGGCCTTCTCGCGGCGGATGTGCTGCTCGCGGGTCTGCAGGGCCAGGCGGTAGGCCCTGTTGCCGTCGGTGTCGACGGAGACACCCACGAGCCGGCCGGGCAGGCTGCGGGCGAACTTCTCGCGCACCGCCATGTAGCCGGCGTGCGGTCCGCCGAAGCCCATCGGCACACCGAAGCGCTGGGTCGTGCCGACGGCGATGTCCGCGCCCAGCTCGCCCGGCGAGGTCAGCAGGGTCAGCGCGAGCAGGTCGGCGGCGACGGTGACCAGCGCGCCCAGCTCGTGCGCCCGGTCGATGACCGGCTTGATGTCGCGTACGGCACCGGAGGCTCCCGGGTACTGCAGCAGCACGCCGTTGATCTCACGCTCGGCGATCTCGGCCGGGATGCCCTCGCCGAGGTCGGCGACCACGACCTCGACGCCGGTCGGCTCGGCGCGGGTGCGCAGGACGGCGATGGTCTGCGGCAGCACGTCGGCGTCGACCAGGAAGAGGCCCTTCTTGTTCTTGCCCATGCGCCGGGAGAGGGCCAGCGCCTCGGCGGCGGCGGTGCCCTCGTCGAGCAGGGAGGCACCGGAGGTGGGCAGGCCGGTGAGGTCGGCGACCATGGTCTGGAAGTTCAGCAGGGCTTCGAGCCGGCCCTGCGAGATCTCCGGCTGGTACGGCGTGTAGGCCGTGTACCAGGCCGGGTTCTCCATGACGTTGCGCAGGATGACCGGCGGGGTGAAGGTGCCGTAGTACCCGAGACCGATCATGGAGTCCAGCACCTGGTTGCGGTCCGCGAGGCCGCGCAGCTCGGCGATCACCTCGGCCTCGGTGCGGGCACCGGGCAGGTCCAGGGCGTCCGCGTTCTTGATCACATCCGGCACCGCGGCGGCGGTCAGCTCGTCGAGGGAGCCGTAGCCGACCTGCGCGAGCATCTTCGCCCGCGCCTCCTGGTCGGGCCCGATGTGGCGCTGCTCGAACGGGATGCCCTGTTCGAGTTCGGTGAGCGGAGTGCGGTGGGCGGTCATTGCGGAGGCCTCCTGGTCTGACGCGACCTTCGAGGGGCACCCCGGCACGGGTACCCCGACGGCCTCCCCCTCTGTCATCTCGACCTGAGAGCTTCACCGGGTCGCCCGAGGGCCCCGGCTTTCACCGTCGGTGAGAGCGGAAGCCGTCGAGACGCCCGCCCTGCTTTCCAGAGTGACCTCGTCCGTGCGGTACGTGAGCCTGAGAGATTCCGGGGAGGATTTGCTCCTTCGGCGCCTCCGGTGATGTCCGGAGGACTCTCCCGCACGGGGTCAGCAGCCGCTTGCCAGCCTACCAGCGAGGTCAACGCCCGATGCTTCGAGTGGCCGCTTCCGCGAATGTGCTCTTTCGTAGTGCTTACGGATGAGTTGCGACCAAGTGGAGGGAGAGGGGCCGTGCAGACCGACATCGATCCGCGCAACCTGATCGGCCGCAAGGCGTTCGACCGCCATGGCACCAAGATCGGCACGATCGACGAGGTGTACCTCGACGACGCTACGGGCGTGCCCGAGTGGGCGGCCGTACGCACCGGCCTGTTCTCCCGGGACGCCTTCGTCCCCCTGGAGCCCAGTGAGCTGGTCGAGGGCGGTCTGCGGGTCCCCTTCGACCGTGCCCTGATCAAGGACGCGCCGGACTTCGGCGTCGGCCGTCACCTCTCTCCCGAACAGGAACTCCAGCTGTACCACCACTACGGCCTCGACGTCGCCGCACCGCCACCCGTTCCCGACCACGAGTTCGGCAGGCTGGCGGGCACCGACGAGACCTGAGCCCCGCTCGTGCCCGGAGCGCCGACTTCACCCGTCCCAGCACCGGGCACGTCCCCTCCCCTGTCAGGCTCACCCGTTCCAGGTCCGTGCTCTCCCGCGCCCGCCACCAGCGGCAGCGGATCCGCCGGTGCCAGGTCGGGGTCGTCGGTGCGGAAGGTCCGCACCCGCCCGGGCGGCGAGTCCGGGGTCTCGAAGCGCACGGTGACCCGGCCCAGACCGCTGCCCTGCACCCAGCCGTGCCCGTACTCGGCGTGACGCACGTCGTGCCCGGCGGACCAGTGCCGTTCCACGGCGGCGGGCCGCTCCTCGACGGCCATGACCTCCGGCTCTTCGGCCGGGTCCGCGGCGCGCTCCCCCGCCGCCTGGGCGAACAGGTCCTCCTGGGTGTAGTCGGCGAGCCCGGAGACGCCCACGCCGAGCAGCCGTACCCCGCCCGTGGTGTCCACGGACTCCAGCAGCCGCGCGGCGGCCTCCCGCACCACCGCCGGGTCGTCCGTGGGCCCCCGCAGCGTCTCGGACCTGGTCAGGGTCGAGAAGTCGTAGCGCCGCACCTTGAGGACGATGGTCCGCCCCGACAGCCCCGCCTCGCGCAGCCGGCGCACACACCGGTCGGCGAGCCGCCGCACCTCCAGGCCGACCCGCAGCCGGTCGTGGATGTCCACGTCGTAGGTGTCCTCGACCGACACCGACTTGGTCTCCCGCTCGGCCACCACGGGCCGCTCGTCGTGCGCCAGCGCCATGGCGTACAACGCCTGCCCGTGCGCCTTGCCCAGCAGCCGTACCAGCTCGTCCTCACCGGCCTCGGCGATCTCGTCGACCGTGCTGATGCCGGCCCGCCGCAGATGGTCCCCCGTCGCCGGCCCGACCCCCGGCAGGGTCCGCACCGACAGGGGGCCCAGCAGCGCCCGCTCGGTGCCCGGCTCGATCACCACCAGCCCGTCGGGCTTGGCCTGCTCCGAGGCGATCTTCGCAAGCATCTTGGAGGCGGCCAGCCCCACGGAGCCGGTCAGCCCCGTGACCGCCCGTATGTCCGCGCGCAGCTTCGCCCCGGCCAGCCGCGCCGACGCCTCGTCCCAGGCCGCAGCGCCGGCCTCCAGGTCCACGAACGCCTCGTCCAGGCTGAGCGGCTCCACCAGCGGCGACAGGTCCCGCAGAAGGGCCATCACCTGCTCGCTGATCGAGCGGTACACGGCGAAGCGCGGCACCAGATAGGCCGCGTTCGGCGCCAGCCGGCGCGCCTGGGCCATGGGCATCGCCGAGTGGACTCCGAAGACCCTCGCCTCGTACGACGCGGTGGCGACCACCCCGCGCGGTCCCAGCCCGCCCACGACGACGGCCTTCCCGCGCAGGCTCGGCTTGGATGCCTGCTCCACCGAGGCGTAGAAGGCATCCATGTCGAGATGCAGGATCGTGGGCGTGTTTCTCACATCTCCGATGCTGCACCACGCCACTGACAATGGTCCGGCACGGACGCGGGGAGCCGTGCCCGCACGGACCGGCGGGCCGGAAGCGCTTGCTCAGACGGCCCGGTTGCGGCGCCTGGCCAGTTCGTCGGTGGGGTTGTGACCGAGGAGGGTCTCCCCGGTGTCGATGCGCTCCCCGTGCAGTTGGGAGAGGGCGCTTTCCACGTCCCGCCAGACCACGCCCACGGCGATCCCGAAGACTCCCTGACCGCCTTGGAGCAGGGCGTGCACCTCGTCCGGCGAGGTGCACTCGTAGACCGTGGCGCCGTCGCTCATCAGCGTCATGCGCTCCAGGTCCCGGAAACCGCGCTCCCTCAGGTGCTGGACGGCGCTGCGAATGTTCTGCAGGGAGACGCCGGTGTCCAGAAAGCGCTTGACGATCTTCAGGACGACGACGTCCCGGAAGCTGTAGAGGCGCTGTGTCCCCGACCCGTAGGCGGGCCGCACGCTGGGTTCGACGAGACCGGTGCGCGCCCAGTAGTCGAGTTGCCGGTAGGTGATGCCGGCGGCCGCGCAGGCCGTGGGGCCCCGGTAGCCGATCTGCTCGGACGTCATGGACGCCGCCCCTCCGCCGTTCGGCACGGCCGTCGGTCGTTGCGGAGCGTGATCGGCCGCGCTGCTGTGAAGCGGGTAGGGACCGCTCTCCACGAACCCCCGTCCGGGGGCACCCCCAGCCGTACCGTCGCCGCTGCTTCTCACGCCGACCTCCGTCCTTGACCTGCCTTCTCGACGGTAGGCAGTCACCAGGGGTGCGTCAACGATCGCCACACTCGGCACGCCGAGTGATAATCACCCTAGGAGTGGTTTCCCGTGCCCCACCGCGGGGAAAGGCTAGCCGAATGCGCTCGCGGGGAGCCGTAGGACGCTCTCAACGGCCGCCGGCAATTGCCCTCACTGGCTGCTCGTGCCGAAGTCCTCGGGTGAGATCTGGTCGAGGAACTCGCGGAACTTCTCCACCTCGTCCTCCTGCTCGTCCGGGATCGCGATACCGGCGTCGTCGAGCACCGTGTCACTGCCGTAGATCGGCGTTCCGGTGCGCAGGGCCAGCGCTATGGCGTCGGACGGACGGGCGCTCACCTCGACCCCGCTGGCGAAGACCAGCTCCGCGTAGAAGACGCCCTCACGCAGGTCCGTGATCCGGACTTCGGTCAGCTCCTGGCCGACGGCCTCCAGCACGTCCTTGAACAGGTCGTGGGTCAGCGGCCGCGCGGGGGCCATGCCCTGCTGGGCGAAGGCGATCGCCGTCGCCTCCCCCGGACCGATCCAGATGGGGAGGTACCGGTCGCCTCCCACTTCGCGCAGGAGCACGATCGGTTGGTTGGAGGGCATTTCGACCCGGACACCTACGACATCGAGCTCGTTCACACAGCAACCCTAGGCCGTGCCCGGGACGTTTGGGTAGTCGGGCCGGGAACGGGTGCCCGATCCGGCCGTCCGGACACCGGTGCGGCTCAGGGCAGCCGCACCCCGAGCGCGGTCTGCACCAGCGCCGAGTGGAGCCGCACGGTGAGCGCCGCCAGCTCCTTCGTACGGGCCTGGGCGAGGGCCCTGGTCTGCGGGTTGCGGTGCCGCTTCAGGGGCGCCACCACCTGGTCGACCAGGCCCGCCTCACGGTCGGCGGCGGCCTTCATCACCCGCAGGTGACGTGGCTCGATCCCGAAGCGCCCCAGCTCGGAGACGAGCACCGCCACGGTGATCGCCTCGGCGTCGTAGACCCCCTCCTCCAGCGGGGCGAGGAGCCCGTACGACTCCCACTCCTTCAGGTCGCCCTCGTCGATCCCGGCGGCGGCCAGCAGCTCGGTCCGCCCGACCCGGGCAGCCGTCGGCCCCTCGGCGGGCTCCAGGACCGGCTCGCCGTCCCGCTGCCGCCCCACGACGGGCAACGGTGCGGCCTCGCCCCGCTCCATGGCGTCCAGGTGGTCACGGATCACCTTGAGCGGCAGGTAGTGGTCACGCTGCATCCTGAGGACGTGCCCCAGGCGCGCCACGTCGCCGACGCTGAACTTGCGGTATCCGGAGGGCGTCCGCTGCGGCTCGATGAGCCCCTCCGACTCCAGGAAACGGATCTTGGAGATGGTGACTTCGGGGAACTCCTCGCGCAGCACGTTCAGCACCGTGCCGATGCTCATCAGCCCACCGTCCGTGGCGGTGGCGCCGTGCCCGGCACCACCGCTCGGTGTTTGCGGCATGGACCTTCCCTGGGGTTCCCCCCGGACAGAGCCCGGGAGTGGGTCAGTAGCCCCGCTGGCTCGCGAAGAAGACCAGCCGGTACTTTCCGATCTGCACCTCGTCACCGTTGGTCAGGGCGACCTGGTCGATCCGCTCCCGGTTGACGTACGTGCCGTTCAGACTGCCCACGTCGGCCACGGTGAACGAGCCGTCCGGGGCACGCCGGAACTCCACGTGCCGGCGCGAGACGGTCACGTCGTCCAGGAAGATGTCGCTCTGCGGATGACGCCCGGCCGTGGTCAGGTCGCTGTCCAGCAGGAAGCGACTGCCCGAGTTCGGCCCCCGGCGCACCACCAGCAACGCCGAGCCCAGCGGCAGCGCGTCGACGGCCGCCTGCGCCTCGGGCGAGAGCATCGGCACCGGTGTCTGACCGGTGACCTCCGCGTCGTACGCCTCGATGCCCGAGATGGAGATCGTGGACGTCGTCTCGGAGGGCCGCTCCGGCGAACCGGCACGCAGCGGCGCACCGCAGTTCGAACAGAAGCGGGCGTTCTCCGCGTTGCGGTTACCGCACCTCGTACACACCAGGACCGACATCGACGGATCCTCCTGCCGCGGCTGCCCCGCCGGGGCAAACCCTCCACCCGTACCTGAGGTTGACGGTTGGCCGAAACCTATGCCGCCGGACTGTGCGGGGTCAACCGACGCCGCACCGTGACCTCCGGAAATGTCACCGCCCGGACCAGCCACCTGGTCGCGGAACAGCGGGCGCTGACCCTCTGCGTCAGGCTGTGCGCGATGGCGAGCGGTCGCGTTTTCGCCACCGTCTCGCGCGCTCTTGCCGAACAACTTCGCAAACAACTTCACGGGCGATTCCCCTTGACCGAAACAGACCCGCCCGTGGGGCAGGACGAACCCTGATTGCATACACCGGCCGACCCGGACATCCTCACAACGTCCGTAACCACCAGACAGTTTCCACCACGCACCACCTCTTCGGTGCGCCGACCCCCCGCAACCTCATGCCCCTGCCGGACGCCCCCCATGCACCACCGGTTCACTGGGATGACGACCGAGCGTAGTCAGGCCGCTTCGCGCGCCGCAAGGCGTCCACAATGATCTTGGTCGACCGCTCGACGGCCACGGTGGCTTGCTCCTTCTCCAGGGTCTGCACCACCCCTCCGGGGATGTTGAGCGCCGGCTCGAGGTCCTGCGGCTTACCGATGACCTTGAAACGATAGGGGGCGGTGATCTTGTTCCCGTCGACGCTCACACTCTTGCCGGAGTCCGTCAGATAGGTACCCGCGACCACCCGTACTCCGTTGACCTCGATCGCCTCCGCGCCGGCCGCGCGCAGTTCCTGGACCGCGTCGAGCAGCATGTCCGCCTGGACCGCCCCCTTCGTGTCCTCGATCGTCATGGTGATACCGGGACCCTGCGCCGCCACGGTGCCCGCCAGGATGCCGAGTTGCTTCTCCTTCTCGGCGGTCTGCTTGCGTGCCTCCGCGGCCTGGTCGGAGCTGCTCTGCAGTTCCTGGCGCTGTTTGTCGAGTCCTGTCTTCTCGTCCTCAAGACGCTGAGTTCGGTCATCCAGTTCATCGAGGATGCGAACAAGATCTTCCTGACGGGCGCCGCGCAGCGCGCTGTCGCTGTCGCTGTTCGACGCCACCTGCACGGCGAGGCCGAACCCGAGCCCGAACAGGAGCACCGCCACGATGAGTTGGGCCCGGCTGACGCGCGGCGGCCACAACCCCTTGACCAGCCGCTGCCGGCCGGTCAGCGGCCGCTCGGGCGTTTCCTCGGGCTCCGGCCCGGACTCGGGGGCCCGCGCGGGCTCGGGGGTCCGGCCGGGCTCGGGGGCCCTCGCGGGGACCTCGTCGGGCAGTTCCTTGCGCAGCCTGTTCTCCGGCTGCTCGTGCTGGTTGCTCATCGCTGTCACGCTCGGAACACATGACGCCGGATAGCCGCCGCGTTGGAGAAGATGCGGATGCCCAGGACGACCACCACACCGGTGGACAGCTGCGCGCCCACGCCGAGTTTGTCGCCGAGGAAGACGATCAGCGCGGCCACGACCACGTTCGACAGGAACGACACGACGAACACCTTGTCGTCGAAGATGCCGTCCAGCATGGCCCGCAGGCCGCCGAAGACGGCGTCGAGCGCCGCGACGACGGCGATCGGCAGATACGGCTCGACGACCGCCGGAACCTCAGGCCGGACCAACAGGCCGGCCACGACTCCCACGACGAGGCCCAGTACGGCGATCACGATGTGCCCTTCCCAGTTTTCTCGGCGGTCGGCCGTGCGGTGCGGACGATCACACTCGGTGCGGCGGGCAACCGGACGTCGCCCTGTGTGGAGATGGTGGCGCGGATGCCGTAGTTCTGCTCCAGGGCGTGCAGATACAGCCCGTCCGTGCTGTCCTGGAACGTGCTGCTCAGCTTCTGCGCGTCCCCCACCGCCAGGACGGTGTAGGGCGGGACCAGTGGCCTGTTGTCGACCAGTATCGCGTCACCCGCGGCCCTGATCGCGGACAGGGCGGTCAGCCGCTGTCCGTTGATGGAAACGGCCTCGGCCCCGCAGGCCCACAGTCCGTTCACCACCCGCTGAAGGTCGCGGTCGCGCACCCGTCCGGTGTCGGAGAAGCCGGAGGTCTCCCGCGGATTGGTGCCGTCACCACCCGTGGTCGCTTCCTTCGCGTCGTTCACGACGAGCTTCACCCCGGGGCCGTGCACGTCGGTGGCACCGGACAGGACCGCCACCAGATCCGCCTGCCCGCTGCCGCCGCTGTGCTGCAGAGCGGCCCGCTGGCGCGCGCTGACATCGCCACGCAGTTTGTCGACATTGCCCTCGAGCTTGTCCGCCGCCGTGGTCTCCCGGTCGATACGGTCGATCAGCTCCTGGCGCTCCTTGGCCACGACCGGAGCCGCGACGCGCGCCTGGGCCGCACCCACGGTCACGACCAGCGCCGCGAGGACGAGTCCGGCGGCCAGGCCCAGCTTCGCCCGGAGGGTCTTCGGCATGCCGCCTTCGCCCTGGGTCTTGCGGGCCGCCGCCTCGGCGTACCCGTCGTCGAGGCTGTGGTCCATGACGTTGGTGATCAACGACATGGAGGCGTCCGGGCGCTGCGGCCGCGACGGGCTGCTCCGAACGGGGGGTGGATGCGGCATGCCGCACATCGTCGCACGCCACGCCCGGTACCTCCGAATGGCCCCACCGGCATGCCGGACAAGGCCCCCTTGGGGACACTTGTCCGGCACGCACGCGTGCAGTGGGTTCTACCGGCCCGCGCTGTCCACGACGGCCGACCACTCGTCCAACAGGGCCTGCGCGGAGGCGTCGTCCGGGCCCTCCGCCCACAGATGGGTGACCGCCTCCGCCGGGTCTGGTAGCACCATCACCCAGCGCCCGTCGGTCTCCACGACCCGGACACCGTCAGTCGTGTCGACAAAGCGATCTCCAGCCGCCTCCACGACCCGCCGCATCACCAGGCCCTTGACGGCCCACGGGGTCGCCAGGTCCCGCTTGAGGACGTGCGCCCGCGGAATCCTGGCATCGATCTGGCTGAGGGTGAGCTGCGTGCGCGCCACCAGCCCGATGAGCCGTACGAACGCCGCCGTGCCGTCGTAGACGCTGCTGAACTCCGGGACGATGAAGCCGCCCTTGCCGTCACCGCCGAAGATCGTGCCCTCCTCACGGCCCACCCGCGTGAGGTCGTCCGGAGAGGTGGTCGTCCATTCGACCTGCGTCCCGTGATAGGCCGCCACCTGTTCGGCGATCCGGGTCGTCGTCACCGGCAGTGCCACCCGGCCGCTGCGCCGCTCGGCGGCCACCAGGTCCAGCATCACGAGCAGCGCCCGGTCGTCCTCGATGATCCGGCCCTTCTCGTCCACCAGCGACAGCCGCTCACCGACGGGGTCGAACCGCACGCCGAACGCGGCCCCGGAGGACGCCACGATCTCGCCGAGGCGCACCAGCCCGGCCCGCCGGACCTCGCCGGTCTCCGTGGGCCTGGACTCGTCGAGACCGGGGTTGATGGTCAGCGAGTCGACCCCGAGTTTCCCGAGCAGGCTCGGCAGCACGAGACCGGCGCTGCCGTTGGAGGCGTCCACGACGACCTTCAGGCCCGACTCGGCGATCCCGGTGGTGTCGACGTTGCGCAGCAGCGACCCGGTGTAGGAGTCGAACACACTGGCCGGGAAGTACAGGTCACCGATCTCACCGGGGAACGCGCGCCGGTACTCCTGTCGCGCGAACACCCGGTCCAGCTTCCGCTGGCTGCCCTGCGAGAGGTCCGCTCCCTGGCCGTCGAAGAACATGATGTCGACGGAGTCCGGCACCCCCGGCGAGGTGCGGATCATGATGCCGCCGGCGCTGCCCCGCGCTGTCTGCTGCCGGGCCACGGGCAGCGGCACGTTCTCCAGGTCTCGTACGTCGATGGCGCTGGCCTGGAGCGCGGAGATGACTGCCCGCTTGAGCGCGCGGGCACCGCGGGAGTGGTCACGGGCGGTGGTGACGGTGGAGCCCTTCTTCAGGGTCGTCGCATAGGCTCCGGCCAGCCGCACCGCCAGCTCGGGCGTGATCTCCACGTTCAGGATCCCGGTCACCCCACGGGCGCCGAACAGGTGCGCCTGGCCCCTGGACTCCCAGATCACCGAGGTGTTGACGAAGGCGCCGGCCTCGATGGTCTTGAAGGGATAGACCCGGACGTTGCCCTGCACGATCGATTCTTCACCGATGAGGCACTCGTCGCCGATGACGGCGCCGTCCTCGATCCGGGCCGCGCGCATGATGTCGGTGTTCTTTCCGACGACGCAGCCCCGCAGGTTGCTGTGCTGGCCCACGTAGACGTTGTCGTGGACGACGGCCTTGTGCAGGAAGGCGCCGCTTTTCACGACGACGTTGGACCCGACGACGGTGTGTTCGCGGATTTCCGCGCCGGACTCCACCTTGGCGTAGTCACCGATGTAGAGCGGCCCTCGCAGCACGGCGTCGGGATGCACTTCGGCGCCCTCGGCCACCCATACTCCGGGGGAGATCTCGAAGCCGTCTATCTGGACGTCGACCTTGCCCTCCAGGACGTCGGCCTGCGCCTTCACATAGCTCTCGTGGGTACCGACGTCCTCCCAGTAGCCTTCGGCGACGTAGCCGTAGACGGGCTTGCCTTCCTTCATCAGCTGCGGGAAGACGTCGCCGGACCAGTCGACGGGGACATCGGCTTCGACGTAGTCGAAGACTTCGGGCTCCATGACGTAGATGCCCGTGTTCACCGTGTCGGAGAAGACCTGCCCCCAGGTCGGCTTCTCCAGGAAGCGTTCGACCTTGCCTTCCTCGTCGACGATGGTGATGCCGAACTCCAGGGGATTGGGCACCCGGGTCAGACAGACGGTGACCAGTGCACCCTTTTCCTTGTGGAAATTGATCAGGTCGGTGAGGTCGAAGTCGGTCAGGGCATCACCGGAGATGACGAGGAAAGCATCGTCCTTCAACGCCTCTTCGGCGTTCTTGACGCTTCCGGCGGTACCGAGTGGCTTCTCCTCGTTGGCATAGGTGAGCTCCATCCCGAGCTCTTCGCCGTCCCCGAAGTAGTTCTTGACGAGCGATGCCAGGAACTGCACGGTGACGACGGTCTCGGTGAGCCCATGCCTTTTGAGCAGCCGTAGCACATGCTCCATGATCGGGCGGTTCACCACGGGCAGGAGCGGCTTGGGCATGCTCGAGGTCATGGGGCGCAGGCGTGTGCCTTCGCCACCGGCCATCACGACGGCCTTCATGTCGGAAGCGTCCTCCTCCAAGAGACGACGGTCTAGCCGACTTCACCCGTCCTGATTGTCCCGCACTTTTCCCTCGCGGGCCATCGAGGCGTTACGTCAGGACAATCGCCGAGCTCAATCGGCCATGGTGTCCGCGCGAACGAGTCGGCGGACTTGCACCACGTAGAGCACTCCTGCCCACCAATACAGGGTTGTACCCCATCCGGCGAACGCCCATCCGAAAATAGCACCGAGTGACGAGATCCAACTGCTTCCGTCACTGAGGAGCAGGAGTGGGAAGGCGTACATCAGGTTGAAGGTGGCGGCCTTCCCGAGGAAGTTCACCTGGGGCGGCGGATAGCCGTGACGCCTGAGGATGCCCACCATCACCAGCAGAACCAGCTCTCTCGCCAGGAGTACGCCTGTCAGCCAGAGCGGCAGGACTTCGCGCCAGGTGAGGCCCACCAGCGTGGAAAGAATGTAGAGCCGGTCGGCGGCTGGGTCGAGAAGCCGGCCGAGGCTGCTGATCTGATTCCAGCGCCGGGCGAGCTTGCCGTCCAGATAGTCGCTGATCCCGCTCAATGCCAGTACGAGGAGCGCCCAGCCGTCGCTCTTGGGTCCCCCGAACTCCGGCCTGAGGATCAACCACAGGAAGACGGGCACGCCGACGAGACGCGCCATGCTGAGGATGTTCGGGATGGTGAGGACCCGGTCCGTCTGGACACGGGTCTCCTGGACCTCCACCCGGGGGCCTCCTGTGGGAAACGAGCCGACGATGCTTCCTGACCTTACCTCAACGCAAAAAAGCTCTGGCTCTTGGGCTGTATGCCCAAGAGCCAGAGCTCTAAAGGGAGTTCGGCGGTGTCCTACTCTCCCACAGGGTCCCCCCTGCAGTACCATCGGCGCTGTGAGGCTTAGCTTCCGGGTTCGGAATGTAACCGGGCGTTT
>NZ_JBIAGM010000057.1:0-18778 GCF_042869815.1 Streptomyces sp. NPDC006739
CGCACCGCACGGCGGCGGAGCTCAAGCGGGTAACGGGAAGGTCGTGCCATGACTCGATCCTTTCATGAAATCGAGTCTCCATTCGAACCGGGGCGGTTCAGTCGTCCTTGATCGCGGTGATGCGCCCCTTGACCAGGACGTTGACCCCGTCGACGAGGGATTCGGTGGCGTTGCTGGCCAGGTCCCGCCAGGCGGTGCAGATGTAGGGGATCGGCTCCAGGTCACGCCACTTCTGTGCGGCGGTATCCCACTGCGTGGGGGTCTCGGTGAGACGGAACCGGCAGACGGCGGTGCCGTCTTGGGTGAATCGGACTTCCACGTCGCCGGTGATGGTGCCGGTCACGTGCGTGACGGACAGAGCCATATGAACACCTCTTATTTCAAATAATAGTGTCTACGCGGGGAGGGTCAACCCCCCTGTCGGCACTGCCCGCCGCCGGAGAGCGCGGTGCGGCGGGCGAGCCGACGGATCCAGGCCTTCCAGCCGCTCAGCTCCGCCAAGGCCGGCGTCGGGGTGAGGTTGTCGAAGACCGTGGCCGTCTCGATCTCCACCTGCATCGGAACCGTGCCATCAGCCCGGACCAACTGCTCGTCGGCGGTGTCCAGATGAACGGAGACCCGTACGCCACCATGGTCGGCGTCAAGGTAGACGAACACGAGGATGCCCGCGAGCTCGATGCAGGGCAGGCCCTCATCGTCGGGGCTCTCCTGCGGGTGGAAGACCGCCGAGCTGTTCGCCGCCGCGCAGGCCTCGGCGTCCGAGAGGCTCAGGCTGAGCGGAGCACGCACCTGGCGGGAGATGCCGTCGGCGTACAGCGTGTAGCCCTCGTCGCCGCGGTGCTTGTCCGGGCCGTAGTAGAGGCCCACGGCCGTCCGGTCATCGGTGGGAGGACGGTACGGGACACCTTCGTCGCCCGCCACGTTGTCCCAGGAACTGCGCACGTGCTGCGCCAGCGAGGCCATCGCGGAGGCCTCATCGGCGAAGAGCGTCACATCATCGCCGTGCCGGTCCCACTGGCGCAGCACCCACGCCCGACCGGTCACCTGCAAGGCGAGGTCCTCTGAGACGGCAAAGCTGAAGCGGCTCAGCCACCCGCTGAGGATGTCGACGGTGTCTGCTCCCGGCCATTCGCCGGCCGCTTCTTCGAGGCCGTCCATCAGGTCGGCCAGGTCGAGGATGGCCTCACCTTCGGGCGTGGCCGGGTCCAGTTTGATCGGCATGGCATTCTCCTTCGCAGAGGGTCGGGGGCGGTCAGGACCCGTCCATGAGGGTGTTGAACAGGTCCATCAGGTGGTGCTAGGCGGGGGAGAGGGGCGCGGTGCGCAGGACGCGTTTACGCAGGACGGGCACGTCGAGGCTGATACCGGAGGGCACATCGGGCCGGTCGGGCAGCGAGACCAGCTGGTAGTTCCGGGTGTGGATCATCCAGGCCTCGTACCGGTCGGCGGGGCTGCCGCTGCGGGCGGCGTGCCCCTCGTCCGTGGTGCGGGACAGGCACAGGCAGGACGGATCGGAGCAGGGCCGTCCGGCGGGGTGGCTGGCCAGCACCGGGCTGCGGCGGTAGTGCGTGCGAGTGCCGTTCAGCATCGGGCAGTGCGCGGCGGTGTACGGCAGGCACTCGGGGTGCAGCGCCGGTTCCGGGGAGCAGCCTTCGACGACATCAGCCGGGCGCACCAGCAGGAAGCACCGCTCGTCCAGCGGCTGTTCGCAGATCTGGCACAGGCGCCGCCGGAAGGCGGCGTGGGCCTTGTCGGCGTCGAGGACACCGAAAGCCGCATGGCCGTCGTGGATCAGCGTCACGTACGGCACCACCAGCCCGCCCGCCAGCGGCCGGTGGGCACAGCGTTGGGGGATCGCGTGCATGGTCAGTTCTTTCGGATCGCGGGAATGCGCGGCGGGGCGCGAGGGCGCCCGGGCCGCAGGGCGTCAACTGCTGGCCGGTGGGTCGGCGGGGCCGCCGGCCAGGAGCGCCTCCCAGTGGGCGTAACGGCAGTCGGTGGCGTCGTGCAGGCGCAGGTGCAGCCAGCTGAGGTTGTCTCCGGCCCGGATGGCGGCCTCGGCGCCGATGGCGGCGGCGCGGGGGTAGATGGTGGTGTCGTCGGGGCCGACCAGGACGACGATCAGGCCCGGGCGGGGCGGCACGTGGCGGAGCGTGAAGCCGGTGTAGCTGCGGTCGTCCAGGAGCACGAGCGGGGCACGCTGGTATTCCTCGGCGCTGAACAACGGCGATGGCAGGTGCAGGCGGGGGACCGGGCAAGTCCGCAGGCCGACCGGATCGTCGTGGGTGCTGTCGCTGATGACCAGCACCGGGGCCTGCGGTCCTTCCGTGGGGGCTTGTGCTGGGGCGGACATGGCGGTGACACGTTGCTTTCGTGAGAGCCGGGCCAGGAACGGCCACGGGGTCAAGAGTGAGTTGGCGGCCTGCGGGCGGGGCTGCTGACGAGAGTCGCCCCGACCGCAGGCGTTCGATCAGCCGAGCGGGTAGAGCACCAGCGCGGGGACGGCGGCGCCGGGGATACCGTCCCCGTACAGCTCGCGCAGTTCCTGGTCCTTCTCCAGCTCTTCGGCCAGCGGGAAGACGTCGCCGACGAGGTCGCTGTGGATCGGTGCGTACCGGGACAGGCTGTAGGTGGAGAACGGGGAGAAGAGGTTGCCCTCGGCGTCGCGGGACAGCACGACGAGCGTGTCCCCAGGCAGTCGGCTCCAGTCCGCGCGGACCAGGCGACGGAGCACGGCGAGGGTCAGGGGGCGGTCCGGGGCTTCGCCGTGCGGGTCGGGGGACGGCGACTGCTGGTCGGTCATGACAGCCTTTCACGTACGGGCCGGGCCGCGGAGGGCCCGGCCGGGTGGATGGGCAGATGGCGGGCGCCGCCCCACTGCCGGGGCGGCGCCGTCCGGCCCGGTCAGTTGTCCTCGATCTCGTCCAGGCAGGCGACGGGGATGCCGTTGCCCGGGAGCCGGAAGCGCTTCATGTCCTCGGGGATGCGGTACTTGTTGCGCGGGTCGCGGCGCAGGATGCGGGTGGACTCCTCGTCCAGCAGGAAGCCCGCGCGGGTGCCGGTGCGGTTGCGCTCCTGCACGGTGCCGGTGAGGCCGCGCAGCAGAGCCGGGCGCAGGGTGTCGTTGATGCGGGCCCGGCGTCCGGCCACGATGCCCGCGAGCGCTTCCTTGTCGATGACGCTGAGCCGCCGTGCGGAGGCCTCCTGGACCTTCGCGACCTGGGCCGCGTCCTGCAGCTGGCCGATGAAGTTGAGGACCTCATCCATGGTGACGGTCATGCTGGTTCGCCTCTCTGTGACGCGGTGGAGGAACCGGCCGGGCACGGGCGTGCCCGGCCGGGGCTCGCGGGAGGTGCGGTCAGGCGGCCGGGTCAGGCCGGTGGCGGGCGACCGCCTGGTCCTCGACCTCGGACAGTTGGTAGCTGCCGTTGTCGTCCTGGCCGAGCGCTTCGAGGAGCAGCAGGTAACGGGCCTGCCGCGCGTAGAGGTTCGACCACGTCTTGGGCTCGCGGATGTCGTACTCGCAGGCAGCGGCGACGTGCGCGAACAGCGCGTTCACGACGCGCGCCTTGGGCAGCTGCACCGCTGTCTCGGTCAGGTCCGCGTTCTCGGGCTCCTTGATGCCCAGGAAGCGGGCGACGGTCTCGGACTCGTGCTTGTCGGCCCAGGAGCTGTAGAAGTACGGGAGGGTAAGCACGACCTCCTGCGCGAACACGCGGGCCGCATCCGGCAGGGTCTTCTGGCGCACCAGCCGGGCGACGAAGTCCTGACGGGGACCGGCGGCGGCCTTCCAGGCCCGGTTGCAGGCGATGACCTTGCGCCGCTCCTCGGCCCTTTGCTCGTCCTCCTCCGTCCTGGGCTTCTTCGGCTGGGGGCGGACCTTGTGGCCGTGCGCGGCCGGGTCGGCGCAGTGCCACACGGGCTGGTGCTCGTCGTCGAGCCGGGCGCTGTGCCCGGGGCAGTTCTTGTGGTTGTCCTCGGTGAGCGGATTGCCCAGCCCGCTGGTCAGCTCGGCCAGGGGCCTGGACGGGTCCTTCTGCCCCCACCCCGGCTGCCGCAGCAGCGGGATGTCCGCCGCCTTGAGGTCCTCCACGGCCTTGATGCGGGCGGCGGCATCGTCCTGCTCCGCCTTGAGCAGCGCAAACTCCTGGTCCCAGTGGCCGCGCCCGCCGCTGCCCTCCTCCTGTTCGCGTGCCAGCGCGCGCAGCAGACGACGCTCCGCACCGGGCACGCTCTCGACCTCGGCGAGCTGGGCGGTCTGCTCCAGGTCCATGCCCCCGGCCGACGCCCGGCGAAGGGTGGCGTCGTCCAGCTTCTGCGCCGCCTTGGCCTGCTTGACGGCGTTGCGGCCGACACCGAGAGCCTTGCTGGCCTGACGCCGCTCGATGTCACTCATGTCGATCAGGGACAGCTCCTGCGACTTCAGGATGTCGCGCTCGCTCATCCCCTCGCGGTGCTTGTTCTCGACCAGCGACAGGAACCGGGTCCAGCCGTCGCGGCCGACCAGGTCCTCCCGCACATGCGCCTTGATCCTGCGCACCGGGCGGCCGTCCTGCTCGGCGGTGGCGTTGGCGATCTGCTGCGCCTGCGCACGCCGCCAGCCCTTGAACGCGCCGTAGGTGCCGTCGGGCCGGGGCCGGACACTGATGCTCTCCTCGACACCGATCTCCTTGACGGAGTTGATCAGGTCCTCGTCCGGTTCGGTGTCCTCCTCGCGGGCGTTGCACTCGTCACGCACCACGAGCGCCGGGTCGAGCAGGACGATCTGCGGCGCGTTCTCCTCCTCGTGCGTGGCCGGTTCGGTGGGCTGGGTCGAGACGGCGGTGGCCATGGCGCTCTCCTTCTCCTCGCCTGTTCGGCGAAATGGCGCGGTTGGGGTGTCGCCCCCTCGCTTTAAATACAATATGAGTGTCTTTTGATGTGAAGGCTAGATACCCTCTGAACTGCGCAAACGTGCCTTGTGGGGTTGCCTGTGCCGTCTCGCCGACGGTCGCACGGGCGGCGAACGGGATCTCAGCTCAGGTCATGCACGACAAGCCAGCACGGACCGGACCGGACCGTGAGCCCCAGGCTCCTCACGTACTCAAGCAGGGGGCCGTCCCACTGGCCGCCGACCGGCAGGAAGGGCAATGCCCGGTACGTGTTGGGCTCCAACCGCTCGTAGCTCGCCCCGAGAATGATGTGCTCGCTGTCGCCGACCGTGAACAACTGCACGCGGACCTCGGCAGCGTTCCCGCCGGTAGAGCGGTGTGCCTGGGCTTCCAGCGCCTCGGCCAGCGCTCCCCACTGCCGGGGCGGCGCGACCACGATGCCGTAGACGGCGTACACAGAGTGGGACACGGCCATGGTTCTACCTCCCTGGCCCAGAGGCCGGAATCGGCGGGCGGGCAGTGCCGGCCGGGCGGGGCCGGCGGATTGCGGATGGGTGCGGTGGGGTCGGTCGGGAAGGCGGTGTGCTCACGTGGCGCGCGGGTGCCGGCTGCGCGCGTGGGCGGCCCGGATGTCGGCGTCGAAGTCCGGGTGCTGCCGGGCCGACGACGGCAGCAGCGCGTTGCGGACGTCCATGGCCCGGGTGAGGACCCGCAACTGCGCGGGAGACAGCACCCAAGGACCCCGCTCGTCGGCGTCCAGGAGGGACAGCAACTCTTCGGCGGTGCTGACGTCCCCGGCCTGCCGGAACACCGGGTGTGTCCGGCTGACCCGCAGGGCGAGGCTCAGGCTGGCTCCAAGGTGCGGGGCCTGGCAGCGCCGGTCGGGGGTGATCACCTGGTGGCCCTCCGGGACGGTGAGGATCTGGAGTACCCCTGCGTGCACGATGAGTCGTTCGTCGCTCTGGACGGGGAACGTCGACTCCGTCGCCGGACTGCCGCAGGAGCGGCAGCGGTAGGTCCCCGGCCCCTCGGGCCGGTAACGGCCGTCGTGGCAGACGTGGCAGAGGATCGGAACGGGCACGGTGCACCTCCGCGCGGGCACCGCTGTAGCGGGGCGCCCGCAGGTATGGGGGCGGTCAGGGCTTCACGCGCGTGACGCGGGAGGTCGGTAGATGGACGCGCAGGACGTCCGCGTGCGCGGGCGGGTCAAGGGCGGCGATCCGCTGGAGCGCTTCGGTTAGCCGGTGACGAGTCGTTCCCGGCCGCCAATCTCGCCCGCCTTGAACGCCCCCGACCCGCCCTGGAGCTGCTGCCCGCGCGCACGCGCTACTTGGGTACGACGAGGAACACCGGGCTCCTTCCGTGCGGGCCGCCCTGGTCGGGGCGGCCCGCGTCCGGGGCGGCCGGCTGGTCAGCGGGTGAGGGTGACGGTGTAGTCGGCGTCCAGGACGGCGAGCGCGGCACGGATGGACGCGCGGGTCTCCGCGCTCGGGACCGAGCAGGGGAAGTCGAGGGCGAGCACCGCGTCGTCCAGGTCGTCGTCGGTCATCGGCAGCGTGTATCCGCTGCGGTAGAGGGCGACGGCGGTCGCGGTGGCGACACGGACGCGGTTATAGGCGATGGCCTCCCCGGCCGTGACGTCGATGCCGAGCGCTTCGCGCGCGGTGGGCGGCAGTTCCGCGATCCCAGCAGCGAACCGGCGGGCGGAAATGCGGACACGCACGGGTCGCAGGGCGCGGCGCAGCGATCGAAGCATGGCAACTCCTGGGGCTGGAAGGGGGGAAGGGGGCCGTCATCGGGCGGACGAAGTGGGGGAGGGGACGGCACCTCCCCGGCTCACTACTAATAATAGTGTAAATTGGAAGGGTGTGAACCCACCCCTGGCCTGCACAAACGGGGAGGCGTGCGCGTCCGCGCACGGAAGGTCAGAACTGCGGGGCGTACGCAGCCAGGGACTTCGGTGCCGCGCTGGTGTAGATGCCTTCCATGCCCGACGGCGCGATCAGGCCCCAGGTGAAGGTGGCGGTGTCGACGTGGAACTGCCCGCGCCGGGGGTGCGGAGGGACGAAAGCGCGCAGGACGCCCACGCCGTAGGCCTCCAGCGTGCCGTCGAGGAACGCGTCGCGCTGCTCGCCGGCCACGTCCGGTCCGTACTTGTCGAACTGCTCGTCGGTGACGACGGCGAGCACGGGGCTCAGGTCGTCCCTGACGGGGCCGAACATGCTGTGCCAGTGGGCGAGGTCGGCCATCGCCTCCGCGCGGCTGGCGCGGGTGCTGCGGTAGCGCACACCGTCGCGGTGGTCGGCGAACCCGTCCGTGTCGTACAGCCATGCCTCGAACTGGTGCTCCGTGTACATCCCGATGCCGTTGTGGCGGCGGCGCAGGAACCCGAAGGACTCGCCGTCGACCGTCACGGGGTGGCGCTCCGTGCAGAACTCGCAGGTAACGCCGACATGGCGCAGGAAGCGCTGTAGGCGGGGGAAGCGGGGGAAGCGGGCGAAGCGTGGCGCAGTTGCAGCAGGTGTATACCTCCCACCGGGAGGGGCTTGCGACCGTGTCGTGGTGGCACTGCGGGCACTGATAGGCCTTGTTGCTGTTCCAGTCGATGACCGGCATCGGGTTCCCGTGCACGAGAGCTCCTGAGAACTGGATTCGGGGGAAGGGTGCGCCGTCGCCCCGATGGTCGGGGCGACGGCGAGGCGGCGGTCCCGGATTCACTATCTATAATAGTGTGAGTTAAGTATCCGTGAACTCCCCTTTGACCTGCTGGTTTGCAAGGTTGTCAAGGCCTGTCAGTGTCGGTGGGCCGACAGTGTGGCGTCCGGTCCGAGGTCCGGCGGAACGCAGTAGTCGACGTCGGGTTCCGGCGAGAGGAGGTCTCCGGTGTCGATGTCCGTGCAGTAGGCGTCGAAGACCTCGCCTGCGGTGAGAGGTTCCGGATCACCCTGACGCAGACGCCACCCGTATACCCGGTCCGGGGCGCTCGGGGTGGAGCTCCGTATGACCAGCCCGCCGGGGCTCCGGGTCGCGAGGCCCACGGCCAGAACGGTAGTGAATTCGAGGGCTTCGGCCTCGTCGAGCTGGCACGCGCCGTCTGAGTCCGTGTCCGCGTGGAGGACGGCGACCAGGGTTTCGGGCGCGGCTGAGACGCTGCAGACGAGATGCCGCTTGCCCGGCCGGGCTGTGTCGAGGATGCGCGCCAGCAGGCCCGATGCCTGAGTGAAGGCCGTTCGGCCGATGTCCTCGCCGCAGGAGGCGCAGGCCCCGAGCCGGGCCAGAAGCGTGGTGCCGTACTCCCAGGTGGCCTGGCGGACCGCTTTGTCGACCAGGGCTGGGATCAGGTCGGCCAGGGGCTGGCCGTCGTACGGGAGGGCCGGCCCCCGCCTGGCGAGTTCGGCGGTGAAGCGGGCACGGCTGGACGCGCTGTCAGGGTCGAGGCCGGCGTCGGTGCAGAAGCCGGCGTACTCCTCGGGGTCGAAGAGAGCGAGCATGGTGGGGGTGCCCTGCGAGGCGCGGGCCCTGAGAAGGCCTTCAACCCCTGTCAGGTAGGTCGCGTAGTCATCGAAGGCGAAGCTGCCGTAGTGCCGCATGGCGCGGAAGTCGTGCTCATCGGTGAGCAGGCCGATGGAGCCGGAGATTTCGCGGCGCAAGAGGCAGCGCATCGTCTGGAGGTCGGTACGCGCCGCGTCTCCTTCCGTGTGTGATCGTTCGGCGCCGGACGCGTCCTGGCGGCACTCGGGGGGCTGAGGTGTGGAGGTCATGTGCGCGCCCTTCTCGTAGGCGAGTTGAGGGGGTCCGCCCCGCCCGGGCCGTATGGCAGGAGCGGTCCGCTCGCGCTGGCTGGTCGTCGGGGCGTTCGGCGGAGGCGGGAGGCCGTTCCTGGGGGACGGTGCACCCCCTGCCTCACATATTCAATAATAGTGTCCTTCGGGGAGGTGGGAACCCGCCCTTGACCTGGCCGTTCACTCCTGTGTGGGTTGGACGAACGCAGCCAGCATGGGGATCACCCGGTCAGGGCGGCCGGACGTTTCGACGGTCACCGACTCGCCGGAGGCGCCGACGATGACGTACACGCTGTCCACTTGGACGGGGCCCTGCTGTCCGGACGGGCGGGCATCGTGCTGCCAGATGATCCGTGTACGCCGGTACTGCTCCTCGATGCGGGCGCCGGGGAGCGCGCCGGCCACGGCTTCGGCGACTGCGGCGCGGGCGCTGGTCTCCGCCTGCTGCTGGGTGGTGAGTTGGGCGGCCAGCGCGGCGGCCTCGGCGTGCAGCGGGTAGAGCCGCCGGGTGATCTCGCGTGCCACATGACGGGCACTGATCGCTGTGACCCTGATCGACGGGCTCTGGCCTCCGCCGTCGACCCGCTCCGCATCGGCCCCGGCTACTACCTCCAGCCGCAAGGCGGGTGGCCGCCAAGCCGTACCTGGTACTTCGCCACGCCCTGGCGCGGGCCTCGCGGGTCGCCGTCGTGCGGTACGCGTGGCATGGCCGTGAGCGGCTCGGTCTGCTGCGGGTCCGGGGAGAGGTGATTGCTTTGCACGGTCTGCTCTGGCCGGACGAAATCCGCGACCCCGCCGCCGTGGTGCCTGCGCCAGTCCAGCTGGACGAAGACGAGATCAACCAGGCCATAGCGTTGATCGAGGCCATGACCCGCGACGACCTCACCGGCCCCGAGTTCACCGACCACTACACCGAGGCACTGCAGGAGGTGATCGAGGCCAAGCAGGAAGGCCACCGCCTGCCAAAGGCGCCCGAGCCGGCTCCCCGGCCGGGACAGCTGGTGGACCTGATGGCCGTGCTGCAGGAGTCCGTGGACAAGGCCCGAGCATCGCGCGCCGAGGACGACACGGACGGCGTGTAGCACCGGCGGAGGCGGCCGCGACGAGGCGCTGACGTGCCGTGGACGGGGCGCACGGCAGCATGGTCGGCTCCGTGGTCGGGCCGTGCGCCGAGGTGGTGGGAGCCGTGGTCGGGGCTACCCAGTGGTGTGGTCGGGGCCGGGCAGCTCCGGCGGGAAGTGCCCTTCCAGAATCTTCGCCAGCGGTGAAGGACGGGCACGTTGACCTCTGGCAGCGGATCGTGGCCGGTTGTCAGGAGAGTTTGACGGCCATCCGGTTCTACCCGCAGAGACTGGCTCCTGCGGCAACATCGTCTGCTGATGCGCGGCCCGGCAACGGATTCAGCTCCGGGCCAGTAGCAGACGCTTCCCTGATCAGGGTCTCAGCCTTCCGCGATGACCTCGTCCGCCTGCATACCCTTCTGGCCATGCACCGCGACGAAGGTCACCTTCTCTCCTTCCTTGAGCCCCTTGAAACCGCTCCCCTGGATCGCCCTGAAGTGCACGAAGAGGTCCGGACCGCTTTCGGGGGTGATGAAGCCGAACCCCTTCTCGTCACTGAACCACTTCACGGTGCCGGACTGCCGCTCCGCCATATCCACTCCCTCGAATCACATGCTCGGGCTGCACGTGCGCCAGCAGTCGTTACATCGACCGGTGCCCGAAACGACCGACCCGCCCCTCGGTTTCCGAAAGCCGGATACCCCGGCAGCGGGGCCACGTCCCAGCCTCCGGCGACCTCACGCAACAGCAACCGCATCGTCTCCGCGAACGCCGGGAACTCCTCCAGCGTGCTCGCCATCTCCCAGCGATACCTCAGTACTTGGCGCCTGGTCGGGACCGGACGCCTGGTGGGGTGCAGTGGCGCGTCCTCCACCGCGCGGGGCAGCAGCCGCACCGTCGCGTCCACCGTCCACACCGCTACAGCCTGCCGCATGCCCGCCTGCCACACCTCGTCCTCGGCCAGTGCCGGGTACACGCCGACGACCTCCGCGCGATACGCCTGCTCGATCTCCGCTGCCGTCCCGGCCGGCAGGGTGAAGACGCACCAGCAACTAGAGAACGGCATCCGGCAATACGCGGCCGTCAGGAACACCGACTGGTAGCAGGCCGCCTCGAAATCGATCAGTCGCAGCCCCTCGGGGGTGAGCAGGTTGTTGTCGGGGCAGGTGTCACCCGGGGTGAAGGCCGGATACTCCTCCCCACCCGCTGTCCCGATCCGGGCCAACTCCTCGGCAAGGCCCGCCGGAACCGCGATTCCGGCGCCGTCGAGCAGCGCGGGCAGATCAGCGACCCGCTGCGCGATCCATGGCTCGTCCCCCCAGGACGGCATGCCCTTGTCGTACCGGGACCACAGCCGCGCGAGATCGGCACGCCGGTGCACAGATTCGGCAGCCAGCCGCCCGAGCACGCGAGCCCAGGCGAACAACCCGCTTTCCGCGACCGTCGGATCGCTCCCGAGCAGAATGTCCGCCAGAGTAGGCGCGTTCCCAAGATCCGCCATGACCAGCAAGGGAACCTCGGGGTCCACACCCAGAAGTTCGGGACCGGCGATCCCAAGAGACAGCCCTGCGGCCTCCGCCGTGAAACAGCGCAGGGACTCCGGCTCACTGCTGAACGCCTTGACGATCACACTGCCGCCGGCAGCCGATTCGCAACGCAATACGGTGCTACGCGAACTGCCACCCAGGTCAACCGGGCCGGACAACTCGACATCCAACAGTTCACCAGCGGCGCGCAAGATCGACTCCACCCCGGCATTCTGCCACCAACACGCTGGAGGCCGTAGGCCGCTATGTGACCGCCGACCATTTTGAAACGATCAGTCAGTCGGTGTCGGGTGCGAGAGGAGGCCGGGCGATCCGTGGCACCCCCTCTCACACTTCTAATAATAGTGTCATATGGAGTGGTGTGAACCCACTCCCGACCTGCGCCTTCCTCTGGCGGTCAGGGGGTGCTGACCAGGGCCGGGCGTCGGCCCCGTGGGCGCCTGCGCTGCTGGGCACGCAGGGAGTCGGCTTCCGCCTGGGCGCGGCGGGCGCGCTCGTGCTCCTCGGTGGCCGCATCGGCGCAATAGGGGGCCCGCCACCGCAACCCCCGGATCTCCTGGGTCAGCGAGCCGGGGCGGTCGGCCAGCATCAGCAGCAGGACCGGGTGGGGGGAGAAGGCAAGCCAGTGTGCGGCGGTCCGCCATGCGGCCTCGGCGGATTTGAGCGCGGGGACCGCGGTACGGGCTTCGCGTTCCAGGCGGGCGGCCTCGGCCTGGTGGTAGGAGGCGGACCAGGTGAGGAAGCGCAGCAGGCCGGGGGTGTCGCGCTGCCGGGAATCCTCCAGGATCGCGGGCAGGTCGGCGCTACGCTCGACGTACTCGGCGCACCCGCGCAGTACGGCGGTGAGTACCGAAGCCGTCCTCTCCGACGGCGGGTGATCAGTGGCGGAACTCATCGGATACACCGACTCTGCGGGGCGGTCGGCGTAGCGGTAGAGGGTGAGGCTGCCCCGGTAGCCGGTGCGGCTGCGGGCGAGCCGCGGGAGGTCCTCGGCGGGGGCGGTGGTCTTGAAGGAGTTGACCGGCCCGAGACAGGCGCGGATGGCGGTGAACTGGTCCCAGTGATGGGGGTCGGTGGTGCCGGTGACGTGCACGCTGCCGCGCATCGCCCCGCCCAGCTCGAACACCACGGCGTCGGCCTCGCGGGGGCCGGCGGTGGCGCGCACGGGGCCGGCGGGCGTGTCGATGGTCAGGGTCGGGCTGGTCATGGGCTGGGCTCCTCGGGGCTCGACTGGGTGGTGCGGGGCCTGCGCCCCGCGCTCGCCGAAGGGGAGGGTGCGGGCGCGGGGCGGCGTCGGCCAGTGGCGCGCTGGCCGGTGCAGTCGTCCACGCTCCGTACCGGGGGGGTGCCCCTATCTCTTTGGTCAAGGGAAACGGGGGTGCGTTGGGTCGGCGAGCCGGGCAGCATGGCGGCGTGGCTGATCTGCTGTGGGATGACGTGAGTTCCTTCTTCGATCCGGACTTGATGGGGTCGTTGCCGGACGTGCGTGTCCCGAATGCCTCGGTTGAGGACTGGCAGGCGGTCCTCGATCTTGTCGCGGAGAAGGGCTGGAAGTGCCAGTACTCCGAGGGTGAGACGGTGCTTCCGGTGCCTCGGGCGGAGGCCGTGCTGTCCCGCCCGGCGGATGCAGAGTGCCCGGACCTGCGGGTCTGGCCGACTGCCGATGTGTTGGCGATCTTCCGTTTTCATGCTGATGATGAAGTCGACTTCGACGTCGACCTGCGGGAGTTGCAGGGTCAGGGTCGACTCGATGTGTTCTGCGGCTTCCTCCGGGAGATCGGGCGGCGGCTGGGCAAGCCTGTGCTGATGGACCCGGAAGGCGACTACGGCCATCCGGTGCTCGGCTTCGATGTCGAGGCCGATCGAGTCGTTCTCCTCGCAGACCCGCAGGTCAGGTGACTGCGGCCGACGGCTGCGGTTCGTAGAAGGTGCCGTCGCGGAGCATTGCGAACAGCACGTCGGCCCGGCGTCTGGCGAGGCAGAGCAGGGCTTGGGTGTGGTGCTTGCCCTGGGCGATCTTCTTGTCGTAGTAGGCCCGCGATGCCGGGTCGCCCAGGGCGGCGAACGCGGAGAGGAAGAAGGCCCGTTTAAGCTGCTTGTTTCCTCTCCTGGATGGCTGTTCGCCGCGGATCGAGGAGCCCGAACTGCGGGTCGCCGGGGCGAGCCCGGCGTAGGCGGCGAGGTGGCCGGCGGTCGGGAAGGTGCTGCCGTCGCCGACCTCGATCAGGATGCGGGCTCCGGTCCTGACGCCGACTCCCGGCATCGACGTCAGGACCTTCGAAAGAGGGTGGGCGTCCAGGAGTTCCTCGATCCGAGTGGCCAGCAATTTGCGCTGGTCAAGGACGGCCTTCAGTGAGGCGGCCAGGCTCGGGACGATCAGTGCTGCCGCTTCGGTTCCCGGAACGGTGACGGTCTGCTCGTCCAACGCGGCGAAGATCTCCTCGACCAGACGCTCGGCCATCCTCGGCGCCTTCGGCCGCAGCAGGGTGACCAGCCGTCGGCGGCCGGCCTTGCGAATCTGGGCTGGTGACCCGAACCGTTCCAGCAGGGCCAGGACGGCAGGGTGCTGCAGCCGCGGCCCCAGGACCCGTTCCAGCGACGGATGGATCTGGGTCAGTAGACCGTGCAGCCGGTTGGCGACCCTGGTGGCCTCGCCGGCCAGGTCGTCGTCAAAGCCGACGATCATCTCGAGCTCCGCGATCGTCTCGTCCTCGCCGTCGACCGCCCGCAGCGTGTGGGGCATCGCGCGGGCAGCGTCCGCGATGATGAACGCGTCCCTGGCGTCGGTCTTGGCCTCGCCCGGGTAGAGGTCGGCGATCCGCCGCATCGTTAATCCGGGCAGGTAGGCGACTGAGCAGCCCATGTCCCTTGCGACCGCCAGCGGCAGGGCGCCGATCGAGGCCGGCTGGTCGACCACGACCAGCACTGTTCCGTGCTTGGCCTGGAGTTTCGCGAAGAGCTCGCGGAGTTTGGGCTCGGTGTTGGGCAGGCGCTTGTCGAAGGCCTTCTTCCCGGCCGAGGTAACGGCGGTGGGGTGGTGTTCGCCCTTGCCGACGTCCAGGCCGAGGTAGACGTCGATGTCGCCGGTGTCGATCACGTGCAGGCCCCTCCATCACGCTTTCGTCCGGTCTTACCAGGGCACCGAGCTGCCACATCCACGTTACGGAGAACTCTTCCGGCTCGGGTGAAGCCGGTGCTCAAGCCCCTCATCAGCGGTCCGTCGATGCTTCCGGGCCCGGTGACACCACCCCCCGGATCATGAACAACAAGGGGGGGAAGTCATGCCGGACCCGAAGGCCGGAGGCCCCGTTGCGGAGCCACGAAAACGGTAACGGGGGGGGGCGTGGACGGCGTCTGCGGGGCTACTCCTCCGGCGGCTTGTGCCGACGGAGGTTGTCCCGTTCGCTCAGGCTGGGGCGGCGGCCGCAGGGGCAGTCCGCGTAGCGGCGGCCGTGCATCTTGACGAACTTCCCGCCAAGTGCGTGGCCGTTGACCCGTTTGGTCGTGCCGGGAACCGGCTCGGTGTTGGTGCAGTAGCCGTCCGGGGTGACGGCGGGCTTGTCGTTCATGAACGCTCCCCGGCGGTCCCGTGGGCGCGGTGCAGTTCAGGCATGTGGGTCCTCCAACTCGGAGTCGGGGAGCTGGACCAGGACAGGGGCCGGGTAGACCTCGCGCTGTACGGCGGCGACGTCCGAGCAGGGAGTGACGGCCTCCTGGAGTTCGGCCGCGTCCACGGGGTGCAGCCATCCGTCACGCACAGACCAGCCGCACGCGCGGGGGTCGGGCTCGGCGGCCGTGGTGGCTATCAGGACGGCGCTGCGCATGGTGCTGCCCTCCAGCGCGAACACCAGCAGCATGCGCAGGGCGCAGAACTCCTCTTCGTCCAGGACGGCCAGGCGGAGCGGCTCCATACCGATCGAGAGATCGGTTCGGCCCGTCACGAACGCGTCATCGGTCCGCTGAGCCACGAGGTTCAGCGTGTGCTCACCGTCTCCGAGTGCCTGGAACACGGCGGAAAGGGCGGTCAGGGTTCGGCTCATGGCGGCCGCGATGGCGTCGTCTCCGAGCTCCGGACGTGCAGGCATGAGGACTCCTTGCGAGGCGGGGCGGTGGGCGGTGGGCGGTGGGCGCCGAAAGGCCGGCCGCGCTGCGCCCCTGGACACAGATGTCTTGTTGGTGCGCGGTCTGCTCCGCTGGCGCGTCGCGCTGCCGCTACGCGGCAGGGCCGGGCGGGCGCGCTCCGCGCTCCCTGCGGGGCCGGGGCGCGCGCTCCGCGCTCTAGGTCGTGCGGGCCCGTGCGGGCCCGTGCGGGCCGGGCTTGGGGGAGTCGCCCGGCCCGCACGGGGGTCTGTCAGCCGTGCGCGGCGGCTGTGAGGGCGGGAACCGCGAGCGCTTCCAGGGCGGCGGCCTGGTCAGCATCGGTGAGGGTCTGCGCGGTCGACGTGACAGCCTGCATCACGCCCCCGGCCGTCATCTGCCCGCCCCGGATGAAGTGGGACAGGATGCGGTCCTTCATCTCGGTGCCGATGCTGAGCGACTTGGTGACGTGCTCGATGGTCTTCGTCGGCTCGTTCAGCGTTTTCCCGGCGGCGGCCTCCATCTCGTACACCTTGGCCTCGACGTACTCCCGTGACAGGAACGTGCGCACGGCGTCGGTCGTCTTGGAGGTGATCAGCTCCAGCGTCTTGCGCTGGGTCTGGCCGGACCAGTTCACAACGCCCTCGTCCTGCTTGCCTCCGAGGTGCACGGCACGCATGACGTCCTTGGTCTGGGTCAGGCCGTTGCGGCATACCTGGATGACCGCGCGCGGGGTGATGGTGTACGCCCCGGCTCCAACTTCGCTGTTGGTGATGACGAACCCGGCGGAGATCATCGGGAGTTCGTCACCGCTGCGGCCGTCGAACGGGGAGCGGTAGCCGCGCAGCAGGTTGCGGGCCTGGATCGCGACTGCTTCGGACTCGACGCGCACGTACATGCGCCGGTCGGTGAGGTCGCATCCCGTGATGCGAGTGGGGTGGCCGGACTTCTGCACCCCGTCGAGCGCGGCCAGCAGCATGTCGAGGTTGTCCATCAGCTTGTAGCTGTCGGACAGCAGCGCGCGGGCCACGCCCTCACCGGGCATGCCGGGGCCGTTCTCGCTCCGGAACGCGCGGAGCATGAAACGGCGCTCGGGACCCTCACGGAGCCACGCGTTGACGTTCTCGTCCAGCAGCGGGACGTTTTCCGCGCGCATGCGGCGCAGGTAGGCCAGCGGGATGCGCAGCTTGTCAGAGATCCCCTCGTCGGCAACGGCGGTCGGCCGGTAGATGCCGTCGACGTCCGTCACACCGTCCTCGGTGATTTGGGATTCGACTCCTTCGACGTGCACGTTTCCCTCCCGCATCCGCAGGGCGGACGCGGGGGCGATGACGTCCAGCTTCCGGCGCTGTCCGTCCTCCAGGATGCGGAACAGGTCGGACAGGTCGGCGTTGCGGGCGCCGGTGGGGGCGACGTTCGTAGCGCGCTCGGCGAACTGCTGAGTCATGCGGTTTTCCCCTTCGCTGTTGGTCTCTGCGGTTCGGGGGGCGGAGCCACCACCCCCCGAACAACTTCAATAATAGTGTGTTTTAGAGGTGAGCAAACCCACCCCTGACCAGCACACTTAGACCATCGGCGCGCGGAACTCGGGAAGCGACGTAAGACTCTGTCGCCGTACGTCCGTGACGGCGGTCACCGGAACGCCACCGCTCACCTCGCACAGGTCGTAGCGGACGCTGTGAGCCGCTCCGACCGGTCCGGCCTGCGCCTTGATCGCCTGCACCCAGTAGATGCCGTGACGCCGTGTCAGGCTGCCGTGATACCTGACCTTCTGCCACAGCATCGGCCCGGAGTCCTGCGGGTCAAGGATGCGTGCCACCGTGAGCGCAAGCGGATTCGCCACCCGCTCGGCCAACAGCAGGTTCACGAACGCGTAGTCAACCGTCAACCGGTCGACCGGCACATCGGCCATGGCCGGGCTGGTGTGGCCCGTGCGCACCCCCATGGCCCAACCCAACTCGAAGAAGGACCGGACCACGTCCAGCTGTTCAAGAGACACCCTCAGGGCGTCCGGGTCCCGCTCGCTGCGGGCCAACTCATGCAGCGCGTAACGGGCCTGCTCCTTCTCGGCGTCCGTGATGGGTGCTCCCGCTTCCTGGGCCTGCTCCGGAATTCGCGTGTTCTCCATAGCGTCCCTCTCTCCTTTCAGCGATGCCGGGGGAGGGGGCACCCCAACCGGTGTGCCCCCGTGCGGATTACTTCAGGAAACCGTTCGACCGGAGGAAATCGGCCGTGATGTACGCGATTCCGTGGGGCTTGTAGATCTGCGGGAACCGACGCAACTCAACTTCCATGCGCCCTGACTTGTCCGGATCGATGAACTCCTGAACGAGACGGTAAGGCTCATCGCCCATCGGCATTTCCAGGACGACCGGACCGGCGGCCTTGGTCTCGAACCGAATTCCGGTGTAATTCCGGTCGGAGTTGTGAACGATCCTCGCCCCTGCCCGCGCGCACAGCAGAGGCAGCAGGTTCGCGATCGTGCGGGCCCGAATCGCAAGCTCGGTCATGGGCGCGTCTGCGCCGGGCACCCCACGCACGATCCCGTCAGTGATCTGGAGTTCCACGTTCTTCCCCTTCGTTGGTCCCTTGCGGTTCCTGGGGGTCGCCTCCCCCAGGACTTCAAATAATAGTGTCTCTGTCGTCCGAATGGAACCCCTGTTGCGCCACGGGTTGCGCTGGATGTTGCGCCAAGGCGTTGCGATAGAGGTTGCGCTAGATGTTGCGGGGCCTCGTGGTCGGCCTCCGTATCACCGCAGGTCACATCAATAATCGAACCTGGTACGCCTGCTGACATCCCCTCTGCTGCCACTTTCCCGCGCCGGTTGAAGGATGAGTGAGGAACGGGGGCGGGTGGATGGTGGGGTGGCGAGCTTCGGGGATCAGGGCGGCTTGGCGGTGTGCTGCGCGTCGGCTGCGCCGCCGCACCGTGGGTGGTGTAGGGGCATGTCCGGCCCCGGAGGGCGGGACAGGGGCAAGACAGAGCCAAGGGGCCCGTCCCTCGCCTTGCAGTCCTTCTCCCCTCCCTTCCGTCCTCCGTCTCCCTCCTCCATCCCGCCCTCAGGCACCCGCTCTACCGGAGGCAGCCCAACCCGCCCGCGCGTGAATTGATGGACCGAAATACCTCATTTGATGCTTTCCCAAAAGGCGTGTGCCGCCTGGATGGTTGGGGGGTGTCCCGCGTTTCCACCAACGTCACATGCTGCATCAACCTGATGCACGCGTTACGCTAGAACCCGCACGAACGAGCACCCCCTACCCGCGCAGCCAGCCCGGCCCGCGAATGCGGGCCGCATGTCAGGCTGGAGCGAAGCGGAAGCCTGGCAGCGGGACATAGTCCCGCCGGTCCGGGAGCGCAGCGTACGGACCGTCAACCAGACTGCGCAGCAGTCTGGTTGTGCGGGTTGCGCAGCAACCCTCCAGCGCTCACGCGGAGCGTG
>NZ_JBIAGM010000058.1:0-17419 GCF_042869815.1 Streptomyces sp. NPDC006739
TCGAGCACTTGACCGCTGCCCTGGGCGAGACCGAGGCCCGACTCGCGGACCTGGACACCGCCCGGAAGGTCATCGCGGAGGTCGCGCCGGCAGGAGCCGAACCCGACCCGCCCGAGACGGGCACTGCCTACCAGGCCATCGTCAACGCCTTCAACCAGCACCCCGGCCAGGTGTTCAGAGCCCGTGAGCTGCACGAACTCCTCGGCATGCCCACCGACGAGGCATCCGTCAACGTCACCCCCAGCCGCCTCGGACGCCTCGTCCGCCAAGGCTTCCTCACCCAACCCGGACGAGGCCGCTACCAGAAACGGACTTAACGCCCACTAAGATCCATGATGCGCCGATCGGGATCCGTTCTCGATCGGCGCGTCGTTGCCAGGCTGTCCGGGTGGCAGAACGAGTACGCGTCCGCGAGATCGGTGACGACGAGGGGCAGCGCCTGCTGCGGATCATCCGTAGGGGAACCGGCTCGGTGGTGGCCTGGCGGCGGGCCCAGATGGTTCTGCTGTCAGCGCAGGGCATGCCCGTGGCGAAGATCGCCGAGGTGACGTTCACCAGCGCGGACCGGGTCCGGGGCGTGATCCACAACTTCAACGCGGACGGGTTCGACTCGCTCTACCCGAAGTACAAGGGCGGCCGGCCCAAGACCTTAACCCTCCCCGAGCGCCGGGAGATCAAGAAGATCGCCAACTCCAGGCCGGCCGAGCACGGCCTGCCGTTTTCGACCTGGCGTCTGGCCAAGCTGGCCGACTTCCTGGTCGCCGAGGGGGTGGTCGACGACATCAGCCACGAGGGCCTGCGCAGCCTGCTCCGCGAGGAGGGCGTCACCTTTCAACGCATGAGGACCTGGAAGACCTCCCGCGACCCCAACTACGCGGCCAAGAAGGCCCGCATCGAGCACCTCTACGCGATCGCCGACGGCGAGGTCATACCCGAAGAGGGCGAGCCCGACGTCATCTTCTGCCTGGATGAGTTCGGCCCGCTCAACCTCCAGTCCCACCCCGGCCGGCAATGGGCCGAGTGCGGCGGACGGCACAAGGATCCCGACCGGGAACCGCGGCGCCGCAGGCGGGCGACCTATACGCGCTCGCATGGGGTCCGTCACCTGTTCGCCGCCTACGACCTGGCCAAGGACCCAACGGGGCTCCTGTGCGTGCGGCGGCGGGTTACGCGTGATCGAAGCGCCATGCTCCGGAGCCGTTCGCCCGGTTGGAGTAGTGGCCGACCAGGGCCGTGTGCAGGCCGTTCCCGCCGGGGGGCGCCGCCGCCGCTGGTGTCCAGCCAGCCGCCGCTGGTGTTGTTCCAGTTGCTCAGGATGTGCACCACGTCGCCGACACGGATGGCGCCGTCGTCGGGGAAGGAAGTCTCGGCGAAGAGGAACCACTCGCCGCTGTTGCCGTTGCGGTTCGGTGTCGCCGCCGTGTGAACGCGGTAGCGCTCGCCGGTGGAGGACGGGTCCGGGACTCCGTTCACGTCGAGGTAGGACGTGCTGCCGAGCTGGTTCACCAGGTAGACGAGATCTCCCGACATCACGGTGGTGCCGTCGGCCTTGCCCCTCGCCGAGGCGATCTTCCAGGTGCCGCTCTCGCGATCGCGCTTGGGGGTCGAGGCCGTCTGCACCGCGTAGACAGCCTGGGGCTGCTGGGTTCTGGTGACGTCCAGGAAACCGCCCGTCCAGTTCGCCCAGCCGTTCTGCAGCGTGACCGGGTCCCCGTACTTCAACTCATTGGCCATAGCTCTCTCCTGTCCTCGCCGGCGACCCCAGAGGAGGGCCGCGCACCGATCAGAAAGCTGTCCAACAGCCGCGCCGCGCAGTCACGTTCCTGGCGGTCTGGCGCGAAACAACCAGAAACAGTGAATAGCTCCGGTCTGTCCTGGATCGCCTTGCGCGGAGCGTTCCGAGGCTCTGGGCCGCCTTCGACGGAACGGTCCGCAGCTCTGCGGGCCGTGTCGCGTGACCGAAAAGCCGCCCTGCGGGGCATCACCGAGCGTGAGTGGCACGGGTGTTAACGACTCTTAACAAAAGTGCTGGGCTTGGCCTGGTCAGCGGTGGGTGTCGTGCACGAGGCCGCCAGGTAGCAGGACGCGGTCAGCCGCGCAATCGCACGCGCTAAACCCGGCGACGTCGACGGTCATCGGGATATTGGTCGCCATGGATGAGGTCAAGGTCGTCGTCGCCCATTCCGAGCGCGCGACCCTGCGCGTCGGCGACGTGTTCCTGAAGGTGGACGCCGATCAGGCACGCATCGACGTCGGGGGCGAGGCGATGCCCCTGGCGCCGGTCCCGACCCCGAAAGTCCTGTGGCGCAAGCCGCCCGTGCTCGCGCTCGGCGCGCTCCCGGGGTGTGACTGAGCGAGATGGTCGCACGCTCCCGGGACCAGAGCAGATGAGATGGTCGGCGCCCGGGTGCTACTCAATCACAGCCCCCTATGGTTGGGTGGATCCGGCAGATGGGACGCGTTGTCGGCGCAGGAGCAGGTCCGCGGGCCGCCACAGGGCGCAGGCCAGGCCGAGGCCGAGCGGGATCTGCAGAAACTGCTGGATCACCGGAGGCCCGGGCTTGTCCCCCCGTCTGAGCGGGGCCCGGCCCTGCGGATCGACGGTCACCGTGTAAGTGCCGCCTACCACCCACTTCCAGCCCATGAGCCCGTTCTCCTCGAACGGAGCCAGCGGTGGGCCGTCGATGACGGAGACCGTGTAGCGGTGGACACCCGGATCCATGCCGTCACCGGCGGACCACTGAATGTGTCGGACCCTGACATGTTCGGTATGCCCGTGCTGGTGCAGTGCCTGCTGATCCAGCTCCAGGTTCTGCAGGAACAGCACCCCGAAGAGGCACACCGCACACAGCAGCCACCGGAGGTCCAAGTACCAGCACGTGCATAGGAACACGCAGCCGAGGAGGATCGCCAGCGCGCACAGCAAGTCGATCCACTGGGCGTGCGCGACGAAGGCCGTGCGCCCGATCAGACGCACGATCGCGCACAGCGCCAACGCCGCGCCGGTGCTTACGGCGCCCACCAGCACCCGCCAAGCCACGCCTGTCCGCCCTGTGCCTGCTTCCTCCACGCTCACCCTCACCCCTGCTTTCGACGAAACCGCCGGCCTGGTGGTGCACGCGTTCCAATGTATGGATTGTTGAACGATCCTTCAATAGGATGGTTCAACATCCTATTGTCGGCTTCGCGGACGCGGAACGGCAACCAACCGGAGGGCTGCAGGAGATGAGCAGGCGTCAGTTCGAAGAGGTGGACGACCACGGGCAGATCCTGTTCAGCGACGACCCCGCGCTGCGGCTCGAGGCCGTCCTGATGGGTCTGGAGACCGCGGAAGGCACCGTCACCCTCGATCACGCACAGACACGTCACATGCCCGCCGCCCTCTTCGAGTTCAGGCGTTCCCTGCGCGTGGGCCGCTACGGAATCCAGTACGCCGTGCCGCACGCAGCCTCGATCGACGAGGTGCCCAAGGAACCGCAGATCGAAAGCGCGATCCTGTTCGGCATGAGGCGTCTACCGCCCGAGTTCTCCGACCTGCGCCTGCCCGACCCGCCAAGATCCGACGACGACAGGGGCTGCCCCGACGAGAAGCGGCCCACCATCTTCGACGAACTGCGCATGCGCGAACCACCGCGACGCGACCCCGACGAGATCTACTTCGGCATGAAACGCAGGCCGCCCGGCCACGCCGACCTGCACTCGATCCCTGGCTGGGAACTGCACGAGATGCCCGATGACCAGCCAGGACCATGGCAGGATTTCGGATACACCTACTCCCGGCTGGAACTGCGGACACCCGACGGGAACATCTACTCCCGGACGTGGGTCCGGCACGACCCCGAGTGGGAGGCCGCCGCACTGCGTCACGGTTACGTGGTGTGCCTGTGCGGCGTGGAACTGGGGGTCCGCTTTCCGTACGGGATGACCGACGCGCAGTACACCCCGGGCATGCGTTACGAATACTTCCGTAGCGGATGCGCGGTGGGTCTGACCGTCGGCGGACTCGTCGCCTACGTCGGCCACCGCTGACGCGCAACTCTCGACGGCGAGTTCGAGTGGCTCCTGACGAACGGCGTCCTGCCGACCTGGTCACCCGCAACCGCCAGGTCGCCGAGGCCTGCTCCGGCCGTGGCCTTTGGCGTTCGCGCACGGCGACCTGCAGATCGCTCACGTGTTCGTCGACGGCGACGAGATCACTGGCATCATCGACTGGTCCGAGGCGGGGCAGGGCGATGCCCCATACGACCTTGCCATCTTCACGCTCGGACACGAGGAGCACCTCGGCGACGTCGTCGCCGGCTACGGCCCCGACACCGACACCGACACCGACACCGACACCGACGTGATCCCACGCGTGGTGGTCGTTGCGAAGCCTGCTGGCGGTTCGCTGGCTGAGCAAGCACGGCTTCGACCCGTTCGCGCCGAGCTGCGAGGTCGACGTACTGAGAGCCCGGCTGTGAGGCTGTGCGGGCTCGACTGCTACGAGTGCGTTCTGACGCATCGAGCAGGCCATCTCCTCAAGCACATCGCCTGCCCTCACTCCCAGCAAAGTGCGGTGCGCAGTCGTCGCCAGCAGATGACGGCGGAGCCGAGGGTGACGTACGCGTGGTGGATGTCATCGCGGATCTCCCAGCGGGTACGCAGGCGCCGGAACCAGTGCAGCAGCGCGATCCCCCCTTCCACGACCCAGCGGTAGACGCCCAGGCCGGAGCCGTGCCCGACGCCGCGCCGCGCCGGGCGATGTGCGGGGTGATCTGGAACCGGCGAACCTTGTCCCAGTAGACCTCGTGGTCATAGCCACGGTCGGCGTAGAGGTGCTTGGGGCGGCGCAGTGGCCGGCCGCGCTTGCCGCGGATCGGCGGGACGGCCTGGATCAGCGGGATCAGTTGGGTGACGTCGTTGCGGTTGCCGCCGGTGGTGATCGTCGCGAGCGGGATGCCGTGTGCCTCGACGATCAGGTGGTGCTTGCTGCCGGTCTTGCCCCGGTCCACCCGGGGACGGACCGGTGGCCGGCCCGCCCTTCATCGCGCGGATGTGGCTGGAGTCGACCGCGGCGCGGGAGAAGTCCAGCAGGTCTGCGGCCCGCAGCTCGCAGAGCAGCAGCTCGTGCAGGCGCTGCCAGACCCCGGCCTCATTCCGGTCCCGCAGCCGTCGCCAGCAGGTCATCCCCGAGCCGAAACCCAGCTCCTGGGGCGGAAACTCCAGCGGATCCCGGTGTACAGCACGAACAGGATCCCGCACAGCACCTTGCGACTATCCAGACGCTTACGACCTGGACGCCGCGGATTGCGCGGGACGACCGGCAGTAGCCGCTCGATGCGCACCCACAACCCGTCTTCGATCTCCCAGGGCCTGGCAGCGGTCTTCCGGGTCTCGACTGGCTCGCACCCCCTTCGGTCAGCGTCAACGAAAAACTGACACGCCGTCATTCCCGGAGATCCACAAGCCACCTTTTGTTAGGGGTCGTAGGCACCCCAACATGCAGGAGCTAACGCCATGACGAGTGAAAGACGGCCCGTAGGCGACCGACGCCACCGTGCTCCTGGCGGCCGCCATCACCCGGGATGTGTCGGCGTGACCACGGCCCCGTACGAGATCGAGACCAGCAAGGCCGACGACGGCACGATCGTCCCCGCCGAAGGCATCTGGACCCTCGAGGGTGAGGGCGCGACTGACAACGGGTTCGCCGTCTACTGCGGGCTGCACGTGGCCGGTATCGGAGCTCCGAACGACGACGGCCTTTACCCGGACAGGTCGTCGTCCTCGGACACCACCGGTGGACCGACATCATCGAGGCCGCCGCCGCGTACATGGACCGCGTCCACAGCTGGCGAACCCCGCAAAACAGGATGAATTGCATTGGCGGCAACAGTTCACAGAGCCCTACCTCGAACGTTTTCACTGATCAGGGACCCTCGCTCGGGGATGCGTCTTCACGCGGACGGCCAGCGGGTGCCGGTGGACGTCCGGTGTCGCGGGTCCAATCAAAGGTGGACCGGTGGCTGCTTGGCGCCTGTCGCGAGGATGGCGTTAACGGTCTCAACTGGTTCAGGCCCGGATTTCGTGAAGTGGATCAGTTTCCTGAGGACGTCACGGTTTGTGGTCGTCGACTCGCGGCGATCAGCAGGATCCGCTTGCGCAGAAGGGGGAGGCGGGCTCGGCCGAACATGCCGCGCTTGAGGGCCTTCAAGTCGTTGACGCGGCCCTCGACCGGTCCGGATGACCAGTCGGTGCTCATGCCGAAGACTACGGCGTCGAGTCGGTGAGCAGTCCGGCGGCGAAGGAGGCCGGGCCGCACTGCCCGTCGGCGCAGACGTCGGCGATCGAGTGCGGTAGCCGGTCGCCTTCGCGGTTGCTCATGATGGTCGCGAAGGTACGGACGTGGCCGGTTGCGGCGGTGAGCTCGGGTGAGCCGGTGAGCAGCGCCTTGCGCTGAAGTTGGTCGTCGGTGCGCAGGTGGTCGGGGTGGCTCATGATCCAGCGGGTGGCCTCGCGGGGCGAAGGCGGCCGGGACATCGGCGGCCGGCCGGAGGCGGGCCGCCGTCCGGGACGCAGCGGGTGGACGTAGTCGCGCAGGGTGCTGTAGCTGCATCGCGCGCCGCGTTCCTGGATCTCTTGGTGGAGCCGCGACAGCTTCGTGCAGCCCTCGGCGATGCGTTGCTACAGGTAGGGGCGGTAGGGGTCGAGTTTGCTGGTGAGGTCCTGCCACTGGCCGTGCAACATCGCCTCGGGGGTGGCGGCGCGAGCATACTTGCGCACGATGTTGCGGCCCAGCCCGAAGTGGCGGGCGCCCTCGCGCCGACTGTGGCCCTGTTCGACCTGGGCGTGGACGGCGGCGTGGGTGTCGCGGAGCCGGTCGAGGAACCTCCCTGGCGGGTAGGGATCGGGCGGCTTCTCCTCGGCCGGGGCCGGCGCGGGCTGTGGTTCGGACTCGGGCTGTGGTTCGGGCTCGATGAGGCCACGCAGGAGAGCACGGTGTCGGGAGACGAGGCGTTCGACGGCTTCGCCGAGGTTGTGCCAGACATGCCATTTGTCAGCGCAGTGCTGGGCCTGCGGGGCTCCGGTGCTGGCGCCCTCGGCGAAGAACGCCGCACGGTCGCGGCAGACGATCTCGACGCCGGGACGCTCGCGCAGCCAGGCGCCCAGGGTATCGGCCTCGCGGTCGGGCAGCAGGTCAAGCGGCTGGTGGGTCTCACAGTCGATCAGGATGGTGCCGTACCCGCGGCCGCGCCTGGTCGCGAATTCGTCCACACCCAGCACCCGCGGCACCGCCCAGGCGGGCTCGGGCACCGCCCAGGCGGGCTCGGGCACCGCCCAGGCGGGCTCGGGCATCGCCATCACCGTGCGCAGCACGGTCATCCGGCTGACCACAACGCCCAGCAGCAGCGCCAGCCCGGCCACGGCGCGGGCGGCCAGGACGACCCCGAGAGCTCCGACGATCCGTTGCAGGACGGGCGTTCGCCGACCGTAGCGACTGGTAAGCCCAGCGACCTGCTCGGCGAAGGTCACCCGCGCGCAGTCGTTGTTGTCGCAGAACAGACGGCGCACCGACAACTCGATGAGCACAGGCCGGGTGCCGACCGGCGCATCGGCGATCGTGCGCCCATAACGGCTGTGCACCCGCGCCGACGGCACCCCGCACCTCGGACAGGCTGCAGCCATCCCGTCCATCGTGCTCGCCACGATCCGCAGCGCGCCGCTCTCCACCACCACGTGCTCCACCAGCACCGTCACCAGGTGCGGGAACACCATCTCCAGCAAGGTCTCACACAACCGCAGGATGAACGCAGATGTGACGGAGCGTCACCGGCGCACGGAAGCACGATCGACTTCACGAAATCCGTGCCTGAACCAACTCAAACCGCCAAAGCCACCAGGAGTTGGCACCTGCGTCGCGGCCACGCAGATCACTTTGAGACAGCCACGGAGGATTCGGACTTGCCTTGGACCGGGCGTCGTTACTGTGTGCTTACGAATCAACTCGTTTCGTGTCGATCTGTGTGAACCGATTCAGGCGAGCAGTGGGCATGGCTTGGACCGACCGCGATGGGGCGGGGCAGTTTCGGGCTGTGACTCCGCTGTGACAGCAGGCAGGAGCGCAGGATGGCAACAGAAGAACAAGCAGTACAGGAAAGCGGCGTCCTCGAGGACGGCAGCCGGGCGACACCGCCGTCACAGGAGGAAGTCGCCAAGGCGGAGGCGGCTCGAAAGGAGCTCGGCGCGCGGGGCTACGACGTTTCCGTCAAGACGTTCTGGTGGGGCTTTGAGATCCACCTCAACGCTGAGGCGGCCGCGTTGGCGGGCGACATCGCGGAACTGATCGGTGACGTGGCAGGAGAAGCGCTGCCGTCACCGATGAACAAAATCGTTGAGGCGTACTGCAAGATCAAGGCACTGTGGATCAAAGAGGTCGGCCAGACCTACGGCTGCAAGCTGGTCTCCCCATGGATCGCTCCGGGCATGCTCATCCCGGTCAGCCTGAAGCCCAACGAGGACACCAACCTGTGGTGGACGGTCTACGAGACCCGGGAGGAATGGAGCAAGGACGAGAAGTTCACCGCCCACCACAGTGCCGCGAACCCGGCGCTGGCCGAACACCAGGGCAAGCTGTACTGCGCCCACCGCGGCTCGCCGTCCGACTCCAGGCTCTGGTGGACGGTCTACGACCCGGACAAGGGATGGAGTGAGGACACTTTGTTCGGGGCCCATTCGAGCGAAGGCGGACCGGCACTGGCCTCCTTCGAGGGACAGCTCCACTGTGTGCACCGGGGCAGCGGCAACGACAAGGACCTGTGGCACACCACATTTGACCCGGCCACGGGAAGGTGGAGCGCCGACACCCGTCTCGGTGCCCACTCCAGCTCCGTGGGTCCAGCCCTGGCGGTGTTCGGCGGAAAGCTTCACTGCGTCCACCGGGGCAGTGACTCGGCGCACCTGTGGCACACCACCTGGACCCCATCCATGGGATGGACTCGCGACGTCAAGCTGAACGTCGGTACCTCGGCGAACCCGGCCCTGGTGGCCTACGACGGCAGGCTCCACTGCGTGTACCGCGGTAACAACACCACCGCCCTGCAGCACATCAGCTACAGCACCAGCACCAGCACCGGATGGGGTACCGAGCGCCAGCTGCCCGCCCATCACAGTCTGGAAGGGCCGGGCCTGGCCGTGTTCGACGGCAAGCTGTACTGCATCCACCGTGGTCACGGCGGCAACGACCAGAAACTGTGGTGGGCCACCTACACCACCAACGGCGGCTGGAGCGCCGACAAGGACTTCCCCGCTCACTCCAGCGGTGCCGGCCCTGCGGTGATCGCCTACCGCGACAAGTACGGGGACAAGAACCAGCTCCTCGTCGTCCACCGCGGCTACGGCAACCGCGCCGCCGGCACCGACACCGCCGAAGACGAAGCACGCCTCGCCGCAGAACAACGCGCATGGTCCGCAGAAACAGCCACATCTTGATCTGAGTCCAGGACGAATCCGGTGGAGGTCGTCCTGGGCGAGTGCCAGGCCACGGCCGGATCCTGCGACTGCACTCGATGGGCGTGCGGGGGAAGGACGCCGAACGGCAGATCGGCCTTTGGGAACGATCTGCTGCACTTCCCCCTCCCGCATCCGCAGCGGCCAGCCAAAGACGTCCGGCGTTGGTGAACTCGGTTCGGCAGTCGAACGGGCTGATCTGCAGCAGTTGACCGATGACCTGGCGGCGGCCTGCGCGCGGCCCTGAACGGCATCTCCGCCGCCATTCCCGAGACGATGCGGCCCCGGTGCCGGCGACCAAGCCAGCTGGGTCCGACGGAATAGCGCACCCTTGACGTGGGTCACCGGATTCTACAACACCCGTCGGCTGCACAGCGTGTGCGGGTACCGCAGCCCGATCGACTGCGAACACGACCACCGGGGCAACTCCGACCTGGAGCTATCCGCTGAGAAGATCTCCACACATCGAGGGGATTTACATGCGTAGAGCACTCCGAAGGCGAGTGTGCCGAGCAGGAGTCGCAGTGCCGTCTCGGCAGGTGAGCCTGGAGCCGGGCGCCGAGGTAGCCGCCGTGGCGGCAGGGCAGGCCGAGCCACCAGTCCGGGGTGACGGGCCCGCTGCTCACCAGCGCGAGTGCGGTGTACACGGCCGCGCCGACGACAGAGGTGGTGAACGTCGCGGCGAACGTGACCGGCGCGATGAGGGCCAGCGGCAGGCCGCGGGCGGCGAGGATCGGCCCAAGCACTCCTCCTGGGATTTCTGCGGCAGTCAGCCGAGGTAGAGGTTTTTGCGGACGGCGACGAACTCCTCGACGGTCAGGGACCGCTTCCCGGTGATGCGCTCGACGTCGTTGGTCGCCCTGTCGTAACGGTTCGCGCGGTGCAGCTGCGCCATGGTGGCGATGTGCTGCTCGGTGTGCTGTGGCAGGCCCGCTTTCGCGAGTACCTCTGTGCGCCACCATTGCAGGGGGACGTCCCGGTAGGTCACCGTCCGGCCGAGTGCCTTGGAGAACTCCTGGGCTACTTCGGTCATGTCGAGCGTCCGTGGTCCGGTCAGCTCGTACACCTTCCCGGCGTGCTCCCCGGGATCGCGCAGGATGGTCGCGACCACCTGGGCGACGTCGTCGGCAGCGACTGGCGAGGTGCGTCCGGTCCCGAACGGCAGCGCCAGCGTGCCGTTCTCGCGGATCGACCGCGCCGCGAAGGCGGTGAACAGCGGATTGTCGAGGAACGTCGTCGGGCGCACGTGCACCACAGGCAGGCCCGACCAGTCCAGCACCTGCTCCGCCAGCCAGTGCAGCCGCTGCTGGTGGGATTCCGCGGTGCTGATGGCGGTCATCTGCGACACCGTCATCTGCGACAGGTCCACCAGCACGTCGAGTTCACCGTGCGCCTTCGTGACCGTGGCCATGACGGTCGCCGCCAGTAGGTGGTCCGGGGACACACTGAGCCCGAAGTACGTCCGGCGGACGCCGTCGAGCGCGGCCGCCACCGTCTCGGGCCGGGTCAGATCCCCGGTGACGACCTCGGCGCCCAATGCCCGCACCTCGGCCGCGCGGTCGTCCTCGCGGCGGACCAGGACGCGGACCGGCATGTTCTGCGCGCGCAGCCGCTCTGTTACGAGGCGGCCCAAACCGCCGGCGCCGGTGACGAGAACGAGGTCGTGATCAGCCATGGAAGCGCTCCTTGCCGGTGGGTTGTCTGGCGGCGTCGGTGCTGGTCATGATCGGGTTCCTTGGCTGTTGGTGCGGGCGACGGGGAGCTGCGGGCGCCGGCGGCGGGCCATCCAGCCCATGAGCCGGACCATCGAGCGGCGCGGCAGGAATTTGCTGGCGAGGGCGAGCGGCCGGCCGTTGGTCACCACCGACGGGGGCGCGGATCGGCGGTCCAGTGTGTCGAGGGCAATCGTCACGACCTGCTCGGGGGTGGCCCGCTTCGTGCCGTAGTCGGCGGACTGGCTGCCGGCGACGTCGTAGAACTCGGTCCGGGTGGCGCCGGGGCACACGGCCAGGACGCGCAGCCCAGTGCCGCGGGTCTCCTCCCACAGCGATTCGGTGAAGCTGAGAACGAAGGCCTTGGTGGCGCCGTAGACGCTCAGGTAGGGGGTCGGCTGGAAGCCCAGCAGGCTCGCGACATTGATCAGAACGCCGGTGCCGGCGGAGGTCAGCGGGTCGATGTAGGCGCGGCTGAGGTCGACCAGCGCGCTGACGTTCAACGCGATCATGCTTTGCAAGCGGTCAGGATCCTCCTCTGTGAACGCGTCGTGGGTGCCGAAGCCGGCGTTGTTGACCAGTCCGGTGGCGTAGATGCCGCGGGACTCTAGATCGGCGCGCAGCGTGCGCCCGGCGTCGGGCAGGCCGAGGTCGCGGGGAACGGCGGTCACCGTGACGCCGTGGGCGCGGGTGAGTTCGGCGGCCAGGCTCTCGAGCCGGTCCGCCCGCCGGGCCACCAGCACGAGGTCCGCGCCGCGGCGGGCCAACTGGCGGGCGAATTCGGCGCCGAGGCCGGAACTGGCACCAGTGACGATGACGGTCTGGCGGTGGTAGTCGATTTCACTCATGGCATTCACTCTACGCACGTTTTTGCACTGAGTGCAAATAATTACATCACGTGCGACGAAGTACCATCGGTGCATGGCGCAGAAACCGACACCTATCCGGGAACAGACCCGCTCCGTAGTCCGATCACTGCTGGCGCGGACGGCTATCGAGCTGTTCGCCGCCAAGGGCTACGACGACACGACCCTCGATGAGGTCGCCGCAGCCGCGGGCGTCTCCCGGCGGACCCTGTTCAATTACTTCCGCAACAAGGAAGACCTCGCGCTCAGCGGCCTGGACGAACAGGGCGAACTGATCGCCGCGCGCCTCGCCGAGCGCCCGGCCGACGAGGATGCCTGGACGGCGCTGCGCGCGGCGTTCCAGGTGCTTGAGGAGATCGACATGACAGCCGAAGGGCGCCTGGAGTTCATCACGCTGCTGTTCGGCAACGATTCCCTCCGCGCCGGACATGCCGAGAAGCAAGCCCGCTGGCAAGATCTGTTCGCACCGCTGATCGAGCCGCGACTGCCCGGCTCCGACGACCGCACCCTGCAAGCCCGCGCGATCGCAGCCGCAGCGATCATCTGCCTGCAGGCAGCCAACGAGGAATGGGTACGCCGGGGCGGACAGACCGACATGTTCGACCTCTACGACAGCGCCGTACATGCCATCCGCCGCCCCACCTGAAACCGGCCCCCGACTCCCCCACGCTCGCCAGCGTGGGGACCAGGGCCAAGACCACCTGGCTTGGTATTTATCCTCGCTGGTCACTCGACCTGCTGATCTTGGTGTGTTCCTGAGACAGCAGGACGGCCGTTCTTCACGCTTCGAGGTGTCGAGCAACGTCGCCTGAAGGAACGGCGCTTGGTGAAGAGTCTCGCCGCTGAACAGTCCGCTGAGGCCGCGTTGGCCATCCTGTCCCACTTTCGTGTCCGGTTCTACGACTGTCTTTACAGCCGTGCGGATGCGCTCTTCGAGCTCACCGACGCGGTGCTGTGTGCCGATGGTCCGGTCACCTCGCTGGTCCAGCTGACGCTCACGGCCGAGCACCGGCGCGGGCACGGGGCGATGTACGACGCGGTCAATCACGGCTGGCTGGAGCCGCGCCGCCGCAGGCTGCTGGCCTCCACGCCGCTGCCGCATGCCGCCGACGGACGGATCGCCCTCGCGGTGGATGTGGGCAACTGGCTGCGGCCCGACGCCCCCACCAGCCCGGAGCTGCTGTTCTGCCACGTCTACGGGCGGGGCCGCAGCGCGGATCAGTTCATCCCCGGCTGGCCCTACTCCTTCGTCGCCGCCCTGGAAACAGGACGCACCTCGTGGACCGCCGTACTGGACGCGATCCGGCTCGGGCCGGCCGACGACGCCACCGCGGTCACCGCCGCCCAACTCCGCAACGTCTTCACCCGGCTCGTGCACGCCGGGCAGTGGCGGCCCGGCGATGAGCACATCCTCATCGCCATGGACTCCGGCTACGACGTCACCCGCCTCGCCTACGTCCTGGCCGATCTGCCTGTCGAGCTGGTCGGCCGGATGCGCTCGGACCGGGTCATGCTCCGCGACGCCGGCCCCAGGCGCTCCACACCGCGCGGCGGGCAGCCCCGCAAGCACGGCGGTGTCCTCACCTTCGCCGAACCGGACTCCTGTCACACCCCCGACCAGGCCACGGTCTGCGACACCACCCGCTACGGCCAGGCCGAATCCTTCGCCTGGGACCGGATGCATCCCCGCCTGACCGCCCGCGGCCCGTGGCTCGACCACTGCGGCGAACTCCCCCTGATCCACGGCACATTGATCCCAGCCCACGAGGCAGCGTGAACGCGCGATGAAGGGCTTCCACAGCATCGGCGGGGCCCAGCGGTTCCTGTCCGCGTTCAGCGGTATCTCGCCCCACTTCCGGCCCCGCCGCCATCTGATGCCCGCCCACGACTACCGAGCCGAGATGACCATCCGCTCCGCCATCTGGGACCAGATCACCGACGTCGCCGGCCTCGCCACCGCGGCCTGAGCACAGGCCCGGCTCCCAAGCCCACCCTGCCCCGACGCACCGTCAGGCAGTCACACAGCCAACAACGTGACAACGCCTGATCGCCAGTATCGGGTGCAACGTGTGTGGCGCTACCGCGGGCTATTGGGCGCTTGCGGCGGGACGGACGACGATTTCGTTGACGTCGACCTGCGAAGGCTGGGAGATGGCGTAGGCAATGGCCTCCGCGATGGCGGAGGCGGGCAGTGCCACGGCGCGGTAGGTCTTCATGGCCTCCCTGGCAGCAGGGTCGGAGATGCTCTCGGCGAGTTCGGACTCGGTCACGCCCGGGGACACGAGGGTGACCCGGATGTTCCCGGTGGACTCCTGGCGCAGTCCTTCGGAGATCGCGCGGACGGCGAATTTGGTGGCGCAGTAGCCGGCGGCGGTGGGAGAGACCTCGTAGGCGCCGACAGAGGCGACGTTCACGAAGTGCCCGCTGCCCTGAGCGCGCATCGTGGGCAGGGCAGCGGCGATGCCGTGCAGGACTCCCCGCACGTTCACGTCGATCATGCGGTCCCACTCCTCGGTCTTCAGCGCTTCCAGCGGCGAGAGCGGCATCACTCCGGCGTTGTTGACCACCACGTCCACTCGGCCGTGGCGCTCGCGGGCGGCGGACACGAAGGCCCGGACATCGTCGACATCCGTGACGTCCAGCCGCTGGAACGCCGCAGTACCGCCTGCGGTGGTGATCTCCCTGGTCAGCGCATCGAGACGATCGGTGCGCCGCGCTCCAAGGAGCAAACGGTGGCCGTCTGCGGCAAGTCGGCGGGCGGTCGCCTCGCCGATCCCGCTGCTCGCTCCGGTGACTGCCACGATCTTGCCTGTGTCTGTCATGTCTGCTTTTCCTCTCGGTAGAACACGAGGTGCTCGTGGTAGAGCACGTCATCGCGGATGTCGCCCGTCGCGTGGAACCCGGAGTCGTGGACGTAATCGACGTGGCTGCGGTCACCGTGTAGCGGCCCGTGCACGCGCTACGCCGGTTACCGCGCGCCTCGTTGTACCGGCCGTGCGCTCGCATCTCCTGGCGGATGTGACCGTCCGAGGTCACCCGTATGCCGACTCGGTCGGCATGGGCCCTCCTCCTGTTCCCTGTCATGACGGATGGGTGCGGATCTGTCCTGCCCGACCGAGTCTGGACAGGTCGGATGCCGCCGACCAGGACGTGTGCTGCCTGGGTGCGGTGCACCCAGGCAGCACACCGCCCCTGCGCCCTAGCCTGAGGACATGACCGACAACCTCCTGGGAGAGTTCCTACGCGCACGCAGGGCGGCCCTACGGCCGCAAGACGTCGGCATGGCGAGCTACGGCGTGCGCAGGGTCCCCGGACTGCGCCGTGAAGAGGTCGCGGTCCTGGCCGGGGTGAACGTGGATTACTACACCCGCCTGGAACAGGGGCGCGAACGCCACCCCTCCGCCCAAATACTCGACGCGCTCGGCCGCGCCCTGCGACTGGACCCCGACGCCCACGCACACCTGCACCAGCTGGCCGGGACAGCGCCGAGCAACCAGTTCACCCGTACCACGGACCGCGTCAGTCCCGCCCTTCGCCAGCTGATGGACGGATACCCGGGCGCCCCGGCGTTCGTCATCAACCGGACCTTGGACGTCCTGGCGGGCAACGCCCTGGCCGAGGCTCTGCACTCGCCCTTCCAGCAAGCGGACAATCTGGCCGTCATGACCTTCCTCGATCCGGCAGGCCGACAGTTCTACACCCGGTGGAGCCGCACGGCGCAGGCCACCGTGAGCCACCTTCGTCAGGCGGACGGCCTCGACCCGAACAACCCACGGCTGCGGGAACTCGTCCGCGCCCTCACCGAGCACAGCGCGGACTTCACCCGCTTGTGGAACTCCCACGCCGTGCGCGGCAAGACCCAGGATGCCAAGCACTTCCTCCACCCGGACGTCGGGCCCCTGGCGCTCACCTACCAAGCCTTTGACGTACGCGACGCTCCGGGGCAGCAACTTGTCATCTACCAGGCCGAACCCGGCAGCCCCAGCGCCCAGGCCCTCAACCTCCTCGGCTCCCTCCACGCCATCTCGAATCAGGCCACCCTGTAGCCGAAGAGCTGGCCGGGATTTGCCGAGCAATCGCCTCAGCTGGCGCTCGCGTCCGGACACCGCTCTCGAGCAAGGGAGCGTCATGAATCAGGTGTAAGCCTCCATGAAGGAGTCACCTGATGGGAACGACGATGGATCTTCTGATCAGGGCGGGTAGCGGCGTGTCGCTTGCCGGTGTCGCCGGGGGCGAGGGTGCCGACGTGAAGTCGATGCCGGCATCCGCCAATGGTCTGTCCAGCGAGCTGTTGGAGGAACTGGCGGCGCTTGCGGCCGAGAAGACCGCCCGGGGCGAGCTGCGGATGATGGGCGAGGGCGGGCTCCTGCCCGAACTGGCCAGCACCTGATGCAGGCCGCCCTGGAGGCGGAGTTGGAACTGCATCTGGCCGCGGAGGCCGACCGGGCCGGCGGGCGCGGGTCACGCTGGGTGGGGTCTGATGCCGCCGGTCGTGGTGGCCGACGCCGGCTACGGGCAGAACGCCGACTTCCGCGACGGCCTGAGCGAACGGGGCATCGGATATGTCGTGGCGGCCCGTTCGGACGGGACCGTCCACCCGCACGACGCGCGGCCCACCGCCCCAGCCTGATCCGGGAACGGTCGCAGGCCACAGCCCCGCTACCGCGGCAAGCCGTCCTCGGTCGCCGCGCTCGCGGCCGGCCCTGGACGGCGGGCGTTCACCGAGATGACCTGGCGGGAAAGCTCCCGCGGACCGATGCGCTCGCGCTTTGCGGCGCTGCGGGTGCGGCCGGCCGGCATCCGGGCCCGCCGTCTGGCCCAGGCCGCTGCCACCGCGCGGGAGGGCTACTGGGACGGTGTCCTGCCCGGGGTCACGCTGCTGGCGGAACGGCCCGAAGACGCCGAAGCCCACCGACTACTGGCTGTCATCCTGCCCGCCGACACCCCGCCGGCCGAACTGGTCCGCCTCGTCAAGATCCGCTGGCGCATCGAGCACGACTACCGCGAGCTCAAGCACGGCCTCGGCCTGGACCACTTCGAGGGACGTTCCTGGATCACCCTGGTCACCGCCGCCCACGCCTTCCTCACCGAACAGCGCCTGGCCCCAAAAGCCGATACACCGGACTCACCCTCTACCAGATCCTCGACGCCATCCAGGACCTGCCGAACTGCTGGACCGGCACCTGCACCACCTGCCACCTGAACCGCCCCGGGTTCGGTAGAGATCTCAGATTGTGGTTGTGACCTGGGGTTTCGTGAGTTATGTGTAGTAGTTGGCTTCGTACTCGACGGGCGGGATATGGCCTATCTCACCGTGGAGTCGGCGGTGGTTGTACCAGTCGACCCATTCGGCGGTGG
>NZ_JBIAGM010000059.1:0-16461 GCF_042869815.1 Streptomyces sp. NPDC006739
GTCGCCCGCCCGGACCCTCGAACAGCTTCGAGTTCGCTTGCCTGACGAGGACCATCCGGAAGATCAACCCTGACAGTTATTCAGGAACAAGCCCCCGGCCGCACCGAGAACTCCCAGATCGGGGTGTTCGCCGCCTATGCCACCAGCCGCGGACGCGCCCTGGTGGACCGGGAGCTGTATCTGCCCAAGTCCTGGACCGACGACGGCGACCGCTGTCGCGCCGCCCACATCCCCGAGCAGCGGGCCTTCGCCACCAACCCCGACCTGGCCAAGGCCATGGTGCTGCGGGCGATCGCCTCGCCGCTGCCGATCGCCTGGGTGACCGCGGACGCCGCCTACGGCCAGGAGTGGCGGCTGCGCCGCACGCTGGAGGAGACCGGCCTGGGCTATGTGCTCGCGGTCCCCAAGTCCCACCAGGTACCGCACTTCGGACGCATCGATCACCTCTTCTCCCAGGCACCCAACGAAGCCTGGGAGAGACGTTCGTGCGGTCACGGCGCGAAGGGCCCGCGCGTCTACCACGGGGCCGCCCTGCAGATCACGTCCATCGAGGACTTCGACGGTGAGATGCCCACCCATCAGCGGTGGGCCCTGGCACGCCGCAGCATCAACAAGCCCGAGGAGATCGCCTACTACCTCGCCTACGCGCCGCTCGGCACCACCGTCGAGCACCTGATCCGTGTCGCGGGGATGCGGTGGGCCATTGAGGAAGCCTTCCAGGCCGCGAAGAACGAATGCGGCCTCGACCAGTACGAAGTCCGCCGCTATACCGGCTGGATGCGGCACATCACCCTGGCCATACTGGCGCACGCCTTCCTGGCCGTCATGGCCGCCGACGCCGCGGCAAAAGGGGCAGCAGTAACGGTTCCTGCCTCGCGCCCCTCACCGTGGCAGAAGTTCGGCGGCTCCTGGCAACTGGCCACTCACTCGCATGTGCCCACCAGCCCCTCATCAGCGCACGCGCGCTGAGATGGTCACACTGGCGCAGACGACGCCAAGCCGTCGCCCGCCACTGTCACTGTCAGCGGCGGCTGCGCACGATCGAGGGGCGGCCCGGGAAAGAGAACACAGGCCGGCAACCAGCCCACTACACTCTCCCAAACCGCCCCTGAACAGGGAAGACGTCAAAGTGCTGCTGGAGTATTAGGCCCCTCTTCTCTCCTCCAGTCACTGCATCCCCGGAAATAGGTAGGGGTGGGGTGTCAGTGGTGGAGGGGATCATCGGGTTCGGGGGCCGGATGCCCTCTGCGGCCGGGCGCGGCCGGCGCCCGTCCGGTGGCCGTGAGCGACAGCCGACGGGGAAGGGGCGGGGCTGATGGCGGGGAAGCGGAAGACGAACCCGGCGGGGTCAACGAACAGCCTGCGCGGCGACGTGCTGCGCGTGCTCGGGGTGCTGAAGCTCGCGACGGTCGAACAGATCCAGCAGATTGCGGCCCCGCACCTGAGCTACCGGCACACCGACAAACCGACGCCCTCGAAGGGGAAGCAGGCCCGTACCGCCTCGCACACGGGTGCGCTCTCCGATCTGCGCAAGCACGGCCTGGTGGAGAACGGCGGGCAGATCCCGGGCGGGGACACGCTGCGCAACCTGAGGCCCATGGGCCCACCGCCAGGTCACCACCGGCACAGAGCCCCGGCGGACGATCCGCAGCAGTCGTCCGGCCTCGTCGTCATCGATCTCACGGACCTGCATGCGCTCAGCCACATGATCATTCTGGCGGTCCGGTGCCACCCAGCCCGGCAACCGGGCGACACGTCACAGCGGGGCGAATGTTGCCTGACGCGCGCCGGATCCGGTAGGGCGACCGGTGCCGTCCGCAAGAAGTCCCGCACCCGTTCCCTGCTGCCGCAGAGCCGTAACCTCTGGTCCGTGGCCAGGACTTGGGCGGATTCGTGGGAAGCGGAATGGGCGGGTGAGGGGTGCGCCAAGTGTGCGCAGGGCCGCCCGGACGAGGACGAGTGGGGCGTCCGCTGGTACGCCGATTCGTTCGCCGACGCGTACCTGCTGAAGCGGCCCGCGAGCCCGGGGTGCAGCGTGGTGGTGTTCCGGGGTCGGCACGTGCCCGATTCCGCCCTGTTCACCGACGCGGAGGTCACGGGCTACTGGTCCGCGGTTCGGACCGTCGGCGCCGCGATTCATCGCGTCTACGCGCCCGCGCAGATCAACTACCAGTGCATGAACAACTCCGTGGCCCACGTGCACACCCACGTCCCGCCGCGCTACCTGGACGACTCAGGACCGCGCACCATGCTCCCGGACCAGGCATTCACCGGCGCCCGGTCGCTCGCCCCGGCCGAGCTGCTGGCACAGCTGGCCCGCCTGAAGGCAGCACTGCGGTAGCGTTCCGCGAGCACGCCGCCGATGAGCTTTTCCGCGCGGTCATGAACGGGCAAAGACGCGGCTGGTTCCCGATCCACGCACCAAGCCGCAGCTACCGTTCCTTCGTGCTTCGCCGACGATCGTCTCGACGCGATGTACGGCATGGGATCGGTACGGCATCGAGCTCTTCTTGGTGACGTCAGACGTCGACCCTGCCGAACAGGTGGTTGGCGGGGGCGTGGGGGTTGTTGCCGTAGAAGAACTCTGTGACCGCCTGGTGGAATTCGGCGCGGTCCAGTGCTCCGGAGCCGTCCCGGTCCAAAGCGGCGAAGACCGCAGCGCAGTCCTCGCTGGGAACGCCGGCGACTGCGTCGAACATCTGCTGGAACTCCGTCTGGTCGATCTGGCCGTCTCCGTTGAGGTCGACGAGGTCGAAGAAGCAGTCGGTCACCGGTTCGACCTGTTGCGGGTACAGGGCGGGGTCGGTCAGGGCCCGCCTGAACCCTTCGGTCATCTCCCGCAGGTCGACCTTTCCGTCACCGTCCTGGTCCATCGGGGCGATCACGGTTGTCCAGAAGCCGTCCATCCTTTCGGTGAGCAGGCGGGCGGTCTCGGAGTCCGGCGTGGTGCCGCGGGCCGCGATGTAACGCTCGCTCATCATTCGGACGTCCTGCTGGGTGATGAAGCCGTCGCCGTCGACGTCGGCGCCCCTGAACCACTGGGCGTACTTGAGGTCTTGAAGTGCAGTCACAGTTGCGCACAGTATTCATACTGTTACGTGCGCGCAAATGAGTGAGCGGAAAGCATTTCGATGCTCGTGTCAGTGTTCGACTTTTGGTGGTGCAAAGGCGAACACATCGGGAAGGGGGCCGTCGTAGAGCTCGATGTCGACCAGCGCACTGAGAGCACTCGGTCCTTGGGACAGCCGCGAGCACGGCCGGTCCGCTGTGAGGGCGTTCGGGTTCCCGTGGCGGTCCAGCGTTCCGCTCAGGCCTGGCTGCACTGGATCCCACCACGCGCCGGTGGACAGTTGTACGACGCCTGGCATGACGTCGTCCGACAGGACTGCACCCGCAAGGCAGCTACCCCGGTCGTTGTGGACGCGCACGATCATGCCGTTCTCGATGCCGCGCGACGCGGCGTCCAACGGGTTGATCGTCACGGGCTCGCGGCCACCGATCTTCGAATTGAGGCTGTGGCCACCGTTGTCGTACTGGCTGTGCAGGCGTGAGGCGGGCTGATTCGAGATCAGGTGCAGCGGGAATCGGTCCGCCAGATCGCCACCAAGCCACTCGGCTGGTTCGAACCACGCCGGATGCCCGGCGCAGTCGTCGTAACCGAACGAGTCGATCTCCTCGGAGAAGATCTCGACCCGGCCCGACGGCGTCGGCAGGGGAAACCGCTGCGGATCTGAGCGCAGCGCCTCGAAGCTGCCGGGGAACGGCCCGGTCAACGCCGGCAGTTCGGCGGTGGAGCTTCGCCAGAAGTCGTCGAAGCTCGGCAGGGTGGCATCGTCGCCGAGTTCGGCCTTCGTCTGTTCGTAAAGGTGTCGGACCCATTCGATCTCAGAGCGCGACTGGGTGAACTCCTGTTCGTATCCGAGTCGGGAGGCCAAGGCGGTGAAGATTGCGTGGTCGGTGCGCGACTCACCCGCCGGCTCGCGGACTCTCGGCATCGCGAGGAGGTGGGGGTCGGAGAATCCGGCGGCGAAGTCGTCGCGCTCCAAGCTGGTGGCGACCGGGAGGACGATGTCCGCGAACTTGGCGGTGGTGTTCCACCAGGCTTCGTGAACCACCACTGTGTCAGGAGTCTGCCAGGCTCGGGCCAGTCGATGGAGATCCTGGTGATGGTGGAACGGGTTCCCTCCGCACCAGTAGATCAGACGAAGCTCGGGCAGCGTGATGCACTGACCGTCGTAGTCGATGGTCTTTCCCGGGTGCAGCAGGGTGTCGGCGATCCGTGCGACAGGGATGAAATCCGGCACAGGGTTGGCAACCGCGGGTATGGATGCCACGGAGGGGCGGCCGCGGGCAACGCCGGTCGCGTCCATCGTCGCGTAACCCGCGCCCCAGCCGCAGCCATGCCGCCCCATCGAGCCCGCCATGGCGGCCAGCACGACAGACATCCAGATCGGCTGCTCGCCGTGGTCTGCCCGCTGTACCGCGTAGTTGACCATGATGAGAGATCGCTGTGTGGTGAGGCGGCGAGCGAGGTCGGTGATCGCCTCGCGACTGATACCTGTGACCTGCGCTGCCCAGGCAGCGTCCTTGGGGACGCCATCAAGTTCGCCGATCAGGTAGGAGGCGAAGCGGTCGAACCCGACGCAGCACCGGCGAAGGAATTCCTCATCGTGCCAGCCGTTGACCAGCATCGTGTGTGCTATGCCGAGCATCGCGGCGGTGTCAGTATTGGGGATGACGGGCAGCCACTCGGCATCGAGAAAGCCGGCGACATCGCTGCGGATCGGGCTGACGTTCACGAACCGCACCCCGGCCTCACGACACCGGCGCTGCAGGTTCTGCGTCTGGTGCCTGGCCAGCCCACCAGGGTTGATCTGACTGTTCTTGAGGGCCAGCCCTCCGAACGCCACCACAAGCTCGCAGTTGTCGGCTATCTCGTCCCACATCGGCATCCGGGACTGGTAGCTCCACGGATGCCCACCGATCACATGGGGAAGGATGACCTCCAAAGCCGCGGTGCTGTACGTGTTGCGCGAGTTGGTGTATCCCCCGCCCAACGCCAGGAACCGCTGGAGTTGACCCTGCGCATTGTGGAAGCTGCCCGCACTTGCCCACCCATAGGATCCGCCGAACACGGCGCTGTCTCCGTGCTGTGAACGCACTCGACGCAGTTCATCGCTCACCAGCGTGATCGCGTCGTCCCAGCTCACCTCCACGAAGACGTCCGCGCCTCTGGCCGTGTCGTGGACGCGCGGCAGGCCGTCCCGCCAGCCCTTGCGGACTGCGGGGCGCAGCACGCGAGCGCTGTCGTCGGCGGCTGTCACCATGCCGGGGCCGATAGGAGACGGCGCGGGGTCATCCTCCCTCGGCTCGATTCGCACCAACCGGCCGGAATCGACCACCGCGATGAAGCTGCCCCAGTGCGTCGCAACCGACATGCGTCGTTCCACCGTGCATCAACTCCATCCCTGAAGTTTCCGCCGCTGCTCTCGGACAACGGTCAGTCGACGGTCCGCAGGACGGAGACTTCCCCTATGGCCTCTTGCCCAACCCCGTCGGTGGGCGCGACTGCCAACGGCCGCACACACTCCCCGGCCCCGGCGGCGCATCCGGTCGACGGAAGCCACCAGTTGGCCAGCCCGAGGGCCGCCGTCACGGCCGGTACCAGCACCCACGCACCGGTACCGCATCGACAAGCGCGACCACTGCCGCGCCGGCAGCGACCGTCCTGATCGCGGAAACGGAAGACGTGACCATGGCCGCCGTGGACACGGCCACGGCCAGCGCGGCGGACGTCATCAGCCGCCCAGCGCGCGCGATGCCCTCCACCACGGCAACGTGCCGCTGAGCTGCGAGCAGGCAGCCTCACCGGACCGTTGCTGTCCCAACTCGTGAACCGTTCGACTCGCGCCGTTCCGGCGCTGCCTCCCGATCTCCCGCGACACCTGACTGGCCAACATGCCCGTGACCGGCTCCGGAGCCAATGCCCGGAGGGCTTCCGGAGCCGACCACTTAGGGCTTGCCGGGAAACAACTCGTGGCTTCCCGCTGCGGGACTCGTAGCTCTGGTATGAGGAGACCGGAGGAGATCGAGGCCGTCCTGGCTGCGAAGTTCCAGGTGTTGTTGCCGCATCTGGACGAGCGTCAGCGTCGCTTTGTCGCCAGTCTCTGAAAAGTGTAGCGTAGGCTGAGGCCGGCGATGACGGCGTCGATGTCCTGGCCCAGGCCGGTGACGAAGGTGTGCAGGGCGGCCAGGTAGTCGGCCTTCACGCTCGTCATCCACTGGTCCAGGTCGTGGCCTTGGCGGTTGTTCATGAGTTCCGCGAAGGCTCGGACGTGGTACGCGGTGCGGTCGAGCGCGGGGCAGCAGGCCAGAATCTCTTTGAGTCGTTGGACCTGGTCGTCGGTGAGACGGTCGGGATCAAGATGCTGAAGCGGCAGATGTTCGGCCGCGCCAACTTCGACCTGCTCCGCAAACGGGTCCTCCTCAGCGCGCGAGGCCGTTCATGATCGCGGTTTCGGTGACCCTCCGTGGCTCTGGCGCTGAAAGTGATCCAGAACCAAAATTCAGGAACCGTTGACATGCGTTGGTACCGGTCGTGGACTCTGCCCGAGAAGCGACCACAGTCCGGACACGCCGCGCCAACCGCGCGGCCTCTTGCAGGTCAGCCGCTCGCCACCTGCCAGATGCACTGCGACAGGACAACTCTGTTTTGATCGTTTACGTGTTGGGCTGATTATCCTGCTCTGCGCCGCTGCCACGCTCTGGATCCCGCTGGGGATGGTCTGCCGTGGAGGCCGGAGACGTTGATGAGGCTTCAGGAATTTGGCTCTCATCAACGTCTGCCGCGGATCGGATGGAGCGTCTATGAGGCGTCGCGAGTGAAGCGCCAGGCTCCGCAGGTGAGGGCGAGTGCGAGGTAGAGGGCGAGGTCGAAGAGGGCGAAGGGGAGGGAGGGGGTGCGTTCCGGGTGGAGGGGGTGTGGGTGGAGTTGGCCGAGGGTGTCCGCGGCGTTGCTCAGCATGAGCTTGCTGGGCAGGTAGGACCAGCCTTCGACGGCTTTGGCCGCGCCGTAGCCGAGGTAGACCAGGGCGAAGACTGCGGCGATGGCTCCGGCGGTGTGCCGGATGACGGCCCCGAGGCCGTAGCCCACGACGGTGACGACGAACAGGTAGAGCCCGGCACAGGACACGGCGCGCAGTACGCCCGGCGTGCCCAGGCCGACGTCGAGGTGCTGCCTGGCCAGGACCGCCTGTCCGATGAAGAAGCCGGTGAACGCGGTCAGTTCGCCCAGCAGCAGGGCGAATCCGCCGATGACGAGGGTCTTGGCGGTGTAGGCGAGCGCGCGCCGGGGTGTCGCGGTCAGCGTCGTGCGGATCAGTCCGGTGGTGTACTCGCTGCTGACGCCCAGCACGCCGAGGACGCCGAAGGCGAGGACGGCGAAGGCGAAGCCGGAGAGCGACTCGCCCACCGGGTCGAACTGGGCCCGGTCGGCCGTCGCCAGGTGCGGCCACGCGTCGGCGGTGTGCGCCACGTCCACGATGCTCAGCGCCAGGCCGAACGCCACGGCGATGAGGGCGGTGATCCAGGTCGAGCGGAGGGAACGCAGCTTGATGACCTCGGCGGCCATGGCGCCTGTCAGTGCGGTGGGCATCAGTGGCCTGTCCCTTCGGTGCGGTATTCCACGGCGGATTCGGTGAGGTTGAGGTAGGCGTCCTCCAGCGAGGCCCCGGCGGGAACGAAGTCGGCGATCGGGCTATCGGCGAGCAGACGTCCTCGTCCGATGACGAGAAGATGGTCGGCGGTGAGAGCCATCTCGCTCATCACGTGGCTGGAGACCAGGACGGTGCGTCCTTCGGCGGCCAGCGACCGCATGAGGTCCCGGATCCACCGGATGCCTTCCGGGTCCAGGCCGTTGGCGGGCTCGTCGAAGATGAGCACCGGCGGGTCGCCGAGCAGGGCAGCGGCGATGCCCAGGCGCTGCTTCATGCCGAGCGAGTAGGTGCCGATCCTGCGGCGGGCGACGTCGGCGAGGCCGGTGCGGGCGAGAACCTCCTCGACCCGGCCGCGCCGGATGTGGTTGGTGGCCGCGAGCGCGGCCAGATGCGCGTGCGCCGTACGGCCCGGGTGGACGGCCCCGGCGTCCAGGAGGGCACCTACCCGGCGCAGCGGCTGTTCGGCCTGGCGGTAGGGCACGCCGTCGATCAGGGCGCGGCCGGCGTCCGGGGTGTCCAGGCCGAGGACGGCCCGGATGGTGGTCGACTTCCCCGCGCCGTTGGGGCCAAGGAAGCCGGTCACCCGGGCGGGCAGGACCTCGAAGCTGAGGTCGTCGACGGCGGCCTTGCGGCCGAAGCGTTTGGTGAGGTGCTCGCATCGAATCACGTGCATTACGGTGCCGGGGCGGGGGAGGCGATTCGTCTGCCTGCGGGCAGGTCTTGTCGGGGCCGGGTCTGCCGTACGGCATAGGTCCCGCGGACGATGTGGGCGGAGCCGGGAGGCGGATACGCTCCGGTCGTGGAACGGAAGTCGCGTGCGGCCCCGCAGTTGCTCCGGCCCTATTGGCCGGAGGCCCTTGTTGTCCTGTCGTTGGCGGTGTGCGGACTGGCGCCGTGGCATCCGCAGGCGATCTTCTGGGGCGGAGTGCCGCTCGCCTTCGCGCTCTTCTGCGTCACCTCCCTGCGCCCGGCCCGCACTGCCGGAGTCGCCCTGGCCGCCGCCCTGGTGATGGCGGTCTCCACAGGCCTGCCCAGGTTCGAACACGCCGGGGCCGTGGTGCCGTTCGCGCTGCTCTTCGGCGTCGCCTGGGCGGTGGGCTGCGCGGTCGGCCAGCGGCGCCGGTATCTGCATACGCTGCTGCGTCAGGAACAGGACCGCGCCGATCGCGAGGCAGCGGCGGAGCGGCTGCGCATCGCCCGCGAACTGCACGACGGCATCGCCCACTCGATGAGCGTGATCTCCGTCCAGGCGAGCTACGGCCGCCTGGTGCTCGACGACCGTCCCCAGGACGCGCGAGGCGCGCTGGAGGCGATCGAGACCACCGGCCGGGAGACCCTCGTCGAACTGCGCCGCATGCTCGGTGTGCTGCATGATGACGGGGGTGCCGGGGATGACGGGGACGGCACCGACAACCGGGCCCTGGCCCCCGTCCCCCGACTCGCCGACCTGGACCGTCTCGCCGAACGGACCCAGCGCCCCGGCCTGCGGATCGACCTCGCCGTCACGGGGCGCGCCAGACCGCTGCCCCCGGGACTGGAGGCAGCCGCGTACCGGATCGTCCAGGAGGCGCTGACCAACGTGGTCAAGCACGCCGACGCGAGCACCGCGCAGGTCAACGTCGCGTACGGTCCCGGCGAGCTCACCCTCACGGTGACCGACGACGGCAGCATCCGGCCGGCCCCGAGCCGCACCGGGCGCGGGCTGACCGGGATGCAGGAGCGCCTCGCCCTCTACGGCGGCACCCTGCTGGCAGGACCGGCCGCGACCGGCGGCTTCCGGGTACGGGCCAGCATCCCCCTGGACGGGCCACAGCCCACCGCCGCAGCGCGGGAGCAGTCGTGACCATCCGGGTCCTGGTCGCCGACGACCAGCAGCTGATCCGCATCGGCCTGGCCGGAATCGTGGACACCGCCCCGGACCTCAAAACGATCGACAGCGTCGCAACGGGCCGGGACGCCGTCGCAGCAGCCGCCGAACACCGGCCCGACGTCGTCCTGATGGACATTCGGATGCCCGAGATGGACGGCATCGAAGCCACCCGCCGTATCACCACCACCGGCCACGCACGTGTCTTGATGCTCACCACCTTCGACCTCGACGAATACGTCTTCGGCGCACTGCGCGCCGGGGCCAGCGGCTTCCTCCTGAAGGACGCACCGCCCCTCGACCTGCTGTCCGCCGTCCGCACCGTCGCCCAGGGCGAAGCACTGCTCGCGCCACGCGTCACCAAACGACTCATCGCGGCATACGTCAACGGGCCGAAACAGCCACCACACGGTCAAGAACCGCCGCAACTGCCCGAGGCCGTCACCACCCGTGAACGCGAAGTGCTGCTGCTCGTCGCCGAAGGACTCACCAACGCCGAGATCGCCGAACGGCTGTACATCGGCGCGGGCACGGTGAAGACCCACGTCGCCCGGCTCCTGACCAAACTCGATGCCCGCGACCGCGTCCAACTCGTCATCCACGCCTACCGCAACGGCCTCACCCGCTAGTCCGCCCAACCCTCGACCGGCCCCGAAAGGCCAAGTTCGCGAAACACGATGCCGTGGCCCACAAATGAGACAAACCACAAAAACCCAGGTCGCCACAGCTGAACGGGACATTCCAATTGAGGGCCTACAGCTCGATCCACACCACGGCCCTGCACGAGAACACCGTGGCCGCCTCCGCGCTCTACAACGAGATCGTGGCCGCCGAGGTCTGCGAGGCGCTGGGGCCGGCGACCGAGCCGCGCACCGTCACCCCGGGGCGCCGGCCGGTGATGGAGATTGCCGGGGTGCCGCACGAGCTGATCCGCTGGACCTCCCGGCGCAGCGACCAGATCGCCGCCTGCCTCGAGGACCTGGAGCACGAGTACGTCACCGCTGTCGATGACGACGGCGAGCCGCGGTTCCTGCCAGTGGTCTCCGAACGGTCCCGCGCCAAGCTGAACCAGATCGCGGCCCGCAAGACGCGCCCGCCCAAGCAGACGGCCCGGCGGCTCGCGCAGTTGCGCGCGTGGTGGAAGGCGAGCGCGATCCTCACCTCCGGGGTGGCCGTCGACATCATCAACTCCCTCCTCGAGTACGCCCGCGCCGCAGCTGCGGCGATCCGGGTGCGGGTCGCCGCCGTGGTCGACGTCGCACTGGCGGCCGTCGACGTCACCGCGACGGTGTTCGTGATGAACGACGGCGGCCGTTTCCACCGCCGGCACCTGCTCGCCGAGGCCCGACGCCACCTCGCCCTCGTCCTGCGCGGCCGCCGCCGCAACCCCCACCTGGACAACCAGACCGTGGGCGCCGCCATCTCCACCCACTGCCTGGACGTCAGCGAGCCGAAGACCGTACCCGGCCTGGAGCCCGGCTACCGCCTCTACACGGCCCGGTGGGCCCTGTCCGACCTCCCCGCCCGCCGCCGCCCACCCACCCCCGAGCCCGGCCCGGCCCGGCAACCCCTGGCCGAACCCAGCGAGCCAGCCGCGCTCCGGTTCCCGGGCCAGGACGCGGGGGAGTGGGAGATACCCCGCCTCCCGCTTCAGTACGAGCGGGCCGTCCTCGCCGGCGCGGTGCTCCGCGAGAAGCCGCACACCGCCGTGGTCGTGCGGGGTCGGGCTTATGACGTCGTCGCCCACCAACAGGCAGCGATGCCCGAGCAGCTGCTCAAGCCCCCCGCCGCCGAAGTTGAGCACGACGGCCAGGCACCGGAAGCCGGTTCCCGGCAGGCGATCGACGTTACGGCGCTGCGGGCCCTGAGGGAGTCCCGCACGGACGTGGAAGCCCTCGATCTGACGGCCGAGCGGCTGCGCCACCTCCAGGACGCGTTCACCAAGGCGGCCCGCAAATCCGATGCCCGCGCGGGCCGCTATGCCGGCCGGGACGATGCCGACGCAGGGCACCCTGTGCGCGAGGACGACCAGCGGGCGCACCGCCCGCAGCAGCTCGGATCGCACCGCGGCCGTGAGGCCGGCTACTGAGTGCACGCCAAGGAGCGGCGCCCGCGGCGGTGAACTGTTCGGCGTAAGGGCTCCTGTCGGCATCCGGCTTTTACCGTCGGCTCACCAGCGAAGGCGGCAGAGGACGGAGTGGGATGCAGGGCAGGAAGGCGTTGCTGGAGGCGCTTCGGGTGCTGCGTGATCGTGAGGAGGAAGCTGAGTGGGGCTGGGTGCTGTCCGGTGAACTGCGTCCCCATCATCAGCAGGCGGTGGATGACGCTGCCAGGCAGGGGCTGGCGGAGCTGGCCGACAGGGAGACCCGGGCGGAGCTGAGCGTGTGTGAGGACCGGGCCGTTTGGTGGGCGGCTCGCCTTACCGCGCACGGCCAGGACGTGCTCGCCTACGCCGACGCCACTCCCGCGCCCGCGCCGTCGCCGGAACGTCCGGCAGAGGGAGAACAGCCGATCGAGCTGTACCGGTCGGAGGTGGAGGCACTGCGCCTGTACGTGCACATCGCAGAGAAGCTGCGTGTTCCGCCGGTCAAGGGCCTGGCGGAGCGGGTGCGTACGGCGCGCCAGCTCGGCAACCGCTGGTTGATGCACCTGACTGCGGAACGGGTCGAGTCGGTGGCCTACGCCTTGTACCTGCGCCCGATGGGCGGCTCGGTCACGGAGGCGAACAGATTCGCTCGCGAGTACGGCGTCGCCTTCCATGCGGACCGGTCGACGGGCAGTGTGCAGCTGACCCGGGTGACCTGACCCGCTGAGCCCAGCCAGCTTCGGCGGTCTTCGCGAGCTCGTGGACATGGCGAGCAAGATCAGCTCCCGAACTCCAGCACCAGCGAGAGTAGACACATTCCCCGCTGGCCAGGGAAGAAAGGAGCGCTTCGAGGAGATCTGCATCATCCATGGCCGCATCCTCGCAGGGCCGTTTGAGCACGAGGGCCTGGCTGAAACGTCGATCTACCTGCCCGGAGGTCTCCGAACAACCCACGAACAGAGAAACCAAACTCACCTGAAAAATGGCCAAGATCTTCTATCAAGGGTCAGATATATCATGGCCCATCGAAGACTGGTCACTGTCAGCGAATCTTGTCGCGCTGCCGGACGGCATCGCCGGAGTCATCTTGCGGCCACCGGGCTGGCACGCTCTGCTCGACAGGGCTGTAGTGTGCGGCGATGACAAGAAGCAAAAGGCTCGCGGAGCAGTTGGACTGGTACTGGCGTAAGAACTTGCGGCCGCGGCTGGAGGGTCTTACCGACGAGGAGTACTTCTGGGAGCCGGTGCGCGGCTGCTGGAGCATCCGCCCACGTGGCACGTCGACCGCACCGAGGTCGGCAGGTTCGGGGGAGTGGACGATGGACTTAGCGTCGTCTGACCCGGTGCCGGCGCCGGTGACCACGATTGCCTGGCGGCTGGCGCACATCATCGTCTCGTGCCTGGGCTATCGGGTCGGATGGCACTTCGGCGGCCAAGGCGTCGACTCCCAGACGTTCGCCTACGCGGGGACCGCTGACGAGGCGCTGGAGCAGCTCGATGAGATGTATGGGCGATGGAACGCGGGGGTCCGCGCGCTCTCGGACGCTGACCTGGAGCATCAGCCTGTGGTGGGTCCCGAGCGGTTTCCCATGGAGGGCATCGTCCTGCACGTCAACAGGGAGCTGATCCATCACGGCGCCGAGGTCTCCCTGCTGCGCGACCTCTACCGCTGGCAGGACGGAGCCGTACCGCACCGGATATGACTTTCGGGAACTGGCGATCGAGCTGCGGAAAACTGTCGCCGAAGGCACTCACACATGTGCGGTGCGTAGGGTGCTGTGTCGTCGTGGGTACGGCCCCTCTCGTATGAGTTCCGACGCGGCTACGCCGCCGCCCACTCCAGCCCAAGGTCAGCAAGGGCTTGGAGTTTGTCGGTGGTCAGCTTCCCGCGTCTGGTCTTTTGTTCAGGAACACCCCAAGCCCACCACGTCGGAGCCCTCGCCCAGTGCCCGGGTGCCGGGTTGGCGGTGACCTGTGGTAGCGGGATGTCGGGTCCGCCCGGGTACTTCGTCCACACGAAGGAGGACTGGTTGTCGGACCGGTGCAGGAAGCCGGTGCCGGGCATGTCTTGTTCTTCGTGTAAGCCCTGGTGTTGACGCTTACTGGGTTTGTTCGGGTGTTACTGGTTGTCGATGACGCGGTCGCCGTAGAAACCGGCGAGGGTGTTGATCGCTTCCTTCCAGTTGTAGGTACGGCCGGTGGGGTTGCGTCGGTTGGGCTGGCGGTCGCGGATGACGAGGTAGATGACTTTCAGGGCGGCTTCCTCGTTCGGGAAGTGTCCCCGGCGCCTCGTCGCTTGGCGGAAGCGGGAGTTGAGGGACTCGATCATGTTCGTCGTGTAGACGATCTTGCGGATCTCGGGCGGGAAGCGGAGGAACATCACGAAGTGTTCCCAGCTGCGGCGCCAGACCCCGATCAGGGCCGGGTAGCGGGCTCCCCAGATCTCCTCGAACTCGGCGAACCGCTGCTCGGCGGCGTCCACGGTGGCCGCCGTGTAGACCTGGCGGAGTTCCTTGGCGATCTGCGACCAGTGCTTGGTCGAGGCGTACTTGAGGCTGTTTCTGACCATGTGGACGACGCAGAGCTGGATGTCGGCGAGCGGCCAGATGTTCTGGATCGAATCCGGGAGCCCCTTGAGGCCGTCGCAGCAGGCGATCAGGACGCCTTCGACGCCGCGGTTCTTGAGCTCCGCCAGCCATGCCATCCAGGTCTTGGCGCCCTCGCCACCGGAGCCTACCCACATGCCCAGCACGTCACGCTCGCCTTCGAGGTTGATCCCGACAGCGATGTAGACCGGCCGGTTGGCGACGGCACCGTCACGGATCTTGGTTCTGTCGACGATCTTGTGATCCGGACGGTTGAGCGGGCTGTGCCGACTGTTAGCGATCATGCATCGGGTGCTCTCGTGATGTGCTCCTGGAGTTGTTTCCGTACCTGTCCGCGCTGCTGATCGAGGAGGTCGAGCGACGGCCGGACAAGGTAGTACCGCGGGCAAGAGCGCGGTCGACGACGGGGGCCTACTGCGGTCATAGCTCGTCGCGGGTGCACGGCGGGTATGTACGCAAGCTGCGTGATGCCGCTGTGGGCGGTCTCGGTGTCGTGATCGAATGACACATACGTCGCTTCCGCTGTGAGAATCCCGCCTGCCCGGCAGTGACGTTCGCCGAGCAGATCGCGGGGCTGACGACTCCGCACAGCCGCTATACCCCTTTGCTTCGCGGGCTGTTGATGCAGATCGGATTGGCGCTGGCCGGCCGGGCCGGGGCCCGCCTGGCGGCCGCGGTCGGCATCACCGTGGGCAGGGACACGCTGCTGCGGATGGTCCGGGCCCTGCCCGAGCCGGAGATCGGCGAGGTCGAGGTGCTTGGTGTCGACGACTTTGCCTTCCGCAAGGGCCGCCACTACGGCACGGTGCTGATCGACATGGCCACCCACCGGCCCCTGCATCTCTACCACGGCCGCGACGGCGAGGACCTGGCCGCCTGGCTCCAAGGCCATCCCGAGGTGAAGGTCATCTGCCGGGACCGCTCCAGTGGTTACGGAGAGGGCGCGCGGGTCGGGGCGCCACAGGCCCAACAGGTCGCGGACCGGTATCACTTGTGGGCCAACCTCGGCCAGGCGGTTGAGAAGACGGTCAACGCCCACCGCTCCCGCCTGACAGAACCGCTTGCCGGAGCGGAAGACGGCCCCGGCCACCCGGATACGGAGCCCGAGGTGGTGCAGCCGTCGAAGGAACTGAAGATCGTGACCCGGCTGCGGGAGCAGCATGCCGCCGCCCACGAGCTGTGGGCGCAGGGGATGTCGAAGGCGGCGATCGGCCGGAAGCTCGGGCTGCACCAGGCCTCCGTCCGCAAGCTGGTCAACGCCCGCTCCGCTGATGACGTCGTCGCCAAGAGCCTGCAGCGGGCTCATGTCGTCGACCCGTACGGCGGCTACCTGCACCGCCGCTGGGACGAAGGCATAAGAAATGCCGCACAGCTCCACCGGGAGATCCAGCAACTCGGCTGTCCAGAAGGAGAGTTGGCCGTCCGGCGTCATCTGCGGCGCTACCGCACCGGGCGCGGACACGCACCCGCGGTCGGCCCCAAGCCTCTCTCGGTCCGCGAGGTCACCTCATAGATCATGACCCATCCCGAACACCTCCGCGACGGCGATGCCGACAAGCTGCACCACCTGCGTGAGCGCGACCCCGAACTGGACCGGCTCACCGGCCACGTCAGGAAGTTCGCCGTCATGATGACCGCACGCCACGGCGACCGGCTCGAGGAATGGATCGCCGGCGTCGAGCACGACACCCTGGCTCCACTTGCGGGCTTCGCCCGCAACCTCCGCCGCGACTTCGACGCCGTCCACAACGGTCTGTCCCTGCCGCACAGTTCAGGCGCCGTTGAAGGCAACATCAACCGGCTAAAGATGCTGAAACACCAGATGTTCGGCCGCGCTGGCCTCGACCTCCTTCGCAAACGCGTCCTGCTCGCACGATGAGCCGGACCGTCCGGATCACAAGATCGTCGACAGAACCAAGGTCAGGGACGGGCAGGTCGCCAACCGGCCCGTCTGCATGGCGGTGGCGGTCACCGCCGAGGGACACCGGGACATCCTGGGCCTGTGGAACGGCGACGGCGGTGAGGGCGCAAAGTACTGGCTCCAGGTCCTGACCGAGATCAAGAACCGCGGCGCGGCCGACGTCCTGATGCTGGTCTGCGACTGTGAGGATGATCGTGTTCCGCACGGGGCCGCGGCTTGACCCGGTCTGCGACTGACCAAGGTGTCCTGAGCGCCGATCTGTCGGC
>NZ_JBIAGM010000060.1:0-15178 GCF_042869815.1 Streptomyces sp. NPDC006739
AACGTCACCCCCAGCCGCCTCGGACGCCTCGTCCGCCAAGGCTTCCTCACCCAACCCGGACGAGGCCGCTACCAGAAACGGACTTAACGCCCACTCACACTGGTCGAGCCCGATGTCCGCGGAGATCCCATGTCGCCGCTGCGCTGGCCCACCAAATCCACCCGCAAGCTCGCCGAGCAGCTGACCCGGCAGGGCCACAGGACCAGCGCGGACACGGTGGGCGACCTCCTGCGCGAGGAGGGCTTCAGCTTGCAGAGCAACGCCAAGACGCTGGAAGGCAAGCAGCACCCCGACCGGGACGCACAGTTCCACTACCTCAACGAGCAGGCCCGCGACCACCAGGACGGCGGGGCGCCGGTGATCAGCGTGGACACGAAGAAGAAGGAATTGGTCGGCCTTTTCAAGAACAACGGCCGTGAATGGGAGCCGAGAGGCGAGCCGGTGCGGGTCGACACCCACGACTTCCCCGACCGCGAGCTGGGCAGAGCGGTGCCCTACGGCATCTACGACGTCGCCGCGAACACCGGCTGGGTCAACGGGGGCACCGATCACGACACCGCCGCGTTCGCCGTCGAGTCGATCCGCCGCTGGTGGAACGGAGCCGGGCGGCCCACTTAGCCCGACAGCTGGCCGGCTACTCATCACCGCCGATGCCGGCGGCTCCAACGGGTATCGCACCCGCACCTGGAAGACCGAACTCGCCCCGGTTCGCAGCCGAGACCGGCCTGGCCATCACCGTCTGCCACCTGCCACCCGGAACGTCGAAGTGGAACCGGATCGAGCACCGGCTGTTCTCCCACATCACCATGAACTGGCGCGGCAGACCCCTGACCAGCCACGAAGTCATCGTCGAGAGCATCGCCGCGACCACCACCAAGACCGGCCTGAGGGTGCACGCCGAGCTCGACACCAACCCGTACCCGACCGGCGTCCAGGTCAGCGACGACGAAATCGACGCCCTGCCGATCACCGGGCACCGCTTCCACGGCGACTGGAACTACACCCTCCACCCCCAGCAACCGCTGGACGCGGCGACGACCGACAGCACATCAAACCAGGCCCCGGCGAACAGACCGCATCGCCTCACGCAGCATTCCCTGCAGGACCCAGAACTGACCGGGATGACCCGCCAACAGCTCAGCGAGCTCACCGACACGCTGAGTCCAGCGCTGGAGGTTCAACGCGAGCAAGTGCTCCGCACCCGTCGCGGTCACGAGCGCCTGGTGGCCCCTGGCACAGGTGCCAAAGCCAAGCTCACCCCAGCCGACAAGATCCTGGTCACCGTGCTCCACCAGCGCAAACTCGCGACCATGAACCTCCTCGGCCAACTCTTCGGCGTCACCGCCATGACCATCAGCCGCGCGAAACAGGAGGTCCGCCCACTCCTGGAAGCACACGGCCACCACATCAACACCTCTACCGCCCGCCTTCGAACACCAGCCGACGTCGCGACGTTCCTCGCTCCCGACCCCACCCAGACCAAGGTCAAAAAGACGAGTTAAAGATCTGCACGCCCTTACCTTTCGTAACTCTATGACCCGGCGGGCGAGTTCGGAGACGTTCAGAGCCCCGGCGAACCCTTCGTTTTGCGTGAATGTGAGGGCGTCGTCGGCCTTGTCGACGGCGTTCACGAGGGCATACCAGCCGCGCGACCGCTCCGGGCGCCGCTCGGCCATGTGCCCGGCGATCGCCGACAGCCGGTCGATCTCTTCACGCAGCAGCTTGTCGATCTCAACGAGGCGCTCAGACGTCGGCTGCTTGCGCGTCGAGTCGAACGCGGCCTCGATCAGCGCCGGGATCGGGTCGGTCTGCTCTTCGGTAGACGGGCGGCCGTCATCGGGTGGTGTCCGTGTGCGTGCCGCGCGCCGGACCGCCGGCGAGGGGTGTGTCCACGGCGCCTACATCCCCTCGGCCGCCTGCCCGGGTACCGCGGCGGCGCGGATGAGTTGGCGGAGCGCACCGTAGTAGACCTCGTGGTCGACCACGGCGGGCAGGACCGCGCCGAGCTGCCCGGTGAGGACCGGGAACTCCTCCGGGTCGAGCGCGGCCAGTGCGCGCCGGGTGGCGGCTTGGGCGGCCTTGGGGTCGCGGTGGTTGACGAAACTCGCGCTGCCCAGGGTCAGCAGGTACAGCCGCCGGTAGGTGACGATCGCCTCCTGGGGCGTCATGCCGGCGGCAAGGGAGTCGGCGAGCTGCGGCTCGACCAGACGCTTCAGCAGCTGTGGGCCGAGCCATGGTCGGTCGCCGCGCAGGGCGACCAGGCCCGGATGGTCCGTCAGCAGCTCGTAAAGCGCGGTGAACCGCTTCTCGGTGGCTCTCGCCCAGTCGGTGCCCGGTTCAATCTCCGGCAGGCGGGCGGCGAGGTGGTCGGTCACCAGGTCCAGCAGGCCGGCCAGGTCGGTGCAGCGGCGCTGGAGGGACGCGACGGAGATGTCCAGTGCGGCGGCCAGAGTGCGGAAGCTGAGCGCGGTGGGCCCGTCCTGATCAACTATCAACAGGGCTTGCTCGGCGATCCGTTCGGGTGTCGCGCGGTCCAGGGATGTGGATTGCCTCGGCATGCGAGTCAGCGTACGGTACACCGTACCGTCACGGTAGGCTTATGCATCCTTACGGAGGCGACATGCCCTGCACCACGGCACTTGACCCGCTGTTCACCGCGGTGGACAGCACAGCCTTCACCGACCGGCACCTGGCCAACCTGGCGTCCGGAACCCTCGCGGCCGTCCGCGTCCCCGGTTTCCTCGCTCTGGACGCCTGCCAGGCGGCAATGGGCGCGCTGAACCGGCTGCCCACCGCAGACTACGACCGGGCCCGGGTGCCCACCCGGATCGTGCGTTTCGGCCCGGCCCTCAACGACTACCGCGACCAGGGCGTCGGGCTGGACGCCGACCGGTACTGGCGCGACGCGGAGGCCGCCCGGGCGGCCTGGCAACGGGTCGGGATGCGCCCGGACCCGATCGCCATCTCGCTGGCTCGCCTCGGCTCCGCCTGGGGCGCGGCCGTCGCCCCGGCCACGATCGGCGGCCGGACCGTGTTCGGCGGCACCTTACGCGAGATCAACGACGGCGCCCTGGTCCACTACGACGACCTGAACCGCGAGTTTCCCACCGGCCTGTTCGACCAGGAGGTGGTCGCCCAGCTCGCCTTCAACGTCTGGGTGTCGGTGCCGGCCACCGGCGGGGCGACCACGGTATGGCGCCACCGCTGGGAGCCCACCGACGAGCAGCACCGCCAGGCATACGGCTACCGGCGTGAGGCGGTTGCGCACTGCCAGTGTGTCGACCTGACGCCGCAACGCGGCGACGCGCTGATGTTCAACCCCGCGAATTTCCACGCGGTCGAGCCGAACCCCACCGGGCGCCGGATAGCCTTCGCGTTCTTCCTCGGCCTGACCACCACCGGCCAGCTCATCGCCTGGTCGTGACCACCTCATCGCAGGAGCAACGAAGTGCACCAGCTCACCTACGGCGACATCAAGGCCGCCAGCGACCGGATCGCCGGACGCATCCGCCCCGTCACCCTGGCCCCCCTCGACCCCGGTGCGATCCGCACCGCCCACCGCGACCCCCTCGACGACCGGCCCGAGCAGCCCTGCGAGGTGTGGCTGGCCCTGGAGTTCATGCAGCACACCGGCTCGTTCAAGGCCCGCGGCGCGCAGAACTTCATCCAGGCCCACCGCGACGCGAACACCCTCCCCGACGCCGGGGTGACCATCGCCTCCGGCGGCAACGCCGGCCTGGCGTGCGCCTGGGCCGCCCAGCAGCAGGGCGTACCCGCCACGGTCTTCCTTCCCGAGACCGCACCGGCGGTGAAGGTGGCCAAGCTCCGCGGCTACGGCGCCGACGTCCGCCTGGTCGGTTCCGAGTACGCCGAAGCCCTCGCAGCCTGCGAGGCGTTCGCGAGCACAACCGGCGCCCTGTCGAGCCACGCCTACGACCACCCGCTCATCGCCGCCGGGGCCGGCACCCTGCTGGAAGAGATCCGGCGCCACATCCCCGGTCTGGACACCGTTGTGGTCGCGGTCGGCGGCGGTGGCCTCTTCGCCGGGGTGGCCACCGCCGCCCAGCACCACGGCATCCGCACCGTGGCGGTCGAGCCGGAGAACTGCCGCGCCCTCAACGCCGCCCTCCAGTCCGGCGCCGTCATCGATGTCACCGTGGACTCGATCGCCGCCGACTCCCTCGGCGCACGCCGCACCTCCCAGATGGCCCTGGACGCCGCCCGGCAGGACCGAGTCCACTCCGTACTCGTGCCGGACGCCGAGATCATCCGCGCTCGACAAGCATTGTGGGACCACCGCAAGGTGGCGGTCGAGCACGGTGCCGCCACCGCCCTGGCCGCGCTCACCTCACCGGACCAGCACGTCCCCGACCGGGACCTGCCGAGCCGGCCCGCCGCACCGAGCCGGAGCTACCGGCCCGGCAACGGCGAGCGCGTGTGCGTAGTGCTGTGCGGAGCGAACACGGACCCGTCCGATCTGGTAAGTCGGCCCACCACACAGTGATGAGCGGCCCGAGGGACGGCAGCTGCCCAGCTGCCCTCTCGCCGTTTCGGGCCTTCCCATAGCGGCGGCCGTGGGCTGAAGGTTCTGCGTCTCAGCTCAGCGCCGGACGCGCAGTTTCGTGCTCACGCGGCGCGCCCAGGGTGGTGGTCGTGTGGCAGCTGAAGTGCTTCGGGGAAGTCTGGGAGCGGCCGCCCAACGCCGCCGTCAGCGGTCCGGCCCGTTGCCGTGGCCGAGGCGTCCGCGTCGGGGATCACGACGATCCCGCCGAGGTGGTCAGTGAGCCATGCCGGAGGACTCCGGCCTTCCAAGACGTCGTGTACGTAGTCGGGAACCTCCGCCCGCAGCCCGCGGAGCATGTGCGCGAGGTACGGCACGGAGAAGTGCGCAGTCGTTGGGGACGCTCTCGAAGAGAGCACCAGTGACCGGGGCGGCGCGCTCCATGACCGCCGCTCCGGCGAACTGCCCGTTCCTGATCCGCTGGACCGGCCGGAGAAGTTCCTTCGCCACCCGGCGAGAACCTCGTTGCGGCTGCCGCAGGAAGCGCGCGAGGCCCTCGTCCAGTCCGCGCGCCAGAGGCACGATCGGCTCGTCGAGGCGGTCAGGGCTGGCGATGTCTTCGAGGGGGACCGCGTCGTGGAAGGCCATCACGCCCGAGTTCCGGCTGTCCAGGCCGACGGCGGTCTCCGCCACCAGGGCGGAGACGGTGGATACACCGACCCAGTCGCGTTCCTTGCAGGGAATGTCGTCATGGGTGCGGTCGCAGCGCAGGGTCGATCGGTATTGCGAGTCACCGCAGTACAGGACGTACGCCGCGGGGACGTGGAAGCGGTTCGCCGCCTTGATCAGCTTGGACAGCTGCGTCCGGTCGTCGCCGCGCGTCTTGTAGGTGAAGTCGATGCTCCAGCGCTTGCTGTGCACCTTCAAGATCTTCGCCTGGACGAGGAGCTCGTAGGAGGTGCCGTCCCTGTCCACCCACCACCACAGCCAGTCGGCTCCGTCTTCCTTCTCCTCGTCAGCGGTGAACTCGACGAATCGGATGCGCGGGTGCGCGGTGCACAGGAGCACCTGGGTCGCCGCCACCTCACGGAACATCCCGCCAGCGTCCAGCATCCCCTCCATCAGACGATCCACTGCCATCCGGTCCTGTCGGAGAGCCTCGTTAGGGCTGGTCTCATGCCCGGGGGATTGGCTCAACGCGGCTGCTGCTCCCTTCTCGGCGACTGGGGAATGGCCTCCTTCTCATCATCCCCCGGCGTGGAGAAGGTCACTCTGGTCACCTCCAGCGAGGCCGACAACTGGGCCGACGCTGGCTCCACCGGCCACGTGCCGCCGGGGTCACGGTGGCTCCAACCCGGTCACACCCTTCACCTTCCCGCGGTTCTGGAGCACGAGCTCGCCCAGACCGTGCCCGGGTCCGAGCTGTGCCCCGACGCGCACTCCGATTCCCCGATATGTGCGATAAGAGGCCGCTTGGCGCGCTACGTTGGCGGCAGTCCCCCTGGACGCCGCGTCCCCCCGTGCGCTGCGTCCGGGGGCGTACTCCGCTGGATCCGGCGGGATCATCGGCCGCCGCCCGTCTGGCTGCGGCAATCATCCGGCGTCACCCGTGCCTCAGCGTGCCACCCGGGAGGCGTGATGAGGATGGCGGCGTGGCGGGACCAGTAGCGCGGCTCTCCGCCGCTACAGTGAAGCCCTGCGGCACCGGTCTGCTGCTCCTAATCCGTAGTTAAGGACGTTCCGCCGGGGCGGATGCTTCACGGGATGTTCGAGTACGGGGCTGCGATGCCTCCGGCCAGCCGGGTCTCATGAGACCTCCGCATAGAGCGGCGCGTGGTCCCTGTGCTCATGGTGGTGGTCGCGTGGGTGCCGGACGGATGCCTGTGCTGCTCCTGGTCGCGATGCCTAGCGTGAGATCGCGCAACGTCCGGCTCCTTCGTGACTGCCACCACTCAGTAGGTGGGTGTTTACGTTCGTCGGTGCCGGGCGGACATCTGAAGCCAGCACGGTCAGGCAGGCCTCGGCTGAGACCGGGTGCCGTCCGACACCGTCATGCGTCAACACCTGTCGCTTGATCACTCGTTGGTGTTGGTGGTGTGAGCCCGCCGCACGGTGACCTCTTGTTACGCCCGAGCCGTTCGAGCTCCCGCGCAGACCGGGGCCCGTGGGGTGCGCTGGTGCCACGAACGGCTAGTGAGGTGTCGGCCCGGCCCTCTTGCGGTCGAGGCCTGGGATTAGGTCGCTCGCGTGGCCCGCATGCGCTCGTGACCAGCGCAAACACCCGGCACGTAGGCGAGGGAACACTTTGATCTACTGCGGAATCGACTGGGCAGAACGCACCCACGATGTCGCCCTGGTCGACGACACCGGCACGTTAGTCGCCAAGCGGCACATCACCGACGACGCCGCCGGCTACCAGGTCCTGGTGGAGCTGCTTGCCGAGTACGGCGACACCGAGGAGAACCCGATCCCGGTGGCGATCGAGATATCCCGCGGGCTGCTCGTTGCCGTGCTGCGGACCGGAACGCGGAAGGTGTTCGCGATCAACCCGATGGCGGCGGCCCGCTACCGCGACCGCCACTCCGTCTCGCGCAAGAAGTCCGATCCCGGCGACGCCCTGGTCCTGGCGAACATCCTGCGCACCGACATGCACGCCCACCGGCCCCTGCCGGGCGACAGCGACCTCAGCCGTGCCATCGCCGTTCTGGCCCGCGCCCAGCAGGACGCTCTGTGGAACCGGCAGCAGATCGCCAACCAGCTCCGCTCCCTGTTGCGCGAGTACTACCCCGCCGCCCTGGAAGCCTTCGCGGTCTGGGCCAACGGCCTGTGCCGGCCCGAGGCCCGTGAACTCCTCAAGACCGCCCCGCCCCCTTCACGAGCTGCACGGCTGAGCCGGACGCAGCTCCAGGCCGCTCTCAAACGGGCCGGCCGCAAGCGGGGAATCGAGGCGGAGGCCGACCGTCTCCGCGACGTCTTCCGCGCTGCGTGGGCCCACCAGCCGCCGCTGGTCGAGGACGCTCTCGGCAAGCAGATGCTCGCCCTCCTCATCCAGCTGGAAGCCGCTTGCACCGCCGCCGACCAACTCGCTGAGGCGGTGGAAGAGGCGTTCCCTCAGCACCCGGACGCCGAGATCCTGCTGAGCTTCCCCGGGCTCGGCATCCAGCTCGCCGCCCGGATCCTGGCTGAGATCGGGGACGACCGCGCCCGCTTCGCCGACGCCCGTGGTCTCAATGCCTACGCAGGCTCCTCGCCCATCACCAGGGCCTCCGGCAAGAAGTCGTCCATCACCCGTCGGTGGGTGAAGAACGACCGCCTCAATCACGCGGGATATCTGTGGGCATTCTCAGCCCTCCGGCACTCGCCTGGAGCTGGCGCCCACTACCGGCGGCGCCGCGAGGTCGGCGACTGGCACGCGGCCGCCCAGCGCAACCTCTTCAATCGCATGATCGGCCAGCTCTACCACTGCCTCCAACACCGCAAGAGCTACGACGAGACCCTGGCCTTCCCGGTCCCACTCGAAGCTGCAGAAGCAGATGCCGCACAGATCACGGTTGGCCGGACTGCCCTCAATCAGGGATTACCAGTCCGCGCTCGCGCAGCTGCGGCAGGCAGACCTCCAGGCAGGCCTCCACCGACGCGGCGTCAGTACGCACGAGCAGGTCCTCATGGAAGGGAACACCGCTTGCGACGAAGGTCCACGGCCTCGCCCCGTCACGCATGCGTTCCGCATCTGCCTTGAACAGCACCGTGACGCCCTGCGCGGCCAGCGCCTCCATGACACGCACTACGTCGACCAACGTTCCACTCCACCCGTTCGAATATGCGGGTCACGCTACCTGGGGCCCAAGCCCCCGGCTTGACGGCATAGCAACGTGAGGTGTCTCACGCGAACCTCGGCCCACTGGTTCAAGGCGGAGGTGAAGAAGCTCGGCTTCGGCCCGACCCATCTCACCGATTGCAACACCGCACACCAGTGCCTGTTCCTCACGTTCCGCGGGCCGACGGAGCGGAGTGAAGGGTGCCTGAAGCCATGTCGGCGAACCAGATCAGCAACCGCGCTCGGACCTACGCCCTCTACACCGGCGCACCCCACCAGGCCGCGCGTGACGCCGTTGCTGCCATGTAGCCGCATGCTCCCCTCATCTCGGAACCGGCCCAGCACGCGCAACTCCTCCTCGAGTCCGAGGTGTTCTACTGGGTTCTCAACTCCCGTAGGCACTTCTTCGAGTACCCCTTCGGCATCCGGTACGTGCAGCCGGCCCTGCCAAGCCTCAGGCTCCACCTGGAGAGCAACGGCAGCCTCGACAGCTTGATGAGCGGGCTGCTGCCGTGCCGTGCACCGCTGCGCGCCGGACAAGACCAGATCTACGGCCTTAACGGTGTTCGGATCTGCGCACGCACCGATCGCGGCATCGAGCTGCGCCGACTCGGTCAGCCGACCAGCATCCAACTCCCCGGCCCCTCGCGCCGAGCTTTCCAGAAGGCCGAGGCAGCCCTCGTCCAGCGGATTCAGACCAACGGCGGGGACGCCTGCTGGTTGGCCGGTGACGCATGGACCCCCTACGAGAAACAGTGGGACGATGAACGCCAGCCCCTCATCTACGAGCAGATCTGGCGGGACGCCGCATGGCTCCCCAGCGGACTGCTGCGCCGCCTCGGCCTCTTTCACACTGTCGCCGTCCCGCAGATCGTCACCGGACACGAGGCACGACTGGGGGAGTGGTGGATCCTGCAGCTTGAGCACGACTCCGACACGGCCCTGCGCCGCGCCGAACTGGTGCAGGCCCTGACCGACCCGCACCATGGCCTGCCGCTGGAGCTGTGCGGTCACCGCGACCTGACACCCGGAGGGAACCTCGGTCTGGTTCTCTTGAAGTCCCCGGATCGCACCGCCGCTCACCAACTGCGCTACGACCGAATCGACTACCCGATCAAGGAAGACCGCGCCGAGATGTTCGCGGCGATCCGGCGGCGCACAGGTGCCCTGACGGGAGAGGCCTCGTTGCCCGCCATGCCCGGGTGCTCGGCCACCGGTTGAGCCGAGCTGCGAGCCGCCGGGCGTTCGTCAAGGCCTCGGTCAACGGAAAGAATTGCCGTCACAAGGGCGATGTCCCCTGCCCCGGTGGGCGTCCTGCAGTTCCGAGTCAGGCGGAGTGGACGAGGAGGGACGCGGTGGGCTGGGGAAACCCCCGACACGCATGCGGAGCCCGCGACACCCCTCGATAACGTGTGCGAGTGCAGAGAGACAGTCGTATGTGGTCAGTGGGCCGCACGGTGGCCATGGCGGTGATGACGCTGCTCGGGGTGGCCGTCCTCGTGGTCAACATCCATGAGGTGGTGCAGGCTGACAGCCGGATATCCGGCCTTCGCGCGCACGGGCGCCAGGTGGCCGGCGGCGCCACGGTCGACTACGCGTGCTCGTCGGGCCGTGGCGCCTCGTGCTCCGCGAGCGATGTGTGGCTCAGTTTCCGTGACGCCGGCGGGCACGACGAGTATGTCCCGGAGGACGAGCTGGCGCAGGCGCTGTATGTGCCGAGCGGCCGGGCCGGGGACGACGGGCTGGTGCGCACCACCGTCGTCTACGACCCCGCCGACCCGCAGGACGCCCAGGCGGCCGGCGCCCTGCACTGGGGCGTCGCGGACTTCGTCGCTCACCGCTGGTTCCCGTTCGCCCTCGGTGTGGTGCTGGCCGGCGTCGGCGCGGCCGCACTCGTCATCGACCGGATCTGAGCCCGAGGGCGACTGGGACGGCAGCGTCGCCGGACCGGTTTTCCGATGTACTCCACGGAGAAGCGCAGGCTGGAAGCCCGCGCGGAACTACCCGGCTGCCTGCTCCAGCTTCGAGTCCGCCGAGGTCGCGGTCGTCCGTGCGCGGGCCATGCAGTCCAGGAGCACCTCGAACTCCTTCGCGGGCATCTGCCCGTGGACTGCCGCGATCAAGCTGGCTGCGAAGACGACGGCCCCCTCCGGCGTCTGGCCGAACCGGACGGACAGCGGCCCGTACAGGTGCGATCGGAAGGTGTCCGGCAGCAGCGGAGCGGGGCGCCGCCGACGCAGGCGCTCGGCCTCCTCCACGCACTCCACGACGTCGTCGTACTGCTCACGGGGCAACGCCTCCGCGATCGTGCGCCAGACGCCCAGCGCCATCCCGGTCGCCAGCGGCACCCCGTCCGGATACCGGTCTGCCAGATGCTGGGCCAGGTGGGAGCGGTACAGGTGCGCGTAGTCGAAGAACCGGAGCCTCATGCCGACCGGAATAGCGCCAACGCGTCACGTGCCGGAAAACGGCACGCTCGGGAACACCCGCCAGACCGGGCAGAGTCACTGACTCGGCCGTACGACCGGCGGTGAGGGCGCCGGTCGAGATGGCCGGAACCGGCGGGGTCGAGGGCTGCGTCCCACGTAGCCTTGGCCGGCGACAACAACCTCCATGACGACTCCAATCTGGGTAAGGAGCGGCTGTGCCGCTGGTTTCTGTGGTGATGCCGGTGCACAATTCGGCAGCCACGCTCGGGCCTTCAGTCCGGTCGGTGCTGGCGCAGACCCACACCGATCTCGAACTGCTGATCACCGACGACGCGTCCTCGGACGGGTCGATGGATCTGCTGAGAGAGTTGGCCCGGCAGGACGAGCGGGTCCTGCCGGAGGCGGCGGCCCGGCAGGGGGGCGCGGCTCGGGCCCGGAATTTGGCCATCGTGCGGGCCCGGGGTGACTACATTGCCTTGCTCGACAGCGACGACCTGTGGCTCCCGACGAAGCTGGAGTAGCAGCTCGCCTTCGCCGCGACGGCCGGGATGCCCCTCACGTTCACCTCCTACTACAAGATGGACGCCCTGTACGCGGGCGGGGCGGCCGACTTCGTCGCGAACGGGCGTGTGGTGTGGGCGCCGGAGCGAGTGGACTACCGCGCGATGCTGGTCCATGACCACATCGGCGCCCTGACCGCCATGTACGACCGCAGGGTGGTCGGTACGAGGCTGATGCCGGACATGCCGAAGCGGCAGGACTACGGGCTCTGGCTGTCGATCATGCGGGATGGGACTCCCGCGCGGGCGCTGAGGGAACCGTTGGCGGTGTACCGGGCGCAGCGGGCCGGGTCGGTCTCGTCCAACAAGCTGTCGCTCGTTCCGCACAACTGGAATCTCTACCGCCGGCACGAACAGCTCTCGGTGTTCCGGTCGGCGCGGGCTCTGGCCGGGCGGCGTGCCACTCGGTGCGGAAGTCGCGCATCTAGGGCGTGTATCGAAAGTGGATCAAGATAGTCGTTTTAGCCCTGGTATGTGTCATGCGATGCTCAGGTCATGACTGATCAACGCGAGGTTGCCATAGTCCGCTGGCCAGGTCAGGCGCCTTCCGCCCAGGATGGGCTGGCAGATCTGCTGGCGGCCTACCATCTGCAGACGCAGGCCGAGAAGGGTGAGGCCGTCGCCGGTGTGGGTGGGTTGCCGGAGCGCTACCGGGTAGAGATCGCGGATCCGCAGGCCGTGTTCGTTGACGATGTCGTGCTGCTGGCGTTGAGCGGGGACACCGCGGTGGGCTGCCTGGTGGTGACCGCCTCTGTCGACGGACGGTCCGAGGTCAAGAGGCTCTGGACGGACCCGGCGTTCCGGGGGCGGGGCATCGCGTCCAGCCTGGTCAGCGCCGCGCTCGTGCGTGCTGCGGAAAGCGGCGTCAGCGCGGTGCGGCTGTCGGTGTGGAAGTGGCGGGCGGGCGCGATAGCCCTGTACGAGCGGCTCGGATTCACCGTCACCGAGTCGTGGGACGAGCGGGACCAGCTGGTCTGCATGGGACGAGCCGTGTGAGTGGTCACAGCCATTCATTGATGGCCGCGACGAGGACGGTCGCCTCGTAGCGGACCGCGAGCTTGTCGTACCTCGTGGGTGCGCCACGAGGCGCCATGGAATCGAGTGAGGTGAGAGACCTTACCGCCGGGTTGTCGCAGCAATCCGGTTGAAGCAGGGGGCAGCCGGGGGACTCACGCAGCTCATGAGCGACTGAGCCCTTTCCCACCTGCCTGCGGCAGGGGCCCGACAAGGATATCGGGCTGCAAGGATTGACGGACCTCCAGGTGACGGATTTATGGCGTGCTGGGCGAGTACGTGAGCTGCAGGCGTGGTACTGGCGGCAGCGACGTAGGCGCTCCCGTCTCTGGTGCGGCGCGAAACGCTTCGATCATGTAGGCGGCGAAGCGGCGGGAGGCCGTGACCCGGGCGGCACGCGGCGTGTCTTGGAGGCCCCGGTGGGCCATGAGCATGAGGACCAGGTCGTCGACGACGAAGCCGGGGCGCAGCTGGCCGGTCTTCTGGGCACGGCGGGCCAGTTCGCCGACCGCGCGCAGAGTCCGCTCCCGGTCTGCGGCGAAGTCCATGGCTTCGGGGAAGGCCGTCATGAAGGCGTCGGCGAATCCCCTGCTGTGGGCGTGGAGTTCGCAGATCCGCTCGATCAGGCTCCGGAATCCGTGCCACGGGTCCGAGTCCGCAAGGGCGTCGCGGACGGCGGCATGGCAGGCTCGCCGCTGCTCGGCGAAGGTCTCCGCGAACAGTGCCTGCTTGGTGGGGAAATGCCGGTACAGCGTGGCGGGGCCCACGCCTGCGTGCCGGGCGACCTCGCGCATGGGCCCACTCAGGCCCTCTTCGCCGAACACCGCGCGGGCGGCGTCCAGGATGCGGGCCCGGTTGTCGCGGGCGTCGGAGCGCACAGTCTGAGGCAAATGGTTGGTCATCGCTTCTCACTTTAGCCAAACGGACGGGGGCGTCCGTTACGGTCCGATGGCGGTGCTGCCGCCCCGTCCCGGCACTTCGCCGGTGATGCCCCGGCTCTGGGAGCCGGCTTGACGCCCATGGCGCGCAGCAGCTGCGATCCGTCCCTCCACCGACCCGAGGAGCAGAGATGAAAGCCGTCGTGATCAGGATGTTCGGAGACCCCGATGGCCTGGAGGTCGTCGATGTCCCCGTGCCCGTTCCTGCCTCGGGGCAGGTGCAGATCGCCACGGAGGCGATCGGGGTAGGCGGCGTGGACGCCGTGATCCGCCGGGGAACGCTTGCCGCCTATGGCTTCCGGGAGGGCCATCTCCTCGGCAGCGAGGTCGCGGGAAGGGTCACCGCGGTGGGAGAGGGCGTGGACGCCTCGTGGATCGGGCGGCGGGTGTGGGCGTTCACCGGCCTGTCCGGGGGGTACGCCGAGCACACCGTCGCCTCGGTCGAGGACGTCCTTGCGCTGCCCGACGGCCTGACCGGCGCCGACGCGGTGACCCTCGGCGGCTCCGGCGTGGTCGCCCACTTCGCCCTGGCCCGGGCCAGTTTCACGCCTGGCGAGACGGTGCTCGTGCGCGGTGCGGCGGGCAGCATCGGGATCACGGCGGTCCAACTCGCAGCCACGGGCGGTGCGAGCGCGGTGGCGGTCACCACCTCGTCGGCGGAGCGCGGCGCCCGCCTGCGGGACCTGGGCGCGACCCATGTCCTTGACCGCTCCGGTGAGGGCGGCCCGGACGCACCGGCGGGCTTCGACGTGGTGATCGATGTCGTGGGGGGTCCCCAGCTTCCCTTTTTCCTGGACAAGTTGAACTCCAACGGGCGCTATGTGGCTGTCGGTGTAATCGGTGGGCAGCCGCCGGCGGACTTCGGCATGCGGCTGATGGACGCCTTCCGCAGGTCGTTGTCATTCGCCACGTTCAGTTCTGACACCGTGCCCGGGCCCGACCGGCAGGCCCTGCGGTCGTCCCAGTTCGCCGATGCTGCGCACGGGGACCTGCGCACGGTCGTGCACGAAGTGTTGCCGCTGGACCAGGCGGTGCTGGCCCACCGCGAGATGGACGCGGGGAAGGTGTTCGGCAGGGTCGTGCTGGCGCCCTGAGTCGGGCAGGGACGGCGTTCGCGGCCCTGGGTGACGAAATGGGACCCGCTCAGGTCGTGGCTGATGCCCGGCGCTGACGGTCGCCATCGTCGACGCCGGGCAAGTACGTGGCGCGCCCTGTTACCGCTGTCTCGTCCGGCATCAGGGTGCGCCGCCGTGCGGGGGCCGCGTGATGATGCCCAGTATGGCCGTGAGCCACTTTCCGACCTCAGCGTGATGTCCCCGGTGGAGGGCGAGAGTGGCTTTGACCAGGTCGTCGATGCGCGTGGTGCTGCAGCGGAGCTTGCGCAGCAGCCGCCACGTCTTCAAGGTTGCGATGACCTGCTCGCCGAGGGCGCGGATCTTGGCATGGGAGACGTACACGGCCCCGTTGGCTGTAGGTGTGGCCGAACCGCAGGTGCCCAGGACGAGCATGACCTGTCGGCTGCGGGTCGGCCGGTGCCAGCGTGTTCCGCGCTCCTGACGCCGAGCGGCGAGTAGACCGGTCAGGTAGCGCAGGGTCGCGCTGGACACATCGATTCCCGATGGGCAGACAAGCAAGTGAAGCTTCAGGCGAACAGGTTGATCCTGGTCGACAACCCATCCATCAGGAGCTTCATCTCCCCCCCCAACACCGTTCTCACGCCGACTCGCCTGCCGATCGGCCACGTTGGAAACGGCTCAGTGGTCCCTTTCCAACTCGGCGTGCGGCTCTGAGCACCTGGCCGGGGTGCTGGTTGAAGGCGTTGACGATGGCCTGGTAGGCGGTGCCCGTCTCGGGCGGGTCGGGTTCGGCTCCTGCCGGCGCGACCTCCGCGATGACCTTCCGGGCGGTGTCCAGGTCCG
>NZ_JBIAGM010000061.1:0-13135 GCF_042869815.1 Streptomyces sp. NPDC006739
CGCACCGTGGATGACGACTTCGTCCTTGAAGCCCTGGTCCACCAGGGCCTTCTCCAGACGCATCCCGCACCGCTCGGCGGCCTGGTCGAGCAGGGCGGTGCCGGCGGCGTTGTCGTGGGCCGAGGCAGCCAGGACGACGACGCCGGTGATCAGCCCCGGAACGTCCACGGCCAGTCCCCGCTTGCGCCCCGACACCTTCTTGTTGGCGTCCAGCCCCGTCGTGGTCTTCGGGACACCCGTAGCCGCGCGCACGGACTGGGTGTCGAGGATCACGAGGGACGGGTCCTCTCATCGCCGGGCTCTCTCGCGCACCTGGCAGCGCAGGAGTTCCTGGATCCGCTGGTCGAGGCCGTCCTCGCGCCACAGTCTGAAGCAGCAGAACACCGCCGACCAGGCCGGTGGATCATGCGGCAGGTAGCGCCACTGACAGCCCGTCCGGTTCTGGTAGAAGACCGCGTTCACGGCCTCCCTCAGGTCACAGGACCCGGGATCGCCGGTCGCCGACCGCGCCACCCGGTCCTGCTTCCAGGCAGTGATCATCGGCTCGATCAACAGCCACTGCTCGTCCGATAAGTCGCTGAGGTACGGCTCTCTCTCTTCACACCCCGCATCCCAACATGGACATGCCCACCAGGCGGCTCGTACGGCGATCAGTACCACGATCGAGCGATCACGAACCGAGGAAGATCGGACTTAACGCTCACTAAGGGCTTGCAGATCATTAACACGTTGTCTTGATCATGCTGCTGGGGTCGCCGCTCAGGGCTTGAACCCGAGCCTGGAGGGCTGTGAGGGCGGAGAGCGGGGTGGCTGCCGGCGGGATGACGATGCTGTGCGCTTTGAGCAGTGTCCTGATCTTTAGCAGGGTGCGGTGCATGGCGGTGCGACTGCTGTCGAACAGCACGGCGAGGGGTTCCGCGGCCAGGGCGCCCCGCAGGTGAAGGACGGCCGCCAGGACCTGGTCGGGGAAGGCGAGTCGGGGCGGGCGTCCGCGCTTGACGTCGCCATCGACGGCCAAAGTGTCGGTGAGGTCGCTCAGTTGCTGCCGGGACATGCCGGTCAGGGCGGGATCGGACAGTAGAGCCTGGTCCCACTCCGGGGCCGGCTTCTGCGGAGTCCGGGGTGCTGGGATGGCAGGGCACGGCTGGGGGTGCACGGCACAGTTCCAGTCGCCGTGGAAGGGGTGTCGGGTCAGTGGCAGGGCCGCCATCTCCGCGTCGCCGATCTGGACTCCGGTGGGGTAGATGTTGGTGTCCAACTCGGCCATGACGCGCAGTCCGGTGCGGGTGGTGGTCGCGGCGATGGACTGGACGATGACTTCGTGGCTGGTCAGCGGGCGGCCGCGCCAGTTCATGGTGATGTGCGAGAAGAGCCGGTGCTCGATTTTGTTCCACTTCGATGTGCCCGGCGGCAGGTGGCAAACGGTGATCGTAAGTCCTGTCTCGGCAGCGAGCCGGGAGAGTTCGAGCTTCCAGGCCAGGGTGCGGTAGCCGTTCGAGCCGCCTGCGTCGGCGGTGATGAGCAGTCGTGTCGCCTGCGGGTAGGCGGCCCGGCCCTGGCCGGACCACCAGCGGCGGACCGATTCCACTGCGAACGCGGCGGTGTCGTGATCGGTGCCCACAGATCGTCATGGCCGTCGCCCAGGGCTTCGAGGCGCAGCGGGAGCCGGTCGGCAAGCGCATCACCGCCCGCATCGCCCTCCTGGACGATCCCGGCGGTGCCGTCGCCGGGCGCCCGCCCTTGTAGGGCGACGCGCCCACCCGCCAGTCAAAGACCGGCGCGAGGGCCGGCGGCGTGGCGGGCCAGCGCGGCCTGCAACTCCCCGAGGAGAACACCGGGCAGCGCCGCGCCCTGGCCGTGCTTGACGACCTCCTCGGCGACCTGGGCGAGTTTGATGTTGGTGTGCTGCGAGACTTCCCGCAGCACCGTGAAGCCGTCGCCCGGGGGAATCCGTCCCAGGACGGTCAGGACGCCGATGGCCTGGTCGACGACGGCATGCGAGGCGAGCGCCTGCTGCAACTGTCTGTTTTCCGCCCGCACCCTCTCCAGCTCTGCCACCAGATCGTCGGCCGACGCGGGCGACTGTGGGCGGGGTCGGGGGGATGAGGTCATGACAGATCACCGGGAAAGACAGAGGACGGGCGGACCTCACCCGTCTGCCCCAGTTGCCTTCCGACAACCATCGGGCCGGAGCACGTCACGACGCGTGAGTCCCCCGGCAGTAGGTCGCCGGAGGACACCGCGGGGGCTTGCTTCCCAACCCACCAGCGGCGAGTTACCACCCGCTTCCAGGCCATCCCTGCCAAGACATCAACCCGGGGAGTGCGTAGACCGGCTCCGTGCGGGCACGCGAGGGACAGGTGGCACTGGGGCTGGGGTGAGTGACGCGGCGGCATGGCATCGATGACCATGCCGCCGCGCGGCCTGCCACCCAGCTGACTGTGGTCTCGCCGGCTAGGCACAGGTAAGAACGGCGGCATGCTCTGGGGGAGAGGACGGCATCGAGTGATCGCGGATGACGAATGGGGCGCCTACGCGGCATGCCGCAGCAGCGCTCCGGACGAACTGTTCGTTGAAGGGGCAGCCCAAAACGGCGCGAAAGCTATGTGCAGCGACTGCCCGGTACGCACAGAATGCCTGGCCTTCGCCCTCGATCGCCGCATCGAGCATGGCATTTGGGGAGGCATGACCGAGCGAGAACGCCGCGCACTGCTGCGCCGGCGGCCCACTGTGACGTCCTGGCGCAGTCTGCTCGAAGCGGCCCGTGCCGAACATGCGCGCCGCCCATGCTCGGCTGCCAACGGCTGAGAGAGTGAAGTGCCATCGCGGACACACCGTACGAAGGGCCCCGCGCGCGCTGGAACGGGTATCCGTCGGCTGTTTGGGCACACGGCACGTCATGCACGGACAACATGCGCGTCCCGCCCGCAGCAGTCTCATCGGCCAGCCCTCCACAGCCGAGACATCGCCGCCCGGTCACGACGGGGCCAAGCACTCACGCCGAGGCCGACGCACCGGCCGCCTGCGCCGCCGCGTCCTGGCTTACCGGGCCATCGAATTCCTGTCCACGCACATCCCGGACGACCCCGGCCCGGGCGACGAATGCCTGCTCCTGGTCCACACCCGCCAGGTCTTCGGCCAGGTCCGGTACCGGATCTGCACCGACTGCGCCCAGGGCGTCATCACCACCGTCGTCATCGACGAGCGCTTCCGCAGCACCGGCCTGGGCACCCGTGCGCTGTCACACCTACGGTCCCGCCACCCGGGACTGACCTGGCGCAGCACACTGCGCAAGCGCACCACACTGCGCAAGCGCACCACACTGCGCAAGCGCACCACAGTGACCTCCTGCACCGGATGCGCATTCCCACAACCACTTCTGCCACGCCCTGCCCCCACGCTCACCAGACACGCTCTGGCCCGGCCGGCCCGATACTCGCCAGCGGCTGACCCCAGGACGCTGTCCAGCCGCCTCCGACGGGCCGGTCGCGTTCAGTGGCGGAGAGGCTGCTGGAGGCGCGTCGCGTCGGTGAGCTGGCGGCGGCCCACGGGCAGTGCGGTGTCCAGCTGGTGGGTGCCGGTTATCACACACAGTGCATACGAGGCGTCCTCAAGCTGGTGCCTGGTCTCGGCACTGTCATCGGATGCCAGGCGCTGTCTGAGGGTTTCGCAGCGTTCGACGAGCTCCCGCAGGAGCGAAGGATGCGCCTTTAACATGACAGCCGCCTCCGTCCTGGCCCGATCGGACCTGCCTTTCTCACTCCCACAAACTCGGCTGGTGTCTGTGCAGGCGGCGGTGCAGCCGGGCGGGCGGTCCTTGCACTCTGCACAGGGTCCGCGGGCTGCGTGGGGCCCGGGGGCTGCGGAGTGCCCGTCGGGACCTGGTGCCCGCCGGTCCGCCCGCCCGTCGCGTCATCGTGCAGCCTGAGCGGTTGCTGGCCGGCTGCGACGCGCTGGCACCGCACACCGGCCCCCGAACAGCTCAAAGAAACGACAACCCTCCCTCAAGAGGGGGCGGCCCTCGCGGGCCCCTAAGGTAAGAGAGACCCTTGAATATCGGCGGACGAGTGATGGTGGTGCCGCCGGATCACGCCAACGCTTGAACTCTTCTTACCTCACACCGTTGTTGGCGGGCGTGCGCACGGGCCGCATGGGTGGTCAGACTGGAATCAGCAATGCCGCCGACGCGCGTGCGGCGGCGGGCGAGGTATCACGATATGGCTGCCAGGTTGGCTCGGCACCGTAGTGCGGTGGCTGTTGCCTCCGCTGCGCTGCTGCTCTTCATACCCGCGGCGGGTACGGCAACAGCGACTGCTGCTGTGCCGCACCCTCCCCTCATCGGCACGACGCACAACCCCGGTGTCGACTGCCGCGCAGCCTCGTGCGTGGCCCTCACCTTCGACGACGGTCCGACCCAGTACACCGCCGCCATCCTGAGCACCCTTGAGCACAAGCACGCCGTCGCCACCTTCTTCCTCATCGGACCGCACGCGCTCCAATATCGGGCGGATGTGCTCAGGGAGTACCGGGACGGCGACGCGATCGGCGATCATACAGTCAGCCATCCCCGCCTCACGCTCATCTCTGCGGCCCGGGTGGACCACGAGATCGAGGCTGCGGCGCGGCAGATCGCCTCCGTGACGGGCCACAGGCCGGTGCTCTTCCGGCCGCCGTTCGGCGCATTGGACGCGCGCGTCCCCAAGGCGGCTGGATCGGCGGGGATGGCGGTGGTGTTGTGGAATCTCAGCCCTCAGGACTGGAAGCACCACGACCCGGCCTTCATCGAGAGGGCCGTGCTCGCCCGGGTGCGGCCCGGCACGATCATCGTGCTGCACGACCGCTACCCGACAACCCCGCCGGCCGTCCCCCATCTGATCGACGCGCTCCGAGCGCGCGGGTACCGCCTGCTCACCGTTCCCCAGCTGTTCGCCAGCGCCGGCGGCCTGCACAGAGGTGTGCTGTACAAGCAGGGACCCAGCCCGTAACAAGCACCCGGTGCCGCTGATGGCGATAGAGGGTGTCTGAAAAGCCGGTCAGCGCACCGAACTTGCGATGCGGCGCAGGGGGAGCAGGGCCATCGCCAAGTAGATGACGTACTGTGAGTGGACGCGCAGGAAGTGGCGCGGGAGGCGGAAGATCTGGTAAACGGCTACTGGCGCCAGCTCGCTCCCCTCTACGTGTCCAAACGCGATCACCAACAGCACTGAGCCGGCCCGTCAGGGCGTACCGGCTGGCCTCCGGTGGCTTCGGCATCTGCGGTGACGGCCGCCTGCACGGCCTCGGACGCCTCGCGCCAGCGGCGCCACTGGGCGTCGTACTCGTCCCCGGCTAGGCCGACGAGCTTCGCGCGCTCTTCCTCGGCGAATCTGGGCCAATTCAACTCGCCTCGGTGGGGCCACTGACGGGCGCCCTACCCAAAGGCAGCCTCAGGAGTTTTCGAACGCGGCCTCGCAGCACACGCCCAGTACACCTGCAGAGGGTGCTGTGGAGCTGACCCGGACCGCGGTGGGGGTCGCGGGCAACGCGTTCTTCATCGTGACGGCCGACTCCGTCGCCGAATTCTTCGCCCGGCACCCGCTCTGGCAGCGCGTGCAGCGCCACGTGATGGGGACCGCGCTGGCGGGCTTCGCCGTCAAGATCCTTACCGAGCGCACGGGCGCGGCGGTCGCCCTGCGCTGACGGCCGGGCGCTGAAGGGCGAATACCTACGCGTCCGACTCTGGCGGCACCACCTCCCCGCTCCCCTGTTGACGCCGCCTCCGCTGCACGGCGCGGACGATGTCCGTGCCCGCGAGGTCCAGGAAGGCCGACGCCTCGGCCATCCTCGTCCCGGCGGGTGTGGCCGTGCCGAGCAGGTCTGCTCCGTTGCGTGTGAACTCGGCCAGGACCGTATTGCGTTGGGCGCTCGCGAGCATCGCCCGGTACCAGATGTCGTCGTCGACGACGTACCGCTCGCGGCGGTCGCCGTCCTCTCGCTCGCGCCGTAGCAACTCCTGGCCCTCCAGGTAGCCGATCGCCTTTGAGACCGACGCCGGGCTGACCCCGAGCCGCTGCACCAGCTCGGCAGCCGTCAGGCTGCCGCAGTCGGTGACGTACAGGCACGCGAGCACCCGGCCGACCATGCGTGGCATGCCGAGCTGTGCCAGCAACTCCGCGAGCTGCGTCGCGTACTCCTCCACCGCGGCCGGGTCGCGCCCGTCGCCCGTGCTCGCGCTGCCCTCCGGCACCCTAGGCGCCGCCGCCTTGCTCCGCCGGGAGCGCCGTACCGTCGCACGCTGGGCGTTGTCCGCCCGGTAGCCGGACGGGCCGCCGTTGCGGGCGATCTCACGCGTGACTGTGGAGGTCGGGCGGGCGAGCTGCCGTGCGATTTCCCCGTAGCCCAACCCCGCCGTGAGCCCGGCGGCGATCAGGCGGCGCTCTTCCTGGGTCAGTCTGGCGCCTGGCATGGGCGCTCCTCTCGTCGCTGCCGAGTATGCGGCCGTCCGACTCCATTGCAACAGTTGGATGTTGGCCTCATTGCATTAGTGGGCATGATCATTGCAAGGAAAAACTGCCATCTACCTGGGATTTTATGCTTGAAGAGCGTGCATGGCATTGATGAGTTTGCGAACACCGGTTTAGCGTTTTCCTCGAACCGAAACTGAATGCCACCCAGGGGGAGACCACCATGAAGACCACCATCCGCGCCGCTCTCGCTGCCGCTCTGCTCACGTCGATCTCGGCTCCGGCCGCCTTCGCCGCCGAGCCCCCGCACAGCGCCGAGCGCGCCGACGTCCAGTCCGTGCTCGACCGCGCCGTGTCCGAGGCCGGCCTGCCGGGCGCGATGGCCGAGGTCCGGGACGGCGACTCGACTTGGTTCGGGACGGTCGGCACCGCCGACCTGGCCACCGGCCGGGAGATCACCGCGAAGGAGCGGTTCCGGATCGGCAGCACCACCAAGACCTTCGTCGCCACCGTCGTCCTCCAGCTGGCGGCCGAGCAGCGGCTCAGCCTGGACGACAGCGTCGAGCACTGGCTCCCGGGCTTGGTGGACGGCCACGGCTACGACGGCTCCCGGATCACCGTCCGCCAACTCCTCAACCACACCAGCGGTGTCTTCAACTACGCCGAGGACCCGACGTTGGGGAAGAAGTTCGTCGGCACGCCGTTCCTGCAGCACCGGTTCGACGACTTCACGCCGCGCCAGCTCGTCGAGGCCGCTCTCGCCGACGGGCCGAAGTTCGCCCCGGGTACCGGCTTCGCCTACTCCGACACCAACTACGCGCTTGCCGGGATGATCGTGGAGAAGGCCACCGGCCGCAGCCTGCCGCAGGAGATCGCCGAGCGGATCACCAAGCCGCTGCACCTCAAGAACACCTACGAACCGGCCGCCGACGACATGCGCATCCACGGCCCGCACGGCCGCTACTACTCCCAGCTGATGGCGAAGGACGTCGACACCGCGCCTGTCTACGACGTGACCGACCTCAACCCCTCCTGGGGGTACGCCTCCGGCGACATGATCTCCACCAGCGGCGACCTGAACACCTTCTTCCGCGCCCTGCTCGAAGGGCGCCTGCTGCCACCCGCCCAGCAGCGCGAGATGTTCACCATGCAGGACCCGCAGGGCCACTGGATCCCGGACACCGAGTACGGCCTGGGAGTCGCCTCGCAGAAGCTGTCCTGCGGCACGGTGTGGGGCATGGGCGGCGCGATCAACGGGTCCTGGTCGTACACCTTCGGGACCCGCGACGGCCGCCACCTGCTGTCCACCGAGGTGAACGGCGACTGGGCGAAGGGCAAGTTCGGCTCGCCGATCGGGGTCTTCACCGCCGAGCTGGAGGCGGAGTTCTGCCCGGGAGGCCCGGCAGCGGCCTCCTGAGGCCACTGACAGCCGGGGTGTAAGGACAGGCGAGACCCGTCCTTACGCCCCTGGTCGCCCGCGACGGCGGGGTGCACTCGGTGGGAGTCTTCGGCGAGCTGAACACCTTCACCGGCGATGAGCTGGTCGCGGTCGTCCGGCAGCGCCTTGAGTAGCAACCAGTCCGCCTGGCGGTGGACCTGTCCGCGGTGTCGCTCTGCGACGGGGCAGGAGTCAGAGCTCTGATAACGATGAGGGAACTGGCTGTACAGGCGGGGGCGGAGTTCGTCCTGACGGGCCTGAGAGCGCCGACCCTCATCCGGGTGCTGGAGATCACGGGATGCGACGTACTGTCCGGGCTGTGCCAAAGCCCGGCAGCACACCGCGATGCGTCGGCCTGCTGACCGGGGCACCAGGCCGGTACCTGTGCGGCCCAGGGGCCGGAAAACGCGGCGGTACGGCCGAGTGGTCATGATTCGCAAAGACTCGTACCTCGGCGACGCATCCAATTTCCCGATATATAAGAATGAAAAGCAAGGGTTCAGGCGGATATGTCTTTCGAGGCCTGCCGACTTGATGGGATACGGACGGCGGCGCGCTCCTGGGCCCTGCACGGCGGTGCACCGGGGCCCAGTCCGAAAGCCGCCCTGACCCGTCTGCTGCCGGTCCCCTCCCCGGATCCCCTCCGGTGCGGGATGGTGGCTTCGCGGCCGAGGCGGCAGCTGCCCCGCAGGCGAGACGGCGGCCCCGATTTTGATTTGCGCGCATGACCTGCGGATACCGGGGTAGGCGGGCCGCCGTCGGCCCGTGGCAGGCCGGCAGCGTGCAGGATTCAGGGGAGGGAAGCATCATGACGACAGTGACTGCGGCGAAGACGGACACGAACGTAGCCGGTCTGCCGGAGGTCGCCGATCCCTCCCAGGTTGCGCCCAAGGATGCACGGCAGCTGACGCGCCTGTTCTTCGATCAGCTCGCGGCGCTGGAGGAAGGCACGCGTGAGTACAGCTACGCGCGCAACACGCTGATCGAGATGAACATGTCCCTGGTCCGCTTCGCGGCCGGCCGGTTCCGCAGCCGGGGGCCCGAGGAGATGGAGGACATCGTCCAGGTCGGCATGATCGGCCTGATCAAAGCCATCGACCGGTTCGAGCTCACCCGCGAGGTGGAGTTCACCTCCTTCGCCATCCCCTACATCGTCGGGGAGATCAAGCGGTTCTTCCGCGACACCTCCTGGGCCGTGCACGTGCCGCGCCGGCTGCAGGAGGCCCGCGTCCAGCTGGCGCGCGCCAACGAGGAGCTGCGCAGCCGGCTGGGCCGCACGCCGACCACCAGGGAACTGTCCGAGCTGATGTCTCTCGACGAGAACGAGGTGGTCGAAGCCCAGCTGGCCTCCAACGGCTACACGTCGGCCTCCCTCGACGCGGCGATCAGCACCAGTGAGGACGGCGAGAGCGCCTTTGCCGACTTCATCGGCACCGACGACCAGGCCCTCGAACTCGTCGAGGACTTCCACGCCCTCGCCCCGATGATCGCCGCACTCGACGACCGCGACCGGCAGATCATCCACATGCGCTTCGTCGAAGAACTCACCCAGGCCCAGATCGGCGAACGCCTCGGCGTCTCCCAGATGCACGTCTCCCGCCTGCTCACCCGCTGCCTGTCCCGGCTGCGCGAAGGCATGCTCACCACCTCCTGATGAGGTTGTCCAGCCGCCGCTGTGACTGAAGTGCACGTCGGTAGTACCGTCCGTCGCGGATCGGAGCCCGCAGAACGCCGACCCGTCGCCGGGCGAGCGCGAGCACGGCCTGGGCATGTCGTTTGCGCTTGGCGTGCTTGTGTTCGTAGAAGCGACGGGACGCGTCGCAGCTGCGGATGCTGATCAGCGCGGAGGTGTCGAAGACGCGCTGCCGGCCGCGGTGATAACGCCGGGGGCCGTGCAGATTGCCGCTTCCGTTGCCGGTGTCGGCGTACACGTTCACGAGTACGCCGACAGCCGGAGTGCCGGGGCACCGGGGCAGCTCCGGCGAGGCGGTCGGCGGTGCCGAAGCGGCTGATGCCGCCGACGGTGGCGGCGGTGAACCTCGGGTATGGCCAGGGGCCGGCGGTGCGACCAGTGCGGCATCGAGCTGCCTGAGAGGTCGTATACGACCCTTCCCGCTTCGGAGCACGTGCTGGTGGATGCTGGCCCGCGTGTGGGACGCTTCGAGGTAACCAGCCTGGTCTGGTGAGAGGCCCCGCGCCGTCCTTGCAGGTCGTTTCCATGGCCGGGGCGCGGTACGGGTTGTCTTGCTTGGCTTTATGCGGCCCCACGCCGTGTGCTTGATGCCCTCCCCCCATGGGGGGCGTGATGGGCTCGACCCCGAATGAGGGGTGTCGTGAGCGATTTCACTGTACTGACACAGCAGTATCCCGACCGGACCGTGATGACCGTGCGCGGGGAGATAGACCTGCAGACCTGTCCCCAGCTGTCCCGGGCCGCGTTCGTCACCCCCTTGGGGAGCAAGCCGCTGTACCTGGATCTGTCCGGTGTGTCTTTCATGGATTCCAGCGGGCTGAACCTGCTCTTGCTGCTGCGCCGGCGCTTGCATGCCGAGGGTGGCCGCCTGGCTGTCACGGGGCTCCAGCCTCAGCCTGTGCGCCTGTTGGAAATTACGGGGGCCTACGCCCTGTTCGCGGTCGGCCCCACGGCCGAGGAGGGCTCCGATGCGGCCCTTAGCGCGTGAGGCGCCGGCCCGCTGACCGGAAGGCCTGGTCTACACCGCTGCTGCGGTGAGGTCGCAGGGGGGCGGCAAGGGCGCAAGATGGAGGTGGGCCTCCGTCCGGGATCCCCCGAGCCGGACGGAGGTTCGCTGCTGCCTTGGCAGCTCAAGCTTCCGCGGCGCCGGCTGCCGAGGCCGATGAACGCGGCCGGACCCCGGCCGTCGTGATCGACGAGTCGCACCTGCTCGACCACCACCAACTCGATGCGATCCGCATGCTCACCAGGGGGCGCCAGGCACGTACTGCTGCCTGTCCCGTCGTGCCTGGCGCCGGGCGGCGCTGAGGGATGCCCGGCGCACGGGCTCCACTACGGCCCGGGCCGGGCAGCGTCTGCCGGCGGACGCGCTGTGCGCTCAACGGGCGGTGCGGGAGGCCGAGGACCTGGTGTACGGCTACTGGTACCAGCTCGCTCCCCTGTATGTGTCCAAGGGTGATCACCCTCAGCACTGAGCCGGTCGGTCAGCGCTTGGCGGGTATGGGGATTCGGTCAGATGCTGAGCGCGTCCCGCAGAGTGGGGCGGCAGTCGATGAGGGTGTCGAGGCCGACGAGTTGCAGGGTGCGCATCACGGTCGCGGACGGTGCGGCCTGCGGCCCGGGCCGGGCAGCGCGCCGGGCGACCCGGCCCGCTGACGACCCTGCCCCCGCTGCGCGCCGCCGTGAGACGCCGAGGCGTTCTCCCGCAGCACCGCAGAGCTGCTGCCTGCCCGGCAGACGACCGGGCACCCGCCGCGCGCACACGGGCGCCGGGGCTCACCACCTGCTTGTCTTTGTCTCGGCCGCCTGCTGAAACGACCGGGCGGAGAAGATGGATTAATGGGGTCATGTCAGGCGTATTCGGGTGGTTTTGGTGGACAAGTTCGATGTGGACGCGGTTCTCCAGCAGGCGCTGGACCGCCTCGCGCTGCTGGCGGAGGTGACGAACGCGCTGGGCAGCACGCTGGACGCCGATGCGGGCCTGCGCATGGTGTGCCGGATCATGGTGCCGCAGCTCGCCGACTGGTGCGCCGTGGACCTGCTGGAAGGCGACGATCAGCCCCGCCGGGTTTGTGTCACTCACCGGGACCCGCATCTGCTGCCGCCGGGGCTCTTGGAGGGCTGCCTGCCGTCGTTGACCGATGACACTCCCGGCCCCCTGGCCCGGGTCCTGCGCGGCGCCGGCCCCCTGCTGATCAACAACCCCGGCAGTCCCGGCCAGCAGGCACAGGCCGGGACCGGCTGGTACGTGGTACCCGCGCTGGAGGCGTCGTCGATGGTGCTCGCGCCGCTGCGGGCGCGGCGGCGGGTGATGGGTGCGATCACCCTGGCCCGCACCGGCAGCGAGCGGCCGTACGCCGAGGACGATCTCGCGCTGGTGGAGGATCTGGCCCACCGCATCACCCTGCACACGGACAACGCCCGTCTGGACACGGAGGTTCAGGCCACCGCCGAGCATCTGCAGCGGGCGCTGCTGCCCGACCTGCCCCACGTGGGGCCCTCTCGAGCTCGCCGCCCGCTACAACCCGGCCCGTAGCGAGACGGCGGAGGTCGGCGGCGACTGGTACGACAGCTTCACTCTGCCCACCGGGGACACCACCCTGATCATCGGCGACGTCACCGGCCACGACGTACGCGCCGCGGTCACCATGAGCCAGGTCCGCAACATGCTCCGCGGCATCGCCTGCGACCGCCAGAAACCACCCAACGCCATCCTGCGCCGCCTCGACCTCGCCCAGCACACCCTGCTGGCCACCACCGCCACCTGCATCTACGCCATCGTCCGCGGCCCCGGGGGCGGCCCGTGGGAACTGAACTACTCCAACGCCGGCCATCTGCCGCCACTGCTGGTCACATACGAGGGCGCACCCGCTACCTCAACGACAGCCACGACCTTCTCCTGGACGTCGAGGCGATGATGCGCTTGCCCCCGCAGGGCAGGCCGGGCGACCGGCTTGCCCCCGCAGGGCAGGCCGGTCGCCCGGCCCCCACCACCCCCGCAGCCAGGCCACCGTGGACCTGCCTGACCGCTCCACCCTCCTGCTGGACACCGACGGGCTGGTCGAACGCCGCGGCGAGAGCCTGAACGCCGGCCTGACCCGGCTGCGCCAGCACGCCGCCGCCCTCGTCCGCGAACCCCTGCCTATGCTGTGCGACGAACTCCTCGCCGAGCGCTATCCCGACGACGTCGCCCTGCTCGCCCTGCGGCTGCCCCCAGCCCGGCACCAGCGCCTCTCGTCGGCTGCATCTGCAACGGGGTGGGGGCCCGGTGCCAGGCGCTGGCAGTTCCGGGCCCTCACGAGGTTCGCGCATCCGCGGGGGCCGGATGTTCATGGCGCGATGCCGTACTCAACGACCACCGGCTGCGCCGGTCACGCGACAAGCAGAAGAAAGCCGTGGTCGATGCGGCGGTGAAGGCGGACCTCTGTGCAGGGCGTTGTTCTGAGTACCCCGCTGCCCGTCCGAGTCAGGCGGCTCTACCGTCTTGATCGGGTTGATCGAGCCATTCGTAGGGTTGGGTCGCCCAGGGGTGCTGGGTGTGGCTATCAGGCGGCTGCCGTC
>NZ_JBIAGM010000062.1:0-12972 GCF_042869815.1 Streptomyces sp. NPDC006739
CGAGCGGGTGGAGACCGTGGCGTTCTCGGAACTGTTCAGCACAGCGTTCACCTTCGTCGAAGTGGGGGGCGAGGAACCTGGCGGGCGGGGGGCGACGATCAGTCGGCCGGGGTGGCGACCCAGATGTAGTACTCGGAGTCGGCCTCGTAGGGGCTCTCGTCGTAGCCGCCGTACTCGCGCTCGATGCGCAGTCCGGCCTTCTCGAAGAGCGAGCGGATCTGGTCGGGGAACCGGTAGTAGTTGGTGCGCAGGTCGTGCCGGCGCTGCACGACGAGTCCCTGCTCGTCGAGGATCTCCGTGACCCGGCGCCGGGTGATGGACTGCTGGCCGTGGTCGAAGGTGCTGTAGTCCCAGATCGCCACGCGCTGTCCGGTCGACGGGTGGCGGACCTCGTCGACGAACAGATAGCGCTGGTCGTACTTGTCGAAGTCCTCCTGCAGGAACACCGGCACGCCCGCGACGAACCGGCCGCCGGGCGCGAGATGCCGGCGTACGGCGGCCAGGGTCTGTGACCAGTCCTCGTCGGTCGGCATGTGGAACATCGGCTGGCCGCCCGCGATGATCAGCGGGAAGCGCTCGCCGAGGTCGAAGGTGCGCAGGTCGCCCTCGAGAAGGCTGACCCTGTCCTCGGGCACGCCGGCGTCGCGCGCGTTGGTGCGGGCCTGGGCCAGCATCGAGGGGGAGCGGTCCACGCCGACCGCCCGCTCCACGTGTTCGGCGCAGGGCAGCAGAACGCGCCCCGTGCCGCAGGCCAGTTCCAGCAGCGGGCCGCCGTACTCCTTGGTCTTGGCCAGCAGGAACGGCAGGTCGAGGGTGTTGAGGTCGGCCCACAGCAGGTCGTACAGCTCGGCCTCGAAGACGTAGTCGTCGGCCGTGCCGTCGATACGCGTCGTGCGGGTGCCGGCCGTCTCGGTGTCGCTCATCGTGTTCTCCTGTGCTGAAGAGGGGTGCTGGGTGTCGCCGGTGATCCCGCCGCGTGCCCGAGTGCCTCCGCGACCCGGTGCACCGCGGGCGGGCGCAGTACGGAGAAGTGGTCGCCCGGGACGCGCACCACGGTCGGCGTGGTGTCCGGGGTCAGGTCGGTCCAGGCGCGCGGGTCCGCCTGCGAGTCCGTGGCGTGCAGCAGGGTGACCGGGCCGGAGTGAGGGCGCGGGCGGTGGCGTTGCATGGCGGTGGTGGCGTTGGTGAACACCGTGTAGCGGTCCGTCATGTCGGCGAGCGGGAGCCCCAGGTCGTAGCCCTGGGCGGTCAGCTCCCGGGCCGCGGTCGCGAGGGCGTCGGGGACCGGCAGTTGCCACACCGTGGCCTCGACGGGTACGCGTTCGACGGTCACGCCGCCCGAGCCGAGCAGGTCCTCGATGAACATCTCCAGTGTCGTGGCCCGGCTCCAGGCGCCGGCCTCGGGCGGCCAGGGAGCGGAGTCGACGAGGACGACCGGCAGCGCGTCACCGTCCTGTGCCAGGCGGCGTGCCATCTCGTACGCGACGACACCGCCGAAGGACCAGCCGCCCAGAACCGCCGGCCGGTCGACGCCCCGGTCCCGCAGCAGGCCGAGGTAGTGGTCGGCGAGTTCCGCCACCGACGGCGGTTCGGCACCGCGCAGCAGGCCGTCCGCCGCGAGGCCGAGCACCTCCCGGCCGCCGGGAACGAGCCGGCTCAGCTCGGCGTAGCAGAAGACTCCGCCGCCGATCGGATGGACCAGGACGACCGGGTCCCCGCTGTCCTCCGCACCGCCGCCGAGCCGTACCAACCCACCGGTCGGTGCGACCGGGGGACCGGTCGCGCCGGTGGTGCGCCGTCGGGCCAGGGACTCCAGCAGAGCCCGCTTGGCCGGTGAGAGCCCCTCGACACGCGCGGTCGGCCCGCTCGCGGCATCGCGCTCCGCCATGTGCGTCCCCCTTCGCCGAAAACGTCGTTCCGGATCAGACCTGGACCCGGCGGTCGTACAGATACTGGTGAAAGGGGAGTTGATGGCGATAGTAATCGCCGAGAAGCGCGTGATTGTCGACGGTGTCGGTGTATTCCTTCTGTTTCCGGGTGAATCCCGTGCTGTTCCCCGCGTCGACGTGCCAGCGTTCCGTCAGCTGCCACTCCTTCGGCATTCCCGCACTCCACTCCAGGGTCTCCGGGCGGAAGGGAAGGCCGGTGCGCTCGCAGTAGGACCGGACAATCTTCTCGGTGTGGTCGAGGAGATCGTCCGAGTCGACCACGAAGGGATCCGCGCCCTGTGCTCCGGCCACCGCGAGATACAGCTCGTGAAGGCGGGAGAAACCGACGTCGTCGCGTTTCAGTTCGGGATTGAGCGCGTAGTGCGAGGCGATCACCTCCCGAGGGTCCCGGATGATGAAGGTGTGCGCCGCCTCCCGCAGGAACGTCTGGTCGGCGAGGACGCCCGGGTACCGGAAGTCGGTGGTGTCCTTGAAGAAGACCGGCTTGTCCTGGGCGAGTTCACGGATCGTCGCGATGAGCTCGGCTTCGCTGCGCACCGTCCGGGAGCCGACTTCGGCCTCCCCGAAGTCGGCCAGCCGACAGAACGGCTCATGCAGGGGGATGATGTCGTCGCGCTCCATCATCATCTTCAGGAAAGCCGTGGAGCGTGATCGGGGAGCACTCCACAAAGCGATAATCATTGGTCGGGGCTGGTCGCTCGGTTCCTTGTCGCGCACGTTTGCAGCTCCTCCTCGGGCGACCCGGCCGGCTGTTCCGCCGGCGATACCCGTCCCACCCGTGTCCTGGTCACATTAGCCATGCCGGAACGGGTTGGGGAACACCAGTCAGACGGCCCGAGCAGGCCGTACAAGGGAAGTAATTGCCATGCTTACACCGCATGCAACGCTGCGCGGACTTTTGTCACGCGCGGCTCCACGCGGGTGCACGTCGCGAGCACTGGGGATTCAACACCGGTACGGAAGACACCGGTGAATGCCGCTCCTAACTTGAGACCTCGTGGCCGACGCCGGCGAGGTGCACCCTCGCCGCGACGACGGCCCGGCCGTGAGGGTGAGGAGAAACCGGTCATGAGCGAGATGATCAAGAGACTGGCGCGGTTGCCCGAGGACCGCAGGGCCGCGTTCATCGCTCAACTCCGCGCGGACGGAGCCAAGTCGGGCCGGCTGCACGCGCCGGCCCCGGTGCCCGCCGGCCGCCCGGCACCGCTCTCCTTCGCTCAGGAGACGCTCTGGTTCCTGGACCAACTCGCCCCCGGTAGGGCCACGTACAACGTGGGCACCGCCTACCGCATCGGCGGAGAGCTGGACGTCGCGGCGCTGCGCCGGGCCCTGGAGGCCACGGTGGCCCGCCACGAGACCCTGCGGACAGCCTTCCGGCCCGGGCCCGACGGCATGGTCCAGCATCTGCTGACGGTGCCGGAGGCCATGACCGGCCTGGCTGATCCCGTCGACCCGGCCGCCCCCGCCGAGGCCGCCCACGAGACCGCCCGGCGCCGTGCCACGGAACTGGGCAGGCTGCCCTTCGACCTGACACGGGGGCCGCTGTGGCGGGCCGAACTGCTGCGGCTGGCCGACCGCGACCACATGCTCGTCTTCGTCGTGCACCACGTGGTCTTCGACGGCTGGTCCGCCGAGGTGTTCACCGACGACCTCGCCGCCTTCTACGCCGCCGAGACCGGACAGGGCAACGCGCCCGCACAGCTGCCCGTCCAGTACGGCGACTACGCGCACTGGCAGCGGGAACGGCTCTCGGGCGACACGTACGAGAAACTGGCCTCCCACTGGCGGGAACGGCTCACCGGCGCACCGACCCTGGACCTGCCCGCCGACCGGCCGCGGCCGGCGGGGACGACGTACAACGGCACCTACCGCAGAAGCGTTCTGGCACCGCCGACGGCCGAGGCCGCGCGGGAGCTGGCGGCCTCGACCGGTGTCCGGCCGTACGTCGTCCACCTTGCCGCGTTCCTCGTGCTGCTGCACCGCTACACCGGCCAGGACGACCTGGTGATCGGCACGCCCACCGCGAACCGGGACACCCTCGAGGTGGAGCGGCTCATCGGCTTCTTCGTCAACATGCTGGTGCTGCGCACCGACCTCTCGGGCGATCCCTCCTTCCGCGAACTGCTCGGCCGTGTCGACGCGACCGTTCAGGACGCCTTCGACCACGGCGAGTTGCCGTTCGAGCGGGTGGTGGACGCGGTCCGTCCGCCGCGCGACCCCTCGCGCTCACCCCTGTTCCAGGTCGTTTTCGCCTTCCACGACGGGGTCGATGCCACGCTCGCCCTGCCCGGCCTCACCGTCGAGCAGGAGTCGCTGGACCCCGGCACCGCACGCTTCGACCTGAGCTGGAACGTCTCCTCCCGCTCCGAAGGCCTCGTCGTGGAGGCGGAGTTCAACTCCGACCTGTTCGACCCGGAGAGCATCGACCAGCTCCTCACCCATTACGCACAGGTGCTGTCGTGGGCCACCGCCACCCCGGACTCCGCCGTCTCCCGGGCCACGCTGCTCACGGCCGACGAGCGGGCCGAACTCCTGACCCGCTGGAACGGTCCCCGGCTCGCGCTGCCGGAGGTGTCCGTCCCCGAGATGTTCCGCTCCCGGGTGCAGGCGGCACCGGACGCCGTGGCCCTGGTCGTGGGCGACGAGCAGCTGACGTACGCCGAACTCGAGCGACGCGCGAACCGCCTCGCCCACCTGCTGCGCCGGCACGGCGCCGCACCCGGCGAACGGGTCGCGCTGTGCCTGAACCGCACTCCCGACCTGGTCGTCGCCGTCCTCGCCGTCCTCATGACCGGGGCCGCCTACGTCCCGGTCGACCCCGGCTATCCGCCCGCGCGGACGGCGGCCATCCTCGACGACGCGACCCCGGTCGCCGTCGTCGCCCACGAGGGCCCCGCCGGGAAACTGGCCGACCTGGACACCCCGCTGCTCATCCTGGACCGGCTGACGGGCGAACTCGCCGGGCAGCCGGACACCCCGCCCGCGGTGGAGATCGCCCCCGGCGACGTCGCCTACGTCCTCTACACCTCCGGTACGACCGGCCGGCCCAAGGGCGTCCTCATCGAGCACCACTCGGTGATCGCCTTCGTCCGGGCGGCGCAGGAACTGTTCGGCCTCACCGAGGCGGACCGGGTCCTCGGCTACGCCTCCGCCAACTTCGACGTCTCCGTCGGGGAGATGTTCAACGCACTGCTCACCGGCGCCCGCCTGCACCTGGTGCGCGACGAGGAGCGGCTCGACGTGACGCGGCTGCAGGAACTGCTGGAGACGGCCGGCATCACCGTCACCGACCTGCCGCCCACCGTGATGACGCTGCTCGCACCGGAGCGCCTGACCGCGCTGCGCATCGTCTTCGTCGGCGGCGAGGCGTTCCCGGGCGAGCTGGTGAACGCCTGGAACCCCGGCCGCCGCTTCTTCAACGGGTACGGCCCCACCGAGTGCACCGTCACCATGATTGTCCACGAGTGCCCCGGCCACTGGACCTCCTCCCCGCCGATCGGCCTGCCCATCGCCAACCACGTCGCCCACGTCCTGGACGAGCACTTCGAACCGGTGCCCTACGGCGTGGCGGGCGAGCTGGTCATCGGCGGCGCCGGACTGACCCGCGGCTACCTCGGCGCACCCGAGCTGACCCGGGAGAAGATCGTCCCCGACCCCTTCGGCGGCACCCCGGACGGTCGCCTGTACCGCACCGGAGACCTGGTGCGCAGGCGCCGGGACGGCAGCCTCGTCTTCGTGGGCCGGATCGACCAGCAGGTGAAGATCCGCGGCCTGCGCATCGAACTGGGCGACGTGGAGGCCGCGTTGGCGACCTACCCCGGAATCGGCCAGCTGGCCGTCGTCCCGTGGACCGATCCGCACGGCGAGCGTCACCTGGTCGCGTACACGACGTTCGCGCAGAGCCCCGCCCCGGAGGCGGGAGCGATCCGGGCCCATCTTGCCGACCGGCTCCCCGCCTACATGGTCCCGCCCTTCCACGTCGCCGTGGACGCGCTGCCCCTCACCGTCAGCGGCAAGGTCGACCATCGCAGGCTGCCCGCCCCCGACCTGTCGGCCGACACCGGCGGCAGCACCGGGGAGTCACTGCCACGCTCGGCGACCGAACGCGTCCTGGCCACCGAGATCTTCACCGACGTACTGCGTCGCGAGACGGTCGGCATCCACGACCATTTCTTCGAGCTCGGAGGCAACAGCCTGCAGGCCGCCCAGCTGATGTCCCGCATCACGGAGCGCTTCCGGGTCCGCGTGGGCCTCGCGGAGTTCTTCCGCTCGCCGACCGTCGCCCACCTCGCCACGATCGTCGACCGGCTCCGGCTGGAGACGGCCCCCGAGGACGATCTGCTCGCGCTCATCGAGGGACTCTCCGACGAAGAGGCCGAACGGATCGCCGCGCTCGAGGGCGAGGGATGAGCATGGACTTCGGCCTCACCCCGGCACAGGACGCCTTCCGCAAGGAGGTCCGCGCCGAACTCGCCGCCGACGACATCCGGGCGGAGCTCGACCGGCTCGCGGCGAGCGACGACCGGGAACCGGACGTCCGGCCCCTGTACCGGGCCCTCGGACGGCACGGCCTGCTCGCCGTCAACTGGCCCGTGCGGTACGGCGGCAGGGACGCCGGACTGATCGAGGCGTCGATCGTCGCGGAGGAACTGGTACGGGCCGGTGTCCCGGACACACTGCACGTCAACACCATCCAGATCGTCGGGCTGTTCGTGCTGCTGGCCGGCGGCGAGGACCTCAAGTCCCGATGCCTGCCGGACCTGGCGGCCGGCCGGCGATTCGCCAGCGTCCTCTACACCGAACCCGACGCCGGTTCGGACCTGGCCGGACTGCGGACCACCGCGGTGCGCGAGCCCGGCGGCGACGGGTATCTGCTGCACGGCGTGAAGGCGTACAGCCTCAAGAGCGACATCACCGACATCGCGCTGTGCGCCGCGCGCACCGGTGCCGCCGAGGACCGCTACCAGGGCATCAGCCTCTTCCTGGTGGACCTGCACGCACCCGGCGTGCGCCGCGAGACCATCCCCGGCATCGCCGACGAACAGTTTCACCGGGTCGTCCTGGACGGGGTCCGGGTCCCGGAGGCCGACCGGGTGGGCGCCGAGGGCGCCGGCTGGCCCCTGCTCACCAGCGCCCTGGCCATCGAACGCACCGGCCTGGACTACTCGTTGAAGGCCGAACGCTGGTACGCGGCCGTCCTCGACCAGAACCCGGAACCCGACGACCTCGCCGCGGCGGGCCGCTACGGCGCCGAGGTGGAGGCCGCCAGACTGCTGTCGTGGCGGGTGATCCGGCAACTGGCCGCGGGACTCGACGAGGTCGACGCTCCCCTCGCCGCCGCCGCCAAACTGCTGACCAGCGAACTCGCCCAGTCCGTGGCGGGCTGGGCCGCCACCCTGCCCGGGCCCGCGGACACCCCGCGCGGCGGGATCGCCGGGATGCTGGAGGCCGCCTACCGCGAGGCACCAGGGCTGACGCTCTCGGCGGGAACGTCGGAGGTGATGCTCCAGATCATCGCCGCCGACGACACCGACGGCATCCGGCACACCGACGAGGAGCCGCTGCTGAGGCAGGTGCGCGCCGAGGTGCGCCGGCGCCTGGAGCAGGCGAACGCGGACCGGGACCGCGACCCGGCCGCCGCGGTCCACGGACCTCCGGCACCGCACGGCGACCGCTGCCCCGCCTGGCCCGCCCTGGTGGAGCTCGGCGCCCCCGGCTTCGAGGTGCCGGCCGAGGCGGGCGGCCTCGACCTGGGCCTCGCCTGCTCGCTCGCCGTCTGCGAGGAACTGGGCCGGGCCGGCCTGAGCGGCCCGTACCGCGCTACGGCACTCACCGCCGACATCCTGCGCACGGCAGGTCCGGACGGCCCCGGATGGCGGGCGCTGGACCGGCTCGCGGCCGGTGATTTCACCGTGGACTGCGGCGACTTCGCCCTGGACCGGCCCCTCCCGACGCGGCCCGCCGAGGACGGCCTGCTCGTCGACGGGCCCGCCGCGCTGGAGCGTTCGGGCGCGAGTCACCTGCTGCTGCCCGTACGCGTCGACGGTACGACCGCGCTGGCCCTGGTGCCCGGGGAGCGAGCCGGCCGGCACCCCGAGCGGACCGGCACGGACACCGTGGTGCCGCTCCACGGCCTGCGGATCGCCCCCGAGGACATCGTCTGCCGGCCGTCCGGCCCGGACCTGCGCACGCTGACCGCACGCCACCGCGTCCGGCAGGCCGGACACCTTCTGGGGCTCGCCCGGGGAGCCCTCGCGGCAGCTCGGGCCCACACCGCCGGGCGGCACCAGTTCGGAGTGCCGCTGCACGACTTCCAGTCCGTCGCCTTCCGCCTCGCCGAGGCCGCCGCCCGGCTGGAACTGGTCCGCCTCGCGGTGTACCGGGCGGCCTGGCTGGCGGACGAGGAACGCCCCCTGGAACGGGCCGCCGTGGACGCCCTGGGCCTCGCCACCGACGCCGTCACCCGCACCACCTCGCTCGCCGTGCACGTCTGCGGCACCCGGGGACTGACGGCCGAGCGGCCCGTGCAGCGGTACTACCGGCTGGCCCGGGGCGAGGCGGTACGGCTGGGCACCCCCGGCCGGCTGTGGCGGGAGGCCGGCCGGCTGCGCCTCGCCGGACGCGACGACCTGGAGATGACGACCCGCCCCACGCTCACCGAGCCCGGCGGCCGGCTGCCCGACGACGAGAACACGAAGTGGACAGGAGACCCCCAGTGACCGCAGCGGCAGAATCCGCCCCCGAGGCCGAGATCACGTATCAGGTCGTGGTCAACGACGAGGAGCAGTACTCCATCTGGCCGGCCGACCGGGATCTGCCCGCCGGGTGGCGCGCGGACGGCGTGAGCGGACCCGAGTCGGTCTGCCTCGACCACATCGAGTCCGTGTGGACGGACATGCGTCCGCTGAGCCTGCGCCGAAGCCTCGGCGAGACGGCGCACGGCGCTCGATGAGCACCGGCCGCTGGTTCCTCGGCAGGGCGCGGCCCGACGCCACCGCGCGGCTCTTCGCCTTCCCGCACGCGGGCGGGGCGGGCGGCGCCTACCGTCCCTGGCAGGAACGGATGGGCCCGCGGGTGGACGTCCGCCCGGTGCAGTACCCCGGCCACATGGGCCGGTTCGGCGAACCCCTGCTCACCCGCTGCGACGAGCTGGCCGACGCCGTCACCCCGGCGGTCCTGTCCGAGAGCGACCTGCCGGTCACGCTGTTCGGGCACAGCATGGGCGCGCTGGTGGCCTTCGCCGTCGCCGTACGGCTGGAGCACGAGCACGGAGTCAAGGCCGCACATCTGATCGTCTCCGGCGCCCCCGCTCCGCATCTGCCGTCCCGGGCGGCGGTGAACGCCACGCTGCCCGACGACCGGCTGATCGCGTGGCTCAGGGAGGTGGGCGGCAGCGACCCGGCGGTCCTCGCCGACGACGACCTGCTGGCGATGCTGCTGCCCGTGCTCCGCGCCGACCTGTCGGTGGGTGACACCTTCCGCCCGTACCGGGGAGCCCCGCTCAGCTGCCCGGTCACGGTCCTGCACGGCACCGGGGACGCCCTGGCGAACACGGCGGAACTGGACGCCTGGGCCGAACACACCAGCGGACAGACACGCCGGTCCGGCTTTCCCGGCGGCCATTTCTATCTGCACGAGGAGAGCGCCGAGAGCGTCGTACAGCGCGTGCTCGACGTGACCGACCAGGAATAGGGGGCCGGCGCGTCCGAGCGCGGGCCCGGCGGGGCGGGGCGAGAGGCCGGTGACCGGCCCGGTCTAGGAGAGGGAAGACAACGTGGTGTACGGGGACAGCGCAGGACAGCCGGTCCATCAGCTTTTCGCGGCCCGAGCGGCCGCGGCACCCGAGGCGGTAGCCGTCGTCGACGGCCCGACCCGGCTCGGGTACGGCGAGCTGGGCGAGCGCGTCGACGCCCTCGCCCGGCTGCTGCACGGACACCGCGCCGCGGACCCGTCCGGCCCGCGGGAACCGGTGGTCGCCGTCCGCCTGCCGCGGAGCGCGGCGCTGGTGACCGCGCTCCTGGCCGTACTGAAGTCCGGAGCGGCCTACATGCCGCTCGACCCCGCGCTGCCGGCCGAGCGGACGCGCCGACTGCTGGAGTCGGCGGGCGCCCGGCTGCTGATCACCGACAGCCGCCTCGTCCCGGGCCCGGCACCGTCCCTGCCGGCCCGCGTGCTCGACCTGGCCGTCGCACTCCCGGACGAGGTCGCCGACGGCGGCCCGGGCGGCGGCCACGGGGCGGGCCCCGGCAACGGCGCCGAGGACGGCCGTGCCCCGCTGCCCACGGTCACACCGCACACGCTCGCCTACCTCGTCCACACCTCCGGATCCACCGGCCGGCCCAAGCCCGTCGCCGTGGAACACGGCTCGCTGGCCCATCACGCGCTCGCCGTCCGGGACCGGTTCGGACTCACCGCGGACGACCGGGTGCTGCAGTTCACCAACCCCGGCTTCGACGTGCTGGCCGAAGAGGTCTTTCCGACCCTGGCCGCGGGCGGCACCGTCGTGGTGCTCCCCGACAGCTCCGTGTCGCCACTCGAACTGGAGTGGTTCGTCCACGAACACGGCGTCACCGTCGCCAACCTGCCCACACCCCTGTGGGACGCGTGGTGCGCGGACCTGGACCTGGGCCCTCGGGAACTGCCCGCCTGCCTGCGTCTGCTGGTGGTCGGCAGCGACACCACGCACACCCGCTCGCTGGCCGCCTGGCGTCGGCACACCCGGACCCCGGTGATCAACGCCTACGGGCTCACCGAGACCACCGTCACCGCCACTACGGGCCTGTACCCGGCCGACGCCCCCCTCCCGGAGACCCGCACCCTCCCCATCGGAACCCCCCTCGGCAGCACCGAGGTGCGGATCCTGGACGGCGCGCTACGCCCGTGCCCGGTCGGCGAAGCGGGCGAACTGTACGTGGGCGGCGCGGCACCGGCCCGGGGCTACCACGGTCTGCCCGGCCTCACCGCGCAGCGTTTCGTGCCCGACCCGTTCGCCGACCGGCCCGGCGCCCGGCTCTATCGCACCGGCGACCTGGTACGGCAACTCCCCGACGGCTCACTGGAGTTCCTCGGCCGTGGCGACCAGCAGGTGAAGATCCGCGGGCACCGCGTGGAGCCCGCGGAGGTCGAGACCGCACTCGCCGAACTCGACGGCGTACACCAGTGTGCCGTCGTACCGGCCGGGACCGGACCCGACGCCGTCCTCATCGCCTACGTCATCGGTGACGCGGATCCGTCCGCCCTGCGCGCGCGGGCCGCGGAGATCCTCCCCGCCTACCAGATCCCGTCCGACTTCGTCTTCCTCTCCGCCCTGCCCCTCACCGCCCAGGGCAAGGTCGACCGCCGCTCCCTGCCCTCACCGGACACCGCACACCGAAGCGCGCCCGGGCAGCCCGCGGCACCGCCGCGGGGACCGGTCGAGGAGCGCGTCGCCGGCCTGTGGCGCGAGGTGCTCGGCCGGGACGCCATCGGCCGGGACGACGACTTCCGCGCGCTCGGCGGCACCTCACTGGACGCGGTACGGATCCTCGGCCGGCTGCGGCACGCGTTCGGCGTCCCGCTGACCACGCGGGAGTTCCTCGAGGCCCCCACCGTCGCCGGCGTCGTGGCCCGCCTGCGGGACACCGACGCCCGGGCCTCCCAGGCATCCGGCACACCGTTGCCGCCCGTCGCCACGGACCCGGTGGCCCCGGGCCTCGTCTCCGCTCACGAGCAACGCCTGTGGTTCCTCGACCAGCTGCGCCGCGAGGCGGGCGTCGCCTACAACGTGCCCGTGGCCCTGCGCCTGCGCGGCGCACTGGACCTGCCCGCGCTGCGGTCCGCGTACGAGGAGACGGTGAACCGGCACCCCCGGCTGCGTACCTCCTTCGTCTCCGACCACGGGCGGATCACCGCCCGCGTCGCCGAGCGGGTACCGGCGGACCTGCCCCTCACCGACCTGTCCCGACGCCCCGACTCCGAGGCGGCGGCCGTCGTCCGCGCCGAACAGCTGGCCGGGGAGCACATCGACCTCGGCCGGGCGCCGCTGGTGCGCGCGGAGCTGATCCGGCTCGGGCCGGAAGACCACCTCCTCGCCGTGGTCTTCCACCACCTGGTGGCGGACGGACTGAGCGTGGACGTCTTCGACCGGGATCTGGCCGCCGCGTACGAGGCCCGGCGGGCGGGAGCCGAACCGCGGCCGCCCGCCGCCTCCCTCGGTTACGACCACTTCGCCCGATGGCAGCGGGACCTCGCCGGCTCACCCGCGGCCGAGGCCGCCCTCGCCCACTGGCGCACCCGGCTGACCGGTGCCCCCGTCGTGCTCGACCTGCCGGCGGACCACCCTCGGCCGGCCGTGCAGAGCTACCGGGGCCGGCGGATCACCCGCGACACCCCGGCCGGCCTGCTCGACGGCGTCCGCGCCCTGGCCCGCGCCGCGAACACCACGCCGTACTGCGTCGTCCTCACCGCCCTCGGAACCGTGCTGAGCGAGGAGAGCGGACAGCGGGAACTCCTCGTCGCCTCGCCCACGGCCGGACGTCCGCACCCGCGACTGGAGGACGTGGTCGGCTTCTTCGTCAACACGGTGGTCCTGCCGCTGCGCCGGGACACCGGCACCACGTTCCGCACCTGGCTCGGCGAGGTGCACCAGAGCGCGCTGGACGCCTTCGACAACGAGTACGTCGCCTTCGACCGGCTCGCCGCCGAGTTCGCCCCCGGCCGTGACCTGTCACGGCCGCCCCTGGTCCAGTGCGCCCTCGCCTACCAGGGCGAACGCCGCCCGAACGCACGGCTGTCGGGTCTGGACGTCACGCCCGTGCCCCTGGACAACGGCACCGCGAAGTTCGATCTCACGCTCGAGGCCGAGGAGGTGCGCGGAGAGCTCGTCCTTACCGCCGAGTACAGCTCCGACCTCTTCGAACCCGCCACGATCGCCCGCATCGTCGACCGCGTCACCGCCTGTCTGTCGGCCGCCGTGACCACCCCGGACGCCCCGCTGCCGGCCCTCCCCGGCACCGAGCCCACCGAGGCCACCTCCCAGGGCATC
>NZ_JBIAGM010000063.1:0-12598 GCF_042869815.1 Streptomyces sp. NPDC006739
CGACAGCACGACAGGCCACTACTCCCACGGGATCGTCGACCCTATGCCCGACCAGCGAAAAAGCAGTCTTCAACTCCGGAAAAACAACGGCTTCTCAGACACGGTGCCTGCAGTATCCGAGACGGACGACTGCAACGGTGAGGATGCTGTGCCGCGCTGGACCTCATCCTCCAGCTGGAGGAGATCAGCGCCGCTGCCCAGACCGCGGTAGCGCCGCAGCTGCCGCCGGTCGATGAAGAACGTCCAGTCCCAGGAACCCGCGTGGGAGTACCCTGCCGACTGCCAGAAGCTCGGCACGAGCATTCCCAGGAAGCGGATGCGCGTCATCTTCTCCCGGGCTGCCGCTGCCTGAGCGGAAACCGGCCCAGGGTCCGCCGACTGCGAATCCTGAGGGTCAGGCAAAGATCCCAGGTCCAGACCGAGGACCTCGGCGTACTCACGGGCGGTGACCGCGAGATCCGTTTGGTCGACGGGCGCCTCAAACTCACGATCGCAGGCCCAGGCGAGGAAGGCAGCAAGAGCGTCGAGATCTTGCCGGCCGCCCTGACATGCATCGACGCCGCGGAGAGTCAGGCGTACCTCGTCGTTGTCGTAGAACCCGGCCCGGTGCCATGGGTGCATCAGCAGGCGATCCGGAAGAGAGAGCAAGGCCGCCTGCGTGTCGCTGATGCCCAGGGACCTGTCCATGTGCAGGTCCACCGTGCGATACGTCGGCCAGGCCCCCTCGGGGTAGACCAAGCCATAGATCAAGTCCAGGACCGCCCGATCCTGCTGCTCCAGCACCATTCGCCCATTCTGGCCGCACGAACGTCCCCGCGGGAGGCGATACCCCCAGGCCAGACTCAGCCTTACCGTCAACGGAGGCCCCCGATGTCCCTGAGGCAGCGGACGAGCGGTGCGGCGCACGCGATCAGGTACAGGGCGTCTACCGTCACCAGTCACCCGACCCGGAGCAGCATGATGTCGCTCGGGTCCGCCCGGAGTGTTGCGGTATAGGCCCGCACCCCCAAGGCCCCCGGCGGCCCGCGCGCCTCCCCCGGACTCACCTGGGCGGCCATCGGGGAAGAGGCCGTACCGATGCCGCCAGCACCGACGAGTCCGCGGCGGTGCGCATGGTGTACAGCCCCGGGCAAAGCCAGGCTCAGGACGCGCAGCAGCCCAAAGGCACCCGGAGGTGCTGTTCACGACGGCGTGCCTGCACGGGGTGCGGGCCACGCTCTGCGAAGACCTCAGTTCGCTGGACCGGCTCCCGCCGGAGGCGGTCGCAATTGCTCGGAAGGCCGCTGGCGCACTTGAAGTCCGTGAGCCGGCCACCGCGTGACGCCGGGAAACGCGCCTTCGTTGGACAGCGCGACTCCACATGCCGGGTACCGGGGGCGTCATGGCTGATTCCCCGGGACCCGTAGTGTGTCCGGACGCGGCTCAGATCCCTCCCCGGCCGCCGTGGCGGTGAGCTGCTCGCGGCGCGACTGGTTGAAGTGCGAGCGGTGGCCGATACGTCGTGCTGTTGCGGTACAGCCGCGAGTTCGTCAGGCGCCCGAGGCCTCAAGTGACCAAGAACTGGCGACAATCGCGCCCAGTTGGAAGCAGTCCAGCCGGGGCGAGATGACGGACCCGTGGCGGAGACCGCTCGCGATCGCTCCTGCACGTGCAGCCAGCCGCTGTCAGGGCATGTGCTCGCCGTACTCAGCCAGCAGAGTCCGCAGCCGGACCGCCTGGTCGTCGTTGGTGCGACCTTGGCGCTTGCTCTTGTTGTTCCGCTTCCACACCCCAAGCCGCCGTTCGGTGGCCTCAGAAGCATGCGCCCGTGGCATCCGGCCGTGTTCAGCCGCCCAGACGCGCAACTCGGCCAGCGTAGCGCTCCAGGCGTCTTCCTGTGGTGTCCACGCCCAGCCCGGCAACTCTTCCAGAACGGCTCTGCGCTCTGCGTCATAGGTGGCCCGCCGGTTCCGGAAGGAGCTGATCCAGAGCCCTATCCTGTGGCCACTCCACTTTTCCCTCTGCTTGATGCTGCCGACACTGCGCTGGGTCTCGGCGACGAAGTTCTGAAGGATCACAACCTTCGCCAGGAATCCCTCCTCGAACGGGTCCCAGCTCCAACCCGGTATTGATGCCAGGGCTTCGAGCCTCCATGCCGGCAGGTCCTCGCCCTGGTCGGCCAACCGCTTGCGGGTCATACGAACGTTGTTCGCCCACACGGTCGCCTTGCGCGCTTCCATCGCGCCGCGCTCGTTCAGGACGGCGGCTCGGTAACGGTCACATTGTCGACGAAATGACGCGTCGTAGGCATTCTCGGCCAACCACGAGTCGATGGCGGACAGGCGCCGGGCGCGCTCATCGCCCAGACCACCGCTGGCCGCCAAGGCGCGCTGCTTTCGGACCCAACGGGCCAGATTTGCGCCGTCGACCGCGACTTCCCAATCGCTTGGGTAGCAATGGCCCTCGACGGTCTCGTAGTCAACGAGTGCGGCATACATCCGCGCCCACTGTTCCTTGTGCAGGTTCCGCTCTACCCGAAGCGCGGCTTCAAGCCTCCGGGGGCCGGTTGGCCCCGGAGGCTTCGTCGTTCCCTCGCGGGGGGGTCAGGAGGCGCGCCGGGCGGCGCCGGCCGGGCCGACCGCGTGGGGCCCGCACTTGGCGCGGACCCGGTCGGCCGAGTCCGGCGACGGGCGGGCCGCGGGCCGTGCGTCCAACCGCAGCTGCGCGGCGCAGCCTCCGGGCCGCCGCAGGGCAGCACCGCCGGCCGGCCAGTTCGCACACGGAAGTCAGCCCCGTCCGGTGAGGATCACCGGACGGGGCTGATCAGCTGAAGGGAAACGGCGGAGGCTGGCGTGACGCAACCCTCGTCGACGGCGTCGTGGACAGCCAGGAGGGCGGGCCTGGCGCCCGTCAAGGTCCCCGAAGGCGTGCTGGGCGTCGAGGGCGCCGTCCCGCATCTTTCCCCCGACGCCTTGTCCCGCGGGGAGGACACGAGCCGCAGCCACGCCGGTTGCCTGGTGGCGGTGCGGACGCGGGCACCCAGGGTGCGCCCGGCCCAATGATGGCCAGTCGGTCGCCGAAGGCCACACGTCGGGGCGGGACGTTGACTCCTACCTGGCCAGAACGTTGACCGGCAGCTGGCCAGCTGCGTGCCGGAACGGGCCCACCAGGGGAATTGGTGCGTCCAGCCGGGGCGCAGACGTGGTACCGGCGGCTGTGCACGTGACCGTCTCGCCCGGTAGGGCCCGATGGGGGCGCGTCACCGTGGACTTGCGGGCGCCCCCAACGTGTCACGGGCCCGTCGGTCCGGGGAGTGACGGCGCGATCATTTCGGGAGCCGCTCCGTGATCCACTCGCACAGTTCGTCGGTGATCTCCGTGTGGGCGGTGGTGGTGGAGGAGCACAGGAACTCGTCCAGTTCGCTTTCCTCCGGGGCGAGCCCGTTGATCTTGACGTAGAGGTCGTCCTGGTTGCCGATGTCGCGGATGGCGACGGCGCTGACCGAGGGGACGAAGCAGACGGTGGGGTGCCGCAGGTCGATCGTGGCGCCCATTTCCTTCAGGGCCTTGGCGATGATTCCGTAGGAGTCGAGGGTGCCGCCGGGGGCGCCGTCGAACTCGGGGAAGTCGTCGGTCTTGACGGTCTTGGAGGCCGCCGGCAGCAACCGCTTCAGCTCGGCGACCGTGACGCCGTTCCCGGTGGCCTGGGTGCAGAAGGTGGTGCCGGGGAAGACGGTGGCGCCGGTTGACTTCAGGGCCATCTGGCCGGGCGAGACGTCGACGCCCGTGCCGTTGCCGGTGCCGTTGGCGACAGCGATCTTGAAAGGACCCTGAGGCCAGCCGCCGACCTCTTCCAGCCTCTGCAGGAAATCGGTGCGCATCGGGTCCTGCCGGTTGGTGCCGTCCGCGCTGTTGTAGTGCCGGTACAGCATCTGCCGCGAGGCCGGGCTGTTGATCTGCTTGGCGAAGGCGTTCTCCTGACCCGGCAGGGTGGGGATGAAGTGGGCGAACGCCTGGATCCCGATGGGGATCACACCGCCGCGGTGCGGGGTGTCGTAGGAGAAGTACAACGCGGTCTCGTGGGCCACGTGCTCGGACTCGAGCTCTGCCAGGGCGTAGCGGGTGATGAGGCCGCCCATGCTGAAGCCGCCGACGGCCAGCTGGCTGCTGTCCAACCGCTCATCGACGGTGCGCCGGATGGCTGCCTTCGCGGCCTCGGCGTTGGCGACGATGGAGGCGGTGCGCTCCTGGAAGCCGAGCAGGATGACGGTCCTGCCCTGCTTGCGCAGCTTGGTGATCAGCGGGTAGTCCCGGTCGAGACCCGCGTAGAGCACGGTCAGGTCACTCTTGCCCAGGTTGAACCCGTCGGCCATGATGACCGGCCGGCTGACGCCGCGTGAACCCTCTCCGTAGTAGACCCACGCGAAACCGTTCGGCAGGTTCCACTTCTGGTCCGGATCCGGCACCGGATACGGCAGGGGAGATACGGACGTGATCGCATCCCCGAGCGTCAGCCGGCCGATCTCCTGCTCGATGTTCTGCTCTGCAGCCAAAGCGATTCCCCTGTTCTTCACGCGCATGCAGCGCCCTCGGCGAAGCGAGAGCGCTGCATGCGGACTGGCGAGGAGACGTATGCCTCAACATCACCCTTCCTCCCTTTTAACCGCAAAAAGGAGACTAGAGGCATATGTCACCTATAGGACTGGTACGCGCCTGAGGAGGGTTTATGCGCTCGCCGCGCGGCAGCACATCCGATCGCCGGCGAACTGGCACCGTCTGGAGTTCGGGGCTGCTGGGCAAGCCATCCCCACTTCGGAGCGCCAAGGTGCATCACGTAGGGGCGTCCCCGGTTGGGGTCGGCGTTTCGGATCTGTGAGTCCGCGAGGATCTGCACGAAGCCCGCTTCGATCAGGTCCAGGAAAGCCCTCACCGGTCGGACATTCCAGAGCACCCCCGTCGCCGGGCTGATGGCGCCGCGGCGAGGCGCGGCGGCCCCGGCCGACGCGCAACCGGCTGAACGCGCCCCCACCCCCGGCCGTGGCCGCGCCGCCCATCCCGCCCGTCCCTTCCTGAGTAGGTGTTTTTGATCCCTGGCCGTGAGGTGTGTTCGGCTGGATGATCTGGCGTGTGGGGGCTGGCGGGACGGCTCGGCGGTACTGCCGGGAGTGTGGTGATCCGCTGCCGTGTAGCCCTCGTCATCTGGTTCCGCACATGATCGGCCAGATGAATTCAAGCCGGGCCGTCCCGCCGCCGGTCGCCGTCGGCTCTCGCCGGTAGCGTACTGCGGGTGATGGTTGAGGATTGCGAGCGCGTTCAGACCTCCTGGTTCCGGGCGCAGGCAGAGGTGCTCGGCGGCCAATCATGGGAAGACGGCGCGCTGACCTGGACGGACAGTCCCGAGGGCTTGAACCTGATGTTCCCCAGCGAGCTCAAAACGGCGGCGGTGCGGCGCGGAGTCCAGCAGGCGCTGGATCGCGGACGGCCGTCCATCGGGGTCTGGCTCAATGCATGCGTCGATGCGTCGGCACTGCGGGAATGCGGCTTCGAGCGCGGCTGGACGATTCGGTGGATGACAGCGCCGCTGGCTGCGGTCGCAGCCAGGGAAGGTGACCGGGATGGCCGCATCGAGTTCCAGACCGACACCCTCGACTACGAGGGCGCATACTCCGAGTACCGCGACCTGCTGAAGCTGGCTCGTCAAGAGCCGCAGGTGGCCTGGTACGCGGCCGCATATACCCAAACCGCGTCGTCTTTCCGGTCGTTCGCGGGGCGGGCGTGGTCGTACTACGACGGTGGCACGCACGGCACTGCCGGGGTGTTCGACATGGAGGTCTGGCCGCGGTTCCGCCGTCGTGGACTAGGGACCGGCCTGCTGCGGACCGTGTGTTCCGCCGCGCGGGAAGCCGGGGCGTCGCAGGTCATGCTGAATGCGACGGTCGAGGGCAGCCTGCTCTACCGCACCTGCGGGTTCACACCAATCGGTGAAGGCATCACCTGGTGGCTCCACCTGCGGTGACCCAACCGACATCGACGTGGTGCCGGCGAGGGTGGAGGCACTGCGTTCGAAGGCGAAACGCCTGGTCGCGCGGGGCTGGCTGGCCGAGCGGCAGCCGGGCCGGTTCACCCTCGCCCAGGGTGCGGCCGGGCAAGTCGGCGGGTCATGAGCAGCGTCATCGACCAGTAGATCATCGCCTCGGCGCTGGCGGTGCGCCGCTCGAAGTCGCGGGCCAGGCGCCGGGTGCGCATCAGGTGGGCGAAGAGGGAGAGTCGGCCCGGGACGCGGTGGTCGGGTCTCCCCGACTCCGTTTCCCCGGGCCGCTCACCGAACCGGACGTGCGACTCCCACCGCATCCGGCTCTCCGCAGGTTCCTGTCGTTGGCTCGATGATCTATGCGGTCCACGGTGTCGGGATGCTCAGCCCGCGCCAGCGGTAGCGGACCTCAACTGCTGGACGATCACCGCGCGGCAGCGTATTCGACGCGGGAAGGGGGCTGTTGACTGTCGCCGACGGTGGCCGGCTGGTTGCGCCACAGCGAGATGCCCAAACCGATCAAGGCTATTCCGGTCGGAACAGCCAACGGTCGGTTGAACGACTCCGGAAGTACCGCGAGCGCGACTGTGGCGACGGTGCCGGCGGCGAGGAGGGCCGCGGCCCACCGTGCAAGTACGCGCGCCCGGAACAGCGCGATACCGAACATGCACCCGCCCGCCAGGTAACCGACGGAACTGAGGACGAAGACCGTCTGCATGGCTCCGATGCCATGGGTCGCGGTACCGCCGAAGGCGACGGCAAGGACGTCGTTGACATAGGTGGGCGACGTGTGCGCCAGCGAGGGGAGAACCGTGGCCGCGACGACCTCGATGCTCAGCATGAGCAGATAGCCGGCGGCGAACAACGAGTAACCGATGAAGCCGAGGATCCCTGTCTGCCGGACTTGGCGCAGGTACATGCCGGTGATGCCGGCAAGCGCCAGCGCGGCCATGAGCGCCTTTGCGGTGCTGCGAACGGCCCAGTCGGTGGTGGTGACCGACGAGACATCCATAGGTGGATGGTTGACCTGGACCCCAATGAACAGCAGTCCGGCGATCGCGGCAGAAATTCCAGCGGCCCGCGTGAGCCCCGTGGCGGTGATGGTCATCAGGGGCTGCTTCGTCCCGATGCTTCCTGGCGTCGAGCTCATGCTGTGCCTCCTCCATGAGGTGTACGACGTACACCTTTGCTGCCGCCAAACTAGGTGTACCCTGTACACCTGTCAAGGCTGGACATCGGTCAGGCCGAAGAGGACCCAGATGCAGGACAGCGCCGCAGCCGCCGGCAGGGAGCGGCTCAACCGCGCCAAGGTATTGCGTGCGGCCGCCGAGCTGGCGGATGAGGGCGGCTTCGACGCGCTCACTATGCGCAGGCTCGCGGCCCGGCTCGGCGTCGTGCCGATGGCGCTCTACAAGCACGTGGCGGACAAGCATGAGCTGCTCGACGGCATGGTCGACCTGGTCTTTGCAGAGGTCGAGATGCCCGTCGACGTCGACTGGCGTACCGCTCTGCGCACACGCGCCTCGTCGATGCGGCAGGCGCTGCTCCGTCACCCGTGGGCGGTCGGCCGGATGGAGACAGGCACTCCAGGGTCGGCGAACCTGTGCCACCACAACGCCGTGATGCGGTGCCTCCGCCGCGACGCAGGCTTCCCGTTCCCCGTGGCCGTGCACGCCTACAACCTGATGGACGCCTACATCTACGGGTTCGCCCTTCAGGAGAAAACCCTCGCCGGCGACATCCCGGTCGAGGCGGCGCGACGACGGAAAGCCGTCGCCGACCGGCAACCGTCAGAGATCGACGACTACCCCTACCTCGCCGAGGTGGTCACGGAACTGGCGAAGACAGGGTTCAACTTCGCCGACGAGTTCGCGTTCGGACTCGACCTCATCCTCGACGGCCTCAGTCACATGCGTCAGTAGGCGCCGACGCGGACGCGCCGCACGCCCGAGACCGCCGCGGCGGCCATCAGCCCGGTAATTTCCAGTTCCCGAACATCCTCACACAAGCGGAAGAGTGCAAATCTTGGCTGCAGACCTTCGGCGTGGTCGCTTGACGTCCGGTTCGTATCGATCTGCCAGCTCGGCGGGGATCCGGGAACGTGACAGGCGCGACTTCCGAGACCACGGAGTTCTCCTCGTCCCGTGATCCTGGCGGAAAGACCGTGTCCTTCGTCGGCGTCGACGCAGTGATCGACTGCCGTGAAACCCTCCGCCAAGCACTCAGCGACTGACCGATCTCCCGTGCCGGCCATGCGCTGACCACTCCTGCGAGCGAGGGGTTCAGGCGGTGGTGCGGTTGCCGCGGCGTGCGGCGAGCGCGGCGTCGGCGCTGGGGTAGGCGGGCAGGAAGGTGTCCATCCCGGTGACGCTGAGCAGGCGGCTCAGCCGGTCGGGGATGGCCGCCAGGGTCAGGGAGCCGTCGGCGTCCTTGGCGCAGCGCCAGATGCCGACGAGGGCGCCGAGTCCTGAGGAGTCGCAGAAGGTGACGCCTGAGAGGTCGGCGAGCAGGTCAGGGTGGCCGTTCGCGATGAGTTCCAGGGCGCGGGCGCGTACGGCGGGTGCGGCGGCGAGGTCGAACTCGCCGGCCAGGGCGATCACGGCCAGGGCACCGTCGGTGTGCGGGACGTCGATGTGGAATGCGTCGGTCATGGGCGTGGGTTCTCCTGCCCGACGGAGACGTCGGCGGTCGGGGCGGCGGCGCTGTGGGCGGTGGTGGTGATGCCGGCGGGAGCAGCATCGGGGGTAGGGACGGACAGGGCCAGCAGGGCCACGTCGTCGCGTTCGGTGTCGGGGAGGGTGTCCAGGAGCGCGACGGTGTCGTCGATCAGGGCGCCGGCACTGACCGGCGCCGGCCGCTGGGCCAGGAAGTCGGTCAGGCCCGTGTCGGCGAGCATGTCACCGTCGGCGGTGCGGGCCTCGGTCAGCCCGTCGGTGTACAGCAGCAGTCCCTCGCCGGGTGCCAGGTGCAGGGTACGTGAGGCGAAAACGGCTTCGGCGAACGCGCCGACCAGCATGCCGCCCTTGGCGCGGGCCGCCTCCACCCGGACGCCGCCGCCCTCGACGGGGCTGAGGTGGTAGGCGGGCGGGTGACCGCCGGTGGCCAGCGTGACCGTGAAACCGCCATCCCGGGCCGGGTCGAGCAGGCCAAAGACGGCGGTGCAAAAGCGGGTACCGACCGCCGCGTCCAGCAGCAGCGCGGTGTTCAGGGCCTTGAGCGCAGCCGTGGGGTCCGCGTCGACGAGAGCTGCGGCCCGCAGCGTGTAGCGGGTCAGTGAGGTGATCGAGGCGGCTTCGGCGCCCTTGCCGCACACATCGCCCAGGAAGAACGCCCACCGGCCCCCGCCCACGGGGAAGACGTCGTAGAAGTCACCGCCCACTTCCTGCGGGGAGGCGGTCTTGTAATGGCAGGCCAGCTCCAGGCCCGGTACCGCGGGCAGTGCCGGGGGCACCAGGGTGCGCTGCAGGGTGGAGGCGAACGCGGCGATGGCCGCCTTGTCCCGCTCGGCACGCTGGCGGGCCTCTTCCTCCGCCTGGCGCTTCTCCTGCTCGACCTTGCGGCGCTCCTGCTCGGCGCGTACCGCGTTCAGTGCCGACAGCCGCAGCTCAAGCTGGTCACGCACTATCGCGGCCAGGTCTGTGAGGGTGGAGGCATCGGCCTCGCTGATCTCGCGGGGGCGGGTGTCGAGGATGTTGACCGTGCCCAGGCGGTGCCCGTCGGCGGTGATGATCGGAGCGGCGGCGTAGAACCGTACCCCCATCGGGCCGGCGACCAGCGGGTTGGAGCAGGCGACCGGGTCCAGCAACGTATCGGGGATGACGGTGGTGTCATCACGCAGCACCGCCGAGGCACACAGGCCCGGATCGCGGCCGATCTCGCTGACGCCTTCCAGCCCGTGCGCGGCCTTGAACCAGATCCGGTCCTCGTCCACGATCGTCACCGTCGCCACCGGCACCTCGAACAGCCGCGCGGCCAGCGCCGCAACGCGGTCATAGGCGCCGTCCGGCGGAGTGTCGAGAATGTCGTAACGGCGCACCGCCGCCATCCGCGCCGCCTCGACCGACACGGCCACAGGCCCGGTCGGTGCTATCACAGGCGGGCTCGCTTGTTCCGGCATGTCCCTCGTCTCGTCGTCCCCCCAGGAAGGCACCGACCAGACAGCCAGCACTCCGGAACCATACCGAACACGGCCGGCGCACCCGATCCGACGACGGACTTCGTAGTGCGCACCGGCATCGTGGACGGCCGTCGGCCCACCGACCGCAATCGGGCGCAGTGATCGGCGAAAAGGCGAACGTGACTGCGCTTGTGGTCCGGACCAAAAGCTGCTCACCGACCTGAACACAAAACTCCGACGGTTCGTTGTCCCCGGCCAGGTCGACCGGGCCTGCCGCCGCGAGGACCTGGCGGACCTGGTCGCCGCCAGCACCCCGCTAGACCGTGGCGTCATCGGGCAGATCCGTGACCAGCTCCGCAAGCGGGTCCGCCGCCAGATGGGTCGGGCGCCCGGAGCGGCCGCCACCGTCATCGACTCCCAGTCGATCAAGGCCGCTGAGACCGTCGGCCGTGACTCCCGCGGCTACGACGCCAGCAAGACAATCAACGGCTGCAAGCGGCACCTGGTCGTGGACACCAAGGGCCTGCCGCTGTTCGTCATGGTCACCCCCGCCGACATGACCGACCGCAACTCGGCCAAGGAAGTCCTGTTCCGGCTGCGGCTGATGCACCCCGAGATCACCATCGTCTGGGCCGACTCCGCCTATGCCGGACAGCTCGTGACCCGGGCCAAGACCTACCTGAACCTGACGATCAAGACCGTCAGCCGCTCGAACGACGCCTCCGGGTTCGTCGTTCTGCCCCGACGTTGGGTCGTCGAACGCTCACACGCCTGGGTCAGGCACGCCCGCCCGCCAGCGTTCGAACGGCCCCACGCGCCGAGGGCAACGCGGGTGTCGATCCCGTGGCCCGGGTCATGCAAGCAGCCTGATGCGCACCTCACCGCTCGCGTGGTCCACCTGCACGGCATGACCGGCCTGCGTGAGGATCACCAGCAGCGCCGACCGCAGAGCAGTACGGATGCCCTCGAACTCGGCATCCTCCCTGCCTGCAGGATCTAACTCGCTGCCGGGCACCCATCCCACCAGCACCGAGTCCTTCTCCCGCCGCATCGCCCTCATCACCGGCCGACGCCACGTCGAAGCCAGCACGGGCCAACGTCCCGCACACATCAGCGAGCAGCTTCTCCACGGCATCAGCGGTCACCGCCAAAGCCTATCCACACACACCCTGCCGATTTCGGGCACAGGTGCTTCACCTGAGAAGTTCAACAGCGCAAGGCCCGGACCAGGTGTCCGGGACTTCGTCGTGCTCGGGATCTTTTCTCCCGATCGTTGCTGTCCGGGTCCGGGCTTGCGGCCCGACGGGGTGAAGGAGCCGTGCCCGCCAGGACGAGGCGCAAGCACCTCAGTCCTGTCACTGTCCGGCCCGCCTTGTCGAACACACGCCGACCAGCTGCCAGACATCGGGGCAACATCCGCGCCGATGGCCGCTGCGCTGAACACGCCGCCCTGGGCCAGGGCCATGACCCCACGGGGACGCTCTCAAGCGGAGAGCCGCAGGACCGTCGACCGCGCGGCGCACACCTCTTCTGACGGACATTTGAACGGGCGTATCGGCTCGAACCCCAGGTAAAGAGGTGCAAAGGTCCCGCGAGGAGGCAGGTGAGAGCGCTATAGGCTCCCGCTGCACTTGCTCAGCTTCAAGGGGGGATTCCTTTGCGTACTCGTCTTGCTGCCTGCGCTGTGGCTGTCGCCGTAGCCGGCGTCTTCTTCAGCGCACCGGCCGCGTCCGCGGCGACACTGCCGTCCACGAACACCGCTCACCACTGCGTCCACCACACCACCGGGGTGTGCGGGTGGACGCACCACAAGTCTCCTGCGGACAAGTACGAGACCGCGAAGTGCAAGGACGCTTCCCTGTCGTACTCGCGGCACTCGCAGGGCACCTGCTCCCACCACCACGGCGTCCGCTACTGGTTCAAGTAGCGCACCGCAGCGTTGGCCTCGTACAGCACGAGGCCAATGAGCAGGCTCTCCTGGCGGTAAATGGCTGGCGTTTCCGCGGGCGGCAGGCAGTCCTGCGGGACGCGTGCAGCAGCCCCGCAGAAATTAGGAGGCGCAGGGTTCCACTGCTGCTTCTGCGGGGGCCGATGTATGACCCCCGCACCCTCTGATGCGCCCGGTACGCCCGATCTATCCGCTCCGCCTGAGCGGGCATGTGCTTATAGATGACGTGGGGCCCGGCCGGAGGCCGGGCCCCACGTCATACTCCGCTACAGGTAGCGCTCCTCACGCTAAGTGGTCTGCGTCGTAAATCCTTCGGGGGTTGATCAGGCGGCCAGTGCGACGGAGGATTCTTGGTGTCGGTCGGTGAGCGTGTGTCGGTCGAGCCGGGCCAGCAGATCGTCCAGGTCGGAGGTGGTGAACTTCCACTGGATGGCTGTGCCGTGGCGTTGTAGCGGTCTTCGAATGCTCGGAGCCGGTTTCGGACCTGGGTCAGGTCGGTGAAGTCGTTGGGTGAGACGACCTTG
>NZ_JBIAGM010000064.1:0-12147 GCF_042869815.1 Streptomyces sp. NPDC006739
GTCGCCCGCCCGGACCCTCGAACAGCTTCGAGTTCGCTTGCCTGACGAGGACCATCCGGAAGATCAACCCTGACAGTTATTCAGGAACAAGCCCCGGCCGTGCCGGAGTACTGGCGCTGCACCCCTGCGGAGGTGATGCCTTTCTTCACGAAGCCGGTGTCGACGAGAATCAACACGCCGTTCGGCGTACCGAGTTGTTCTGCGATGTACGCCTGAAGGTCGTCCCGCAGGCCGTCAGCGTGCCACCGGCTGTGGGAAAGCAAGTGCTGCAGGCTGTGTGGGGTGGTATTGCCGGCGTACTCGGCGAGCTGGTGAGGTCGGACCGGGGCGCCCTGCCGAGTGTCGGTGGAGACATTCACCGGGCTGAGGGTGACGCAGTTCCTTGCGGTGGCTGTGCAGGGCAAGAAGGCCCCGCCGAAGCGGTAGGCGCTCCGCCGGGGGTGGTGTGGAGCGGCTCGCAGAGGCTGCCGCGTGGTGCTGCGCCGCGTCAGCGGGACGCCTGTACACCGAGCAGGATGAGGGCGTTGCGGATGCCCTCGTTGAGGAGTTCGTCGGAGAGTCGCTGGTCGGCCAGGGCGCGGGAGAGCTGCAGCGTTCCGACCATCATGGCGTAGACGCTGAGGGTCTTCGTGCGCACCGAGGGCGGATCGGCGGGTGCCAGGCGGGCGGCGATACCGTCGATGACAGCGAGCACGCCGTCGGTGTACGCCTGCTTGGTCTCGTCCGCGCAGCGCACGATCTCATCGAGGAGTGCCGCGGAGGGGCAGCCGTCGTCGGGATTGTCGCGGTGCTCGGGTGACAGATACCACCGTACGATCTGCTCGAGTCCGGCGATGCCCGGGGCCGCCTGCTCGATGACGTTCGCGTACTGCGCGCGCAACTGGTCCGTGACCGCGGTGGCCACGAGGTCGTCCTTGGATGCGAAGTGGGCGTAGAAGGCGCCGTTGGTCAGTCCGGCGTCCGCCATCAGCGTCGAGATGCCCGAGCCGTCGATACCGTCCCGCTTGAACCGGCGGCCGGCGGTCTCGATGATCCGCTGCCTCGTCGCCTGCTTGTGCTCTTTCCCGTAACGCACCACGCGCTCGCTCCTTTGTGCGCCGGAAGGGGCACCCGCCCCCCGCTGGCTTCGCCATCGTATTTGGATTGCGAACGTACTCCAATGGCATTGCCGACGGTGTCGTGGAGCACCGACACGCCTTCTCTGTGGCCGGCCCGATTCACTCGTCGTCGGGGGCCATCGAAATCACGACCTTTCCGGCCGTGGTACGGCCCTGCTCGACGTACGCCATCGCCTCGAGGGTCTGGTCGAAGGGGAACGTCCGGTCGATGACCGGGCGGAGCTGTCCGTTGTCGTACAGGGCGCCGAGTTCACGGAGCTGGGTGCCGCTGGCCTGCATGAAGAAGAACTGATAGCGCACGCCCAGGGCCTTGGCCTGCTTGCGCACCTTGCGACTGAGCGCGTTCATGACGACGCCCATGAACGAGGGGGCGCCGAGTTGCCTGGTTGAACCGGCGTCCGGCGGGCCGGCGACACCGATGGCCAAGCCGCCCGGCTTCAGGACGGTCAGCGACTTCTTGAGGTTCGCCCCGCCCAGGGAGTCCAGCACCAGGTCGTAGCCGGACAGCACCTTCGAGAAGTCCTCCTTGGTGTAGTCGACGACGATGTCGGCGCCGAGGTTCCTGACCAACTCCTCGGTGCGGGTGTTCGTGGTCGTCGCCACCGTGGCTCCCAGGTGCTTGGCGAGCTGGATGGCCGTCGACTCGAGGCCACCGGCACCGGCGTGGATGAGCACCTTCTGACCCGGCTTCACCTGGGCGCGGTCGACGAGGATCTGCCAGGAGGCCAAGGCCACCAGCGGCACCGCTGCCGCCTCGCGGAGGGTGAGCGACTCCGGCTCGGGTGAGACGTCGTCCTGGTCGATCGCGATGAACTGCGCGAAGCCTCCGACCCGCAGGTCGCGGGGACGTGCGTAGACCTCGTCGCCGACGGCCACCTCGCGCACGGCGGACCCGACGTTCGTCACGACGCCGGCGACGTCGTGGCCGAGCACGAAGGGCAGCTTGTACCTCAGGAGTTGTTTGAACTCCCCGTTGCGGACCATTTTGTCCAGCGGGTTGATGCTGGTGGCGCTCACTCGGACCAGGACGTCGCGTCCCCGACGGTGGGCTCTGGAACGTCTGCGGCGCGTACGCCGTCCTTGCCGTACTTCTCGACGACGAATGCCTTCAAGTCAGCCATCCCTTTGCGTGGTCTTCTCGGTTGCCTTTTGGTGTGCGATGCGCATGTCCGGGCGGCTTCCGCATCAGCTGCCGAGGTGCTGGCGGAGCCACTGGCCCATGTGCCCGATCGCCCGGTCCACCTCGGGCACGCGCCCCGCGCCGAGGATGAACGAGTGCTGGCCCGCGGGCAGCGGGCGGACCTCGGAAACGATCTTGAAGTCGGCGAGCCGGCGGCCGAAGTCGGCGTCCTCGCCGGCAAACGTCTCGTACTCGCCGTAGTGAAGGGCCGTGGGCGGCAGGCCGGTCAGGTCGGCGTTCACGATGCTGATGCCGGGGCGGTGAAGTCCACGTCGGGGTCCTGCAGCCAAGCCGCTCGGAACAACTCGAGGATGCCCCGGCTGAGCATCTTGTCGTGTTCCTCGTTCTCGTCGACCTTCGGGTTGCTGATAGTGAGGTCGGCCCACGGCGAGATGCTGATGATCGCCCCGGGGGTCGCCTCGCCCTTGGCGAGCAGGCGCAGCGGCAGCATGACCGCGAGGGTGCCTCCGATGGAGTGGCCGGTGCTGCCGATGTTCCGCGGCTCGTAGCCTTGCGCGAGCAGCCAGCGGTAGGCGGTCTCGGCGTCGTCGATCTGCGCCGGGTGGGGGTGCTCGGGTGCCAGGCGGAAGCCCACGACGAGTGAGCGGGGTCCGGCCGCTTTGGCCATGTGGCCGGCGGCCTTGCGGTCCGATGCGCCGGTGGTCTCTAGCCACAAGCAACTGTTGCTGGGATTTCAGTGACTGTGAGTGAACGTATGTTCACTCGTTGATGATCGATGAACTTGAGGTGGAAGCCAGTCCGTTGGCACGGTGGCAGGTGCACTGGTGCGATCCGCGGCGGGAGGTGTCGTGGTACGCGGCCGATCCGGTGCTGGCGGGCCTGCCGACGCTGGCGGAGTGGGCGCACGCGCACGGTACGCAGATGGGACAGCCGGTGCTGCTGCGGGCCGATGGTTGGTCGGTGCCGGAGGTCAATGGGTTCTTCGCCTCGGCGCGGATGCGCAACGCGAGCGCTGGCACGCGGAGGAAGTACGCCTTCGCGGTATCCGTCTGGCTGGGGTTCCTTGATGCGGCGGGGCGGGCCTGGCACGACGCCGACGAGGAGGACGTCGCCGGGTTCAAGTTCTGGCGGATGACCGACGAGGCCAACGCCCGGCGCGTGGCCGGCGGGACGGTGCTGGACGACCTGATCGCAATCAGCGCGTTCTACCGCTGGGCCGGGTCCCGGTTGGGAGTGAGCGATCCGCTGGCCCGACAGCAGGTTCCCGGCCCTGACCCAGGCACGGTGACGGAGTCGTTCGAGGCCGGCCCGCACCTCGTACGCAGCAAGGACGTGAAGTGGCTGGACCCGGCCGGCTATGCCCGCTGGGTCGACGTCGGGCTGCGCGGACTGGACCTGCGCGGTCGGGAGATCGACGGGTGGCGCGGGCGCAACAGCCAGCGTGACTGCGCGTTCGTCGACGGTCTCTACGGCACCGGGCTGCGGCTGAGTGAGTGGGCCAGCGTCCTGCGCCTGGAGCTGCCCGCCGACGACGAGACCCGCACCTACTACACCTGCCGGCCGGCGGAGGCATGCGCCAAGGGTGGACATGGGCGCCGGTTCTGGATGCCGCGCAGCGTGCTGGCCGACGTCCTGGCCTACGAGGAGGGTGAACGCGCCGCAGCGGTCCGCCGCGCTCAGCGCGCCTGCCGCTACGAGCGGTTGCCGCAGCTGCTGCTGGTCGAACGCAGGACCCGCAACCGGCGGCTGGAGATGCTCATGGCCCTGCTCGACATCCTCGACTGCGCAATGGACGACCTCATCGAGCCCATCGCCGTGGTCGGCTCCGCGAAGAGGCCAAAGAAGGCTGCTGCGGGAGGGACTTCGGTCGCCGAAGGAGTCGGAGACCTGCGGCCCCGGCGGGCTCGGATCAGCGGAGTCGACCGGTGACCGGTCTCGCCGAGGAGGTCGTCGCGGATCCAGTCGGCCTGGTCGTGCGGCTCGTCGGGAACGTCGAAAAGCACCTGACCGCCGAGCACGTCCACGACGTCGTCCTCACGGTCGTACGCGCACGAGCCGGTCGCCGCAGCCTTGCCCAGGCCCTGCACGACGACCCGTCGCTGCTGCGGACCGGACAGCCACCGGCGCCCTACTGCGTCGCGAAACTGCTGATGGCCCTTCACGACGCCGGAGCCCAGGACGTCGCACTGCCCCGCTGCGGCGAGTGCGGACGCGCATGCCGCTACGTCGGCAGCAGCACCGGAGGACGGTGGGGATGCTCGCCCTGCTTCGACAAGCCGGCTGTCTGCGCGGGCTGCCATGAACAACGACGCGTCGTCAGCCGGGACCGCCACGGCGAGCCCCGCTGCGCGAACTGCCCTGACACCGACGGCGACCCGCTGCGGGAACTCACCGAGCTGATCACGAATCTCGATCCTGCCCTCCACGCAGACGCGGTCCTGGCAGCGCTCGGCCGCGCCACCGTCCGGCCCGCCGGCCAGCGGCGCCTGGCCTGGGCCGTCGTCGGCAGCCCCGACTTGCTGACCGGGTCCGGTTATGAAGCACCCACCCCGGCTGCCCTGCGGTTCATCAATGAACTCGTCGAGGCCGGGGCGACCAAGGTCGTCCGGCCGGCCTGCCCGCGCTGCCACGGAGTGAAGGCGCTGTCCAAACTGCTGGAGGGCAAGAGGATCTGCCGAGCCTGCTTTGCCCGCCACGCGGCCGTCCCCTGCTCCGGCTGCGGCGCCGTGCGCGAGCCTGCCACCCGCGACTCTGAGGGTCGGCCGTTGTGTCCGAACTGCATGATCAGACAGCCCTCGAACCTGGAGGAGTGCGTCGGCTGCCGCCGACGCATGCCCGTCGCGACCCGGCTGCCCGACGGTCCCCGCTGCAACAACTGCCGACCAAGGATCACCGCGGAGTGCGGCATCTGCGGACGAATGGCGGCCTGCGAGATGTCCCGGGCCACCGGTCAGCCGTGGTGCGAACGCTGCCAGCACCGATGGGTGACCTGCAGCGGCTGCGACTCCGTCGCCCAGGCCCGCGGCGGCACCTGGGAGGCGCCGTTGTGCGCGAAGTGCACCAACCCCGACCCCGACTTCTGGGGCCGCTGCCCGGTCTGCACCACCACCTGGCAGCTCAGCCCCCGCCCCTGCCAGCGATGCGTCCTCGATCAGCAAGTACGCGACCTCCTCGGTGACGTCACCGGGGCTCTACGTCCTGAACTCACCACATTCCAAAAGGCGTTGACGAAAGCCGAGCGCCCGGACATCGCCCTGGCCTGGATCTCCCGCTCGAAAGCACGAGATCTCCTGGAGCGCATAGGACGCGACGAGCGGCCCGTCACCCACGAGGTCCTCGACGAACTACCACCGGGCAAGGTGCTCGCTCACCTGCGCAATGTCCTGGTCGCGACCGGCGCCCTCCCCCCCCCGCGACGAACGGCTCATCGCCCTGGAGAAATGGATCAGCATCACGGTCCAGGCCCGCACCGATCTCGCCGAGCGCCTGATCCTGCACGGCTACGCGGTCTGGCATCACATGCGCCGGCTCCGCCGGCGCATTGGCGACGACCACACCACCCGGCTCCAGGATCTCAACGTGCGCTGCCACGTCACCGCAGCCGACAACTTCCTCACCTGGCTCACCGGTGAAGGGCTCACGCTGGCGACCTGCACCCAGCCGGACCTGGAACGGTGGATGGCCGATGCCACGGTCAGCTATCGCGACGAGACAGGCCACTTCGTCCGCTGGTCGGTACAGCACCGCCATGCCCGCGGCCTGACCTACGGCACCGTCCGCTGGACCGGTCCGCTCGGCACCATCGACAGCGAGAAACGCTGGGCTGACGCTCGCCGCCTCCTCAACGACGACTCGCTGCCGACCCCGGACCGCGTTGCGGGACTGCTGCTGATCCTCTACGCACAGAAGATCGCCACCATCAGCCAACTCACCGTCGATGACGTGCACTTCGACGGCGACACTGTCTCCATCACGTTCGGCACCTCGCCGGTCGTCCTGCCTGCGCCGTTGGCCAGCCTGGTCCGCGAGCTCGTCGTAACCCGCCGTGGCAAGGCCAAGATCGGCACTCCGGAAGACGTTCCCTGGCTGTTCCCGGGAGGACATCCAGGGCGCCCCCTCACCGACAGCCAGATCGGCATCCGTCTCCATAAAATCGGGATCCGACCAAAACAAGATCGCTCCACCGCACTGTTCACTCTCGCGACCGAACTCCCCGCTGCGATCCTCGCCCGGATGCTCGGTGTCCACATCAAGGTCGCCGTCCAGTGGCAGCAGGCATCCGCCGGGGACTGGGCCGCCTACGCAGCCGAAGTCAGCCAGCGGCCGGTGAGGAAAGATCAACACGCAGCATCGAATACATGATCATGTCCCGACGCTCCTCACCCACCTGCTGCCAACTGCGCAGCAGGCCCTCACGCTGGAAGCCCACACGCTCAGCCGTCCGCTGTGATGCGACATTCCACGGCTCGACATGCAGCTGAAGGCGAGGAATCCGCAGGTCACTAAGAGCCCAGCGGACAACCGCCCGGAGGGCTTTCGCGGCAATCCCTTGACCACGGGCCGACCCGGCAAGCCAATACCCCAGCGACGCTCGTCCCTCGCCCCGGTCCCTCACCCAGAGACCGACCATCCCCAGCGGGCGGCCGTCCTCGATCCGCACGATGACGAACGGATACCCGCTACCAGTAGACGCCCGCTCCCACTGTCGCCGGACGAAGGCTTCGCCCGCCGCCTGCGAGTACGTCGAGGGAACGGTCGTGATCAACGGGATGTAGTCGTCGCTCGACGCCTCCCGGACGAGAGGCAGATCCCCGAGCTCCCAGGCGCGCAGCAGAACACTGTCGCCGGCAGTCAGGCGCGGGACATCCAAGGGGGCAACCATGCCCGCATCCTGCCGGGATTGTCGCCTCGACGCACGCCACTTTCTGCTGCCACCAGGGCATTCGGACAGTTCCAATACCCGACTCCACCATTAGGGAACTACGCCTCTGGCTTCCCCGACGACCTCGCCTTCGAGGACTGGCTGGCCCGGCTGGACACCCTCACCGACGCACACCAGCGCCTACGTGAAGGCGAGCAGGTCAGTGGCCCAGCAGCCGAGACCTACCGGCACCGCGTCCAGGCCGCCACTCGCTTCGCCGGCCGAGTCCTGCGCACCAAGCGGCATGCCAACACCATGCTCACCAACCCCGACCTGCAGATCTTCCCCGGCATGGGCATGACCTGCGTCCTGGACCCCAAGCGAGCAGCCTGCCGCCTGCGCAGCGAGGAAGACAGCACTCGCCGTACCCCCGACCTCGACGACTGCCGCCCGAACTGGGTCAACATCGCGCGCCGCCGTCTATGCCCAGGTCATCCACGAACTCCGCACCGAGCTGGACCGGCGCACCGACAACAACACCCAGCGCAGCCCCGTCCGGAGCCTCCCTGCCAGGGGTATCGCCGGGGCAAGCCCAAAAGGGACCATAGGGTGATCTTGAAGTCGTGAGGCGCGGGCAGGCAGTCACATCTGGCGGCCAGCGTGGTCGCCGCGGGGTCGTCGGCGAGCTGGACGCTCGCTTGCCTACCGGTTCACGGTGAACACAGAAGGAGCCCTTTCCAACCTGGCTGCGCAGGGCACCAGCCGGGGACACGCGTCCAGGTTCCGGTCATCGAACACGGGTGACACTGCCGAAGCGGCATGGAGAGTCGAGGGCAGCCGCGCCTTCATTTCCAGGTACCCGGCCGGCAGTTGTCCGGTGGATCAAGGCTCAGCTGCGATTCTGGTCACGGTCGGTCGGGGACACATCGAGGAGCCGCAGCATCGCGGGGAGCAAGTCGCTCGTCAACGGATCTGGGGTGCCTTCGTCGATCGCGCCCTCCAGTGCGAGGCTTGTATAGCCGTGCACGAGTGACCACACTGCGTAGCTCGGCACCAGCGCGGGGTCCGCACTGTCCGGAAGCTGCGCATGCTGGCCGCGCAGGCCACGGTCCAGGGAGCGGAGCGCCCGGTGTTTTTGCTCGATCAGGTCTGGATCGTTGAAGTCGAACTGGGTCATGCGCCACATGAGGTCGAACAGCGCGCGGTTGTCCCGGGCGAACGCGACATATTCGGCCGAGAGCGCCGCGACCCGCTCCCGCACATCGCGCCCGACGACGTCCACCGCCTCCAGTCGGTCGCAGAGCTGGCGGTAGGCGCGCGTGGCGAGCGCGCCGAGCAGCCCGCGTGCGTCGCCGAAGTGGTGCTTGGGAGCGGACTGCGACACTCCCGCCCGCCGCGCGGCCTCGCGCATGCTGAACCCGGCGACACCGCTCTCGGACAGCACTTCCAACGCGCTGTCGAGCAGCGCCGCGCGCAGATTGCCGTGGTGGTAACGATCGCCGGCCCTCGGCTCTTCGGTCATCATCAAGTCCATATCTTGACAGTGAGCAGACTCCTCGTAAACTGCTCACTGTCAAGATAAGGCGATCGCTGGGATAGATATGACGGACACGGTCCTTGTCACGGGTGTCTCGGGGTTCATCGGTGGTCACACAGCGGCAGAGCTTCTGCGGCGCGGATACGCGGTCCGCGGGTCGGTGCGCTCTCCGGCCCGCGCCGCCGAGGTGCGCGCCGCGATGGCAGAGGCAGGCGCAGACGACACGTTGTTGGAGATCCTGCAGCTCGATCTACTGTCGGACGAGGGATGGGCGGCCGCGACCGCGGGCTGCCGGTTCGTACTGCACGTCGCTTCCCCCTTCGTCACGACGAAGCCGAAGGACCCGCAGGACTTGATCCGCCCCGCCGTACAGGGCACGACGCGAGCAATCGCCACGGCGCTCGATGCAGGCGTGGAGCGCGTGGTCATCACCTCGTCTCTCGCAGCGGTGCAGTACGCCCCGGCGCGCAGAGATCACGTCTTCACGGCATCCGACTGGACCCCACTCGACCGCCGCGGCCTCGGTGCCTACACAGCTTCGAAAGTCCAGGCCGAGCGCGCGGCGTGGGACATCGCCGACCGACGCGGCGTGCGCGACCGGCTCGCCGTCATCAACCCGGGCGCGGTCATCGGCCCCCTCCTCTCCGACGACCCCGGAACCTCAGTCTCGGCGATCCAGCAGATCATGGCCGGCGCGCTGCCGATGGTCCCAGACCTGCGACTCCCGTGGGTACACGTGCGAGACGTCGCCGACGCGCACATCGAGGCCATGACCTCCCAAACGGCGGGCGCACGTCGCACGATCGTCGCGACCGACCCGTCCTCGCTCATCGACGTTGCCACGGTGCTCCGCGAGAGGCTCCCCGAGGCGAGCGAGAAGATCCCCACCCGGGCCATGCCGACATGGCTCACCTGGGCCGCGAGCGTGTTCGAACCTCAGCTGCGCGACAACCGATGGCTCATCGGCTCGGCGCAGCGCTTCGACCACGGCCCCGCCGAGGCGCTCCTGGCCCGCCCGCTCCACTCGATCCCCGACACGATCGAGGAAACCGGCCGCAGCCTCGCCGAGCGCGGACTCGTCTGAGGCCGCCCTGGACACCACGCCGTGTGCAGAGCGCCCGGGCCAGGTGACGGCCTCGCATCACCCCCAGGACGCCTTCGGACGACGGCGCACGTCTCCAGCTCGACTCAACGTTCTCGGGGCGATCAGGTCACTGAGGCGTCAACCGGCGGCGTCACCGTCGTGATCAACGTCAGCACCGGGCACCGCACGGCGCAGCGGCCCAGATCCCCATACAAAGCGGCATGGAAGGCTGCGGTCAGCTCGCGGGCCCGCCCCTCACTCGGCACCCCGTGCAGCATGAAGTGCACCGGCCCCACAGAGGCGTCCGAGCCAGCCTCCCGCTCGCGGACCAGGCGGACGATTGCCGCCCGCATGGCCACGTTCACGGCATCTTCGACGATGTGACCCGGGCCGGCGGTCAGCGCATCCGCCTTCACCGTCCACCGCTCACCCTCGCGTTCAATGCCCACGAACACCGCATGCTGCCCCTTGGTCGCCCAATAGGCAGCATCGAACCGGCCGGTGGCGTCCGGGATCAGATGATCAGGGCAGGGGATGGGCAGCGGCTGCATACCGGGCATCGTGCAAGTAAACCTACTTATTCGCCGCAAGCGCTCCGGAATGCGGACGAGGCGGTCATCGCTCGCCATGCTCCCTTCAGGAAGAGGGACAGGCGCTGACCGTTTCCGAAGCCTGTTGGTAGGCGGGAACGGCAGATGAAACGTGATCGATTGACATCGCAAGCAACAGCTCGCAATGGGCGAGAGAAATGGAGGCGGCGACCGATCCGCCGAAATGGAAGTGGAGCAGCGCCCTGTCGGGGTCGGCACCCTCGGGGATGGCCCACAGGGCAGGGACGCCGTCGGCGTCCACGTCGGCGTAGGTGAGGCCTTCCGGCTCGGTGGACGCCGAAGCGTGTGTGTCGACGATGTCGCGGACGACGGCCAGATCGAGGCCCGGTGTCGACGCCTTCGCGCGCACGCTTTCGAGGAACTGCGCGAACTGCTGTGCTTGCGTACTGATTCCCATGGTGACGCTCCTCTTCAGGTCGCAGGGGAGCGCGCCTCTGGCGCGCGGTGCAGGCCGGTGGGCCGGGTGTGACGTCAGCCGGGCATCCGGTTGAACCTGCGGATCTGCTTGTCGAAGATCCCGGCGGGAACGAGGCGTCGCGCGGTGGTGATACGTGAGGCGAGCGGTCCGGCGGTGTAGCGCAGCTTCGGCTTCGGGGCGGTGGCTGCCGTGACGACCTCCTTGGCGACAACGGCGGGGTCGTCGCCGGCCTCCATCGCCGCGGCGACCACCTCGTCGAAGGCACGCCGCCGCTCCGCGTACAGCGGCAGCGGCGTGTCGGGCTGCGCGGCATTGGCGTCGAAGGCGGTCCGGGTGTAGCCGGGCTCGACGAGCAGGACGCGAACGCCGTGCTCGCGGACCTCGTGGTCCAGGGACTCGGAGTAGCCCTCGACGGCGTGCTTCGCCGCGACGTAAAGGGACATGTAGGGCTGCGGAATGACGCCGAGGACGGACGAGAGGTTGATGATGCGGCCACTGCCCTGGGCGCGCATGTGCGGCAGAACGGCCTTCGTCATACGGACGAGACCGAAGAAGTTGAGGTCGAAGAGGCTCTGGGCCTGGGCGACGGAGTTCTCCTCGGCCGCACCGGCCGAGCCGAGTCCGGCGTTGTTGACGAGGACGTCGATCCGACCGAACCGTGCGATCACTTCCCGGACTGCGGCGGTGACGGATGCGTCACTGGTCACGTCGAGGTCGAGGAAGGTCACACCGGCGGGCGGGGTGAGCCCCGAGGTGTTCCGTCCGGTTCCGATCACCTCGAACCCGGCTGTGACGAAGGCGCGAGCGGTCGCGTTGCCGATCCCCGATGATGCCCCCGTCACGAGTGCTACCGGCCGATCTGTCGTCATCACAGGCTCCCTGCATTATTGAATTACGATCGTTTACCTTACGATCGGAAGGCTATGACTGGAGGGGGCGGATGGCAAGGGGAGGCTCCGGCGATCGCCGGGACCGGGTGTGTCAACTAACGGCTGATCTTGGTTGTTGAGTTATCGATGGTCGGTGGGGGTCAGGCGGCCGTCGAAGGCGATCTGGAAGGCGTTCAGGGGTGCCTTTCAGCGCATCGTCCAGCGGCGCCGGCCCCTGCCGGTCGGGTCCAGACTCATCAGTGCCATGTAGACGTACGTCAATGCGGCGGCCTCCGAGGGGAAGTCGCCGCGGGCCCGAGCCGCCTTGCGGATCCGGGCGTTCACACTCTCCATCGCGTTCGTGCTGCAGATGACCTTGCGGATCTCGACGTCGAAGGACAAGAAGGGCACCGTCTCGGCCCAGGCGTCGGACCACAGCTTGATCACGGCCGGATACTTGGTGCCCCACTTCTCGGAGAACTCCAGGAACCGTTCGGTGGCGACGGCT
>NZ_JBIAGM010000065.1:0-10031 GCF_042869815.1 Streptomyces sp. NPDC006739
GCCCTGTTCGTATGCGCCCAGCACCCCGCGACCACCCGATCGGGACTCCCGTTCGACGCGCATCTCTCAAGATCGAAAAGACAACAGCTACTTAGAGACCCCCCACCTTCGTCCAGTCGCCTCGGCCACCGCCCCGCACAGTTGGCGGAGAAATGGCAGTGAAACGGCAGCGCTACGGCCTAACGACGCCGTCGCGCAACAACCACCGTGGACGCCATCCACCCAGCCGCGTCTGCGACGCCGCCCCTACGCGGACGGCCCGCAGATGCCCGACGTGCAGAGGACTTACAGCCCATGACCATCGACACGGACGCGCCGCACCGGCAGGACGACGGCCACCGGGAACTGCGCCTGGCGGTCCTGCTCCTCGCCCTGGTGCTGGGGCTCCTGATCACCGGGGCCGCCGTCTATCTCGCCCGCGAGCATCCGGCATTCGCCGAGCCGCTCGGGGTGGGGGCCGCCGTAGTGAGCGCGCTCGCTGCCGTGGCCGGCGTGGTGACCCGCGCTCTGCGACGGTGACAGGGGGCGCTGTGATGTCGGCTACCGCTGCTCGTCAACCGGCGCCGAGCCGCCGACCGGGTGCTCGGTCAGCTGGGTCTGCAACTCGTCCAGGAGGACGACGGCGTCCTCTACGGTCACATACGACATGCAGATCGAGGCGGTGGCATCGGCCTCAACCTTGATCTCGAATTCCGCGTACGTGGCTTCGTCATCCCAGTTGTAGGTGCCAGGCGGCGCGGCTGCGATCCCCTCGGGTCCCTCCTCGAACCAGCCGCACCCGAAGATGACTTCGAGGGTTCTGCCGAGGGTGGCCTGCGGGATCCCTGCGAAATCCACCGTGGCACGGCCGTGATCGTCGAAGCACACGAAGCCGGTCGCCTCTCCGTGCCGTTCGACCTTCATACGCGGATCGCAGCAGCCCGTTGGGCGATCCATGCGTGCAAGGCCGGGAAAGGCTGTGACAAAGGCGGCCAGGGCAGCGTCCTGCTGGGCGGTCCAGGCTGTGTGCCAGTTCTCAAGGGCATGGCGGGCGTACGGCTGCATGGGCTCTCCGATCCGTCACGATCGAGAAGGCCAAGGTGTGAATTTGTACAACGCGGTGCAGGCGGGGCCCGATCAGCTGGCTCGCCACCGGCCTGGTGGGTGCTGCTGCGGGCCCCGGCCTCTACGCGGAGGGGAACCGCGAGCCGGCGGGTGTTTCCCGCGGCCAGGATTCAGTGGGGCGATGGGGAGACTGAAGGGAGCGTCGGTGCCGACGGCGGCGCCCGGTCGGCTCGGCGATGAACCGCAGCGTCATGGTGGTGTCCGGGTCGAGCCGGATGGCCAAAGGCGCGGCCGACGGCGGCTGTTGATGGTCTCGACTCATGTGCATTCACCTCGGGGGCGCTGTGGAGGCGGGGGCGCGGAGCGCCTCCTCGGCCATCCGGTTCAGGACCTGGGTCACGGCGGCGTGGCCGACCCTGTCGGTGGGCAGTCGATGCCCGGCGCCCATGATGGGCTCGTGCATACGTGCGTTGGGCAGCTGTCGCGCCAGCTCATGGGTCTGGGACAGGGGAATCCAGTCGTCCAGTTCGCCCGTGACGATTTCGACGCGGTCGGCGAGTGCGTCGAGAGCGTGGAGCATCTCGGCGGTGGTGTAGGTGCGCAGGGACTTCCACAGCTGGGCGATCTGCGCGGTGGGCGTACGGCGGATGGCTTGTCGGCTCGGAGGCGGGATGTCGCCGTGGTGCTGCGTCTCGGGGCGAAAGGCCCACGGGTGGCGGCTCGGCAGCCGGCGCCGTGCGACATCGGCGGCGGGCGGAAGCCAGCAGAGGGGATAGGAGTAGCCAGCACGGGCTGCTGCCTTGATCCAGTGGAGCGGGTGGGTGCCCGGCACCAGCTGGGCCCGGCTGCAGGACGTCGAGATCAGGGCTACGTGTGGACGCCGGTGGCGGATGAGTTCCGGGTGCCGGGCAGCGACGGTGAGGGCTGCCATGCCGCCCATGCTGTGCCCGGCGAGAACGACCGGTCCGTGAGGCGTTGTCGCGTCGATGACGTGGGCGAGGTCGGCGCCGAGCCGGTCGACGGTCAAGGCCGCGCGGCCCGGCTCCGAGTTGCCGTGGGCCCGCTGGTCGTAGCGGACGACCCGGACCCCGCCGGCAGACAGCGCGCGTGCCTGGAGACGCCACACGTCCGCCGTCATCAGGAAACCGTGGCTCAGGATGACCGACACTCCGGCCCGCGACGGACCATCGGTGTATACGGTCAGCCGAGCGCCGTCGTCGGTGACGACGGCGGACCGCTCGGTGCCCGAAGCAGGAGCCGCCCTCACAGCGCGATCCGCAGTTCGATCTCGTCGGCCACGTCGAGGCCGGAGTGGGGCAGCAGGCCGAGCAGCGCCATGTTGCGCACGTACGAGGTCTGGGGCAGGGTCGGGCCGCCGAGGTGCTCGACGATGAGCATCATCCGCCAGTTCGTCCACAGCGATGCCACGGTGAGGGACGTGAATCCCGCGTCGCGGGCGAGGTCGGCGGCGAGGTCGGCCAGCCGCGTGCCGAGCCCGCGTGCCTGGTAGGCATGCGGAGGCAGGTCGGCCACCAGGAGTGCCACCTCGCACGCTTCCGGCGCGCGGGGGCTCTCGATCATCGACGCCATGGCCACGATGTGATCAGACTGGTCCGCGGTGACCAGGAGCACGCGACTGCGGGGGCTCTCCGCTATGGCCTGCCACTCAGCAGCGGAGAAGCCGGGGCTGCGGCCTCTGTAGAGCGCGAAGAGGTTGCCCGTACTGCACTGGGCGTGCAGATCTTCGAGGAGGGGGTAGTCCTCGATGGTCGCGGTGCGTGCGTAGGTGATCGTGCCGTCGTCGAGCACGAGGAGCGTGTTGCGACGGGCATCAGTAATGAGCGGGGGCACAGGGGGATCTCCCATTCTTCGTCGGATTGCGTGATGCGGCTGTTCAGGAACAGCCGGCGATACCGCGCGATGTCAGCCCCCGGGATGACCGGTCGCGCCCGGAGCATGGTCTGTCCTGCGGAACTCTCCGAGCCGTGGTGCCACACCCTTGGCGGCTGCTGCCCCGGCGGCGGAAGGCGACGGGGCGGGTGTGAGGACCGCGATCCCGGTGTCGTTGGCCCCGCTTGGTTCTGGGGTTACGCCACACATGACGGAGTGCTGGGTACATGGCCCTACGTCTCCACGGGGATCACAGTGTCCAGCGTGGGCCCGTCCCTGCCCGTGACGCGGGCGTGCAGCCCCCGCAGGATGGACAGCATCCGCTGGTTGCCGCTTCCTGTCATGGCCGTGATCTCACGGCAGTCGAGGGTGTAGGTGCGGGCGAGTTCCACCATGTAGTGGGCAAGGGTCGTGCCCAGCCCGTGTCCCTGCCAGGAGTCCTCGACGAGGATTCCGAGTTCGCGGACATGCGGTTCCGACGTCCGGAGCAGGTGGGTGACGGCAATGATGCTTGTTGATTCATGGAGCGGGACTGTGACCAAGGTCGTCCCGTTGGACCGGTCACACAGATGCCCCCATTCGCGGGCCGTCACGGCCTGCCGGGCAGCGTGGTAGCGGGCATAGCGCGATTCCAACGAACACCGGGCGTGCATGGCGTTGACTTCGTCGAAGTCGTGGAGATGCGCGGTTCGGGTCACCGTGAACTGGTTCGTTCGCGTGGTCATCGGCCGGGGCACGGGATCGACCAACAACGAGGAAACCGCCAGTTGCGACACGGAAGGTGTCGGCTCTCGCGTACGGTCAGGGCCTTCTCGCGGAAAGATGCCGCTTTGATCAGCGACTTCCGAGCTACCGCCCTTCTTCGTCATCCGATCTTCTTCCTCCCCCAGAGCCGATTCGCTCGGCACCGGTTGCCCAGACGTCCGGCCAGCTCTTTACGGGTCGTTCCCGAGGCTCCTTTTTCAGCGTCAGTCGAGCTGCATCGGGACGCAGTCGTAGGCCAGGCGCTTGGCTATCCAGCCCGTGGAGTTCTTGGGCAGTCCGGTCCGGGACTTCTGCCCGAGCCGCAGCTTGATCCACGAGCCTTTGGTGGCGAGCTTCTTGCCCCAGTCGCCGCGGTACAGCAGTCCCTTCGACGTGTAACCGGTCCCGGGTCCGGTCCTGAAGTTCACGGCGTTGGTGTTGACCGTGTAGTACACGCGGGGAACGCACGGCGCCTCTGCCGCGCTGGCGGTCTGGGCCGTGGCGGCGGTCACTCCGGCGGTCAGGGACAGTGCGAGAGTCACGGAAGCGGCGAGACGAGCAGGCACGCGAGCACGGAGATTCATGGAGTTCCTTCGTCGGAGTGACCTTGCAGAGGAAATGGGCCGCCGCGAGCGGGAACGCGGCTGGATAGCACTGCGCCGTGGCCAGTGACCCTCGATCGCCGTGGCGATTGACGGCGCGGCACGCTCGAAGGCTCGCTGGTCCGTTCGGTGTTGGCCTGGGAGGCGGATGCGGCGGGTTCACCTGACGGATGCGACACGGGCGCATCAGCCCTCACGGAAGGCGAGGCGCGACGTCGCTATCTCCGGCGACGCTCAGCCGGCCAGTTGGTAGAGCATGTCGCTGCGGATCCAGCCGGTGGTTCCCTTGGCCAGGCCCCCCTTCGAACGCTTGGCCAGAGAGCTGTAGTACCAGTTGCCCTTCCCGCAGTAGACGCGCACGCGGTCACCGTCGTAGAGCCGCCCCTTGGCGGTGTAGCTGGTGCTGGGGCCCGTTCGGTAGTTGACGCCGTCCCCGTCCACCGTGCCGGTGAAGTCGGCCAGGTTGTACGTGCACTTGGGAGAGGTGGCTGCGGACGCCGTCGGCGCCAGAGTCATCGCGCCTCCGGCGAGGAGGGCGGTGGATACAGCCAGGGCTGCGGTTCGGCGGAGCACGGTCATGATCCAGGACTCCTTCTCTGAGACATCAGGACTCCGGCGGCACGAAGCCACCGTCATCAACAGGTGTTTATGTTAGGTGGCAATTTTTGCTTATGGTCGAGCCTTGTGAGGGTTAGGTCTATCAACATGTGTTGATGGCGACAGGGGAGTCGTGGGTTGGCGATGACTTCGAGGCTTGGTCGGATTTGCGGCAATTTGGGTGCTGGTGGCAATGCTTGATCTACGGAAATCCGGGTTTGCTACCGCTTTGGGGTGCTTCGAGCCGTAGGCGGCAGGGCTCCCCGACGTTCAGGGTCCGGTTGTGCATGCAGTCGCCCGCGTCTGAAGTGGCTGGGGTGGTCAATGGAATCGAACAGGTGATTGAATTGACCTATGTGCCACCCCATGCCTTCCGACCTCGCCCGCACTCAACACGAGTGGACCGTCACATACCGCGAGCTGGCCGCACGGCGGGGTGGTGCCGCACTGCGGCGACGGCTTCTCAGCCTGTCGGTGGCGGTGTACTACCACCCCTTTTGGGGCTCCCGAGGCCGTTTTCCGGTGGATAGGGAGAGGTTGGTCGATCTGCCTCGTGAAGAGGAGGTCGACGCATGATCGTCCACTCGTCGGCTTGGTCCGGTGCCCGCCATGTTCGAGCTGCCGTCTGACCCGCCGCGCCTCCGCATGATCCTGGACTTCCTCGACGAGCAGGTCGCGCGGAATCAGACGATCGGCATCTATCTGTCGGTTCAGCAGAAGGCCGTCCGTCATGCTCTGTCCGTTGCCGAAGGTCAGGCTGAAGCTGCTCGTCAACAGCCGCGTCTACACGGACGAGGGGCGTTGAGTTCTCCCGCGGCCGGCCCTGCCCCGAGTCGGCGCGAGCGCGGGTCGGCGGGCTTCATGATCGAGCGACGGCGCACACCGAGCGGTCCCGAAGAAGCCACAGTGCATCAGGACGACTGCACGATGACCAGCGATCACACCCATCGCGTTGGTGCGCATGAGGCTCGCCTCGCGCTCACCGACACGCAACTGGAAGCGTGCCCGTTCTGCCGCCCCGACACAGAGTTGGGGATCTTCGACTGAGCACGGCGCGGGAACGACGCCCCCCCGGCGGACCCTCGCTCCGTGCTCGGGGAGCCCATTCCCCATTCCTCAGCTCGTCATCGAAAGGCCCTGGCCTGTCCAGCGATGCCACGGTCGTGCCTCTGCCATCCCGGCGCCGGCCTCTGCATAGTCACACTCCTGGCCTGGGACCATTCGGGGCGCCCAGCGTGCACTACCAGACGGCACCGCGTAGATGTGACAGTGTGGCCCTGACCCCGCCGATTCAGCCGATGCTCGCGGAAGCGCGGCGGCAGCTGCCCCCGGACGGGGCACTGCCCGGAGAATGGATCGCGGAGCAGAAGGCGGACGGTTTCCGAGCCATCCTCTTCGCCCGCCCCGGCCTAGTTATGGTCCAGTCCCGCCAGGGCGCTGACCTCACGCCAGCCTTTCCCGAAATCGCTGCCGCGGCCACCGCACTCACCGAGGCCCTCGTGCTCGACGGAGAGCTCGTCGTGCCACACGAAGGGCGCCTGAACTTCGCCGAGCTGCAGCGCCGTGCCCGCAGCCGGGGGCACAACGCTGCGCAGGCCGCAGCCGAGCGCCCCGCCTATCTGATCGTTTTCGACGTTCTCCAGAGGGGGGACACAGAACTGCTGAACCGGTCGTACGGCGAGCGGCGCGCGATCTTGGAGGGCCTCTTCGCTCATGACGTGCTCGCCGCCCCGTTCACCTTGTGCCCCGCCACCACGGACCGGGCGACCGCACTGGACTGGCTGGACCCGGCCTGGGGCGCCGTCGGTATCGAGGGCGTTGTGGTCAAGGGCAGCAAGCAGCCCTACCTGCCCGGCAAGCGGGCCTGGGTCAAGGTCCGCTCCCGCACCACCGCCGAAGGGATCATCGGCGGGGTCACCGGGGCATTGGCGTCTCCGGCCACGCTGCTGCTGGCCCGGTATGACGCGGTCGGCACCTTACGGCTCATCGCGCGCACCACACCCTTGACGACCGCCGTTCGGCGCGATCTCGCCCGGCGCCTGCATCCGGGGGGCCTCGATCACCCCTGGCACGGGCGACGCTTCAGCGCCGGCTGGGGTACACGTGGTGAGCTGGACTACCACCCCGTGCGCCCTGACCTGGTGGCGGAGTTCCTAGCAGACACCGCCATCGACGTGGGGCGATACCGGCACCCCGTCCGTTTCCTGCGGCTTCGCGACGACCTGGCCGTTCAGCAGGTACTGCCCTTCGGTGCCTGACCGTGCCTGGCAGTCGCGAAGTGGAGGCGTACTTCGCGGGCCGGGCCGGTGACCGCAGGACTTGTGCAATCTCGGCCGCGCGGTAAGGGGAAACGAATGGCGCAGGCCAGCGATTCAGTCCTCTAACATAGTCAGCGCGGCAGACGAGCCGAGTGGACGGCCGCGTCGGGGCAACACGCCCAGTCGAGGAACGTCCGGACTCCACAGAGCAGGGTGGTGGCTAACGGCCACCCGGGGTGACCCGCGGGACAGTGCCACAGAAAGCAGACCGCCGGGGACCTCGGTCCTCGGTAAGGGTGAAACGGTGGTGTAAGAGACCACCAGTGCCCAGGGTGACCTGGGCAGCTAGGTAAACCCCACCCGGAGCAAGGTCAAGAGGGAGCACCCCGGTGCTCCTGCGCGGACGTTTGAGGGCTGCTCGCCCGAGTCTGCGGGTAGACCGCACGAGGCTGGCGGCAACGCCAGTCCTAGATGGATGGCCGTCTCCCCGGTCGCCGCGAGGCAGCCGGGTGACAGAATCCGGCGTACAGCTCGACTCGTCTGCCGCTTCTTACGCGCCGACCGTCGCGCCATCTCCGTGATCTTCGTCCAGCAGTGCATGTGCGGGCCGCAAGTCGTGGGCACGCCCTACCGATGATGCCGAGGGCGAGGCGAATTTTGTCGAGGTTGGCGCTGCTCGTCCTGGGCTCGTCGGCTTCGTTCCCCCGCGCGCTGTCCGCGTTGCTGCTGAGCGGGTTGGGCAGAGGGGCGTCCCGGCTGGACTGAGGGTTCCCCTGCTACCTCCGGGCGGGCGAGCCTGGAGACGGCTCGCTCGTATGCCTCGGCCAGGTAGCGCGGGCCGACCGCGAGGACCTGTAGCCGTGGCCGCCGGTCGCGGTCTGCGGTGTCGGGCACCGGGTCGAGAAAGCGGTAGACAATGCGATAGCGCGGCGCTGGGCGGTTGAGGCGTCGGTCGACGTCATACTCCTGCTCGTCGAAATACAGCTTCCAGCAGTTCCTCAGTTCCGCCGGCCAGGAATCCGGCATCCGTTCCAGACGGGTGCCCTGGACTTCTCCGCTGGTCAGCTGCGCGATGCGGATGAGCGCCAGCTTCTGCAGCTGGAGGTTCTTCAGCTGCAGGATGTCGGCGCCGACCTGCGGTAGGTGGTCTCCGCGGAAAGGGTCGGACGCCGCCACGAGTTCTCCGTCCTGCTGTCGTCAGTCCTCGCGCGCCGACGCCCCGCCGGCCTGGAGGAGATCGTCGGCGTCCTCGGGCTGCGCCTCGGCGACCAGGCGGGCCAGGGCCGCCGTACCCAGCCCCTGCCCGGGGGCGGGAGCATCGGCCAGCCGATTGGCTGCGAGATTGCCGAGGTCGAGGTCCTCGCCATGCTCCAGTGCCCGGCAGAGCACCACGAATAGGTCGTAGGGAAGGACGACGGCTTCGGGCTCGCCCCCCTCCTGCTCGCCGACCAGCAAGGGGAGGGCCCGTTCGCCGCCTTGCCGGAACCCCACGAGGACCGTCCGGAGGGTGGCGGCCACTCTGGCAACGGAGTGAACTTCTTGCTGTCCGCTCATGTGATTCACCCTAGCGACGACTCTCGCCGGTCGGCGCATGGATTTCTGCTGCGGGTCCACCCTGCTCTCCCTGCACGTGCGGCGAGTCCTCCGACCTGGGCTTTCCTCACGTTCCGAGCATCATGGCCATGGGCTCCGACAGATGGCTCAGTCTGGCGCTTAGCTGAGAGGCAGCCGTCTTTGTCGCCTCGATCACTGACTCCGGAGCCTCAGGCATGACCGTGGCAGGTTTGAGTAGAAGCACGGCTCCCATGATCGCTTCCCCCCAGACGATCGGCGCCGCGCAGGAATTCCACAGGGGCATGCACTCTTCGTAGCCGAGGGCGTATCCACGGTCACGGACCTCTTCGAGCGAAGCGAGGAGTTCCTTGTCGTCGCGGTAGACGCCGGGGCCCGCTTCGGCCGGAATCGGTTCGGCCAGCACCAGCTCCTGAAGGGTCGCAGGGAGGTAGGCAAGGATGGTTCGGCCGCTGGCTCCGGTACGGAGCGAACGGGTGACGGAGAGGATGTCGAGGGCGGTCATCCCGAGTTCCACCAGGTCCGAATCCCCCACGGCCATGTCGATGCACTGACGCTGGGCGCCCCCGAAGGGGGCCAGCATGTATTGGAAGACCAGGCCTCCGTCAGTGGCCTCGCGCAGCTCCTCCAAGATCGTGTGCGTGCTGTCGTCCTTGGCTGGCGCGCTGGCGAGCGCGTGCATCCCGAGGTGCGCAGCGGTTGCCCCCAGCCGGTACTTGCCGCGTCCGATGCGCTCGAACAGTCCGCCGTAGACGCCGGATTGCAGGATGCGTGAGGCGGTGGAGTCGTCCAGGCCGGCCGCCTTGGCTATCTCGCCAGTGCCGTGCACATCCCCGCCTAGCTGAGCAAAGGCTTTCTGGACTCGGATGAATCGGTCGACGAGACGAGATCCGGTCTCCGAGGCGTTCGAGATTTCGTTGCCAGTCATGTAGCCCGCTACCTCCCCAACGGGTGGGCCGCTCCCGTCAGAGACCGGCCCACCAACTCCCGCACATGGACGACTAGTTGAACGACGCCTCGCGTCGCACTCTTGTTCCAGGTGGCGGAAAATTTGAGGGTAATCTGAGCTTTCAACTACCCGGCGGTATCAAGGCAGAGCTTCCCGGTGTGCGCCCGAGCGGCCAGAGCGGCGTGGGCAGCGGCTGCCTTGCTCATCGGATAGACCTGTCCGAGGACCGGGCGAAGCGAGCCGGCGCGCACGGCGTCGAAGAGTGCGTTCATACTGGCGGGGGTCACGTCCGCGGGAGTGGTGTATCGACGGCCACTCGGTGATCTCTTCTTTGAGGCTATGCGGTGAGTTCGGTCGGGACGATGGTCTCGTCGG
>NZ_JBIAGM010000066.1:0-8949 GCF_042869815.1 Streptomyces sp. NPDC006739
CCGCTCAACGCGTACGACACGGTGCTCCGCGAGACACCCGCCCGCCGGGCGATCTCACCGATGTTCACGAGTCGCTCCTTTCGAACCGGTTCGACAACTCGGCAGGGAGTGCCCACCGGTCGTGAGGTTCAGGGACGGGTCAGGGTCGAGAAGGACCGGTTGTCGAACCGGTTCGTGTGAAGCGAAGGTAGAAACCACCTCTACGCCTGTCAATACCCCGGGGCGCAATTCACCTGCCCCATGAGCCGCGGTGGGAGCCTGCAGTACAGGTGGCGCCGACCGACACCCCCTGGCGCCCGCTTCCCGGACCGCCGCGGAGGCGTCGATAGTCGAACCGGTTCACACGACCTGCGCGGTGGATGACCAGGCGCCAGAGCCGCTCGGCAGGTAACTGGAATCAGTCCGCCCCCGGGCGCTTGAAGCAGCAGTCGGCAATTGTCAGCTACGCGCAAAGACCGCGGCGAGCCCGGGGACACAACGGACATGCCCGGGGATGCGGCTCCCCTTTGAGGCGGGTCCGTCGCGACCTTCCTCGTGAAAGAAATCGTTGATCGACGTCTTGACGTCCTTCCGGAGTTTGCCGATAGTCATGGCTTAATCCGAACGATCGAGTGACAAGCCGGTCGCTCCAAATTGTTAGCGCTAACAATGCGCGGGCGGGCCGTCGGTGGGATCCGCTCGCCCGGACACGCCCGCCCGCCCCCGACCCATCAGCCCACCCCAACGCCCATCACCCCACCGGGAGCCGGGTGGGGAGCGGCTCGCTGTCCCGTACTCACTGAACGAGGGAGTTCATGGTGCCCGCCCTGCACGATTTCCGCCAACTGCGCCGGTGGCTGGTCGCCTCCCTGGCCGCGGTGGCGCTCGCCTTCGCCGGCCTTGTCGCCTTCAGCGGCGCCTCACAGGCCGCCGCACAAGGGCCCTGCGACATCTACGCGGCGGGCGGTACGCCGTGCGCCGCCGCGCACAGCACCACCCGCGCGCTGTTCGCCTCCTACAACGGCCCGCTCTACCAGGTGCAGCGGGCCTCGGACAATACGCTGCACGACATCGGCGTACTGTCCGCCGGAGGCGTCGCCGACGCCGCGGCACAGGACTCCTTCTGCGCGGGCACCACCTGCACCATCACCCGCCTCTACGACCAGACCGGCGGCGGCAACACCCTGGTCTACCAGGGGCCCGGCGGGACCGGCGGAGCCGACACGGCGGCCACCGCGACCACGGAAGCGGTGAGCGTGGGCGGCCAGAAGGCTTACGCGCTCTACATCAACCCCGGCAACAGCTACTTCGCCTACAACTCCGCCGGGGGCGTGCCGACCGGCAGTTCACCCGAGGGCGAGTACATGATCACGAGCGGCACCCACGCCAACGGCGGCTGCTGCTTCGACTACGGCAACACCGAGACCGACCACCACGCCGACGGCAACGGCGCCATGGACGCGATCAACTTCAGCACGGAATGCTGGTTCGGCGGCTGCAGCGGCACCGGGCCGTGGGTGCAGGCGGACATCGAAAACGGCCTGTTCAGCGGTGGCAGCAAGGCGTGGAACCCCAGCCAGGTCTCCGAGACCAGCCGTTTCGTCACCGCGATGTTCAAGAACAACGGCACCACCCAGATGGCCCTCAAGGGCGCCAACGCCCAGTCCGGGAGCCTGACCCAGCTCTACAACGGCGCGCTGCCCAGCGGATGGAGCCCCATGCACAAGCAGGGTGCCATCATCCTCGGCAGCGGCGGCGACTGCTGCCAGACCAACCACAACGCCAGCGCGGGCACCTTCTACGAGGGCGCCATGGTCAAGGGCTACCCCTCGGACGCCACCGACGCCGCGGTCCAGGCCAACATCGCCGCGGCCGGCTACAGCACCACCACCCCCTTCACCCCGGGCGCGAAGGTGTCGCTCCAGGCCACCACCTCCTGCTGCACCGGCGACTACCTGCAGCACGACACGAGCGACGACAAGGTCGCGATCGCGCCGGTGACCTCCGGCAGTTCCGCCACCGTCAAGGGCGACGCCACCTGGATCGTCCGCGCCGGCCTCGCCAACAGCAACTGCGTCTCCTTCGAGTCGGCCAACACGTCCGGCACCTACCTCAGGCACTACGCGTTCCAGCTCCACCTCCAGCCCAACGACGGCACCAGCCAGTTCGCCGCCGACGCCACCTTCTGCCCCAAGCCGGGCAACAGCGGCACCGGCTACTCGCTGCAGTCCTACAACTACCCTTCGAAGTACATCCGCCACTACAGCTTCACCGGCTACATCGCGAGCGACGGCGGCACCAACACCTGGGACACCACCTCGAACTGGGCCCAGGACACCAGCTGGCTCGCCGCCTCCCCCTGGAGCTGACGAGCAACCCCACGGGTCCGGTGGCGCCCATGAGGGCCGAAGCCGCACCGGACCCGCGGGCGCCAGCCCGAACCACCCCGTGAAGGAGTTTCTTCATGTTCAAGCCACCGTGGATACGCAGCGTCAGACGCGCGCTGCTCGCGGCCGGTGCCACCGCCGCGCTCGCCGCCGGTCTGCTCACCACCACGGCCACCACCTCCCAGGCCGCCACCCAGGGGCCGTGCGACATCTACGCCGCGGGTGGCACCCCCTGCGTCGCCGCGCACAGCACCACCCGCGCCCTGTACGGGACGTACAACGGCCCGCTGTACCAGATCAAGCGCGCCTCCGACAACACGACCAAGGACATCGGCGTGCTGAGCCCCGGCGGATTCGCCAACGCCGCCGCGCAGGACTCCTTCTGCGCGAACACCAGCTGCGTCATCACCGACATCTACGACCAGTCCGGCAAGGGCAACGACCTCACCCAGGCGCTCAAGGGCCACTGGCCCGGGCCGGCCGCGGGTGGCAACGACAACCTGGCCAACGCCTTCGAGGCACCGGTCACCGTCGGCGGGCACGAGGCCTACGGCGTCTACGTCGCCCCCGGCACCGGCTACCGCAACAACAACACCCACGGCATCGCCACCGGCGACCAGCCCGAGGGCGAGTACGCGATCTTCGACGGCACCCACTTCAACAGCGGCTGCTGCTTCGACTACGGCAACGCCGAGACGACCGGCAACGACGACGGCAACGGCACCATGGAGGCCATCTACTTCGGCAACAGCACGGGCTGGGGCCACGGCAGCGGCAACGGCCCCTGGGTCATGGCCGACCTGGAGAACGGCCTGTTCTCCGGGGTCAACCGCGGCCTCAACGCGGGCGACCCCAGCGTCAACAACCGGTTCCAGACCGCCATCGTCAAGGGCGGCCCGAACCAGTGGGCCATCCGCGGCGGCAACGCCCAGTCGGGCAGCCTGTCCACCTACTACAGCGGCATACGCCCCACCGTCGGCGGCTACAACCCGATGCAGAAGGAAGGCGCGATCATCCTCGGCATCGGCGGCGACAACAGCAACACCGGCCAAGGCACCTTCTACGAAGGCGTCATGACCTCGGGCTACCCCTCCGACGCCACCGAGAACGCCGTACAGGCCAACATCACCGCCGCCGGCTACAACAGCGGCTCCACCAGCACCGGATCGCTCACCCCCGGCTCCCGCATCTCCCTGCAGGCCACCACCGCCCCCTGCTGCACCAACGACTACCTCCGCCACGACGACGCCGACACCAAGGTCGTCATCTCCAACATCAGCTCCTCCAGCTCCGCCACCGACAAGGCCGACGCCACCTGGATCGTCCGCGCCGGCCTGGCCAACAGCTCCTGCCTGTCCTTCGAGTCCGCCAACAACCCCGGCCAGTACCTGCGCCACTCCAACTACGAGCTCTACCTGAACACGGACAACGGCGGCAGCTCCTTCGCGCAGGACGCCACCTTCTGCCCCACCACGGGCAACAGCGGGGCCGGCCACTCCTTCCAGTCCGTCAACTTCCCGACCAAGTACATCCGCCACTACAACTACACGGCCTACATCGCCAGCAACGGTGGAACCAACGCCTGGGACTCCACGTCGTCGTGGGCCCAGGACACCAGCTGGCTCACCGCTTCTCCCTGGAGCTGACGAGCAACAAGCCCCGGGTCCGGTGCCGAAGAGAGCCGATCCGCACCGGACCCGGAGGCGTCGACGCAACACGCATCCGCACAGCCGGACACCGGCAGTTCGTCGACGCGCACATCACCCACCCTGTGAAGGAGTTTCTTCATGTTCAAGCCACCGTGGATACGCAGCGTCAGACGCGCGCTGCTCGCGGCCGGTGCCACCGCCGCGCTCGCCGCCGGTCTGCTCACCACCACGGCCACCACCTCCCAGGCCGCCACCCAGGGGCCGTGCGACATCTACGCCGCGGGTGGCACCCCCTGCGTCGCCGCGCACAGCACCACCCGCGCCCTGTACGGGACGTACAACGGCCCGCTGTACCAGATCAAGCGCGCCTCCGACAACACGACCAAGGACATCGGCGTGCTGAGCCCCGGCGGATTCGCCAACGCCGCCGCGCAGGACTCCTTCTGCGCGAACACCAGCTGCGTCATCACCGACATCTACGACCAGTCCGGCAAGGGCAACAACCTCACCCAGGCACCCGCGGGCGGAGCCGCAAGCGGGCCGGACAACCTGGCCAACGCCTTCGAGGCGCCCGTCACCGTCGGCGGGCACGAGGCCTACGGCCTCTACGTCGCCCCCGGCACCGGCTACCGCAACGACCACACCACCGGCATCGCCACCGGCGACCAGGCCGAGGGTGAGTACGCGATCTTCGACGGCACCCACTTCAACGGCGGCTGCTGCTTCGACTACGGCAACGCCGAGACCAACGACCACGACACCGGCAACGGTCACATGGAGGCCATCTACTTCGGCAACAACAAGGTCTGGGGCTCCGGCAGCGGCAACGGCCCCTGGATCATGGCCGACCTGGAGAACGGCCTGTTCTCCGGCGTGAACCAGCACCTCAACTCGGGTGACCCCAGCGTCAACAACCGGTTCCTGACCGCCATGGTCAAGGGCGGCCCGAACCAGTGGGCCATCCGCGGCGGCGACGCCCAGTCGGGCAGCCTGTCCACCTTCTACAACGGTGTGCGCCCCAACGTCTCCGGCTACAACCCGATGCACAAGGAAGGATCGATCATCCTGGGCATCGGCGGTGACAACAGCAAGGGCGCCCAAGGCACGTTCTACGAAGGCGTCATGACCTCGGGCTACCCCTCCGACGCCACCGAGAACGCCGTACAGGCCAACATCACCGCCGCCGGCTACAACAGCGGCTCCACCAGCACCGGATCGCTCACCCCCGGCTCCCGCATCTCCCTGCAGGCCACCACCGCCCCCTGCTGCACCAACGACTACCTCCGCCACGACGACGCCGACACCAAGGTCGTCATCTCCAACATCAGCTCCTCCAGCTCCGCCACCGACAAGGCCGACGCCACCTGGATCGTCCGCGCCGGCCTGGCCAACAGCTCCTGCCTGTCCTTCGAGTCCGCCAACAACCCCGGCCAGTACCTGCGCCACTCCAACTACGAGCTCTACCTGAACACGGACAACGGCGGCGGCAGCTTCGCGCAGGACGCCACCTTCTGCCCCACCACGGGCAACAGCGGGGTCGGCCACTCCTTCCAGTCCGTCAACTTCCCGACCAAGTACATCCGCCACTACAACTTCACGGCCTACATCGCCAGCAACGGCGGCTCCAACGCCTGGGACTCCACGTCGTCGTGGGCCCAGGACACCAGCTGGCTCACCGCTTCTCCCTGGAGCTGACGAGAGACCCTGACCTAGGGTGGGCGGATGGCATCGATCAAGCAGTTCCAAGTCACCTTCGACTGCGCGGAACCCGAGCGCGTCGCCCGCTTCTGGTGCGAGGTGTTGGGGTACGTCGTACCGCCGCCACCGGAGGGGTTTTCGACCTGGGACGAGTTCGATCGCTCGCTGCCGCCCGCCGATCGGGGTGCGTGGTCCGCATGCGCCGATCCGTCAGGTGTGGGCCCGCGCCTGTATTTCCAGCGCGTGCCCGAAGGCAAGGTCGTCAAGAACCGGGTGCATCTCGACGTGCGGGTCGGCACCGGACTCGTCGGTGAGGAACGCCTGGCCACGCTCGAGGCCGAATGCGCACGGCTCGTGGCCCTCGGGGCGACCCGTGTGCGACTCCTGCCCGCCGATGGCGACAACGAGTCGTGCATCGTGATGCAGGACGTCGAGGGCAACGAGTTCTGTCTGGACTGAGCCTCTTCCGGGAGGCTCAGTCCGGCACGGACTGCTCGGCCCAGATCGTCTTGCCGGCGGGGGTGTGGCGGCTGCCCCAGCGCTCGGCCACCTGGGCGACGAGCAGCAGTCCGCGTCCGCCCTCGTCGAAGATCCGGGCCCGTCGCAGGTGCGGGGCGGTGCTGCTGCCGTCGGAGACCTCGCAGATCAGGGCGTCGGCGCGGATGAGCCGTAGCTCGATGGGGGCAGCGCCGTACCGGATGGCGTTGGTGACCAGCTCGCTGACGATCAGCTCGGTGGGAAAGACCAGCTCGGCCATTCCCCATGCGGCCAGCTGTTCGGTCGCCATACGGCGGGCTCCGCCGACGGCCGCGGGGTCGGCGGGCAGCCGCCAGGTGCGCACCCGGTCGGCCCCGAGACCGGACGTGCGAGCCAGCAACAGGACGATGTCGTCGGCAGCCGGATCTGACCGTACCTTGCGCAGCACCTCGTCGCAGGCCTCCTCCAGTTCGGCGGCCGGACGGCGCAGTGCCTCGGTCAGCAGGTCGAGGCCGACGTCGATGTCGCGGCCGGGGGTCTCGATCAGGCCGTCGGTGTAGAGGGCGAGAAGGCTTCCCTCACCCATGGCGATCCGTGCGGCCTCGAAGGGCAGCCCGCCCAGACCGAGCGGCGGCCCGGCGGGCAGCTCCACGACCTGTGCGGTGCCGTCGGCAGTCACCAGGACGGGCGGCGGATGGCCGGCCCGTGCCAGGTCGCACACGCCGGCGACGGGGTCGTAGACGGCGTACAGACAGGTGGCGCCGACCTCTCCGGAGGCGCCCTCCTCGCGGCGCGCCTCGGGACCCTCCTCCCGGTCGAGACGGATGACCAGGTCGTCCAGGCGGGTGAGCAGCTCGTCGGGTGAGAAGTCGGCGTCCGCGAGGGTGCGTACCGCGGTGCGCAGCCGGCCCATCGTGGCCGAGGCGCGCACCCCGTGGCCCACGACGTCACCCACCACCAGCGCGACCCGTCCTCCGGACAGGGCGATGACGTCGAACCAGTCGCCGCCGATCTCGTCCCCCGAACCGGCGGGGAGGTACCGGTAGGCGAGGTCCACCGCCCGCACTCGTGGCACCCGCGCGGGCAGCAGGCTGCGCTGGAGGGCGAGCGCGGTCCGGCGCTCGCGGGTGTAGCGGCGGGCGTTGTCGATGCTCACCGCCGCCCTGGCGGCGATCTCCTCGGCGAGGACCAGATCGTCCTCGCCGAAGGCGTCCGCCGTCCGGTGCCGCAGGAGGTGCATCACGCCCAGGGTGATGCCTCGCGCGCGCAGTGGCACCATCATCACCGAGTGGACCCTGAACCGTCTCATGCTCTCGGCTCGCGCCGGGGAGGCCGTCGTCCACTCGCGCAGTCGCGGGTCGCCGGCACGGTAGTGGGCACCCCGGCCGGTGATCAGGGTCTGTGCCGGTGGTGAGCCGGGCGGGTAGACATCGACGTCGCCCGCCCGGACCGCGGATTCGGGGCACCCCGAGAGCACCGACCGTTGCGCGATACGGCGGAACTGCACCGGCGTGTCGGGCGGTATCGGTTGCGGCTCGTCCCCCTGGACGACCGTCTCCAGCAGGTCGACGGTGACGAAGTCGGCGAACCCGGCCACCGCCACCTCGGCCAGTTCCTCGCTCGTCCGGGTCACGTCCAGGGTGCTGCCGATGCGGGCGCCGGCGTCGTTCAGCACCGCCAGACGGCGCCGGGCCCAGTACTGTCCGGTGATGTCGATGACAACCGCAGACACCCCGAGCACCTCGCCCGCCCGGCCCTTCAGGGGGGACAGATAGACGGACCAGGCGTGATCGCGGACCTCACCGGAGGCGCGGAACGGCTGCTCCTCGCGGAAGATCCTCTTCCCGGTGCGCACGACCTGCCGCTGAAGGCGGTCGATCTCGTCCAGGGGCGGGGCGGGGTAGATCTCCCACAGTGTCAGGCCCCTCATCTCCTCCTGTGTGAGCCCCATGGCACGGCTCATCACCTGGTTGCAGGCCACGAACCGGGCCTCGTGGTCGTAGACGGCCACGGGCAGCGGGAGCTGGGCGAGCGTGAGGTCCCACAGTTCCGCCGTCCCCGCGTCGGCCGGCGCGGCGGGGTACGTCGTCGCCGCCGGGGTGACCACCCATGAGGTCCGGGCCGCCCGGTCCGCCAGCGGCGTGCCCCGGAGCTGCACCTTGACCCGGTCCCCGTCCCGTTTCCGCAGCGCCACGTCACTCGTCCACGACTCGCCGGCGGCCAGGTGGCGGCGCAGCGCCGTGGGCAGCCTCGCGGAGAGCAGGGAGGCCGCCGGACGGCCGACGACCTCCTCGGACTCGTACCCGAGCAGTCGTCCCGCTCCGGCGCTCCACGCCATGACGGCTCCGCGGGCGTCGATGACGACGACGAAGTCCTCGGGTGCCCCCGCGTCCCTCGCTCCTGTGGTCCTGTCGGTTTCGTGGTCCATGGAAGGTTTCCCGGCGTCGTTCCTCTCGCCTCCCGGTACGGCGCCGCGTCAGCCATCACGGGCGCTGCCTCCAGCATCCCGCCACGGCACACCCTGCTCAACCCGCCGACGGGCCGCACCCCCGGGCCAGGGCCCGGTGGGGGCCTCGAAGACCGGCTCGGCCCGGCGGTCACGCGAGTGGTGCCGTGCCGACGGTCAGGGCCTCCCTCGAGCGCTGGTGTTCCCTGAGCCCTTGCTCGGTGTTGCTGACGTGGAGCAGTGCGGCGGCCTGGCTGAGTGCGGGGTCGCGGGTGGACAGGGCGTTGAAGATGGCTTCGTGTTCGGCGAGGGT
>NZ_JBIAGM010000067.1:0-8620 GCF_042869815.1 Streptomyces sp. NPDC006739
GGCCGACAGATCGGCGCTCAGGACACCTTGGTCAGTCGCAGACCGGGTCAAGCCGCGGCCCCGTGCGGAACACGATCATCCTCACAGTCGCAGACGAGCATGAGGACATCTTCAACTCCGCGATTCTTCAGCTCGGTGAAGACCTGGAGCCAGTGCTTGGCGCCCTCGCCGCCGTCACCGGCAAAGATCCCGAGAATGTGCCGGGTGCCCTCGACCGTGACGGCCATCGCCACGTAGATGGGCCGGTTGGCGACCTTGCCATCGCGCAGCAGCCCGCCCTCGCCGGTCAGCTGGAGCCCGTCGGAGCGGGCTCGGTCGACCAGCATCGCGATCAACTGCTCGTCCGAGACGGCCTCCGCGGCCGACTCGACGACCGGCTCCTCCGCGGCCTCGTGCTCGGTGATGGTCTCACTCATCAGGCGTCTCCTTGATCATCGGATCCGCCGTCTAGTTGGACACTCCCGAATCAGCGTGCACGCCAGGCGTGGTCCGCTCCCGTCGGGTGATCGTCGCCGCCCGGGGCCGCACCGCCATTCCCCTCGGACGGTGGTGCACCGGCAAGAGCGACGGCAACGACTGACCGATCGGGGACCTGGCGGGATGACGAATGTGTCCATCGCGGCCTGCCTGGACGAGGACTTCGCTCGCTGCCGGAATCACCGCGGCCGCGGCTGGGCTGGAACGTGGGCCTCGTCTCCGGCACCGCGATGATCACCGATGCCGTGCCCCTGGCTACCCGCGCCAAGAACCAGGGCATGGCCGACGTCTCTATCGCCATCGCCGGCGCTACCGGGGGCTTCAGCTCCGGCCTCGTCGTCTCTGCCTCTGGCCACCCCGTCCTCGCCCTCACCGGCGGCATCCTCGCTCTCGCCGTCCTCCCCGCGATCGCCACCAGTGCGAGCAGCCGGTGACCTGGCCTGCCCTGTCGGGGGTAACCGGCCGTCCTCACCGTCGACGGCCCCGGGTACCGTCGTCCACGTCTTCGCCAGAACCTCATCCGCCCGATGCTGAACTCGACAGAGACCGCCAACCCGTCCTCGGCGGCCTCCAGCCAATGGAGGCGGTGCGGTGGATCAGCTGCGGTGCCACGCCGGCGCGGTCACTTCCAGTCGCTGTTCGATGGCGCCGTCGCTGTTGGCTCCGTTTCTTGGGCGGCCGCTTGCTTGTGCTCGATGAGGGCCGTGGTACCGGCTACCACCGCAGAAAGAGCCACTGCGGCGGACAGCATGGCCGAGGTACGGCTGACGTCGCGCCGCAGGCCCGCAGCCAGGAAAGCGGCGGCATCGACTGAGTCCATGACGATGTTCACCGCAAGAAACTGCTGCTGCTGGGGCCGGGTGAAACTGTCCATCCGTTGCAGTCCAAGCCCGAGAGCAGCGTTGCGTATCGCGAACATCCGCGCATAGGGGATCGCGGGGGTACCGCTGGCCGTGAGCTGGAAAAACCGCGCGGCCAGCCGCGGGGTGAACAAGTGGGTGGCCGCGACGATGAAGCGCCCGGTCGTCAGCGCTCTGCGGGAAGGAACCAGGTGGAGGGGGAATTTGGACATGGAGAACCCTTTCAATCCGGAACGGGCCGGTCAGTTGTGTTTCATGGGGTTCAGAGCTCGGCGACGACGCGTCGCAGTGTGCCCGGCGCGATGCGCAGCATGGCGGGCATGACTTTCGTCTGACCGGGGAATGCCATGTTCCGCCCCCGCCGAAGAGCCTTCATCGTGACCGCCGCTACCTGCTCGGGAGTCAGTTTCTTCCCCGTGGCTTCGGCGTTCATGGGCGTGTCCGTGGACGGTGGGAGGACCTCGAGGACATGGGTGCCCTGCGGGGCGAGTTGACGGCGCAAGCCGTCCGCAAAGCCGTGCAGGCCGGCCTTCACCGCGCCGTGGGTAGGCGCGCGAGTGGGTGAGACCAGAGCGAACCCCGAGGTGATGAATACGATCGCGTCGGGCTCTGGCCATCGCTCGAGCACTTCACCCGTCAAGTGGATGGGGGCGGTGAGGTTCAACGCCACCTCGGCATCGAGAGTCGCATTGGGGTTCTTGCCGGCTGCATAGTCTCGTTCCTCGAACGTACCGGCGTTGTTGACCAACACGTCCAGACGCCCAAAGCGATCAGCGATCGCCTGCAGCAACGCTGCCCGGTCAGCTGCGTCCGTCACATCGGCCCGTACGGCCAGCGCCTGCGGGTGTGCCTGCGCGAATCGGTCAAGCGCAGCCTGCGAGCGTCCACAAACGACGACAGACATCCCGAGCTCCACGAAGGACTGCGCGAGGCTCAAGCCGATGCCTGAGGTTCCGCCAGTGATGAGTACGGTCTGTGACACGATGCCACCTCTCTGTATAGCGTACCGATTGGTACGAAACACGGTAGCACACCCGTACCGATCGGTACCAAAGGAGTAGGATGAAGACATGACCTCGACGACACCGGTCCCTCCCGGCAGGCCTCGCTCGTTCGACATCGACGAGGCACTCGATCGTGCAGTCCTGGTGTTCTGGTCAAAGGGGTTCGAGGGTGCCAGCCTTGACGACCTCACCGAGGCGATGGGTATCAGCCGCCCCGGCCTGTACAGGGCGTTCGGCAGCAAAGAAGACCTCTTCTACAAGGCGCTGGAGCGGTACACCGAGGGCTTGACCGCCTACTTCGGCCAAGCCCTGGCGGAGCCCACAAGTGCAGCAGTGGCTACTGCCGTGCTCCACGGGACGGTCGAGGCGGCAACCATGCCGGGACTCCCCGCGGGCTGTCTTGGCGTGCACGGTGCGTTGGCCACCGGGGATGACAGCCGCCCAGTCCGAGATGCACTCATCGCATGGCGTGAGGACGGAATAGCCCACTTGACGCGCCGGTTTCAACAGGCGGTGGACGCCGGTGACCTTCCGCCTTCCATAGATCCTCATCTCCTTGCGCTCTACCTGAGAACAGTCGCCAATGGGATCGCCGTCCAGGCCGCGAGTGGTAGTTCCCGCCCTGAGCTGCTGCAAGTCGCCGACCTCGCGTTGGGCAGCTGGCCAAAGCCGTAGTCAGCCAGTCAGACCGGGATCTGCGCACGTACTTCGGTTTTCCGTGGTTCGTGCGAGGCCGGTGTGACTGGCGCGACGGCGGGTGCCGGGGCCGGGGGTTCCGGGGGCGGCAAGGTCGACGGGACGCTGGGCGTGGCGCGCAGCCGACTACCGATGATCAACTGTTCATCAAGCCGTGCGTGCCGGCGGCATCCCGGCTCCCGCCCTTGTCGCGTCGGTGCCCCAGCTGGCCAGCAGTCGTAGTGCCTCCGCGGACGGGGAACCGGGTTCGGCGATGTACGTCGCCAGCGTCTGTTCGTGGTCGTCGGCCAGATGGAACGACTCGAGGCGCAGATCGAGTTCGCCGACGAGCGGGTGGTGCAGGCGCTGGATGCCGTGACACTTGTCCTTGATGTCGTGGGCGGCCCACAGCCGCCTGAACTCCTCGCTCTTCACGGAGAGTTCGCCCACCAGCGCGGACAGCCGGGGGTCGCCTGGATGGGAGCCGGCGTCCATGCGCAGCTGAGAGACGACGTCGTTCGCTTTGCGTTCCCAGTCCACGAACAGGTCGCGGTACTCGGGCCGCAGGAACACCAGCCGCGCCCAGTTCCGCTCGTGCTCGGGCAACTCGGCCCAGTCGCCGAAGACCGCCGCGGCCATCCGGTTCCAGGCGAGGATGTCCGAGCGCCGCCCCACGAGGATCGCCGGGCCGCCTTCCATGGTGTCCAGCAGCATCCGCAGGGGGCCCCGCACCTGCTGGGTGTGGCCGGCCGGCTTCTTCTTCCGCTGTTTCGGCTTCGCCAGGTGTGTGAGGTGGGCGTGCTCGGCGTCGCTCAGCCTGAGAGCGCGGGCGATGGCGTCGAGGACCTCCGCCGACACGTGCTGCCCGTTGCCCTGCTCCAGGCGCGTGTAGTACCCCACCGACACCCCGGCCAGCTGCGCCAGCTCCTCGCGGCGCAGCCCCGGCACCCGCCGGTACCGCCCGAAGCCCGGCAGTCCCACGTCCTCCGGCTTCAGCCGGGCTCGCCGGGTGCGCAAGAACTCACTGAGCTCGGCACGCGCGTCCAGAGCGCCGTCGGCAGGCTCGTGCACCGGTTCGGGGTATTCGTCCATGCCTTCGAGTATCCCCGGTCGGACGCACATCAGCCTGCACCAGTCAGTGGTAGGCACAGCGGATGTACATACAGCCGTGACCTGGGTGAATACCGGATCGGCTAGCACGCTGGAGACCGTGCCCGGCTGGAAGGCAGCCGGGCGTGGCCTTGCATCGAGAACGGAGACACCCCATGACCGCGACACAGGGAACCGAGTCGAGGACCCCCCAGACGGAAACGGCCGCGGAGGTGGTCGGCCGCCTTCGTGCGACCTTCGACACCGGCGTCACCCGCGGACTGGACTGGCGCGTCGACCAGCTGCGGCGGCTGCGGGCCCTGCTGGTCGAGAACGAGCAGGAGCTGATCGAGGCGCTCTGGGCGGACCTGAGGAAGAACCTCGCCGAGGCGAAGACGCAGGAGATCGACTTCACCGTCGCCGACATCGACGAGACGCTGGCGAATCTCGAGAACTGGCTTCAGCCTCGCCCGGTGGAGGTTCCCGCCCACTTCGGTCCCACGACCACGGCCTACACCACGTACGACCCGCTCGGGGTCGTCCTGGTGATCGCCCCGTGGAACTTCCCGCTGCACCTTCTCATCGACCCCATCATCGGCGCACTGGCCGCCGGGAACACCGTGGTGGCCAAGCCGAGCGAGATCGCGGTGCACACCTCGGCGGTCGCCTCACGCCTCCTGCGACAGTACTTCGATCCTGACGTGCTCACCGTGGTCGAGGGAGGCGCCGAGGAGACCACGGCCCTCCTGGCACAACGCTTCGACCACATCTTCTACACCGGCAACGGCACCGTCGGCCGGATCGTCATGGCCGCAGCCGCCAAGAACCTCACCCCCGTCACACTCGAACTCGGGGGCAAGTCACCGGTCTTCGTGGCACCCGATGCCGACGTGGACGAGACCGCGAAGCGGTTGGTGGGCGCCAAGTTCGGCAACGCGGGCCAGCAGTGCATAGCCCCCGACTACGTGCTGGCCGATCCCGCCACCGCCGCCGCCCTGGTCCCCGCCCTGCGCGCGGCTGTCGACGCCCAGTTCGGCACCAGCCCGCAGACCTCGGCCGACTTCGGCCGGATCATCAACGAGCGGCACTTCGACCGGCTCACCCGGCTGCTGGACTCCGGCCGGGCGGCGGTGGGAGGCCAGCACGACCGCGACGACCTTTTCATCGCACCCACCGTGCTCACCGATGTCGACCCCGCATCGCCGGTCATGCAGGAGGAGATCTTCGGTCCCATCCTCGCCGTCGTCGAAGTCGAAGACCTCGATGCCGCCATCGCCTTCATCAACGAACGCGACAAGCCCCTCGCGCTCTACGCCTTCACCGAGTCCGAGGCCATCAAGTCGCGCCTGTTGAACGAGACGTCCTCCGGCGGCGTCGCCTGGGGCCAGCCGGTGATGCAACTGCTCATGCCCGGCCTGCCGTTCGGCGGCGTCGGTGAAAGCGGCATGGGCCGCTACCACGGCCGGTACTCCCTCGAGACGTTCAGCCACCTCAAGGGTGTCGCGGACGTCCCGCTCAGCTAAGCCCGCGCCTTCGTCGGTCGCGGCGCGGCCTGCAGACACCGATTCGTACCGGATCCGGCGGGCAGTTGCGCTTGACCGGCGTCGACACCGACGCCGACGGCATGCGGCTCTCACCGTGTTCGCCGCCGACACCGCCCACGCCCCGATCGCGGTGCTGGAACGCGTCACCGTCAGCGGGCCCGCGCCTGCCCGAGGGCCGCATCCGCGCCTCCGCCGGGGCAGCGTGGACCCCTTGCGGCGCAGACCTTCATCCCGTTTCCCTCCGTAGTGCAGAAAGAAAGAAACCCATGCCTGTCAACACTTCAGAAGTTTCGCCCGTCCCGTCACTTTTCTCCCCCGTCTCTCTGGGGAAGATCGAGCTCGCCAACCGCATCGTCATGGCACCGCTGACCCGGGTCCGGTCCGGTTCCGCCGGCATCCCCGGGGACCTGATGGTCGAGTACTACCGGCAGCGGGCGAGCGTCGGAATGATCATTACCGAGGGCACCTACCCCGACCACGCGTCGCAGGGGTATGTCGGTGAGCCGGGCATCGCCACCGACGAGCAGGCGGCCGGCTGGCAGCGGGTGTTCGAGGCGGTGCACGCCGAGGGCGGCCGCATCGTTCTGCAGATCATGCACGCCGGCCGCGGCACCCACCCCGACATCAACGGTGGCCGCCGCATCCTCGCCCCCAGCGCGATCGCCATCGACAACAAGACGTTCACCGAGAAGGGCGAGCAGCCCTACCCCGTACCGGAAGCGATGACCACCGCAGAGATCCGGGCAGCCGTAGAGGACTTCGTCGCCGCGGCCCGCCGGGCCATCGAGGCGGGAGCGGACGGTGTGGAAATCCACGGCGCCAACGGCTACCTGCTCCAGGAGTTCCTCTCCCCGGCGGCCAACCAGCGCACCGATGGATATGGCGGCTCGCCGCAGAACCGCGCCCGCTTCGTCGTCGAGGTCGTCACGGCGGTCGCCCAGGCCGTCGGCGCCGAGCGGGTCGGGCTGCGGATCTCGCCGGAGGTCGACCTCGGGGACGTCTTCGAGACCGACCGGGACGACGTCCTGGCCACCTACGGCACCCTGGTGGACCAGCTGCGCCCGCTGGGCCTGGCCTACCTCTCCGTCCTGCACGCCGAGCCGGGCGGCGATCTGGTGCAGGAGCTGCGGCGGCGCTTCGACGGCAAGCTGATCGTCAACAGCGGCCCCTTCGGGGGGCAGACCACCCGCGAGCAGGCGCTCCAGCAGATCGAGGCCGGCCATGCCGACGCCGTGGCCGTGGGCCGGGCCCTCATCGCCAACCCCGACCTGGTCGAGCGCTGGCAGGGTGGCCACCCGGAGAACGAGCCGCGGCCGGAACTGTTCTACGGGCCGGGCGCCGAGGGCTACACCGACTACCCCTTCCTCGAAGCGGCCTGAGGCCCACAGTCACGCCTGTCCATGCGGCAACCCCACTCACCCATGGACAGGCGCCCGACCGGCGACACTGTGCCCGCCTCTTTGAGCCCGCGGTCACACCGGCGATCACCGGCTCGAGGACCGTCGGGTCCGTCAGGGCGGTCACGGTCCGCAGGTTCCTGGCCAGCAGCCTGCGTTCGGTGACCTCGTCGAACACATCGCTCTTGTGCGTGGCCGCCGCGGCGGCCTTCGGCCACAGCTGACGCCTATGACAATTTTTCGGCGGCGGCCCATCCACCAGGTCCGCCTTTTGTAAGGGAGTCCGTCGCCGATATCCGTCCCCGCTGTACACCGGCGCCCATACCGTCCAGCCCGAACGCTGGGAACGGGGGTGACGAAAGGGGCTGTCGGCGGGGCGGAATCTGGTCTGGATGGGGTGGTGGACTACTTCACCCTGTCCGGCTACGAGGCGGGCTGGTCACGGAACAAGAGCGGCGCCACCAGGCTGGGCTTCGCCGTCCACCTGGCGAGCAGCAGCCGCAGCTTCTCCGCGAACACGTCGTCGTAGTCCTCGAGGCCCACGCCGAACAGGCGGAACGCCTCGACGAACGCACTGCGCCCGGCGATGATCTCGGTGCGGCCTTCGCTGATCAGATCGAGGGAGGCGAAGTCCTGGTGCAGCCGGACCGGATCGGCGGTGGACAGCACCGACACCGCACTGGCCAGCCGGATACGGGCGGTGGCCTGGGCGATCGCGGCCAGCGGGACGGCGGGGTTGGCGACTGCGAAGTCCCGGCTGTGGTGCTCGCCGAGACCGAAGACGTCCAGGCCGGCCTGGACGGCGGCGACGGCGTAGGAGACGATCTCGCGGGTGCGGCGCCCCGAGTCGTGCGGTTTTCCTGTGGCGGGGTCGGTCTGCAGGTCGGACAGGGAGATGATGCCCAGTTCGACGGTCGTCTCCGGTAGGCGGACAGGGGGTGAGAGGGAGCGGCCCGGCCGGCGTGGTCGCGGACCGGGCCGCTGTGAAGGGGCAGGGGACCGGGTGGTTAGAAGGAGTAGGGCCCGAACCGGCCCCACATGATGACCGCGGCGACGATGAGCAGGATTGCGTTGAACCCGATGGCCTGCGGCTCCTTGCGGCGGGCGTGGAGGCCCATGGCCAGGACCATGATCACAGCCAGGCCGGTGGCGGCCAGCGGGGTGAGCACCGTGGCGATGTCGAAAGCGCCCGGCAGGATCAGCCCGAGGCCACCCGTGAGTTCGGCGACGCCGATCAGACGCACCACGGGTGTCGAGACGTCACTGACCCACGGCAGCTGGGATGTGAGCTTTTCGCGGGGCTGGGTGGACTTGGTGACGCCGGCCGCCACGAACAACGCGGCGAGGACGCCCTGCAGAATCCACAGGAACACGTTCATCGGAGCGGAGACCTTCTTCTTCGGCCGCGCAGCGGCGGGCATCGCCGCGGCGGACAGGGATTGAACGGATCAGGACTCAACGGGGGAGAGCCGGGAGGCGTCAGTGAGCGTTAAGTCCGATCTTCCTCGGTTCGTGATCGCTCGATCGTGGTACTGATCGCCGTACGAGCCGCCTGGTGGGCATATCCATGTTGA
>NZ_JBIAGM010000068.1:0-7415 GCF_042869815.1 Streptomyces sp. NPDC006739
CGACGAGACCATCGTCCCGACCGAACTCACCGCATAGCCTCAAAGAAGAGATCACCGAGTGGCCGTCGATACACCACTCCCGCGGACGTGACCCCATTCTTGGTGCGGTGACGGGGCGTTGGCCGTGAGTCTGCTGCTTTCGGTTCGGGGTGGCAGAGAGGCGACTGACGGTGGTCTTGGATCCGCATCGCTGGCTGGAGTTGAGGCGGTTTCGTTCGCTGTGAGAGTCCGGTGCGATGAGCCTGCGGGAGATCGCGAAGGAGACGGGGCTTAACCGCCGGACGGTCAGCAAGTACCTCAAGGATCCCGCATCGGTCGCGCCACCGAAGAGAGAAACAGCAGATCAGCGGCCTCGGCGGGTGGTGGACGAGGTCGCGCCGCTGATCGACGCGATGCTCAGGTCCGAGATCCTGCTCAAGGGAAGGGTGATCCACGAGCGTCTGGTCCAGGAGTACGGGGTCAGCATCAACTACCAGCGGGTGAAGCTTTATCTGCAGGAAGCCCGGCCCCGGATCGCGGAGGAGCTGGGCATCAGCCCGGGTGAGCTGGCCGGCCGGCACCGGCGGTTCGAGGTCGTCCCGGGTGCTCAGGCCCAGGTCGACTGGGGAGACGAGGGAAAGTTCCTCGCCCATGTCGGCATCCCGAAGGTCTACTCCCTCCACATGACGCTGTCGTACTCGCGCGACCCGTTCTGCTGCTTCACCACCAGCCAGGACCTGGCCACATTCTTCGACTGCCACCGGGCCGCGTTCGCGCACTTCGGCGGGGTTCCGATGAGCATCGTCTACGACCGCACCAAGACGGTCGTGCGCCGGCACGTCGCCCCCGGCGAGGCGGTCCCGCTGCACCCGGAGGCGGTCGCCTTCGCCGGGCACTACGACTTCGACATCGACGTGCTGGCCGCCTACCGGCCTCAAGGCAAAGGCCGGGTCGAGCGGCAGGTGAACATCGTCCGTGACCACGTCCTGGCCGGACGGGCTTTCTCCTCCATCGAGGAGCTGAACGCCGCCTTCGCCGCCTGGGTCCCACTTCGGCACGGTGTGCCCGGTCAGGCGGATCACATCACCCACACCGTCCGCAGGCCACGGCACCGGCTGCAGATCCGTGACCGGCCTGTACGTGTCGACGAGCTGGAATTTTCACAGCTGGGAGTCGAAGTTCGCGTCGCGTGGCTGCTGCGCGTAGTACACGTCCACCGCCGACCGCCCGCCGGACCAGCGCTCCGGCGTGATCGCGAGGCCGCTGGCCTTGTTGATGATCTGGTACCAGCCCGAGCCCCGGTCGACCAGGTTCCACAGCTGATGGGGACGCTTGTCCTCACGCTGGATGTGGTACTGGTCCAAACCCGATGGGCCGGTCGACCAGTACTCGGGCGTGAGCGCCATACCGCCGCGCTTGTTCACCAGGAGGTAGTCGTTGCCGTCCATCGGGAACAGGTGCCACGTCTGGCTGATCGCGTTTCCCGCGCCGGAAGCCTGGATGTCGTACTGGTCCACCGTCGACGGTCCGGTCGACCACGACTTCGGAGTGAGCGCCAAGTTGGACCGCTTGTTCACGATTTGGTAGGTCTTGCCAGGAGCTAACGCCAAGCGGCCGTGGAGCCAAGCCCGGGACGACTGCCTCCCGTTCTCATGAACACTGCATATTCGCACGAGCGTGCGACTCCCGATGTCGCGTCAAAACGATGTCGCGACTTGTGCACAAAGCCACCCCAACGTGGACAGCCCGTCGGCGCCCCGGGCCGGCCCACCCCCGCGACGGCGGGAAGCACTGGCCCGGTGCGTGCTCGCGGCCCCGGCCTCTGGATCACTCCCGCGTCGGCGGGAAACACGCCGGCCCCATCTACCAGGACTTCGGGCCGATCGGATCACCCCCGCATCGGCGGGAAGCACTCCAGGCCGACCCACGAGGAGACCGTCTTGGCCGGACCACCCCCGCGTCGACAGGAAGCACGGAGAAGGCATCCATGCGCCTTTCGCTGATTACGGCTCACCCCCGCGTCGGCGGGAAGCACCGAAGAGCCTTCAGGATCGACCGTTCGTCTTCTGGATCACATGCGCGTCGGCGGGAAGCACGTAGGTGGTGCCGGCCAGCGCGTTGTTGGCGGCGGATCACCCCCGCGTCGGCGGGAAGCACTTCTGCAGCCGGGCGATCCGGTCGGCCGTCTTCGGAGCCCCCGTTATGTTTTCCGCGGTCCTGCAAGAGGACCGCTGGCCTCCGGGCCCGGCATGACTGTTCCCCCCTGTCGAACGGATGACCTGGGGGGTGGTGTCACCGGGCCTCGGAGGCGCCGTCGGAGACGCTGATGAGAGGTCCGACTACCGCCTGGCCTGGCGCAATGCCTGACCGTTTGCGGGCGGCAGGTCTGCATAACGTGGATAAGCGCATACGACGCCAACGCCCCGGCCACCACCGCATGAGCCCCGTTCAGGAGGATCGGTTGGACGACATCGACGACGTGGGCGTCTTCCTCGGCCTGGACGTCGGCAAGAGCGCCCATCACGGGGACGGGCTGACCCCGGCCGGCAAGAAGGTCTTCGACAAGCAGCTGCCCAACAGCGAGCCCAAGCTGCGGGCCGTCTTCGACAAGCTGGCCGCGAAGTTCGGCACTGTGCTGGTGATCGTGGACCAGCCCGCCTCGATCGGAGCCCTGCCCCTGACGGTCGCCCGGGACGCCGGCTGCAAGGTCGCCTACCTGCCCGGTCTGTCCATGCGGCGCATCGCCGATCTCTACCCGGGCGAGGCGAAGACCGACGCGAAGGACGCCGCGGTGATCGCGGACGCCGCACGGACCATGCCGCACACCCTGCGCTCGTTGGAACTGACCGACGAGATCACCGCCGAGCTGACCGTGCTGGTCGGCTTCGACCAGGACCTGGCAGCCGAGGCCACCCGCACCTCGAACCGGATACGCGGCCTGCTCACCCAGTTCCACCCCAGCCTGGAGCGCGTCCTGGGCCCGCGCCTGGACCACCCCGCCGTGACCTGGCTGCTGGAACGCTACGGATCCCCAGCCGCCCTGAGGAAAGCCGGACGCCGCAAGCTGGTTGAGGTGATCCGGCCCAAGGCTCCGCGCATGGCCCAGCGGCTGATCGACGAGGTGTTCGATGCGCTCGACGAACAGACCGTCGTGGTCCCAGGCACCGGCACCCTCGACCTGGTGATCCCGTCCCTGGCCCGTTCGCTCGCGGCCGTCCACGAACAGCGACGAGCCCTGGAAGCACAGATCGGACAGCTGCTGGAGGCTCACCCTCTTTCCGCGGTCCTGACCTCGATTCCGGGGGTCGCGGTCAGGACCGCCGCCACCTTGCTGGTCACCGTCGGCGACGGCACCAGCTTCCCCACCGCCGCCCACCTGGCCTCCTACGCCGGCCTCGCCCCGACGACCAAGTCATCGGGGACCTCGATCCACGGCGAACACGCGCCACGAGGCGACAACCGGCAACTGAAACGCGCGATGTTTCTGTCTGCGTTCGCCGCGCTGCACGATCCCGCCTCCCGCAGCTACTACGACAAATGCCGGGCCCGCGGGAAGACCCACACCCAGGCACTTCTCCGTCTGGCCCGCCAACGGATCAACGTGCTGTTCGCGATCCTCCGCGACGGCACCTTCTACGAACCCAGAACCCCACGCCTCGCTTGACGAAAGACATAGAGGCACCCCCCGCGGCCGTCCTGAGGTCGATCCTGGCCCCTTGAAAGGCAGTCCCCCTGCTGTGGAAGCACAGCACGCGCCGGAAACGCTCCTCCGCGGCTGCGCGCATGAGGCCGGTCTGTACGGCCGTCAGCCGAGCCCCGCGCACCGCGTCCGACCCGGTTGCATCGGTGGTCATCGCCGCGTACAGCTCAGGGTCGCGGATGTCCAGGCACAGCACCTGATACGGCGCCACCAAGCCCATCCGAATCGCCTCCGACAGCCTCAGCTTGTACGCCACCGGCCCGAACACAGGCGAGTCCTCGTCCATGGACGCCACAGGGCGCGGCCGGTCACCCTCGACCTCCCACACCCGGGCCGCGTGGGTGTCTGCCTCGGCCGCTTGGAAGCGTTGGGACGCGACCTCGTGGCAGCGTGCCCATGGCAAATCCTTACCCTTGGAGTAGCCCTTCACATCTTCCGCTTGATCGTCAGGTGGGGCTAGTCTCTGGTCGTTTCGCGTGGGGTCAGAGCATCCTGCGTTCACACACCGGACCGCTCTGCCAGAGCGCGGTGGCGTCCTTTCGTTCCGGAGTTGGCGCTCTGCCATGCTTCATCACCTCACACTGGAGGACACGGGTGGCTCAGCGCCCGCTCATACGTGGTTCGATTGCCGTGGCTGCGGCCTTCACCATGGCCTCGGGCTTTGCCTGCTTCACCGCAGCGGTGGCCAGCGCGGCCACGTCGACCGAGACCGTCATTCCCGCTGCCATGACGTACGCTCCGCCGCAGGACCTGGTCTACTTTGCAGGGCCGGGTGGCTTCCTGCACCGGCCTCCGGGCAAGTCCACCGACGTCTGGACGCCCTATGCAGGCGGCCCTGACATTCCCGTGCCTGGGGTTCACCGCTCGTATCCCGGGGCCTCGGGAGCGGGCTCCGACGTGGTCGCCACGGTGACCAGCACCGGCATCCAGCTTCACGACATGGACACGGGCACCACCACCACGATGGCCCGGCCCAGCGGCCATGTCTACGTGGGTGCCTTCGGGTCACGTGTCCTCACGTCCTCGAAGGCCGCGGACGGTACCGCGTCCCTCCACGTCCTCGACATGGTGAACGGACAGTTGACGGATACCCCCGTCTCCGGCTGGCCCGTCACCTCGACCGGCACACCGCCTGTGACGGCCGGTGTGATGGCCGGTGACGCGAACTCCGTGGTGGTGAAGTACAACGACGGCACCGGCTACCGCCTTGGCCTTGTGGACCTGGCAACTGCTCAGGTGACGCCGGTCTTCGGCACCGTGCCGGCCACTTCCGACGTGGTGATGACGGACAAGTACGTCGGGTGGTACCTGGAAGGCGACACACGTCTTCATCTGCTCTCACGATCCGACCTCACCGGGTCCGAGGCCACCGTCCAGATCCCCTTGACGACCAGCCCCTCATCCAAGACTTATCAGATGGATGTGCGCCGACTCGCCATCGTCGGCGACACATTGCTGATCATCTACAACTGGGCCAACTACCCCGACCCGACCGACTACGAGTTGGGCGCCCCTCTGTACGCCATGCCGCTGACCGGCGGAACACCGAGCCCAGTCATCGACCACGTGCAGATCGACACCCTCGCTCCGGCGCCCAACGGCGCTGTCGCGCTGGGTGGTTCTTCGCTGGCCGACTGGGGGGTCCGCCAGGTGACGCCCGGCTCGGGCGGAGACCTGGCGCAGGCCGCCGTGTATCCCGATCCGGGAGGTCCCGCACCCATCGGCGGCATGTCCCTGGCCGACGGCCAACTCACCACGATCGAGAACGGCGGGGAACCAGGCGGGAACGTGTTCACTCGGACCATTCGGCTCGGGAGCACGCCTTCGTACGGACCGCACACGGCATTCGGGACGGCTCTCGAACCGAGCGACTGCACCTCGGCCACCTACTGCGCACCGCAGATCGACACCGGCGACGGCCGGATCTCGCAGCTGGTCGCCGGGAACAAGGTGTCGGTACAGAGCGCCAGCAACGGGTATTCCGAGGTGACTCCTGACGGAGCGGGTGGCACGCTCGTCGACTCCGACGGCCGGTACGTCGTCTACGACAGCAGTTCCACCGGGAAGCAGTCCATCGGCGACACCACGTTGAGCAGCGCCTCGAAGGTGCTGTTCACGCGCCCGGTCTCCGCGGCGGCCTTGTCTGAGTCGACGTTGTGGGTCGCGAACCCCACCCCCGCGGGGTCGATCAGCGCGATCGAGCTGACGAGCCAGAAGACGACACGCACCCTCAACACCGGCGCGCCGTGCGCCCCCAGTGAGCTGCAGGCCGCCGCCGGCCGGTGGATCTACTGGTCGTGCGGGACCTCGGGCCCGGCCGGTGTCTACGACCTGACCACGAACACCGACGTCTCCGTTCCGTCTTCAGGCCCGGCGCAACTGGGCGACGGCTTTGTCGTCGAGCACGACACGAGCGCCGGAAAGCTGGAGTTGACCGACGTTCACACCGGCACGGCCGTCACCAGTGAGCTTGCCGATCTGCCGACCGGCCCCCTCACCGACGACCGGCGCGTGACGTGGGCGGTGGACAAGTACAGCGGGGGCGGGATCGCATACCTCGACGCCCACAACGACATCCACATCGTCGACCCCCACATCCCCGCCTCTACCGCGTCCGGGCATCTCATGCTGCCGGGTCAGCGTCTGAACCCCGGGCAGAGCATCACCAGCAGCAGCATGCGGCTGGTGATGCAGACCGATGGCAACCTGGTGGCCTACCTGAGGGCGGGCGGCAGCGGATCACCGGCGGAGTGGTCCAGCGGCACCTATGGTCATCCCGGCGCCTACGCCGTCATGCAGAGCGACGGCAATCTAGTGGTCTACGACCAGAGCGTCGGCCTGGGCACGGGCGGCGCGCTGTGGTCCACACACAGCTCCGGCCACCCCGGTGCGTACGCCGACCTCGAGGACGACGGAAACCTCGTCGTCTATCGCCAGGCCACCACCGACTCGGCCGATGCGCTGTGGTCCAGCGGTTCCTACGCGCGGCCTCAGACCATCCGGTCCGGCCAGGCGCTGACGCCCGGCTGGTGGACGCAAGGGCAGCGCACCTGGCTGGTCATGCGGCCCGACGGCAACCTCGTCATGTACCGCAAACGAGACGGCGCAGCCATCTGGTCCACCAGGACCTCGGGTCACTCCGGCGCGTACGCGATCATGCAGAGCGAGGGAAATCTCGTCCTCTACCGCAAGAGCGGCGGCCCCAGCACAGGCGGGGCACTCTGGTCCAGCGGCACCTACGGCCATCCCGGCGCCTACGCGATCATGCAGGACGACGGCAACCTCGTGGTCTACAAGAGCGGCGGCGGACCAGGGGTCGGCGGAGCGCTCTGGGCCACCAACACCGGGCGCAGCGCCTCCTGACCCCTGGGTCCCCGAAACGCGGCCGCGGCCGATGAAGCGATCGGCCGAGGCATCGGCCAGCCGTAGGGGAGGGAGTATCGCGGCGCGCTGACGCGCGAACGATAGCGGGCGCGGCCGGCGCCCCGGCGACGGTATCCAGCGGGCCGAATCCGAAGTCTGATCGCACGGGCCGCTGCCTGCTACTGAGTGAGCGTTAAGTCCGATCTTCCTCGGTTCGTGATCGCTCGATCGTGGTACTGATCGCCGTACGAGCCGCCTGGTGGGCATGTCCATGCTGGGATGCGGGGTGTGAAGAGAGAGCCGTACCTCAGCGACTTATCGGACGAGCAGTGGCTGTTGATCGAGCCGATGATCACTGCCTGGAAGCAGGACC
>NZ_JBIAGM010000069.1:0-7393 GCF_042869815.1 Streptomyces sp. NPDC006739
CGACACGACACGCCACCACTCCCACGGAATCACCGGCCCTATGCCTGACCAGCTAAAACGCCGCTTTCAGGTTCGGAAAGACAACGACGCCTGAACACTGGGCACGTCGCGAAGATTGCTTCTGCGGCAGCCTGCGACGTCTCGTACAACCAGGCAGCCAACGGTCATCTGGCCGACCTCTTCGCCGCCCTTCCCCTACCGGGCACTGCCGAAGGCGATGATTTTTGGGGCGCGCTGGGAGATGCCGGAGGCGATGCCGCTCTGTACATCGACCCCGGCAACATGGGCGGTCCGTCCTTCGATCGCCTGGTCGGGGGGAACGGAGCGGGCATCGCCGACCGGGTGCTCAGCTTTCTGGCGGAGCTCGACGACCAGCAGCGCGACGCCGTGACCAGGGTGATCGGCGACGCGCTGGCCCAGGACACGCTCGTAGCAGGTGGCCGTTACCTCGGACGGCTGTGGCTGCGTGACGCCGAGACCACTGCCTGGCATGTGCTGCTCGCCGGGCGCCGGCTGCACCAGACAGAGGACGACCGCAAGCGATTCCTCGAGGCTTGGGGCAACGCCTGAGTGGTGGGCCCCGGCTGCGATGCGAGACGTGGCTATCCGAGCCAAGTGATGGTGAGGACGGACAGGCGGCGCAGGGGTCTGTTCACCCAGTAGGTGAGGGAGAGCTGGCCGACGGAGGCGTGGCGGACGTCCTCGCCCTCGGGGTCGTCGGCGTTCCACTGCCCAAAGCCCCACGGGGCGCCGGCGGCGGCGTCCAGGACGTCCCACACCATGTCTTCGACGTTCTCGGGCAGGGTGGCGAGGACCTTCGCGGCCGGGGCGGAGAAACGGACCGCATACGGCTGCTGTTCGGTCACCGGCGCCGCCCGCGGAGCTCCGCCATGTCGATGAAGTCGCTGTCGTCGTAGCCGGAGGCGACGAACGCGTCGACGGCCGGTGCGGAGGCGAGACGGCCCTGCCAGTCCCGGACGACCGTGTACAGGGCGCTGAGGGAGAACGTGCGCCGCGATTCCTCGAGCGCGGCCGCCCACTCCCGCTCGAAGGCCGGCACCCAGGTGTCGGCACGCGGGTCGGCGCGCAGCTGGGCGAGGAGTTCGGCCGGCGCCCCGGGCGCGGGGGCGTACGGCGTGAAGGGTGCGTGGTCGGGCTGCGCGCTCATCTGGTCCTCCCGGCGGGTCGTCACCTCACGGTACGCGCGTCGGATCGCCGTGGATGCGGTCGTGGGCAGATCCCTCCTACGGGGTGAGCGGCGGCACGAGGGCCGGGCACCGGCTGTTGCGATGGCGGGGCCCGGCCTGTGTTGTGCCGACCAAGGTCAGGCGGCGGGGCTGAGGGTCAGGCTGTAGCGGCGGCCGGTGGCCAGGTGGACCGTGAGGGTGTCGCCGTCGACGACACGGCCCGGCAGGCGTCGGCTCAGGGCAGCGCCTCGCCGTCGGCGCCTTCAGAGCCAGTCCGGTGCGGTACACCCCGAGGCCATGTCCGCCGGTTGGGGGCCGCTCTTATCTAGGGGGCAGAACCCTTTGTGCAGCTCAGGCCGCTGATCGCGGGTGCAGGGCAAGTCAGGCAAGTTCGAGTTGCCATGTCCGAGGATGGCGTTTCGGTCGAAACGCCATTATCTGGGGTAAGCCCGCTGGCGCCGGTCTTCGTTCCGCTGCTCCTCAACCTGCGTTCAGCACATGCCGCTTTCCACCTGTGCGACGACCAGCCACACTCCCGCGATTGCCATCGCCAAAACCACAACCACAGTCACGCACGGGTGCATTTCACCGTCCAAATCCCAGTGGGAGGGGCGGAAGAGAACGCTCAGACCTATGATTGCGAGCACCAGGCCAAGAGCAAGAAGCCAGACGTGGCCTGTACAGCCGAGCGAGAGCTGCACCGTGCTGGGCAACTTCTGCATGCCCGACACCGTAAACAGGAGCAGCCGCTAGCTTCTGTCGCCGTGCGGCGCCGCCGATGATATCACCCGAATGGGCGCCCAGAGAGTACAAGCGCCGGTCTCCGGTCCGATGTACCATCCCCTATTCGTGGTGACCCAACCTCGTTTCGACCGAACCGAGGTCCGTCCTGTCGAGAGGAGCCGCGCCCGACTTGCGACCTCCGCACGGTCGCAAGACCGGCTGACCGGCTACGACGCCTGCTTCTACTGCCTGGGCACCTCGGCCATCGGCATGAGCGAGGCCGACTACCGGGTCGTCTCCTACGATTTCCCGCTCGCAGCCGCCCGCGCTCTGCTGGCCGTCAGCCCCGGCCTCGCCTTCGCTTACGTCTCCGGCATCGGTACCGACGGCACGGGCAAGTCCCGCATGATGTGGGCGCGTGTGAAGGGCGAGACGGAGAACGCCCTGCTGGAGCTTTCACCGCGGGCCCACACGTTCCGCCCTGCGTTCATCCTGCCCCTGCCGGGCACCAAGGCGAAGGCCAGGGTCCATGTCCTGCTGTACCGGGCACTCAGTCCGCTGTACCCGGTGCTGCGGCGCATCGCGCCGCGCTACGTCACCACCAGTGTGCACCTGGGCCAGGCCATGATCCACATAGCCCGTTGCGGTGGGAGGCGCCGCATCCTGGCCACGGCCGACATCAACGAAGCAGCCGCAACGCCGTGACCGCAAAGGACACACGCGCCGCGACTACCGGTGGCGGGGCGGGCCGATGCGCTGGGGTCGGTGACCGGTTCGACCCGAGCCGCCTGCGGAGGTCCCGCTCGCTGGCGTGGTCGATCCCGGCCCGTCCATCGGACGCCTCGTACCTTCGAGATCACGGCACCGGCGGCCGTGCTGGGTTTCTCTGCGCTGGTCACCGGCGACCGTCACACGGCCGACGGCGTCCACTGTTGGCTCAAGCGCAACCTCGCCGAGCAACCCGAACTGCCCAAGAGCCGGTTCACCGGCCGTCGCAGCGACACCCCAGTCACCGACTTCCCGCCGGAGACGGCCTTCCAACGAGTGGCCGACTTCCAGCCCCCCGGCAGGCGTACTTCCACCCCGGCATCGCCGCCGCATTCTTCGCCGGATACGCACAGCAGGACAGCGACCCGTCCGCGCCCCAACTCGGCCGTGAGTACATCGCTCTTACGGCTGGCGGCACCGAAGAGCAGTACGACGACCCGACGTCGGTGCAGATCTAAAAGTTCGGCTGGGGCGCTGCAGCCATGTTCTCCGCCGACCCGAACGGTGGACGTCTCTCCCATGGGTGACGAGGATGGGCGAGTGGTTCGTACGACGGCAGCGTCCCGACAGGCATGGGCGCCGTCCTCGTTCGTGACAGCACAGCCCGGAATCCTCGACCTCGGCTGGAAGACGGCCGAGCACACAATGGAACTGTTCTACGTAGAACACGCGTTGGTGACTCACGCCGCCCGCTGACCCAGCCGGATCGAACGTCTTCACAGCGCGCACGGCACTCCGCCAGGACCGCGACGGCGAAGGCGGCGCCGACGCCGCGGCGGCTGTGATGCACCCGGCGCCGACGTCCCGAGGGGCGCATCTCCGGACCCCGGCGCCGAACCACGCCGGAGCGCTTCGTGCCCCGGCCACAGCTTCCAGCGATCGGCGGCCCGGGACCAGTCCTTTCTCCAGGCCGGGGCGCCGAGCATGTCAGTACTGGACCGGCCGAATGGTGGAGTCGGGTATTGAACTGCGAATGCCTCGGTCAAGGTCCGAGCGATCCGCTCCGCCTTCGCCTGCCAGGACTCCTGTGTCGGCCTTGGCACATCCCGTGGGTCAGTTCGCCAGGTACGCGGCGAACTGCGTCTCGAGGCCCGGGTACAGCAGGGTCAGGTCGTCGTGCAGCGTGGACTTCACGTTGCGACTGAGCTCATCGACGATGGCCTCGGGCCGACCTGTCTCCAGCGCGTCCAGGGCGCTGCGCGCCACGTCGGCGGGCGGGGTCTTGGCGATGTCGATGCCGGCTTGCATGTCCGTGTCGACCGGCCCGACGTGGACGGCGACGACTTCGGTCCCCTGCGTCTTGAGCTGCTGCCTGGCGGCGTTGGTGTAGCTCCATGCGGCCGCCTTCGACGCGCTGTACGTTGCGGCCACGGGGTACGCCGCCCAGGAGACGACCGAGAGCATGTTGACGAAGGCACCGCCACCGTTGGCTGCCACGACCGGGGCGAAGGCTTGCGTCATGGCGATGAGCCCGAAGTAGTTCACCTCGAGCTCGTTGCGCGCGACGTCGAGCGGTGCGGAGAGGGCGAGGTTTCCGCTGGCGATCCCGGCGTTGTTCACGACGATCTCGACATCGGCGAGCTCGGCCGCGGCCGCGGCGACAGCCGCCGGGTCCGTCACGTCCAGCGCGACGGGCGTGAGCCGCGGATCGGTGATCGTGGCGACATCGCGTACAGCCGCGTACACCTTGGTCGCACCGCGCTCAAGGAGTTCCTCTGCGAATGCCTTGCCGATGCCACGGTTGGCGCCGGTCACCAGAGCGACCGAACCTTTGATCTTCATGTCTGCCTCTTCTGATCAGGTGTTGGGGGTTGGGCACGGCCATGGGGTTGAGCAACGACGGGAGTGCTGGTCCCGTGGGCCTCGACGAGCGCGACTGGTGCCCGGTGGCGTTTCTGCGGGACTGTCCGCCGGCAAGACACCTTGCGTGTATCGGTCTTCTCGTTGCCGAAGCGTCGATGACCGTGTGGCTGCGGACCGAGGCCGTGCGGTTCGCCTTTTGGTGCGCTCCGCGTGGGAGGGGTCAGCCGGGCAACTGGTTGAGCTTGCGCACTTGCCGGTCGAATGCCCGCGCGGGCACGATGCGGCGCAGCACGCTGACACGTGAGGCTGTCGGGCCGGCGGCGTAGCGCAGCTTCGGCTTCGGTGCGGTGGCCGCGGTCACGATCACCTTGGCGACGACGGACGGATCGTCGCCCTTCTTGATCAGTTCCGCAACGAGCTGGTCGAACACGCCGCGCTGTTTCGCGTAGACGGGCAGCGGCAGGTCGGAGCGCACGGCGTTCGCGTCGAACGAGGTGTTGGTCAGGGCGGGTTCGACCAGCAGTACCCGCACCCCGTGCTCGCGGACCTCGTGGTCCACGGACTCGGAGTAGCCCTCGATCGCGTGTTTGGAGGCGGCGTAGATGGCCATGTAGGGCTGCGGGACGAGCCCGACGACGGACGAGAGGTTGATGACGCGCCCGGATCCCTGGGCGCGCATGTGCGGCAGGACGGCCTTCATCATGCGTATGGCGCCGAAGACGTTGACGTCGATGATGCGCTGATCCTGCGCGAGCGAGCTTTCCTCGGCGGCGCCCGCCGCGCCGATGCCGGCGTTGTTGACGAGCACGTCGATCCCTCCGAACCGCTCGATCACCTGCTTGACCACGGTGGTGGCCGAATCGGCGCCGGTCACGTCCAGATCGAGCATCGTCACGCCCGGGGTGGGGGCGAGCCCGGAGGTGTTGCGGCTCGTCCCGACCACCTCGAAACCCGCCTCGGCGAGAGCGGCGGCGGCCGCCTTCCCGATTCCTGAGGACGCCCCTGTCACCAGCGCCACCGGCCTGTTCGTCGTCACCGCAGTCTCCTTCATCGGTGGATCAAGGCTGATTGAATTACGTTCGTAATACCATACGGCCGGATGGGGCCGCCTGGCAAGCGGGCCGGTCGGGCGGCGCCTGAGGGCGACGTCCGGAGTGGAACAGGGTGCGGGCAGGCGGGCCGGGCGGCGCTCGTCGGGGGCGGGTGATCCGGCGCGCGTACGACCGGTCGATTTGCATCGAGCGGCACTGATGTCAGTACACGCGGCCGTCGCTGTGCGCGGGTGACGGGCGCGGCGGCTTGCCTCCGTGCCGCAGCCCCGGCGCTGCAGTGCCTCAGCTCGACTGCGGCACGCTCAGGAGGGCGAGGGCGTTGCTGATGCCCTGTTCGAGAACCGCCTGCGACAACTGTTCATCCGCCAGAGCACGGGCCAGTTGCAGCGTGCCGACCATCCCCGCGTAGGCGGTGAGCACCGCAAGGCGCAGCGACGCCGGATCGTGCGGCGCCAGGCGCGCGGCGATGTCGTCGACGATGCCGACCACTCCGTCGGTGTAGGCCTGTTTGGTCGCCTGCCCGCACCGGCCGATCTCGTCGAGCAGGGCGGCGGACGGGCAGCCTTCCGCGGGATGGTCGCGATGCTCGATGGAGAGGTATGCGCGCACGAGCTGTTCGACGCCGCCGTCACCCGCCATCGCGTCCAGGCTCTCGGCCAGGTCGCGAAGTTGTTGTGCGACGGCGTTGACGACCAGGTCGTCCTTGGATGCGAAATGGGCGTAGAAGGCGCCGTTGGTCAACCCGGCATCCGACATGAGGACGGCGACCCCAGAGCCGTCGATGCCGTCGCGCTTGAACCGGCGCCCGGCCGCCTCGATGATGCGCTGCCGGGTGGCCTGCTTGTGCTCTTTCCCGTAGCGCGCCACTGGTCCTCCTTCACCCGCGCGGACGGCCATCGTCCATACCTAACCTTATCGTACGACCATAATTCAACGAGTGGCACCCAAGTGGTCGCCATACCCCCTTCAGGAACAGGTACCGAGCTTGATCTTTAACCTGTGCGGCGTGGTCGTGGGATGGTCGACTTCTTCGTTCGCTGTTTCGCCGCCGCTGTTTGCGGGGTGTGTGCACATCGTGGCGTGGAGTGGGTCGGGTGTTCTGGGTCGATTGACCTTACGTACTCCCTTGCCCACTCCAGCCACAGTCGAGCTGAGTCCAGAGCCGACTCGTCCGCAACACCGATCAACCCGCCGATGCGACGTTCCAATGCATTGCAGTACGCACTGAGGGCAGCAGCCTCCTGCCAGCACGCAGCCTCTTCACACAGCGCCTGGGCAAGCTGTTGTCGGCGGTCTCTGAACCTGGACCCCTTTGGGGTCGGTGAGTTTTGACCCCGTGTGTAGTTGTTCACCCGGTTGCCGCGCTCGGTGTGCGGCCGATGTCGCGGTCTTTGAGCCGATAGGAGTCTCCCTTCAAGGAGAGCACATCGGCGTGATGGACGAGACGGTCGATCATGGCGGCGGCGACGGTGTCGTCACCGAAGACCTCTCCCCAGCGTCCGAACGGCTTGTTGCTGGTCACGATCACGGAGGCGCGTTCGTAGCGGCCCGAGATCAGCTGGAAGAACAGGTTCGCTGCCTCCGGTTCGAACGGGATGTAGCCGACCTCATCGATCACTAGAACGGGGACGCGCGCCAGCCGGAGGAGTTCGTCCTGGAGCTTGCGGTGGCGTGGGCGGCGGCCAGACGGTCGACCCACTGGGAGGCTGTGTCGGCGTACAAGCGAACGTGCACCACCTCGTACGGATGAAAGTGCACCATTCTTGGGTTGCGTCCAGGGAAGTGGTGTACGGGTTCGACCTGATCCGGGGGTTTGCTCCGGCATCGGGATGGTGCCCGCATAGATGAACGGCCACCGGC
>NZ_JBIAGM010000070.1:0-6520 GCF_042869815.1 Streptomyces sp. NPDC006739
ACCAGCGCTGGCCCTGGTGCGGGGGTTCCGGTTCCGCGTGGGGCCCGGTGTGGCCGCCGGCCTTGCCCATGTCGGACAGACCCTCCAGCATCCAGTTCCGCAAACGGCTCTGCGGCGGCTGTTCGATGGTCGCCATCCGGGGGTTCTCCTGTGGTGCGCTGGACATGTGGACCGGCGCACCAGCGTAAGCAGAGCGTGAGGCCAGGGCCCATGGATCAGTGGGTCGTGCCCGTCAAGCTTCCGTTAAGACCGGCCGCACGCATGCCGGCGGCCCGCAGCGGGATCCGTGGGGACTTCGCACCATTGTTCACGCCTACGGGTGAATCGATGAATGAATGTCCGGTCTGTCTGCGGCGGGTGCGGTCTCCTGGGCCAGGACGTGCCGTAACGGGGCAGGGGGCGGAACTCATGCGTGTCTTCGTGCTGTGTACGTGGCTGATGACCGCTGGTCTGGGTGGCTATCTGGCCACCGTGTGGATCCGCCACGGCGGCCTGCGGCAGCGCACGCCGGGCGTGACGCGGCTGCCGCTGTGGCTCGTCGTGGGGCATGTGGCGCTCGCCGTCGCGGGACTCGCCTCGTGGAGCGCCTATCTCGCGGCCGGGGTCAGGACCACGGCCTGGGCGGCCTGTGCCGTGGTGCTGATCGTCGCCGCTTTCGGGTTCATGATGCTGCTGCGCTGGCTGCCCAGCTCCGGTCGGCACTCCCAGGGAGGGAGCACCGCCGAGCGCCACTTCCCGCTCGCGGCCGTGGTCGCCCACGGGACGACCGCGGGAGCGACCGTGCTGCTGGTCGTGCTGGTGGTCCTGCGTCAGGTGTGAGGACGCCCCGCGGCGGAGCGGGAGCCGACCAGGAGCAGACACAGGACCGCCACACCCGCGACGACACCGGCGAGCAGGAGCAGCGGGTCGAGGGGGCGGGTGGCGGACGACGCGCTCTGCGTCTGTGTCGCGGCCTGGACGGCCGCCGTGGTGGAAACCGGCGGGTCCGAGGCACTCGGCCCGGCGGGGGCGGCGGCCCTGCCGTTGTGGTCCGTGTGCGCGGAGGGTGCCGCCGGGCCGGCGGACCGGGTGGAGGCAGCCGCGGCGGGCTCGTGGGCCGTCGGGTGCGCGGTGCGCGGTGCGGCGGGGGCGGCCACGACGGCGGCCCGGACCACGAGTCGGGCCGTCATGCCGGGGTGCACGGTGCACACGTAGCCGTAGCTGCCCGGGGTGGTGAAGGTGTGGCTCCAGCTGCCGCCCCTGCTCAGCATGGGCGAGTGGACCGGGGCGGGTCCGGAGGTGGTCTCCACGTCGTGGGGCGCCTGGTCCTGGTTGGTCCAGGTGACCGTGTCCCCGGCGGTGACGGTCAGGACCCGGGGGCTGAACGCGTACCCGGACATGAGGACCTGATGGGCGGTGGCCGCCTCGGCCGTGGGCGGGGCGGGGGCGGGCAGGACGGTGACGGCGCCGGCCAGGACGAGGGCGGCGAGCAGGGTGCGCGGGACGGTCAGGCGGGGCATGTGAACTCCGCGGCGACGAGCAGCCGGATGCGGTCTGCGGGGCGGGTGCGGGGCAGGGTGAGGCCGGTCGTACGACGCAGCGGGCCGTACGGCAGCCGGATCGTGCCGAGGACGAGCAACTGGTCGTCGGCGCGGTCGACGACGCGCAGGACGAGTGTCGCCGGGGTGGGCCGGCCGGGCAGCGCGGCGAGTTCACCGCTCGCCCGTATCCGGGTGCCGTCCGCCTCGGGCACCAGGTTCCGGCTGACGAAGGTCAGTGCCGTGCCGCGCAGCGGGCGGCCGGTCAGCCTCCACCTCAGCACACAGTCCTCGGGGTCGGCGGCCACGGTCAGGGTGGCGTCCTCGGCGGTCAGACGGCTCCGGGAAGTGGTCAACGGGCCCAGCCGGCCGGCCAGTTCGGTGATGTGACGGCCGGGGCCGGCGGTGTAGGTACCGGGCCGGGGCAGCCAGGAAGGCCCCGGCGAGGGCGCGGGCAGGGAGGCGGTGGGAAGGGTTTCGGTGGTCATCTCGGCACCTCGGTGGGCGAGCGGAGTGACGGAAAGGGGAGAATGGGAGCGGCGACGGGCCGGCCGACTGCGACTCGGCCGGCCCGCCGCTTCCCGCTGCGGATCGCTCAGTGGCTCAGCAGGAGTTCGTGAGGTAGTCCTCGGTGGGCGAGAGCAGGTGCTCGGCCCAGACGGTGTGGGTCTTGACGTACTGGTCGGGGTTGAGGATGTCCCCGATCTGCTGGCCCGGTGACTCCTCCAGATGCGCGGAGTCCAGGTGCTGGAGGAGCACGGTGAGGGTGCCGTCCGCGACCGAGCCGGCCCCGTTCACGGCCGGGGTGAGGACGGACTCCAGCCAGACGGTGTGCATCTTGAGGTAACTGTCGAGCTTGAGCGCGTCCTGGACCTGCTGTCCCGGGGACTCCTCCAGGTGCGCCCTGTCGATGTGCTGGAGGATCGGCAGCAGGACCTGCTGGACGCTCACGCACTCCTCGGAGCCGCCGTTGCCGCCGCCCATACCGCCGGCACCGCCGCTCCCACCGGTGGACCCGCCGGTGTGGCCCCCGCCGGAGCCTCCGGTCGAACCGCCGGTGCCGCCACCGGTTCCGCCGCCAGCGGTCCCGCCCGTGCCGCCACCCGCCGAACCGCCCGACCCCGACCCACCGGTCGACCCGCCCGTCGAGCCCCCGGTGGAGCCGCCGGTGGAGCCCCCCGTGCCGCCGCCGCTGCCGGCGGCGACCACGGTGATGGAGGCCATCATGTCCGGGTGCACCGCGCAGTAGTACTTGTACGTACCGGCCTTGGTGAAGGTGTACGACCAGCTGTCGCCCTTGTTCAGCGTGCCCGAGTCGAACTTGGCCGGGCCGCTGGTGGTGGTGACGGTGTGCGGGGCGGTGTCCTCGTTGATCCACTTGACGGTCTGGCCGACCTTGATGGTCAGGCTCGGCCGGGCGAACCGGTAGTTCGTGATCTTGATCGTGTAGTCGGCCGCCTTGGCCGCGGCGGGCCGCGCCATGGCCATCGAGTTCGCCGCGGCCGCCGGTTCCGCCCGCTGCGGGACCGTGGCCGCGCCGGCCGCCTGCAGCAGACCGAGACAGGCGACGGCCGCGATGCCGGCACCGGCGCCGGTGGCGAGCAGTACCCGGTTGCCCACGCGGGAGTGCCGGTGACGCGGCGGGGGTGCGGTGGTGGTGTCAGTACCCATGGTGGTGCGTCTCCTTGAGAGGTGGGAAAGGAAAGCGGCGGATGGTGCCTGGGATCGCCGGTCAGCGTCCGGGGGCGGACGTGACCAGCACACTCGTCGCGACGAGGACGACGAGGACGAGCCCCGTCTCGGCCGCGACCGAGTAGACGAAGGGCCGTACGGTGGCACGGTCGCCACGCAGCAGTACGGCGATGTCGAGCCGGGTGCGCACCCAGCCGCGACTGCGCTGGGCGATGACCAGCACGAGGGCCAGGCCGGCGAGTTTGAGCAGCAGCAGCCGTCCGTAGCCGGTGTGCACCAGGGCGCCGAAGGACCCGACGATCTGCCAGGCCAGGACCGCCCCGGCCGCGGCGATCGCGGCGACGGACACGCCGGCCAGCGTGGAGTAGCCGGACACGGCGGCCGACAGCTCCTGCGGCAGGCGTCTCGGCAGCACGCCGAACAGCAGCAGCGTCAGACCGCCGAGCCAGAGCGAGACGCCGAGCAGATGGACCAGGTCGGCGACCGCGCCCCAACCGGGGTGCGTGCCCTCGGCGTCGTGTCCGGCCATGCCGGTCGTGCGCAGCAGCCCGAGGGCGACCGCGAGCGCACCGACCCGCCAGCCGGGCGACCGGGCGGCCCGCTCACCGCCCTGCAGCAGCGCGGCCAGCACGACGGCGGCCAGCACCCACATCAGCACCCGGCAGGCGGCTACGACACCGACCTCGGTGTCCAGCAGATCGGTGTACGTGGAGGTCCGGAGTACGTCACCGAGGGCGCCCATCGTCCCGTACGCGCCCTGCAGCCCCGGGGCGAGCAGGCTCGCCGCGAGCCCGGCCGTCCAGGACAGGGTCAGGATGCGGCGGGTACGGCGGTCCAGGGCGCCCTGCGGCCACAGCAGGGCGAGGAAGCCCAGTCCGCCGACGTACAGGGCAAGGGCGAGATAACCGGCCCACCGGGTGGCCACCCATGCCGTCCGTACGGTCCCGGAGGCCTTCGGCGCGGTCTGCGCGTCCATGCCTGCGCCGGTCGTGTCCGCGGCCTTGGCGGTGAGCGGGAAGGACAGCGTCCCGGACGTCGGATGCCCGTCCTCCATGTCGCGTACCTGCCACACCAGGACGAGCCGGTCCTGGCCGCCCGCCCTCGGCACGGCGACCTCGACGGTGTCGCCCTTGGCATCGGTGTGCGCCGGCCTGGACAGGGCCAACCGCTCGCCCCCGGCCGAGACATGGACGTCGGCGAGGTCCACGCGCTCACTGAAGACCAGCCGGATGCCGGTCGGTGTGTGGGTGAGCCGGGAGCCGTTCCCGGGGGTCGACGAGTCCAGCTCCGTGTGTGCCGCGGCGGGGGCCGCGGCGAGGAACAGGGCGGTGAGCGCGGCCGGCAGGAGCACGGCCAGGGACGGCAGGCGGCTTCTCACGGAAGCACCTCCGTGAGAAGCGAGGGTGACGGCGCCACACCGACGCACACCGAGGACAGGGCATCGGCCGGTGAAGAGGAGGACGGGGACGGGGACGGGGACGGGGTCGGGGATGGGGTCGGCGAGGCGGTGGCGCCGGACGCTCCGGTGCCGAGCAGGCCGTCCAGCAGACCGGTCACCTGGCCGAGGGTGCCGCTCAACAGCGGCCGCACGAGGCGGACTTCGCCCTGTCGGCAGCCGGCCGGCGCCGTCGGCGAAGGGATCGGCGAAGGGGAACCCGGGGCCGGGCCGGAGGGCGTGGGCGCGGGCCCGGTGCCTGCGCCGCCCGTACCGGGGCCGGTCTGCCCGTCCACGGGGGCCGGGACGGTGACGGGCCGGCCGGCGCCGACGTCGTCCGGCGCCAAGGCCCCGCCCGGGCCGGCCCCGAACCCCGTTCCGTCGGCGCTCGCCCCCGCGTCACCCGCCGCGGAACCGTCGACGGGCCCGGACGAGGACGCCGACGACGGCGCCCGGGACGCCGGGGGAGCCGCGGTGTCGATGGTCGTGGGCGACGGGGTGCCGATGCCCGAGGCGTACCCGAGGACGACGATCACCGCCGCGACGAGCGTTCCGGCGACGATCTCGTCGCGGTGGTCTCCCGGCCAGAACGCCCTGGCGAAGAAGGACATGGCCCCTCCTGACGCTGTGTGTGAAGCGGTGACCAGGAGTGCACCAGAGGCGACGATTCCCGTCGGCTACGCGTCAGTTAATCGGCCGTTTCAATACCTCCTATTCGACCGGGGGTGGTCTGTGAGAACGGACCTCCATGCCCCAATGCGTGCATTGCATTCGGTGAAGAAAACGCAGGAACCGTGAATTCGAACGTGCTGGGTATTTCAGCCGGGCACGGCGTCGGTGCGCAGTTCGACGCAGCAGGAGCCCTCGCGAGGGACCAGTGCGGCCGTCGTCCCGGTGCCGCCGGACGCGGCCAGACAGCCGGACAGGAAAGCGTGGTTCATTCCGCAGACCAGCTCGGGCGCCTCGACGGCGACGGCGTGGAACGGACAGTTGTGCAACAACGTGCGGCCGTCGCCGCCGTCCGCCGGCTCGAAACCCAGCGCTTCGAGAAAACCGGTGAGACCGGCGGCCGGAATTCCGGCCCCCAGTGCCTCGCCGCGCTCCCGGGCGACCCGCAGGGACGCCTCGCGGGCGCTCTCGTCCGACCGCTGCGCCGTGACCGCCTCCGCGAGCAGCGAGGCGAGCAGTTCGGGCCGGCGCGGCGGCAGGCTCACCGACAGCTGCTGCGGACTCGGCTCGTACACCTTCGGCGCACGCCCCACCCGGCGCGGACCGTCGCCGCCGTGCCGGGCCTGGAGCAGCCCCGACGCCACCAGCTTGTCCAGGTGGAAGGCTGCCGGCTTGCGGGAGATCCCGGCGGCGGCCGAGGCCTCCTCGCCCGCTGGATCGCCCGCGGCGGTCTGCGCCAGCAGCGGACGGGGACGACCCGCTTCCCGGCGGCCCTCGTCTTCGGCCACTTCCTGCTCGCCGCCGCCGGACTGGTGATCTGGATCGTCTACCTCGCCGCCGACCGGGGAGCCCTGGCGTGGACGTCCTTCGGCATCCTCGTCGCCGTCGCCCTGCTCGGCTTCACCCTGTTCGGCCGCTGGCTCCCCGTCCACCGCGCTCCGGTCCCCGCCACCGCCGGGGAGGAGACCGCGCCCGCCGAACGCCACCTGCCGGTCCTCGTCGTCGCCGCCCACGGACTCCTGGGCGCGGCGCCCCTGGTCCTGGTCCTGCTGGCGGCGCTCGGGGTGGGCGGCAGCTGACAGCGGGGCAGGGGGCCGGCCCGGAAACCGGCCCCCTGCTTCCTAATGCTGTTGTCAAGCCGTCGGAGTGCGACGCGTGTGCGAGGCGAGTACGGGGTCATGTGCTCACGTGGTGTCCTCGGCTCCGG
>NZ_JBIAGM010000071.1:0-5201 GCF_042869815.1 Streptomyces sp. NPDC006739
CGCCCGTCGAGTACGAAGCCAACTACTACACATAACTCACGAAACCCCAGGTCACAACCACAATCTGAGATCTCTACCGAACCCGGGGCGGTTCACCGACACACGCCCTGGTTGATGCGCTCGGCCGGCCGGCCGTGTTGCCGTGTCGAGATCAAGAACGGGTGCGGGCGGTCACCGGGAGCGGTAGGCGCGCTTGGACCGGCGACTCATTTCAGTGTTCTGGAACGCCACGCATTCCCACCGCCCGTCGCGGCGACGCAGTGTGAAGGTCTGGAACTTGTCCACATCGACCCGGCCGCCTTTGCCGATGCCGCCGACCGTGGTCACCACCGCCGTGGACTCGTCCGGCATTCGCACATCGATCGGCTTGACTGTCATGCGCGTGCCCTTCTGCCACCGGGTGAACACCTCGTGGTGTGTCTGCGCGATGGCGGCGCGCCCGAACATGGCATCTCCCATGAAGATCACGTATGAGGCGTCCTCGGCGAACTGCGCGGCATAGCGCGTCGCGTCACCCGCGTCCCATGCCTGCCGGACCCGCTCAAGGAACTCCTCGACCGTGTCCTCGCTCTTGACCGTCATCATCGTCTCCCTTGGCGGGGCGCCCGCAGGCGCGCATTTCGTTTCCACTGAAATTATTACAACCGAAACGGTATGGCAAGGCGAACCCCGTCCCTGGATCGAACAACCAGGCAGAGAGGCCCGATCACCACACCCGAGCGGGCCGCGCCCCGGATTCAACAGCGACGTTGGCATAGACGATCCCGAGCAGCCGACGCAGCTCAGCCTGGTCCTCCGCCGCCAGACCCGCGGTCAGCCGCCGCTCCGAGGCGCCCGCGAGCCTGATCAGCTTCTCCAGCTCCACCCGGCCCTCCTCCCGCAGGCGCACCAGCTTCACCCGGGCGTCGCTCGGCGACTCGCGCCGCTCCAGCAGGCCCCTCTCGATGAGCAGCGACAGCAGCCCGACCAAGCGGCTGGCCGGGATACCGAGTGAGGAGGCAAGCTGCTGCTGCGAATGTTCCCCGCCGTCACGCAACCCGCGCAGCACGGCGAAATGCCGCGGATGCAAGTCCTCCTCGGCCAGGGCCGACTCAAATGCGAGAGCCGCCGCGTTCCCCACCGAAGCGATCACGAAGCCGAGCGGCTCGTCCGCCCCGGCTTCCCACGTAGCAGGTCCCTTTCTCACCCGAGCAACGTAACAGCAGCTGACCGTTCCCATCGACACAGTCCTCCGCAGCCCTGCAGCGGGAAACGACCCCTGCCGCCAACCGCCTCCGAAGCCATGTGCTGAAGGCCAGTCACCCACAGGTCTTGACTATTGCTCCCGGCGTCCTGGTGAGTGCCTGTTTCACCGTTCCCAGAGGTGATCGCTCAGCCGACCGTAGCGACTGGCTGATTGAGATCGTGAGGCCTGTCTGACGACCTAGAGTGCGTGTTCGTGACAATCACTTCGGGAAGGCCAGCGATGTGGCGTGACCAGCGGTTTGTTCTGCTTGCTTCCGCTCGGACCATCTCGGTTCTGGGCAATGGGTTTGCTCGGGTGGCTCTGGCCTTCGCCGTGCTGGCTCTTCCCGGCGCCAGCCCTGGGAAGTTGTCCTTGGTATTGGCCTGTCAGTCGCTGCCGCAGCTGCTGTTCATCTTGGTTGGTGGCGTGATCGCTGATCGGATGTCACGGTCTCGGCTCATGGTCATTGCCGATGGCGTGGGAGCGTTGGCCTATGCAGGACTGGCCGCAATGACCTTGTCCGGGTATGCGCCCTTGGCTCTGATGTGCGGGCTTGCGGTGATAGCGGGACTGGCGAATGCTCTGTTCGCGCCGGCGATGGACGGGGTCGTGCCGCTTGTGGTCCCTTCGGACCGGTTGCAGCAGGCCAACGGCCTACTGCGGATGAGCACGAACACTTGCCTCTTTCTCGGCCTGGCGCTGTCGGGCGTTGTCGTCGCGTGGGTCGGAGCAGGTTGGGCCTTGGCCGTGAACGCCGTCTCGTTCGTGGTCAGTGCGGTACTGACGGGCCGTCTCCGGTTGCCCACACGGCCGGTCAAGACGTCGTCAGTGTGGGCGGACCTGCGTGAGGGATGGCAGGAGTTCACTTCCCGGCAGTGGCTATGGGTGGTGGTCGCCCAGTGCACGGCCGTGGTCTCCGTCTTCAGCGCAACTCTCGGAGTTCTGGGGCCGCTGATGGCCCAGCAGCATCTGGGCGGGGCCAAGTCCTGGTCGGTCATCGTGGCCGCCCAGGCGTTGGGCGCCATCGCCGGGGCGGGGCTGGCTGTGCGGGTACGGGTCAGCCGACCGATTCTGGCCGCTGTCATCGTCACGTTTCCGGCGGCTCTGCCCATGGTGTTCCTGGGTATCTCTGCACCGGTTTGGCTGATCGCCGCCGCCATGTTCTGCGCAGGTGTGGCCAGCGACATCTTCAATGTCTTGTGGGCCAGCACTCTGCAGCGCGAGATTCCCGAACAGGTCCTCTCGCGTGTCAGTTCCTACGACCTGTTCGGATCACTGGCCTTCGCTCCACTCGGCCTGCTTGCTGCTGGCCCTGTAGCACAAAGCGTCGGTTCGGGCACGGCTCTGGCCGGCTGCGCTACTGTCGTCGTGCTCGCAACTGTTGCTGCCCTGGCGTCTCCCCAGGTCCGCGCACTCCGGCGCAGTACATCCCCGTTCCAGGCATCGTCTGCTGCTATGAGCGATCAGGCTGGTGAAGAAGTCATCCGTTGATCCCTGCCTAATCGCGGCCCGAATCGCCCTCGCCCAAGACCTTGTTGAGGCTCGCCGGGCCGGGGCCAGCGGTGACCGCATGACGGCTGACTGCGGCACGTACGGGACGGCTCCGAAGCGGAAGCGACGGATCGTGATCGGCTACACCAGGACCGGGGACACGACCGATCACACCGCTGTCGGAGATTGCCTTGAGGTGGTTCGGCCAGGCATTTGCTCCGTAGCCCTCCGTTACCACCGAATGTGAGACAGGGCCGAAGACCGTACAGACCCGCTCCCGGGCGCTACCGCCCGATCACATACACCCCGTGCTCTGAACTGCCCAGTGCAAGGGAGCGGTTCGGCTGCCGCTGGTGGGATCCGGCTGGCCGGCGGGTTTTGTCGTGGATCTGTAACGGCGCCGGGTGGCGCACAACCGGGCGGAAGGGCTGTTCCTCTCAGTGATCGGCGAGGGCGCCAACCGGGCGCCCTCGCGACAAGGGGGTGGGTCTGACCCTGCGGGGGAGACCCACGGGAGGGAAGAGTCCATGACCAGGACGAAGAAGACCGGGATGAAGGCGGCCGTGATGGGGGCGCTGGGTCTGGCTTCGGTGGCGCTGGCCGCTGTGCCGGCGTTCGCCAAGGGTGACGTCAGCATCACCGCGCCCCACACGGCGCACGTCGGCAAGACCATCACTGTCGCGGCGCACGGCGACGACGACAGCGCCGGGTACTTGCACCAGCTGTGCCTTGAGGAGCGCACCGGCAAGCAGCCATGGCACCAGGAGAACTGCAGCACCCCCGTCAAGGGCGACGCGCGGGTGACCGCACGCGGGTTGGCCGCGCACCGCGGCGACCTGCAGTTCCGCGCCGTGCTGTACGGCCTGACCAGTAAGCACGACCAGCACCCCGTGGTGCTGCACGCCTGCAACGTGGTCACGGTCCACGTCCGCTGAGCCACCAACCCGGCCGCGGACAGCTGGCCCAGCCGCTGCCCGCGGCCGGACTGCCCGGTGGAGGCGCGGAAGACCCGGTGAAGTGGGACGGGCTCACGCCGGCGACCCGGGCGAGTTCGGCGACCTGTTCGACCCGCCAGTTGAGGCGCCGTCGGGGCGTTGTCACGTTGTTGGGTGTGGGGGTGTCTGACGGTGTGCCGGGGCGTGGTGGAGTCGGGTTCCGGCTGTGTGCTCACGGTGCGGTGGGCAGACTGGCGACGCCGGTGATCTTCTCCCAGATTGCGAAGCGGACGGTCATCTCGGCTCGGTAGTCGGATGCGGGGATCAGATGGCGGCGGGGCCGAAAGTGGGGCGAGATGCCGCTGAACGCGGACAGAAACCGCTGTGCTCCGCCCACGGAGCGGAAGCTTCATCGCCCGTTCGCGCTGCCTGGTCGGCTGGTGACTGTTTTCCGCCCGGTTGTTCCGGCCCTTGTGGGAGCGGTGCTCGACGCAGGGCATGACCTCGCGGAGGGCCGCGCCGTAAGAGCGAAGCTTGTCGGTGACGACCACCCGCGGCACTGCGCCGGTCTTCTTCACCAGCCTGCGGAAGCAGCGCCTGGCCGCGGCCTTGTCCCGGCGGTTCTGCACCAGTATGTCCAGCACATTGCCGTCCTGGTCGACGGCCCGCCACAGGTACCGCTGCGCACCGTTGATCTTGATGAAGACTTCGTCCAGATGCCACTTGCCCCCAGGCCGAGGCTGCCGGCGGCGCAGCGCGCTGGCGTACTGCTGCCCGAACTTGCCACACCACCGCCGCACCGTCTCATAGGAGACGCTCACGCCGCGCTCGAGCATCAGTTCCTCGACCTCGCGGAACGACAGCGGGAAACGGTGGTACAGCCACACGCAATGGGAGATGACCTCGACCGGGTACCGGTGCCCCTTGTACGACAGCGACGCGCTCCCCACGGACGACCCCTCCCAGCCTGATCAACCCGAAGATCATCCCACCGGTCAGCCAACGTGACAGTGCCCTCCAGGCTCGTGGTTCGCGGCAGTGGCTGATTATCCGGTGTAGCCGGAGAGCCCCGCGAGCAGTGCCTCGTCGTTCTGGCGTGTGCGGGCACGGTCTACACAGCCCAGCGCGGCGGTACCCACGCCGAGGAGGATCGCGGCGGCGATCGCCCACCAGGTTCCCGAAGCGTATGTGAGGGTCAGGCCGGGCTGGCTGCGCTCCAGCCTGTACACCCCGAACGGGTATTCGAGCTCAATGGCTGAGGCGGACTGGAGCACGGCGAACACCGTCAGAGCGGCTGCCGGAATGGCGGAAGCTCCCGCGAGGCGGCGTGGCAGTCGGGGCCGTGAGGCCATCGCGACGGTGAGGATCAGCAACAGGCCGAAGGACGCGTACACCCACCACGGGTGGTCGATGCCACCCAGGCCATAGGCGTACCCGCTGCTCGAAGACAACGACGCCAAAGACAGCTCGTCTTCCCATTTCGATGCTAGCGGCGCCTGGACGTAGGTCCACGTGGAGAAGGCGGCGATGGCCGCGCAGATGAAACCGGC
>NZ_JBIAGM010000072.1:0-4564 GCF_042869815.1 Streptomyces sp. NPDC006739
AGCAAGTACGAGTTCATCGACGAGATGCGACTCGACACCGAGAAGTACGCATACAGCGTCGAGTTCATGTGCGGCCGACTTGGCGTCTCCAGATCGGGCTACTACGACTGGCGATCCCGCCCGGAATCCGCGACAGCCCAGCGGCGCGAAGAACTGAAATTGCTCATCGGGAAAGCCTTCGACATGTCCGACAGCACTTACGGGCACCGGCGTATCCAGGCCCAGCTGCACCGCTGGGGAGTCGCCGCGGGCGTGGGGCTGGTCCGCCGCCTCATGCGCGAACAGGGCCTGGTGCCCTGCCTGCCACGGCCGAAGAGGTTCAACCTCACTCAGGCTGCGGCCGGCCAGGTGCCGGACCTCGTCGGCCGCGACTTCACCGCGGATGCGCCCGGCGAGAAGCTTGTCGGTGACATTACCTATATCGCGACCGAGGAAGGCTGGCTGTACCTCGCAACGGTCATCGACTGCTGCACGAAGGAAGTAATCGGTTACGCGATGGACGACCACTACCAAACCCCACTGATATCCAGGGCGATCCGTAACGCGGCACGGAACAGGAACCTCTCAGTCGGCGCGATATTTCACTCGGATCGCGGAAGTAACTACATGTCAGCCGAGTTCGGCAGAACGCTGGACCGCTTCGGGCTCCGCAGATCTTCAGGCCGCACCGGGATCTGTTTCGACAACGCCATGGCCGAATCATTCTTCGGCGCCCTGAAGAACGAGCGGGTATCAAGGGTGACTTATCTGACCCGCGAGACAGCCAGGCAGGACGTCACTCGCTACATCGAATTCTGGTACAATCGCAAACGCCTCCACTCGGCGGTGGGTTACCGCCCACCGCGCGAAGTCCACGCCGAGTACGAGAAGTTGCGAATCGTCGCGTGAAATAGACGGTCAGAAGCCTGTCCGGGAAACGCGAGGCCCCTCAGGGTCTGGAACAGCGCCTTTTCCGGGCCGACCTCGACCACTATCAGCCCGCGTTCGCTCACCGCCTGCTCAACGCCGTCGACCGCTCCCTCCGGAAGGTCCGCGAAGCGCATCCTGAAACGGTGGCGGCCCTGGTTCATCCGCAGGCGCACGTCCTTCTGCAGGCGGTCGGCCCGGTCGTCCAAGACCACTGGGACCGCGTCCGATCAGGACTCCCAGAAGGAGCCCGCCTCCTGCCTGAAGTGCGGCAAGAGTCGGTCCACGGTCGCGACGAAGGTTCCGAGGTAGTCCTCCACATCGCCTGTGCCGAGGTGGGCGACACCGTTTCGCAGCTCGATCAGACCGTCCAGGTCGTCAGCCTCGCTGCTGGACTTGGACCTCTCCGGGAGAACTTCCATCTTCCGCAGCTGGCCGATCGCCGGCAACGCGCCGATGGTCCTGAGCCGCGTCGGCGGTTTGGACACCGCTCCCGCGAAGTGCAGCAGCATGTCGTCCTTGCCGTTCACCTCGGTGAGCAGGGTGGGATGGACAAGGACCAATGCTGCCTTCGGCAGGCGTTCGACACCGACGCCGACGTGTAACAGAAAGACCTCCTGGTCCTCTTCGGCGTGGGCTTCCATCGCCAAGCGCGCGAAGCGCTTGGCACCTTCGTAGAGACGACCGAACGTGACCGGCGATTCCATGACCGGAGGACGGTACCGACAGCCGCTGGCGGGGCAGGGTGCATTTTCAGGGCGAAGCCCACCCTTCGGCAGCCCCACCCCGCCCTGATCACACGATCGGTTGATCCGCTCACTTGCCGGGCCTGTCGGCTAATCCCTACGAGTGACGGCTTGTCAGTCCTGCTGCGTACCGTCCCGGTTCATCACGACTCAACCGCGCCATGGTGGCGCCTGTTGCCCAAGGCGGTGACTTGATGAGCCTGACCTCCGGGATTCACTGTCCACGCACCCCGCTGCGCCGGTTCCTGGACCGTGAACTGTCGGCCGGTGCCCACCCGCTGCGTAAAAGCTTCCGGGCTCGGGACCGCAACAGCCAGATCCTGACGCCGGGGCCTGGCGTCGGCACCGAGGCCGGCAACGTCGGCACCACGATCGACTACCGGCTCCGCCTGGCATTCACCGCCGCCGAACCAGTCGACCACGTCGCCCGCCTCGGCATCCTGCTCACCGGCTCCTACGAATCCGACGCACGGCAACGAATGCGGGACGTGGGCGAAGAACTCATGGAACGCCTCCAAGAGACGGTCATGCGTCTGCAACTCGACAACCGAGAGCTCCCGATGGACCGCGCCCATGATGAGGAGGAGGACCTGGCCCGCCTGCTGATCGCCGCAGCCTGGTACCAGGTCAACTACCGCACCTCGATCGGGTTCGCCTTCACCCCGCTGGCCATTGCCGCCCGAGAAGACCCCGGCGCCTTCACCCTGGACCGGCTGCTCCATCTGCCGCACCGCGACATGGTGGCCGACGTCGTCGCCCAGCTCTACAAGGCCGCCGACGGCCCACTGAACGACCTGCGGGCCCGCACACGGCCGGAGGACTGCACCCCGGCGCCCACCTTCCCGACCGACCGCATCGCCGCGGACGCCGACCTGGCCGTCGACGGGCTGCTGCTCGACTTCAAGAGCACCCGGTACACCCGCACCCTGCACCAAGCGGAAGCGTGGCAGCTGACCGGCTACCTGCTGCTCGACACGGACGACCGGTACCGGATCGACACCCTCGGCCTGTACCTCTCACGCTCGGGAACGCTGGCCAGCTGGCCGGTGGAGGAGTACCTAGACCTTCTCGGAGCCTGCCGCCGCGAGATCCCCGCCTTCCGCGCCGCGTTCACCGAGCTGCTCGAAGGCTGCACGGCTGACGTCGAACCGTACGAGCAGGAGGAGGAAGACCGGGTCCGTGAGCTCCTGAAGCGCCTGGCGCCCGTCGCCGCCCCAGGCCACTGCCTGGTGTGCACCCAGCCCTGCCCCGCGTCCGGGCGCCAGCCGCGGGAGTTCTGTTCCTCCTGGTGCCGCGGCCGCGTCAAGTTCCTACGCAACAGGGGTCTGCTGCCCGGCGGCCCGGACGTGTTGCTCCCTCGGCCGCGCCAGCGCCTGGACCTACCAGATGACGCGGAGATTGTGAGTCTCGCAGCCCGTTCCCCCAGGTAGACGGGGTGAGCTGTGAGGTGTGAGGTATCCACTCACGCCCGCGCCTCCTGTTCTCTCACAGAGATCCTTGGCCGTTTGTCAGGTGAGTTTGACCGCTTGGTTCCGACAACTTCCGGTTGTGGTGCCTATCCCGGATTCCTATCCAACAGTCGGCGATGATCAGCTCGCCGGGGTGTCACGCACGTCCGGCTCCAAACACGCGATCCGAGGAGTGGGTATGGCAGAGCGGCAGCATGGCACCGTGAAGTGGTTCAACGACGAGAGGGGGTTCGGCTTCATCACCCCGGAATCCGGTCCGGACCTCTTCGTGCACTTCAGAGCGATCCAAGGGGCCGGTTTCAAGAGTCTCAAGGAAGGCCAGAAGGTGACCTTTGTCGTTGTCCAGGGCCAGAAGGGTGAGCAGGCAGACGAGGTCGTTCCCGAGGGCTGAGCAGAGCATCAAGATCGCTTGGCAAACGGTCAAGATCGACTGTCGCGGCCGCCGACGTCGTGGCACCGCTGTGCAAGCAGAGTGGATGGCCCTGACTCCAGGGCTTGTGGGCAGCGCTGCAAGCCTCGTGCGCACCTCTATGCACCCCTTCACCGGCCTGGCTGAAAACAACCGGCGGCAGGGCACCCCGTCCACAGCGGAGTCATCACACACTGCCGCCAGTTCGCGGACGTGCTGGCAGGTGGCCGGCGGCCTGGTGCCGCCGGTCCCCCTGGTGGCGGGAGCGGCAGTCTCGGGGGTCTGGCGGCAGCACCATGTCCTCTGCCGGTCAGCCATCGATCGCCGACCGGCTGAGAAGCCGTATCTCAACCGATCTTGGAACGTGCAGGTCGAACAGGGGTGCTGGTTGAGTGATCTTCCGGCGGTGAGCAAGGCCGTCCTCACCCTGGAGAAGCACCGGTGAAGAGACTCATTGTGCTATTCAGCCTCGCCGGCGCCGTCGCCTTGGTCCACGAAGGCGACGCCACGCCAGGGCGACGGGCCGCCGAGTGTCTGGGTGAGACGTTCCTGCGAGGGATGGAGTGAGCGTCGGGCCGCATTGACGAACTTCAAGTGCCCCTGGTCCAAGGCGGTGTGGATCGGTCGGAGCTCCTCAAGATCCGCTGGCTGACGATCGTGGAAGAGGATGGTGAAATCCTCGATGACATCGCAGAGCTGGAGAGCTGCTGCGGCCGCCTCGGGATTCGCCACCAAGGTCAGCGACTGGATCGAGGCATTGACCGGTCCCCATGCGACTGCAGGTCTGCGCCGTTCGAGGAACGCCTCACGCAGCTCCATCTCGACGGCGCCGAAAGCCTGCAGGAACCTCTCGGAGGCGGACGTCTGTGTCTCCTGAAGCCACTTTCGATTCTCGCTGCGCCGCCCAACGACCCCGCCTGCAACGACGCCCACGATGGTTGAGGGGCCACGAAGTTTCCGGACAGGCACCCAATAGGGTTGTCCTGAACAAGGAAACGAGGAAGAAGTGGCGCCACCCAGTAAGTACTCGCCGG
>NZ_JBIAGM010000073.1:0-4345 GCF_042869815.1 Streptomyces sp. NPDC006739
GGGACTCGACCTCCTGGCCAAGGCCCGCCTCCACCCGATCGAGTCACAAACCGACGAGACCATCGTCCCGACCGAACTCACCGCATAGCCTCAAAACGAGATCACCGAGTGGCCGTCAATACACCACTCCAGCGGACGCGACCTCCCAGCGCCGTGGCCGAGGCGCGGGGAAGACGAACCTCCGGCCCCAAGGTCATGCCGCCGCTGCAGCGAGGCCTACAACGGGGGCAGTACGCCGCCGTTCCATCGCTACCCACCCACGTTCCAGTCTGGCGTGAGGCCCTCAGCGTCAACGAGCCTGTGACCTGTGGCGCCAGACTGCATGTTCCAGCCCGCTCCGGTCATGGCCGAGCACGGTGGCGGCGGCTTCGTACACAGCACGCAGGTGGTGGTAGTTCCCGCCCACGATGCCGGCCTGCGCGGCGAAGGCGCGCAGGTGGGTGTCGACGGCGACCTCCGAGCGGCCGACGAGATTGCCGAGGTAGTCGACCGTCTTCGGTCCGACGCCGTTAACGGTGCGCAGTGCGGCCCGGTGGTCCGGGGCCTCGAGCCAGGTGTGAAGGTCGTCGCGAGTGTCGACTCCGCAGCCAGCCAGGAGATCGGCGATGTGGTGGGCGATCGCAACCCGGCGGGGGGCGTTGAAGTTCATGACCGCGGCAAGGTCTTCAGTGGCCAGGCGCACGCGGAATCCGCGCACGGTGTCGGCGTCGGGCCATGCCGTCTGTAGACGGATTATGCGTGGGCGGATGGTCGCTGCGTAGTTGCGGCGGGCCTGGAAGCTGGCGTCACAGATGACGGCGCCCATGTGACTCCAGCCGCCGGGTGCAGGGAACGGGCCGTCGCCGAGCACCGCGCGGATATGCGCTGCGAGCAGTTGGGCGTGCGTGTGGGTGGTCATGGATTCCAGGTGTCATCGCGGTGGAGTGATACGGAGCCGGCGCACGTCGCCGACTCCGGAGCAGTCGGTCTTGCCGTCCTTGTGTAGTTGCTTCACTGCGGCTCGGATGTGCTTGCTTCGTGCCTGGCCGAGGACGCCTGCGAGGACTTCGGCCTGCCGGTCGCCGATCGTGAAGGGGCCAAGATCACGCTGGAGACGCTCGATGTTTTGGCTTATCTGTCTCACCCACGCCTGGGCGCGCTGCTCTTCTTCTTCGTCGAAGGTGTCGACGGCGCCGAAGAGGGTTCCTTCGTCAGGCGGGGGCAGGCAGGCTCGGCGCCAGGCGACCTGGGCGAGGCTGGCGGCTTCCCCGAACAGCCACAGGCCGTCCTTGTGGCGGCTGAAGTGCACCAGATGGTAGGCGACTTGGTGATGTGCGCGGTTGCGGACGTCGATGGTCCAGTAGCCCGCGCGGACGGTGCGTGCGACGCGCTGGGCGAAGCCGGTGGTGATGCGCGCGACGGCTTCCGTGTTGTTCTTGGATGCCTCGAATTCCTCACGCCACCAGGAGCCGCCGCAGGCTGCGTCCATGGCGCGAAGTGTGGCCGGCTTTCCGGGGGTGTCCTTGGGGCTGGTGAGCAGGCCTCCGATGCGGCGTACGGCGTTGGCGTTGAAGTTGAGCAGGACTTCGGTGGCGTGGCGGCCGGTCGTTCCGTGAGCGCTGCGGGAGCCGAAGATCTGCTGGGTGAGTGCTTGGAAACTCAGCCCGAGGCCGAAGGGGTCCAGGAAGGCGAAGAGGGGTGAGCCTGCTGCTCGTTGCAGAACCTGGTCGAGGTGCTTCTCGGCTCGCCCCTGCAGGGCGTGGGCGGCCAGTCCCTGGCTGCGGGCGTCCTCGACGAGGGCGGCCAGGGAGCGGTAGCTCCTGCGTCCACGCTCGATGAAGTAGCAGTCGAGCTGGCGGAAGCCCGCGATGCGGGCGGCCGAGTCCAGGATCAGGGCTGGGGATCCCGGTGTGCCGTCCTCATACCGGCCTGGCCCTGCATAGCTGTCGAGGTAGACGACGCGGCCGTCCGGCGCGTACCGGCCGACCTTACTGGCGAAGGGGACGACGTAACTGTCGAGGATGGCGTGCTTGAGGACGGCGGCGGCCTTCTTGCTGACGAAGAAGGGGCTGCTGGCGTCCAGTTCCTTCTCGTCGGCGCCTTCACCGCTCAGGTTGAGAACTGTGTCGTCGAGCACTGCCTCGGACGCGTCCAAGATCCCCCACCTTGTCTGCTCGATGGACATGGTGGGCACGATTTTGCGGCAGATACGCTGGGTGTGTACCGGAGTTGCAGGAAATCGGCCTGCCCGGCTCGGCATGGCGCAGCACCGGCACGAGAGCGTCCTTCGGCGACCCATGCCGTGCTGCCGAGGTCTTTGCGGTATTCCGGGGGTTTTAGGTGCAGCGGTGTGACAGGCTGGATAGCCGCTGGCGGAGGGTTCTAGCGTGCCGGCAGTGACAGTGCGCGCTGTGGCATGTCGTCCCAGGTGCGCCCATCCAGTTCGCGGCCTTTGGCCTTGGGCGTGCGGCCACCCCACTGCTTGAAGAAGAAGGCCACCTCGGCCTGCTGACAGGTGTCGCGGATCTGCGTCACCCAGGCAGGATCCAGCGCCCGGTGTCCAGGCCCTGACTCGCCGCCTGCGATGACCCAGTCGATGCCGGACAGTTCCAGCCCGTCCAGCGGCCCCAGCAGCGGCTCGCAGGACAGGAACTTCACCGCCGCAGGGACGTGTCGCAGGTCGTCGACGCGGGTCAGTTCCTTCGCACTTTCCACCGAGACGCCCATCCACAGATTCGCCGGCCACTGAAGTCGGTCGGCGACCAGCCTCAGGCGGCGTGCACGCTTGGTGAGCACCTGGTAGGTGTGCTGGGGGGTGTCGGCGACCACCTCGAACACCCGGCGTACGTAGTCCAGTGGCACTCGCGCGTGGAACAGGTCGCTCATGGAGTTGACGAAGACCGTCCGTGGGGTCTTCCAACCGTAAGGGACACGCAGTGCGTCCGGGTGCAGGGTCAGCCCGAATCCCGGTCCTGAGGTGCGCGGGTCCCCGTCAGCCTGGTACTTGGGGGAACCCATCGCCTTCAGGCGCTTGGCCAGGGCCAGCGCGTAGCAGTTGTCGCAGCCCGCGGACACGCGGTCGCACCCCGTGGTCGGGTTCCACGTGGCCTCAGTCCACTCGATCGAACTGCGGTCACTCATCGGCCGGCCCTCCATTCCCCTCGAACCGAACCTGTTGCTCCATTGCGATGAGAGTCTGCAACGCTTCCCGCACCGGAACCTCATCGGCATCCCACCGGCATCCAACCATCCGGTGTCAGCCAGGGTCTCAGACTTCTACGTTCGAACCCTCGTGCGTGGAAGCAGCGGCTTCTGATCGTTTCTGGGCCCTGATCACATGCGCCGTCGCCTGTCCGTTACCGGAACAGGTGTCAGCGGGGCGGGCTCAGCTCCCGCCCGCGGCCGCGCCGGTGGGCGCCTAGGCCAGCACGGCCGGCAAGGCGTCCTCGGTCGTCCAGTCTCCGTCGAAGAGAGCGGCGACCAGGCGGCCGTGTTCCTCGGGGAGTTGGCGGGCGCGGTGCCTGGTGCGGGTCTTGGCGAGCCAGGCGCCGAGCGCGACGGTGTCGCCGTCGACGCGGATCGTCTCGCGGGCGGCGGGTGTGCGGCCTTCGCGGTGCAGGAAGAGCTCCAGGAGCTGGACGGTCTCCTCGAAGGTGCGGCGGGTACGGCGGGCGGGGGCGAGCGGGTTCGTCTCGGGGGTGAGGCTGAGGGCGGTCATCAGCTGCTGCTGGCCGGGGGCCAGGGTGGGCCAGGTGGTGAGCTGGCGATGCAGCCAGGAGCCGATCTTCACGCCGCCGAGCTGAGTGTCGCGGGTCAGGGCGGCAGGGTCAGCGCCGGAGGCGAGGTGGGCGCGCAGCAGGTGGTACTTGCGGTGCCAGTCCGCTCCGTGCGGCAGGCGCCAGTCGGGGGCAAGGGCGCTGAGGGCCTCGGCGCGGGCGGTGTCGAGTTCGCCTTTGGTGGCGAGGTGGCGTCGTTCGGCGAGCCAGGCCCCGACGGGAGTGGTGGCGGGGGCGGCGAGGTGACCGTGGGCGCGCAGGTAGTCGGCGGCCGCGGCGAGGCGGGCGCGCCAGGCGGCGTCATGCTTGTCCCAGATCATGCCCAGCGCGTCGAGTTCGGCGACCCAGTCGGCTTCGAGGCGGCCGGCTTTCGCGGCGTCGCGCATGGTGGTGATGAAGGTGCCGAGCCGGTATCCGGTGGGATCGGTGTAGTCGGCGGGGACGTCTAGGTGGCCGTACTCGTCGCGGTAGGAACGGGCGGCGGTCAGCCCTAGGTGTTCTGTCCGGGGAGGTTGTGGACAGGTGAGCCAGGTCTCGGCTGAGGGATCTTGAACAGGTGAGGGCCTTCCGGTTCGGTGTGGATTGCGACG
>NZ_JBIAGM010000074.1:0-4069 GCF_042869815.1 Streptomyces sp. NPDC006739
AGCCGGTGGCCGTTCATCTATGCGGGCACCATCCCGATGCCGGAGCAAACCCCCGGATCAGGTCGAACCCGTACACCACTTCCCTGGACGCAACCTTTTGACCTGGACTTCTTCGACAGCGGTCAGCGTCGTCGCACGGCGTTGGGCTCCGGGTGGCGTGTCCGGTTCGAGGACGTTCCGCCTGTACGCGGGTTCCGGTGGAACAAGAGGGGACCGCAGCTTCGCGGGCTGGTACTACGCGGTGACCACCGGCGGCCATGTGGGCTACGAGTCGTGGCTGGAGCGGGACCGGCTGATCCTGCTGGACTTCGCCCCGGACGTGGTGGGGATCGCCTCACAGCCGTTCTGGCTGCACTGGCGCGAGGAGGAAGAGAAACGGCGGCGCGCGCCGGATTACTTCGTGCGGCTGGCCGACGGACGCGCCCGCGTGGTCGATGTCCCGGCTGAGGACGATGTCGACGAGCGGACCGTGGAAGCGTTCGCCGCGACCGAGCGGGCCTGTTCGGCGGTGGGTTGGGAGTTTTCACGCGGACGCTCTGGCGACTCAACCCACCTGTGACGAGTGCGACTCCCCGCTCGGTCCCGGCAGCCGACGACGCTGGTGCTCGAAGCTCTGCAGCCACCGGGCCTACATACGTCGCCGGATCGAACGAGGCGAATCCCCACTGCCGACACCCGATCCGAAGGCACCGCCCCGGGAACAGCCGACGGCCTGCGCGTATTGCTCGGGCCCCTTGCTGCCAGGGCGCAAGAACCAGATACGCCTCACATGCTCAACGACCTGCCGCAGCTACCTCTACCGTCGGCGCAAGAAAGAGCGACTCGCCCAAGAACACTCGATCCACAAACCCTGCCCCACCCACCAGCAGTCGGGGCGGCGAACCCGCCAGCCGACACAACCCAGTACGCGACGGAGGACACCGTGCTCCACCTGCTCCAACTCCACTACACAGCAGCCGAAGACGAAGTCACCCCGCACATCACCGGTCACGTTGCCTACCTTGAACGGCACCATGCCGCTGGGACATTCCTGATCTCCGGCCAGACCGTCCCCACCTCAGACGGCGGCGCGATCATCGCCCACGGCGTCGACCGCGACACGATCGAGCAGATCACCGCCCAGGACCCCTTCGTCACGAACGGCGTCGCGAAGTACACCATCACCACCATCACCCCCGGACGGATCCACCCCGCCCTCGCCGACGTCCTGACCGACGAACCACTCAACCTTCAGTGAGAATCGCTCAACCTTCACTGCGACAGGTCAGTTGTCCTGTGGCCACCGAACCTTGACTGACTGCGCCCGGCACAGATCGACCTGTGATGTGGCGGCCACCTTTTCAGGGTGCGGGGTGGGCCGGGAGCGCGCATGCGCAAGGCCAGGGCCGTCGTAGTCTGGTGGTGCTCGGGGCCGTCACGGAGGTTTTGCCGATGCCCCGCACCATATGGTCAGGCGCTATTTCGGTCAACATGCCCGTTCCGGTCAACGTACAGAGCGCGACTGAAGATCACAGCGTCCACTTCCACCAGTATCATCTTGAAAACATGGGGCGTGTCCGCTATCGCAAGGTGTGCGATCTGGAGGACCGTGAGGTCGACCAGTCCGAGATCGGCAAGGGCTACGAGCTGACCCGTGACCAGGTCATCCCGATCACGGACGAAGACCTGAGCAATCTGCCGCTGCCGACGGCGAAGGCCATCGAGATCGACGCCTTCGTGCGGCTGGAGGACATCGACCCGATCCCCATGGGCGCCGGGTACTATCTCGCCGCCGGCGGGCAGGTCGCCGCGAAGCCGTACAAGCTGCTCGTCGAAGCGCTGCGCCGCTCCAGCAGGGTGGCCATCGCGAAGTACGCGTGGAGTGGCCGCGAGAGGCTGGGCATGCTTCGGGTCCATGGCGACGCGCTGGTTTTGCAGGAGCTGCTGTGGCCCGACGAGATCCGCGACCCCACCGAACTGCTCCCGTCACCGGCCGAGGTGACCGAGGACGAGATCGAAGGGGCGCTTGCCCTCATGGACACCATGACGGTCGACGCGCTGGAGGGCGAGGAGTTCACCGACCGGTACACCGAGGCGATCGCCCAGATCATCGAGGCCAAACGCGAGGAGAAACCGCTCCCCGAAGCGCCCGAGCCGGAGCAGCCGGCCCAGGTCCTGGATCTGATGGCCGCGCTGAACGAGTCGGTCCAGAAGGCCAAGGCCTCCCGCACCGCCGGCGCGGGGCCGGCGCAGGTGCACGAGCTGCCGAAGCCGAAGAAGAAGGCTGCCGCCAAGGAGCAGCCGGCCAAGAAGGCCGCGGCGAAGAAGACGGCCGCCAAGAAGACCATGGGCCGCCGCCCGCGCAGCGCCTGACCGCGCTGGCTCTAGTCGAGGACCCGGACGCCTGGGCGTGCGCGGTGACTGCTGCCTGCGCGGCCTCGGACGTCTGACGCCAGCGTGCCCACTGGGCGTCGTACTCGTCGCCGGCCACGCCGGCGAGCTTCGCCCGTTCCTGTTCGGCGGATCGTTCCAGCTTGATCAACTCATCCGGGGCCCCTGCCACGGACGGATTTTAGACAGGGCTCCCGGCAGACCGGCTGTGGGGGCTACCGCCCGATCAGGTACACCCTTCCCGCGGTACGGGTGTCCGTTCGCACTCCCGGGCAGGGCATGCGGTGAACTGCCCAGTACGCAGGAGCGGTTCGGCTGCCGCTGGTGGGATCAGGCTGGCCGACGGGTTTGTCGTGGATCCGTAACGGCACTGGGTGGCGCACAACCGGGCGGAAGAACCGCTCCTCTCAATGATCAGCCAGGGCGCCAACCGGGCGCCCTCGCCACAAGGGGGTGGGTCTCACCTGCGGGGGAGGCCCACGGGAGGGAAAAGTCCATGACCAGGACGAAGAAGAGCGGGATGAAGGCGTGGGGTGGTCGTGCGGCCGCGATCGGTGCGCTGGGTCTGGCCTCGGTGGCGCTGGCCGCCGTGCCGGCGTTCGCCAAGGGCGACGTCGGCATCACCGCGCCCCGCACGGCGCACGTCGGCAAAACTTTCACCATCACGGCGCACGGCGACGACGACAGCGCCAGCTACCTGCACCAGCTCTGTCTGGAGGAGCGCACCGGCACGCAGCCGTGGCACCAGGAGAACTGCACCACCCCCGTCAAGCACGACGCCCGGCTGACCGCGCACGGCTCGGCCGCGCACCGCGGCGACCTGCAGTTCCGCGCGGTGCTGTACGGCCTGACCAGCAAGCACGACCACCACCCGGTGCGCCTGCACGCCTCCAACACGGTCACGGTCCACGTCCGCTGAACCACCAACCCGGCCGCGGACAGCCCGGCACAGCCACTGCCCGCGGCCGCGCGACTGCCCGCCGACCGGCCGCCGACCTCAGCCCGGACCTGCAGTGACGGCGCGTGGGCTACGGTCGCGCCACGACGAGCCCGCGACTGCCCCGTACGACCTGGGAGTACAGCCTGCCGCGCCGGTGAGCTGGCCACGCGGCACCCGCCGCAGACCGAGCCCCGCCGCGCGCAAGTCCTCGACAACCTCGCCGCGGTGACGGGGGAGCAGTGGTGACGTCGGCTCAGGACGTCGCGGAGCAGGTCGTCGCCCTCCTGGACTGGACCGGCGACGTCCGTATCGTGCCGGAACGGGGCCGAGTCCCGCGGTGGTGCGGTGGGCCGCGCGGAAGGAGGCAGTGGCCTGCCGCGACTACGTGATGGCGAAGATCGCGTACCTGTCCGGGGTGCGGGCCTCCGAGCTGTGCGGCGTGCGGGTCTCGGACGTGCACTGGGAGTCCGGGCAGTGGGGCCGGTTCATCGTCGAGGGCAAGGGCGCACGCGGATCGGGGCCCCGGCAGCGCGAGGCGTTCTTGTTCCAGCAGGGCCGTGAGTCTGTGGTGGTACGTCGAGGGTGCGACATGAAGTCGCTCAACATCAGTGGAGGAATCAAGAGGCAGATAACTCCCCGGCCAGGTAGTCACGCGGCCGGTTCCCTAAGTGGTCTGCGTCGTAAATCCTTCGGGGGTTGATCAGGCGGCCAGTGCGACGGAGGATTCTTGGTGTCGGTCGGTGAGCGTGTGTCGGTCGA
>NZ_JBIAGM010000075.1:0-3806 GCF_042869815.1 Streptomyces sp. NPDC006739
TCGAGCACTTGACCGCTGCCCTGGGCGAGACCGAGGCCCGACTCGCGGACCTGGACACCGCCCGGAAGGTCATCGCGGAGGTCGCGCCGGCAGGATCCGAACCCGACCCGCCCGAGACGGGCACTGCCTACCAGGCCATCGTCAACGCCTTCAACCAAAACCCCGGCCAGGTGTTCAGAGCCCGTGAGCTGCACGAACTCCTCGGCATGCCCACCGACGAGGCATCCGTCAACGTCACCCGCAGCCGCCTCGGACGCCTCGTCCGCCAAGGCTTCCTCACCCAACCCGGACGAGGCCGCTACCAGAAACGGACTTAACGCCCACTCAGTTCCAACAGGCCGTCAACAGCAAGCAGCATTGTGCTTCGTTGCCGTGCTGGCGCTGAATGGAGCGACGAGGACTGGCCGTGCTCGATACCCGAGTGCGGACCGGACTCGGACCACGGCAGGATGGGCGGATGGAGCAACCCCTTGAGGTGCCTGAGCTCGCCGCTGACGCGGGATTCGCGCTGCGGCCGTGGCGTCTTTCTGACCTTCCGCTGGTCCGGGAGGCGTCGGAGGACGACTACATCCCGTTGATCACGACGGTGCCCTCGCCGTATTCCGAGTCGGCAGGCGTCGCGTTTGTCGAACGGCAGTGGGGCCGGGCAGCCACGCGGGCTGGGTATACGTTCGTTATCGTGACCTCTGCCGGGCTACCCGTCGGCCAGGTGGGGCTGTGGCTGAAGGATCTGGAACAGGGCCGTGCATCGCTGGGCTACTGGGTCGTCAAGTCGGCGCGTGGTCAGGGAGCCGCCGTGGCTGCTGTCAACGCAGTGGTCGGCTGGGCCCTGCGGGATCTGCGGATTCCCCGGCTCGAACTGTGGGTGGAGCCGTGGAATACGGCCTCCGTGCGCACTGCCGAGCGTGCGGGGTTCCAACGCGAGGGACTGCTGCGAGGGTGGCAGAAGATCGGGAACGAACGCCGGGACATGTTCATGTATTCGGTGCTGAATGACGAGACGTGATGTCGTTGGTCCCGCCGCCGGACCCGCGGGACCAACGGGCTGGAAGCAGGGTCAGCTGACCTTGGCCGGGGCTTCAACCCATGCCCGGGTGCTGGCGAACCCGTTGGAGCCGGTGCCGGTCTCGATTAGCAGGACGACAGCGTGAGGGCGTTCGCCGGGTACCAGCCACGGCTCCGTCCTCCGGGTGCCTCCTGACCCCCGCACGCCAAGCCCGGGAGCTTCAACGCCCTGCTGGCTAGCGTTTCCTCATGCCACGAACTACACCCAGTCGCGCCGATCTCGAGCTGATGGCTCTGGCCGCGTCGTCCGGCCACCCGGTGAGCGCGTACCAGCTGGAACGCTGGCGCCGCCACGGCCTGATCCCGCGACCCGACATCCAGCGCGTGGGGGGTGCGGGCACCGAGGTGGTCTATCCGCCTGGCACCGGCGATCTGGTCTGTGCCTTGGCCCGGCACAACAGTCCAGGACGCTCGTACGACGACCTAACCCTGCTTGCCTTCTTCAGCGGCGCGGACGTCCTGGAAAGCGCACTGAAAGTCGCTCTCGCGCGCACGTACTTCAAGCACCGCTTCACACACGAGGAACGCGTGGCGCGAGAAGCGGCCGCTGTGCCGCCGCAATGGGCTGCTGAGATGGACGCCGAGTACGAGAACGCCGAGGCGACGGCCAAAATCGCGCTGTCCGAGAGCGACAGGGCCGTGCGCCAGATGCGAATCAACCTCCGGCGTCTGCCCGACCTCGCCCACGCACCGCGCGCAGAGGTGGATGCCCGCCTATTGGCGGTCCTGATCGGCTTGGAAAGGCTGGTACTTCCAGAAGATGACCATGCGCTCATGGCCGACCTGGCTGCCGCATTGCACCTCGATTGCGACGGCAGCGAGGACTGCTTGGCCGTATGGGACTACGCGGCCGTCTGCCACGCCTCCCAAATGGCCCGCTACGAGGAAACCTCCCCCGAGGAACGACTCGACGAGCTCGTTCGCATCAGCCTTGAGGAGCTGACCGCCCTACGCGACGAAGTCCTCGAGCACCTCGACCAAACGTGGACCCGGGCAACGCACTGTAGGCAAACCCGAGCCCCCATGGACGAACCCCGCCTAGCGCAGAGCGCTGCCGGCGTACTGGTGGAATGGATGAGCGCCCGTGAAGTGCATCCGCCAGGCTCCCGACTTGCGGACCGGTACTTCATCGAGAGCCTGGCCGACCTATCACTGCGCTGCTGGATCTCCGAGGTAAGTGCGCAGACAGGAGACGGCGCGCCGGGTGAAGGACGTGCCGCGTTCATTGCACGCACCAGCCAGCCCCAAACGGTTTGACACTCCGGAGGGACAGACCGCTCCCGTGCCTGAGTGATCTCTCCCGGACTCCTTTGAGCCTAGACCAACTTGAAGACGCAGGTCAGGGGGCTGGAACGGATCGCCTCCGCCCATGCAGAGGACTTGGGCTGGAGGATGACGTGAAGAGCTTCTGCGACCTGGACTTGGTGGGGCCGTTGCCGGACGGGCGTGTCCCGAATGCCTCGTCGGAGGACTGGCAGGCGGTCCTCGACCTTGTTGCGGAGAAGGGCTGGAAGCGCCAGTACTCCGTGGCAGAGACAGTGTTTCCGGCGCCCCGGGCGGAGACCCGTGCTGTCCCGTGCGGCGGATGCCGAGTGCCCGGACCCGCGGGTCTGGCCGACGGCCGATGTGTTGGCGATCTTCCGTTTCCATGCCGACGACGAAGTCGACTTCGACGTCGATCTGCGGGAGTTGCAGGGCCAGGATCGACTTGATGTGCTCTGCGGCTTCCTTCGGGAGATCGGGCGGTTGGGCAAGCCGGTGCTGATGGACCCGGAGGGCGAACCGGCCATCCCGTGCTCGGCTTCGACGTCGAGGCTGATCGAGTCGTTCTCCTCGCAGACCCGCATGTCAGGAAACTGAGGCTGACGGCTGCGGTTCGGGCACGATCATCCCGGCCCACGGGCCGCCCGCCACGGGGGGCACAGGCGGCCGGCTCCGTCACATAGGTCAGGCAGCCAGGGCGTTGGTGCGGGCCGCAAACTCGCGCACACCCTCGACGCGGATCGGCCCGTAGAGCAGCCCGGCGGTCAGTGCCCGCAGCGAGGGCCGTCGCACCTCCTGGGGCGCCTCGCGCTCGACTTGGCGTAGCGCGCGGAAGGTCTGCTTGCCGTCGCCGAGCGCGTTCCACATGCGGGCGACGTCGGTCCACGCCCTCGCCCGCCGCTCCGCTGTCGGCATCCGGTCCACGTTCAGCCGGTTCGCCACGGTCACAGCCTCGTCCGGGGTGCCCAGCGCGTTGAGCACGCTAATCCGGTAGACGTCGACCTGCGTCTGTGTGGCTTCCACCGTGAACAGGCCCAGCACGGCCGGATACCGCTCCGCCGCCTGCTCGGCCTCCTCCAACAGCGACAGGGCCGTCGACCGGCCCCGGTCGGTCGCCGCCGAGTACGCGCCGGTCAACAGCAGCGTTGTCCGCACAGCGCCGGTGTGGTCACGGGAGGCGTCCAGGTTCCCGGCCTCCTTGGTGAGTAGGTGCACCGCGGCCGCGGAGCGGCCTGAGCGGCGCATCGCGATTGCCAGCTGTCGCGAGGCCTCGCCGATGGCCACTGGAATGCCGTTGCAGCGCGCCGCCGCCAGCGCTCGGTCGGCGGCCACCCACGCCGCGTCGCTGTGCTGCTTCGTCGCCAGCCCAGCGGCGAGCACATTAGTAGTTGTTGTCTTTCCGATCTTGAGAGATGAGCGTCGAACGGGAGTCCCGATTGGGTGATCGTGGGGGCGTGGCGCATACGGACAGGGCCTCC
>NZ_JBIAGM010000076.1:0-3653 GCF_042869815.1 Streptomyces sp. NPDC006739
GCGGGCGATCAACAGGATGAAGGCATGGCGAGGCATCGCCACCCGCTACGACAAGACCCCCGGGAGCTACCTCGCCGGACTCCACCTCAGGGCCTCCGTGATCTGGATCAAGGACCTCACACGAGCGGCCCCTTGATCACAACCGAATACGCTCCCGTCTTGTGTCCGCTTAGTGGCTGAGGGGTGCGCGGTTGGCGTCGGTGCTGGCAATGCTGGAGGAGCGGGAGACGGCTGCCCGGGTGCGGGTGGAGGGTCTTCGGGAAGAAGTCGCGCGGCTGGCCGGCGTGTTGGAGGCCGCGGAGATCGAGCTGGACCTGCGGGTGATCGCGCGGGAGGAGCTGGTCGAGGCCCTGGCTGTCTCTGCGGCCGAGTCCACTGCCATGACCGAGTCCGAGGCGGAGCAGGAAACAGCGCCCTCACCTGTGCCGGGCTCGACGGTGCCGCCCTGGCGGGACGGGTTGCCGGTGACGGTGCTGACACCGGACTACCAGCGGATCCTGGGTGTGCTGGAGGAGCGGCCCTCAGCGGGTCAGGGATCGCTGAAGGCCAGGGAGATCGCGGTGCAGCTGGGTCTGGAGACGACGCCGGCGAAGGTCGAGGGGGTGCGCTCGAAGGCCAGGCGCCTGGCGGAACGCGGGTGGCTCGTGCAGGAGACGTCGGGGATGTTCAGCGCCGGCCGGCGGCCCGTGCCTTTGCCAGACGCCGGCCCATCCGCGTGATCATCGACCACCGGATCATCGCCTCGCTGGTAGCGGGCAGAGTCTCGTAATCGCGGGCCAGGCGGCGGGAGTTCATCAACCATGCGAATGTGCGCTCTGCCACCCAGCGTCTCGGCAGCACCACGCACCCCTTCATGTCGTCGGTGCGCTTGACGATCTCCAGCGTGAGGGCGAGTTTCTGCCGGCACCAGTCGACCAGGTCGCCGGTGTAACCGCCGTCGGCCCAGACCAGGGTGATGTCACGGTGCAGTCGGCGCACTCGCCCCAGCAGGCCCGTCGCGGCGTCCCGGTCGCCGATGTTCGCGGCGGTGACCACGACGACCAGCAGCAGACCGAGTCTGTCGGTCACGATGTGCCGCTTGCGTCCGGGTACCTTCTTCCCGCCGTCGTAGCCGCGTGAGGCGGCCGGCACCGTCGCGGCGCCCCGCACCGACTGCGCGTCAATGATCCCTGCCGTGGGCTCGCCCTCACGGCCTTCGCGCTCCCTGACCCGTTCGCGCAGCCGGTCGTGGAACTCTGTGATCAGCCCGTGCTCGCGCCAGCGGCGGAAGAAGGCGTAGACCCGGCTCCAATCGGGGAAGTCTGCGGGCATCGCCCGCCAGGAGATCCCGCCCGCGACCAGGTAGCGGATTGCATCCAGCATCCAATGCCACGAAGTTAAGAGACCAGCGGTGGTGTCAAGCGTGGCGGGAGGTAGAAGGGCCTCTGCTATCCAGGGGATCGACCAAGATCTTCCTGAGAAAGCAGAGGCCCAGTGGCCAAGTCTGTCACGGGCGGAACCGGTGACGTGTTCGCGCCTGGTCATGTTGGTGAGTTAACGCAGGTCATCCCGCCCGAGTTGGTGGATGCGGTACTGGATGAGAGCGGGGCTCGCGAGCGACGACTGCGGAGCCTCCCGTCTCGCGTCGGGGTGTACTTCGTGCTTGCGCTCGGGCTGTTCGAGCATCTGGGCACCGCACTGGTGTGGGGCAAACTCGGGGCCGGACTGGCCACCCGGGTGCCGCAGCCCTCGGAGAAGGCGCTTCGTGATCTGCGTCGGCGGGTCGGGGTGGCCCCGCTCAAGCGGCTGTTCGACGTGCTGGCCGGCCCGCTGGCCCAGCCGTCCACACCCGGAGTGAGCTACCGCCGCTGGCGCACGGTCGCCTTCGACGGATGCGGGAGCCTAAACGTCCCCGACCACGAGCGCAACCGGTCCTGGCTCGGCCGCACCGAACGCCGCTACGGCCCGACCGGCCACCCCCGGCTGATGCTCATGACCCTGTGCGAAACAGGCACCCGCGGTCTGATCGCAGCGGTCTTCGGCTCCGCCTCCAAAGGCGAGACCGACTACGCCCACGACCTGATCGGCCACCTCACCCCGGACATGCTCCTCCTGGCGGACCGCGCCTTCGACAGCAACGAACTGCTCACAGCCATCGCAGCTCAAGGGACTCAGTTCCTGATACGCGCCACCAGCACCCGACGACCGCCAGTACTGGCACTGCTGCCCGACGGCTCCTACCTGACCCGGATCGGGGGCCTCCCACTACGGGTGATCGAGGCCGAGATCCACACCCGCACCGCCGACGGCGGCGACTTCGGCGGAACCTACCGCCTGCTGACCACGCTCACCGACCACCGCATCGACCCCGCCGACCACCTGGTGCGTCTCTACCACGAACGCTGGGAGATCGAGATCACCTACCTGGCGCTCCGTCACACCCTGCTCAAAGGCCGAGTCCTGCGTTCGAAGGACCCCGTAGGTCTGAACCAGGAGATGTGGGCACTTCTCACCCTCTACCAAGCCCTGCGCTCGGTCATGGTGACCGCAGTGGAGACCATGCCCGGCTGCGATCCCGACCGGGCCGGCTTCACCGTCGCTCTGGAAGCCGCCCGCGACACAGTGATCAGCCCGATCGGAACGACCGCGGCCTCAAGACCGAGCAGGTACTCCGACCTGGTAGGACACATCGGCGCCCGCGTACTGCACGCGCTGCTCCCCGGGCGCCGGATGCGACTGTCCTCCCGCATCGTCAAGTGCGGAACCTCCCGCTACAACATCTGGAACCGCGACGGGCGTCCACGCGCCAGCACCCCGATCACCACCACCGAGATCACCGTGCAGCCACCGACCCTCCCCAATGCGCACGATCCCAGCCGGACCCCTACCGGCCGCTGGGGCCAGGTCTGCCGGATCTTGGCAGCGAACTCCAACCAGGCCATGCACACCCGGGACATCGCGCGGCACCTCGGGCTCCCCACCTCAGGGCGCCCCCTCAGCAGCCTCACCGCGCAACTCTGCTGCTGGGAGCGCAACGGCCGTCTCATCCGCACCGCGCCGAGCATCTACAAGATCACTCTCCCTGATGCCTTGACACCACCGCTGGTCTCTTAACTTCGTGGCATTGATCCAGCATCTGGCGGTGGCAGTAGCCCTCCGGCTGTCCGCCCCGCCCCTGGAGCCATGCCGGCACCGACAGCACCGGCCGGATGGCCGCCCACTCCGCATCCGTCATGACCGAGGGATACCGGCGCACCCGACCAGGGTGATCGGTCGCGTTGCCGTACACGTGCGCGAGACAATCGCACGACACGGCAGGCGAGTTGAAGCGGACGGGATCGGGCGCGTACAACAACGACAACAGGGCCTCCGGGAACCGCTCGGAACGGGGTCGCACCCCCGAGCTACCAGGAGGCCCTACCTCCATGCACCTATCGCCGGAAGTTCACTCAACCAAGACCCTGTTCGACCCACACGTTCCAAGGTCGGTTGAGACGGCTTCTGACAACCACCCAGGGGGGTTTGAAATGGCTGTTCCATGGGATCTCTTGATATCCACTGTAAGCGGTGTCACGGCCACCTGAGGGGCCTCGCGTTTCCCGGACAGGCTTCTGACCGTCTATTTCACGCGACGATTCGCAACTTCTCGTACTCGGCGTGGACTTCGCGCGGTG
>NZ_JBIAGM010000077.1:0-3389 GCF_042869815.1 Streptomyces sp. NPDC006739
TTCCCTTCGGTCTTGCGTTTCCGACTCTATCAGATCTTTTCTCGACCCGATTTCCTCGGTGCTTTCCAGGTTTTCGCTCTCGCGTTTCCCTTTCCTGCGGTTCCGACTTTATCAGAAGTTCCAGGCCGGTCTGACCGGCCGCTCATTTCCGAATAATCGGGGGTTGCTTCTCGGTAATGCGTTTCCGCGTCTTCACGAGGAGCAGATAGATTCTAACGATCAGCCCCGAACCTGTCCAGTTCTAGGCAACTGTTTGAATCTACCTCCCCACCAGCGCCGTGTCAACAGCTCCTGCGGGGCGAAGAGGACACTAGCAGTTCACCGGGGCCGTCCGCACATCAGGCGGCCGTCGGGAGCGTGGCGCTGCGTTCGGGCGCTTCCAGGTCCCCCGTCTCGCCGGCGCGTGCCGCACGGCCGCCGAGGACGAAGACGTACGTCAGGAACCCCAGCTCGGCGACGACGCCGATACCGATGCGGGCCCAGGTGGGCAGGCCGGAAGGGGTGACGAAACCTTCGATGGCCCCGGAGACGAACAGGACCAGGGCGAGGCCGATCGCCATTCCCACCGCGGCCCGGCCCTCTTCCGCGAGGGCCGTGCGGCGGGTGCGGGGACCGGGGTCGACGACGGTCCAGCCGAGGCGCAGTCCGGTACCTGCCGCCACGAAGACGGCGGTCAGTTCGAGCAGACCGTGCGGGAGGACCAGGCCCAGGAAGGTGTCGAGCCGGCCCGCGGAGGACATCAGGCCGAAGCCGACGGCCAGGTTGATCATGTTCTGGAGGAGTATCCACAGGACGGGGAGTCCCAGGAAGATGCCCAGGACCAGGCACATCGCTGCGGCCTGGGCGTTGTTCGTCCATACCTGGGCCGCGAAGGAGGCGGCGGGATGGCTTGAGTAGTACGTCTCGTACTCGCCGCCGGGCCGGGTCAGCTCGCGCAGTTGACCGGGAGCCGCTATGGAGGACTGCACGGCGGGATGGGTGCCGATCCACCAGCCCATGAGGATGGCTATCGCGGTCGACAGGAGCGCGGTGGGCACCCACCAGTGGCGGGACCGGTAGACGGCTGCCGGAAAGCCCTGGCCCAGGAAGCGTGTGACATCACGCCACGAGGCACGGCGCGCGCCGGTGACCGCGCTGCGCGCGCGTGCCACGAGTTGGCTGAGCCGGCCCGTCAGCTGCGGGTCGGGGGCGCTGGACCGGATCAGCGAAAGATGGGTGGCGGTGCGCTGATAGAGGGTGACGAGTTCGTCGGCCTCCGCTCCGTTGAGGCGGCGCCGGCGGAGGAGGGCGTCGAGGCGGTCCCACTCGGCTCGGTGGGCGGAGACGAAGACGTCCAGGTCCATCGGGTTTGCCTGCTCCTCGGCCGGTCCTCGACCACCCGTGGTGGCGGTCCGTCTTTACCGTCAGCTTGTCGTACTGCAGCGCGATGCGCTCTCAGCTTGGCAGACTTGCGGTTCTCGGGGCAGACCAGGGAAGGACGGCGGGCGTGAGTGAGCTGGTGACGGGCGAGGCGGTGGCGCTCGAACTGCGGCCTGCGAAGCTGCCCAGCAGGGCTTTGGCGGTACTGCTCGACCTGGTCGTGGCCGTGGTCGTGTACATCGGCGTCACCTTGGCGGTGGTGGCGGCCACCGCGTCCCTGGACGGCGCTGCGCAGGTCGCGCTGACGATCGCGAGCTTCCTGCTGGTGCTGGTGGGCGGGCCGATCGCGGTGGAGACGCTGAGCCACGGGCGTTCGCTGGGAAAGCTGGCCTGCGGTTTGCGTGTGGTGCGGGACGACGGCGGGCCGATCCGGTTCCGGCACGCGCTGGTGCGGGGTGCGATCGGTGTGGTCGAGATTCTGATCACGCTCGGGGTCGTGGCGTGTATCGCCTCGCTGGTGTCGGCGCGGGGGCGACGGCTGGGGGATGTGTTCGCCGGCACCTTGGTCGTGCGTGAGCGGGTGCCTGTCGGGCAGGCCCGTCTCGTCCCTCCTCCCCCGCCGTTGCTGGCCGGGCGTTTCTCCGAACTGGACCTTTCCGGAGTGCCCGACGGCCTGTGGCTCGCCGTTCGTCAGTACCTGACTCGGATGCAGCAGCTCGATCCGCAGATCGCCTGGGGAATGGCCGAGCGTCTCGCGAACGATGTCGCCGCTCGTACGGGTGCTCCGGCGCCGCACGGTGTTCATCCGGCCGCTTATCTGGCGGCCGTGGTGCACGAACGGCAGGCCCGTGAAGCCCGGCAGGCGTTCCGCGGCGGACCGGTCGCGACGGGCGGTGTCCCTTCCCCCTCCGTTTCCCCCTTCGTTCCGCCCGCGGACGGGGTGCCCGGCGGCTACGCGCCGCCGGTGGCGGACCATCCGCGGGCGGTGCCTTCGTCGCCCCCGGAGCAACCACAACCTCAGCCCCACTCGCAGCCGCAGCCACAGCCGCGGGTTGAGCGCCCGGCCACCGGCTTCGTGCCGCCTGCCTGAACCGGGCGGGTCGTCGCTGTGGCCGCCGTGACGCCGTCGGGGTGAGCGCCCGGCCGAGTGCCGGGTCAGCCGAAGGCCGACGGCGGTGATTCCAGGTCCTCCAGCTCGATGCCGGGTGCGGCCAGGACCACGTCCCCGGCGATGTGCACGGTGTGCCGTTCACCCGTGTCCAGGGCTGTGACCTGGTATTCGTCCACGGCCAGGGGGCCGTTGTCAGTGGCGTGTGCTTCGCTGTTCACCAAGGCCCAGGACTGGTCCACGGTGCGGGGGGCGAGGACCGGGTCCGTGAAGGCCACGAGGCGGACGCGGGTCGCGGAAGAGGAAGGGGTGAGGCGCAGGAGACGGGCGGTGGCGACGAGGAACGCGGGGGACGTGCCGGTGAAGGCGTGGGCGCGCACATTGCCTTCGGTGGCATGAGTTCCGGTGGGATCGGTGCGGACCCAGGTGACGCCGTCGAGAGCGGCGCCGCGCACCTGCCAGCCCCCCGCATGCAGTTCCAGACGGACGGGGCGGCCCAGGTCGTCGAGGGCGAGATCGACGGAGCCGCTGTGATCACCGGTGGGGGTGGTCAGCTGGGAGACGTAGCGCCAGCCGGACGGGCCGGGGGCGCAGTGGAAGTGCTCTTCTGCGAGGGGGGTGTGATCGTGCGGATCATGGAGCGAATAACGGCCGCGGGGCATGGGGGTCCTGGATCTTGACGGGCTGGTCCGGGCGGGGCGGTCCGGCCTGAGGCCAACGGGGCAGGCCCCCGACACGGGGGTGCGGGGGCCTGCCTCGGAGGACCTGCCACCGGGAAGAGCGCGTTTGTGCACGGGCGCGCTCCCCCGGTGGGCGGGGCTGCTGACTCAGTAGCGGTAGTGGTCCGCCTTGTAGGGGCCCTCGACCTCCACGCCGATGTACGCGGCCTGCTCCGGACGCAGGGTGGTCAGCTTGACGCCGA
>NZ_JBIAGM010000078.1:0-3114 GCF_042869815.1 Streptomyces sp. NPDC006739
TGCCCGTAACACCACCGTCCCGCACCCGCCCCCGAGCACCCGAAACACCCCGCCACCTGGATATATACCCCGAGAAAGAGGAATCCAGCACTAGTCATCGGTTTCCAGGTTATTGTCCGGTGCGCAGAACTCGCAGGCCGCGAGGATGCCGAGGGGGTCACGGAGCCCGAGACGGATCTGATCCGGGGTGACCGGTGACGTCTCGCGCTGGGGCATGGTGCAGTCCGCGAGGTGGTAGAGCGCGGGCGCAGGGTGCTTGGAGTGTTTCTTCGGCTCGATGACGTAGCCGGTCGGCGGGAGGGCGCTGGAGGCGGGCCCGGTGACGGGGGCCGGTGCCGCACGCCGTGGTCGGGGTGGCCGCTGTGGCTGGGGAGCGGCTCGTCTCTCGGCGGCAGCGAGGGCTTTGCGGGCCGCGTCACGCTGGAGCCGCAGGTAGATGCCGACGGTTTCGTTGCCGGCGAGCTGCTCGTCGAGGTACCGCAGGATCGCGCGGAGACGCGCAGGGTCAGGCGGCAGCTCGGTCATGTGTTCGATTCTAGGTGCAACGACGGCCACGGCAAACCGGGGCCAGTTGTCCCGTGCCACCGAACCTTGATCGTGTGCCATGGCAGCGCACGCTGGTCAGCCGAACCGGCAAGGCCCCACGATTGAGTGGTGCGCCGCCAGTTGCGGGGCGACGGCCCACCTGACTCCATAGCATCCTCGGGCATGACGATGAACAATCCGCCGCACCGAGTACGCAAGCTCTTGGCCGCGGCAGTTGCGCTGGCTGTCGGGGGCGTGGTGGCGCCCGTGACACTGGCCTCTCCGGCAAATGCCGCAACCACCTGCGTGAGTGGCGTCACGTTCAAGACCGCAGGAGCTGCGTCCTGCGAGCTGCCGGACGGCGCACTCACGGTCACCGTCACCCTCATCGGCGCCGGCGGTGGCGGTGGTGGTGGCAGCATCGGCTCGACGGCCGGCGGCGGTGGTGGCGGCGGTGGTGGCGGCGGGCGCATGGAGTGCCACTATTTCGTCACGTCGGGCGACGACGTGCGCATCACCGTGGGCCGTGGCGGGGTAGGCGGTGGCGGCGGTGTCAGCTCCTCCGTAGGTGGCTCGGATGACGGCCGCAAGGGGAGCGGTGGCGGCGCCACCTCCGTGTCCCTCGGCGGCCGTACCGACACCATGCCCGGCGGTGGCGGCGGTGGCGGCGCCACCTACGGCACCTTCAGCGGCCGACCCGGCACCGGCGGCCAAAGCCCCAGCGAAGGCCCCTGCGGATACAAGCCGGGCGCCACGGGCGGCAACGGCACCAAAGGCGTCGGCAGCGCTGGCGGCCGCGGCGGCGCTGGGGGCCGCGCCGCCGGCCCGGTTCCCGCCTCCTGCGGCGCGGCCGGCCTCGCCGGCTCCGGGGGCGACGCCAGCGGTAGCGGCGCTGCCGGTGACGACGGCGGGGCGGGGCACGCTGGGTGCGTCGTCGTCCGCTTCCACTAGCGGCAGCCGTCACTGAAACAGCTGACCGTTACCCGCCACTGGTCGCGGTAACGGTCAGTTGGTGATGCGGCGGCTCCTCGCAGTCACAGCGGTCGTCATCGGAATCATTGCTACCGCCAACCACTGCCTCGTTGGTCCCCAACGCCGGTATCACCCTGGGTCGTCCCTACGCGGGGACAGCCCGAGGTCCTTTCGTTGGCAGCGCAGAATCCCGACTGCTGGACACGGCTGGCCAGTGATCAAAGTTCGAAGTGGCGCGATCATGCACATGAAGCTGCTGATCATGTTGCGAACCCTCCAGGGTTCGATGACGGCGTGTTCGACCCGGACTCCTTCGCTCCGGCCCTCGTGTTGCGAACCCTCCAGGGTTCGATGACGGCGTGGTACCGCCTTCCTGGCGGATGCTGGCGTGAGCGTTGCGAACCCTCCAGGGTTCGATGACGGCCCGGCCCGCACGGATGGCGAGGATCGGGTTTTCGTGTTGCGAACCCTCCAGGGTTCGATGACGGCGTACGGCACGCCGTGGGGGCGGCTCCTCGTCACCGGCATCCCGTCTCTCGCCCCACCCGGAGGGTGCCGAACGGGGCGGAGGCGCGGGGGTGCCGGCTCGTGGCCGCCGGCACCCGACCGTGCGCAAGCTGCTGCGGTCCTCCGCCAGACGGTGCGTCCGTACGTCCTGGCATCACCCGTTCGGCCGGTACGCAGCCTCTCTCCGTGTGCGGCGTCCCCCGTTCGGCCGCACGGTGAACGTGGTCGGCTTGCCGTCAAGCATCAGCCGTGATCGCCAGCTCCCCAGGGAGGCGTCGTGATCCTGATAGCGCTGCTCGGCCCGGCGGTGCCGCTTCTCATGCTGTTCGGGCTGCCCGCTCTGGAAGACCACCTGTTCCCGCCGGCACCGCCTCTGCCAGAACAGGCGAACCCGGAACAGGCGCAATCCACGTTCCACACCCCACCCGGCCGCCCCTGAGGGGCCTCGGGCATCGAAGTCCAGGACGGGGTTTGTACGGGGAGCGGCCCTGTCTCGCATTCGGTGGTGACGGAGCGTGCTGTTATCCGGGGAGGGTGCGGTGCCGGAGGAGGGTGAAGCCTGCTCGTCCGTGCATCTGGCGCGCGATCCGTGTGGTCTTGGTGTTGACGCCCTCGGTAGGGCCGTTGCTGTACGGAAGTGTGAGCCCGGCGATCACGGCGTCGATGTCCCGGTCCAGGCCCCGGGTGTAGGCGTGTAGGTGGGGCAGGTCAGCTGTCCGGACTTGGGCGATCCAGTGCGTGAGCGCATCGGCGTTGTCGGTATGGGGCATAAGGAGCGGGGCGAAGTCTCTGATACCCGCGGCCAGTTGGGTCCGACGACCACGCGGTGGCGGTCACCTCGACGGCCGCCGAACTCCGGCCATCGCCTCGAACGAATCGTTCGGAGGCTGGACCAAGACGTTCACCGACCCCAGGCTCTGCGCGGCCATCGTCGACCGACTCACCTTCAACGGCACCATCATCGAGACCGGCACCGAGTCCTACCAGGCCGCAAGGGCCGCTGGTAGACACAGATCCTTAGTGGTCGGCTCCGAAAGTCCTTCGGGGGTTGCGGGGTCCACGACTTGCTGCGCATCCCCGACACGGGATGCGCAATCCGTTGCTCCGGCT
>NZ_JBIAGM010000079.1:0-2708 GCF_042869815.1 Streptomyces sp. NPDC006739
ACGACACGACACGCCACCACTCCCACGGAATCACCGGCCCTATGCCTGACCAGCTAAAACGCCGCTTTCAGGTTCGGAAAGACAACGACGCCTAAGCTTCTCATCTGATGCCATCGCTTCTGTGCCCTGACCAGCAAAGGAGCATGGCACCCAGGCGAGAACTAGTAATGACATCGAAACGAGAAATCGCAGGGGCGGAAGCGCCATCACGGCCGTACGGGTGCCGGACGGGCGGGCCTGGCGTGGTCAGCGCGGCCAAGGAAGCAGGGGTGCGCCAGTCTGCCGGGGGCGCGGCGGGCGGGATGAGGTCCGGCATCGCGAGCTGCGCGAGGTCGGAGTCGGCAGTCTGGGCGAGTTCGGCCTCGGCCTGCACGGCGGTCAGCGCGCCGAGCCGATGCGGAGCCTCGGGCTGGTTCACGACGGCGTAGCGCTCACGCTGCGAGACCTCCAGGTCCTTCTTCAGACGGCGGGTGCGGGCGGACCGTGCCCGCCGTACCGCGCGGAGCTGTTCCTCGGTGGCCTGATCGGCCAGGTCCGCAGGACCCAAGTAGCGGCCGGTGGCCGCGTGGTAGACCTCGATGCGGTGGTCGTGGTGGGGCATGAAGCGGACCCGGACCTGGATCCCGGCCTGGCCGGTCATCCACGGCCCCACGTAGTCGCGTTTCCTGAAGCGGACACCGCGGGTGGTCAGCGTGCGGGTGCCGGCGTCTTCCAGGGTGAACGTCCACAGATCCGCGGCCGGCACGTCCCGCAGCGGGGTGGGATCGTCCTGCCACGCCTGAAGCGGAGTCCTGCCCCGCAAGGGCGCGGGCTGATGTTCGGTGTTCCACCACCGTGTCCAGTCCAGCAGCCGGGCGGTGAAGTCCTCGAAGCTGAGCAGTACCTCGTCCTTCGGGCGGGAAAGGCGTTTGCCGGGGCGCGGCTGGCGGGCGTAGCCGGGCAGAGCGGCCAGCAGCATCGGCTCCACCACCCGGTTCAGGCCCTCGACCGTGCCCTTGAGGTGCGGGGTGTAGGCGGGCAGGTCCTCCACGGTGACGTCCAGGAGATCGAACGCGGCGGTCACCGTTCGGGACAGGAAGTCTTTGCCGCGGTCCACCCGCACCTTCTCCGGCAGGCCACCGAACGGGCCGTAAGGGTCCTCGCGCAGGACCGCGGAGCGCAGCGCGGCCAGCACCGACTCCCGCGACGGATGCACCGGGGTCACCGCGACACCGGTGATCGCGTTGGTGGCGCAGTCCGTAAACCACGTGATCCACGGCCTGCGAGCCCTGCCCTCGACATCGACCAGCACCGGCGCCTGCATGTGGTCGGTCTCCCACACCTTGTTACGCCAACCCCGCGGCCGTGCCAGGAACACATCATGCTTACGTGCCTCGCGTTCACCGCCGGCGAGCCCGGCCCGCTCCCCCGGCGTCAGATCACGACGGATCGCCCGGTGCAGCGTCGGGATCGACGGAGGAGACTCGCCCTCGCCCCTGGCCGCGCGAGCGGTCAGTTCACGATGCACCGCCGCGACGTTGCCATTCCACAGCCCCAGCAGAGCCCGGACCTCATCAGTAACCGTGAACCGCCCGGGATACGCGGCCCGCTCCCCCGGTGCCCGGGCCGCAGCCTCGTCCCGCTCGGCGGCCGCCAGCCACCGCCACACCGCACGCTCCCGCACCCCCAGCACGTCCGCCGCCGACCTCACCTGCCCAGTGGTGAGCTTCCCCTCCCGCCGCAGGGCCAGCAGACGGCGCACCGCCGGCCCCCGCAACGCCCGAACCGACACAGCCGGCAAAGCCCCGCTCGAATCTCCACCCGCCCCTTCCGGGGCCGGACCCTGCTCTCCCTGATCCACGCCCCCGAGCACACCAACACCCATTCGGCCAGCGGATCAGAACTCACGAAACTGAGACAGCGTCACCCCTCATGCAATAACGCCCCAGGACAGCAATACCCCCCGGTTCTCTCACGCCCAGGACAGTGGCCCCACGCCTCAAAACCGCCACCGACCAGCAACAACACACCCAGACCCCACTGTCTCTCACCTCACTGCCCCAAAACCGAGAGATCGCACGTAGTGGGGGCGGGATTTGAACCACGCGACCTCTGGGTTATGAGCCCAGCGAGCTACCGAGCTGCTCCACCCCGCGTCGGTGACACGTACGCCACACGCGCGACACCTGCAGGGATTTACCGGGCCGCTCGCACCATCTCACCTCTGCACGCGACAGCGCGCAGCACTTGGGAGGCGCGATTGGTGGCCGCCGTGCGTCGGGACGTTCACAACGAAGGGCAGCAGGGCGCAGCCCGGGCTGAACAAACCCGAGGCGACCTCCGAAATCCGCTGGTCTAGGCCGCGTCAGCGGCGGAGGATGTCCGTCATGCGATATGCAGGATCGTCCAGCTGGCAGGTCCGAAGCGGGACCTCGCAGAATCTCGTGATCGGATTATTCGTGCGGGATGCGGCTGGTCTGCGTCCGCGCACTGACATCGATGTGCCGCCGCTGGTACCAGCGGTCGAAGCGCGGGCAAACCTCACGCCTCTTGCGGTCCCGGAGGCGTCGGTGCAGTGGGCCCGGGGTCGCGTCCGCTGGAGTGGTGTATTGACGGCCACTCGGTGATCTCTTCTTTGAGGCTATGCGGTGAGTTCGGTCGGGACGATGGTCTCGTCGGTTTGTGACTCGATCGGGTGGCGGTGGGCCTTGGCCAGGAGGTCGAGTCCC
>NZ_JBIAGM010000080.1:0-2599 GCF_042869815.1 Streptomyces sp. NPDC006739
AGCCGGAGCAACGGATTGCGCATCCCGTGTCGGGGATGCGCAGCAAGTCGTGGACCCCGCAACCCCCGAAGGACTTTCGGAGCCGACCACTAAGGTGACGGAATCGCGGGATTCGCTCGCGACCAGGAGGGGCGGGTCCTGCTGGCATGGGGCCCGGCTGTTCAGGGTGGTGATAGTGCGGCCGTCACCGCTCACCAGTACCTCACCCAAGAGACCCTCGCCATGCCTGCGATCCTTCATGATCGATGCAGTGACGGCAATGGCGAGAGCAGCCCCTACCGCAACGGCCAACATGATGCGCAGGGTCCGATGGAGCCTTTTCGGGTTCACTGTCGCGCTCCGACGGTGCCTTCGCCGGAACCTACTTGGACTGACTGCAACGGTCACCTCGGGCCGAGTCGTCAGGGCTTCGGCGTAGTCGCAGTGCCGCCGGTTCGTGATGATCCGCCAGTCCGACACTCATCCGGGAACGGGAGGCACGGTTTCTCAAGATCATCCAGTTCGCGAGCTACATGAGGAGGGCGACCGCATTCAGGCTGAGTTCGCCGTGGCCGCGCAGGAATGGCAAGCGTAGGTGATTGTCCGCAGGTGGGTGGACACGGTGCTGGCCCCGGACGGCGGGACCATCGTCGGCACAGAGACCACCGACGATCTGCGGGAGCGGACGCACCCTCGATACCCAGGAATGCGGCGAAGCCGGATTGCTGCCTGGCTATAGTCAGGCCATGCCAAAGGGTGCCACCGAGAGGCCACGAGCGTCTGGTGCAGCCCACTAGGCGGTACGTAGCTCTGATTGATACTGAGGTGGGTGTAGGCGGAGTGTCCGAGGTAGAAGACGTTCGGTCGGCGTGGGGGCGGATCGTCCACTGGCTTGAGGTGAACGCGCCAGTCAGTGCGCAGGCGCTGCGCGGGCCGGCAACGGACGAGGACATCGCTTCTTTGCGTGAGGCGTTGGGCCTCGATGTGCCGGACGTGCTTGAGACTTTGCTGCGGCTGAACAACGGCAGCACCGCGAAGGATACGACGCGGGTCCTTCCCAACGGGCGGGAGTTGCCCGTCCGCCACCTGGATTCGGCGGTCTTCCCTTACGGGAGGATTCTTCTGGGATGCGCAGAAATCGGTGAGGAGTACGCCAAGTGGCGGCGGTCTGAGGAACAGAACGGCCTGGAGGACTACTGGAGGGTTTCCTGGGTTCCTGTTATCCAGGACTTCGAGGGGCAGTACTACGGATATGCCGTTGATGCTTCTGGGGCGTCCGGCTTCCCTGTCCTGGAGTATGGCGAGGGTTCTGTTCCGGGCGAGGCTTTCCCGTCACTGGGTGTGCTGCTGGATTCCTTCGCGGATGCCCTGCAGAGCGGCAGCTGGGACGGGTGGCCTGCGCGGGTGGAGAAGGGGTCTCTCAGGTGGGGTGAGGAGTGACTGCTTGCAGCCGCGTTGTGAATAGAGCCGGTTCGACGCGCGTGGGGCCGTCCCTTTGCTAGGGGCGGCCCCACCTGCCTGGCTGTCAGGTTCGAGGTGTCAGTTGGTTGCCTTCAGAGTGACCTTCCCCTCGTAGCGTAGAGACCCTGACTGCAGGGGAAGTTGAGGGTCATGGCGGGCAAGAGGCGGAAGTTCGACGCGGAGTTCCGTGAGGGGGCTGTGCGGATCGTCGCCGAGACCGGCAAGCCGATCGCACAGGTCGCCGAGGATCTCGGGATCAACGAGACCACGCTGGCGAGCTGGGTGTCGCGGGCGCGCAGGGCCGGCGGGGCCACGGCGATGGGGGAGAGCGAGGAGCTCGCGCGGCTGCGGCGGGAGAACGCGCAGCTGAAGAAGGACAACAAGGAGCTGGCCATGGAGCGTGATGTGCTCAAACGCTGCATGGTCTTGTGGGTGAAGTAGCTGTGGCGGACCCGGCGGTGCTCGTCGGGGTGATCAGCGACCAGAAGACCGGGCACAGCATTCCGTACCGCCCTTCCTGCCGGGCACTCGGCGTGTCGGAGGCGTGGTTCTACAAGTGGCGCCGCAGACCGTCCGAGCCGACGAAACGCGAGGTTAGACGCGCAGAGCTGGCCGAGAGGATCCGCTGCTTCTTCGACCGCTCGGGCCGGACGTACGGCTCGCCGAGGATCACGCTGGATTTGTGGGAGGAGGGCTGGCAGGTGTCGGAGAACACCGTCGCCGAGATCATGGCCGAACTCGGGCTGCAGGGCCGCAAGCCTCCTCGTCGACGCCGTTCGCTGACTCGTCCCGGCAAGCGGAAGACTGCTCCTGACCTGGTGCGACGCAAGTTCGACGCCATCGCGCCCAACGTCTTGTGGTGGGGCGACATGACGGAGATCGACACCGGCGAGGGCAAGCTCTACCTCGCATCCGTCCACGACGCGTTCTCCCGCCGGGCCCTGGGCTACGCGATGGGCGCGCGGCACGACGCCGCGCTGGTCAGCGCCGCCCTGCAGATGGCGATCGCGACCCGGGGCGGCCAGGTCGACGGCGTCATCTTCCACACGGACCGCGGCAGCGAACTTGGGTTCAACCGGTCGTCGCAACACCGGCTACCTGGAGAGATAGTAGGTGCTCGTTGAGGGCTTCGGCGGGTGTCTTCCATCCGAGGGTCTTG
>NZ_JBIAGM010000081.1:0-1180 GCF_042869815.1 Streptomyces sp. NPDC006739
AGTAGCACGCTCAAGACCCGAAGCGGAGTGATCTAGCCATGGGCAGGTTGAAGCGGAGGTAAGACTTCGTGGAGGACCGAACCCACCAGGGTTGAAAACCTGGGGGATGACCTGTGGTTAGGGGTGAAAGGCCAATCAAACTCCGTGATAGCTGGTTCTCCCCGAAATGCATTTAGGTGCAGCGTCGTGTGTTTCTTGCCGGAGGTAGAGCACTGGATAGGCGATGGGCCCTACCGGGTTACTGACCTTAGCCAAACTCCGAATGCCGGTAAGTGAGAGCGCGGCAGTGAGACTGTGGGGGATAAGCTCCATGGTCGAGAGGGAAACAGCCCAGAGCATCGACTAAGGCCCCTAAGCGTACGCTAAGTGGGAAAGGATGTGGAGTCGCAGAGACAACCAGGAGGTTGGCTTAGAAGCAGCCACCCTTGAAAGAGTGCGTAATAGCTCACTGGTCTAGTGATTCCGCGCCGACAATGTAGCGGGGCTCAAGCGTACCGCCGAAGTCGTGTCATTGCAGCATGTACTCCCAACGGAGGCTGTGATGGGTAGGGGAGCGTCGTCTGCCGGGTGAAGCAGCACCGGAAGGTAGTTGTGGACGGTTGACGAGTGAGAATGCAGGCATGAGTAGCGATACAAACGTGAGAAACGTTTGCGCCGATTGACTAAGGGTTCCTGGGTCAAGCTGATCTGCCCAGGGTAAGTCGGGACCTAAGGCGAGGCCGACAGGCGTAGTCGATGGATAACCGGTTGATATTCCGGTACCCGCTGTGAAGCGTCAAACATCGAACCAGGCGATGCTAAGTCCGTGAAGCCGTTCCGGACCCTTCGGGGAATGGAAAGTGGTGGAGCCGACGGACCAGACTTGTAGTAGGTGAGTGATGGGGTGACGCAGGAAGGTAGTCCATCCCGGGCGGTGGTTGTCCCGGGGTAAGGGTGTAGGCCGTGCGATAGGTAAATCCGTCGTACTTGTGGCTGAGACCTGATGCCGAGCCGATTGTGGTGAAGTGGATGATCCTATGCTGTCGAGAAAAGCCTCTAGCGAGTTTCATGGCGGCCCGTACCCTAAACCGACTCAGGTGGTCAGGTAGAGAATACCGAGGCGTTCGGGTGAACTATGGTTAAGGAACTCGGCAAAATGCCCCCGTAACTTCGGGAGAAGGGGGGCCACATCCGGTGATGA
>NZ_JBIAGM010000081.1:1276-2449 GCF_042869815.1 Streptomyces sp. NPDC006739
TCTGAGCTGGGGGTGGCCGCAGAGACCAGCGAGAAGCGACTGTTTACTAAAAACACAGGTCCGTGCGAAGCCGTAAGGCGATGTATACGGACTGACGCCTGCCCGGTGCTGGAACGTTAAGGGGACCGGTTAGCTCACTTTCGGGTGGGCGAAGCTGAGAACTTAAGCGCCAGTAAACGGCGGTGGTAACTATAACCATCCTAAGGTAGCGAAATTCCTTGTCGGGTAAGTTCCGACCTGCACGAATGGCGTAACGACTTCTCGACTGTCTCAACCATAGGCCCGGTGAAATTGCACTACGAGTAAAGATGCTCGTTTCGCGCAGCAGGACGGAAAGACCCCGGGACCTTTACTACAGTTTGATATTGGTGTTCGGTTCGGCTTGTGTAGGATAGCTGGGAGACTTTGAAGCTCGCACGCCAGTGTGGGTGGAGTCGTCGTTGAAATACCAGTCTGGTCGTGCTGGATGTCTAACCTGGGTCCGTGATCCGGATCAGGGACAGTGTCTGATGGGTAGTTTAACTGGGGCGGTTGCCTCCTAAAGAGTAACGGAGGCGCCCAAAGGTTCCCTCAGCCTGGTTGGCAATCAGGTGTTGAGTGTAAGTGCACAAGGGAGCTTGACTGTGAGACCGACGGGTCGAGCAGGGACGAAAGTCGGGACTAGTGATCCGGCGGTGGCTTGTGGAAGCGCCGTCGCTCAACGGATAAAAGGTACCCCGGGGATAACAGGCTGATCTTCCCCAAGAGTCCATATCGACGGGATGGTTTGGCACCTCGATGTCGGCTCGTCGCATCCTGGGGCTGGAGTCGGTCCCAAGGGTTGGGCTGTTCGCCCATTAAAGCGGTACGCGAGCTGGGTTTAGAACGTCGTGAGACAGTTCGGTCCCTATCCGCTGTGCGCGTAGGAGTCTTGAGAAGGGCTGTCCCTAGTACGAGAGGACCGGGACGGACGAACCTCTGGTGTGCCAGTTGTTCTGCCAAGGGCATGGCTGGTTGGCTACGTTCGGGAGGGATAACCGCTGAAAGCATCTAAGCGGGAAGCCTGCTTCGAGATGAGGACTCCCACCCACTTGATGGGGTAAGGCTCCCAGTAGACGACTGGGTTGATAGGCCGGATCTGGAAGCACGGTAACGTGTGGAGGTGACCGGTACTAATAGGCCGAGGGCTTGTCC
>NZ_JBIAGM010000082.1:0-2124 GCF_042869815.1 Streptomyces sp. NPDC006739
ATGGCTGTGCCGTGGCGTTGTAGCGGTCTTCGAATGCTCGGAGCCGGTTTCGGACCTGGGTCAGGTCGGTGAAGTCGTTGGGTGAGACGACCTTGCGCTGGACGATCGAGAAGAAGATTTCGATCTGGTTCGTCCAGGAGGCGTGGACAGGGGTGTGGACCATGAGTGCGTTCGGAAACGCCTTGGTCAGACGGTCTATGGCCTTCTTCCCCCGGTGGGAGGAGCCGTTGTCGACGATCCAGAAGACGCGTTTCGCGCTGGCGTAGGGCTCGGTGGCCATGACCTGGGCGACCAGGGCCATGAAGGGCACGATTCCGGTCGTCGGCTCGCAGCGGCCGAAGACCTTCGCGCGGTGGACGTCGTAGGCGGCCAGGTAGGCCGGCGCACCGCCGCGGCCGTACTCGTGGTTGACGCGCATCGCCCGGGCCAGGCCCGGGGACAGGGTCGGATGGCAGCGGCAACGGGCCTGGACGGAGGTCTTCTCGTCGCTGGAGACGACGTACTCGTCCTCGCCCAGCGGGACACCCTCGAAAGTGCGGGCGTACAGATCCAGGACACGCTGGGCCTTGGAGCGGAAGTCCGGATCGCGGATGAAGATCCAGGACCGGTACTGCCAAGGCTTGAGCGCGTCCTCGCGCAACCAGCGGCGCACCGTGGACGCGGAGACGGTATCGGTTATCCCGCGCGCGGTCATCTCGGCAGCCAACTCCGGGCATGACCAGCGCGACAGCGGCACGCCGGTCTCGGCGGGTAACTGGCAGGCCAGCGCCTTGGCCTCGGCGACCTGCACGGGCGTGAACCGGGCGGGGCGCCCTGAGCGCTTGCGGTCGGCCAGGGCTGGCAGCCCGCCGGCGGCGAACCGGCCCCGCCAAGCGCGAACCGTGTCCAGGTGCAGACCCGTCTCGCGGGCGATGCGCGCGTTGGAGCGCCCCCGCGCCGCATGCAGGACGACCTGCGCGCGGACCCGCAGCCGGTACTCGGTCTTGTGGCCGTAGGCCATCTTCTTCAACCGCTCGCGCTCGGCAGCGGTCGGGACTATCGGGCAGGCCGGAGCGACGGGCATGACAGGGCAGGCCGATCGGGAAGCGTGACCACTGGTTCTCGATGGGCTTAATGAGTCCAGGGCGGCGTGATAGTGCTGCCGTCGGCCAGCCCGGCGCTGAGCCCGACACGTGTAGCGACCCACATGTGCGCGGGCTGGTCGGTGGTATTGGCGACCGCCAATTCGGAGCCTGCCGGAGCCACCGCCGCGTCACCGGCAGCGAGTTCGGCGCTCTCGCCGCCGATGGTGAGCCGGAGGCGACCGGACAGCACGTAGAACGTTTCTTCGTGACTGATCGTGTGGGCCGGACCCACCGTTCCTGCCGGGACCTCGCCGCGCCAGGCAGCGAGGTCCCGGCTGCCCGTGTCCGGGCGGACGTAGGAAACGAAGCGGACACCGTGGATCTCGTGCACGACGGCCTCGCCGCTGCGGATGAAGGGCACACTGACCTCCCTATAGACAGCTACCTTGTCCATAAAGACAAGCAGCTTGACGAGTTATAGTCAACCCATGGATGACGCTCTGGCCTTCTCCGCACTCGTGCTGGCACTCTCAGGACAGTTGGTGCAGGAGATCCACGCCCGCGTGTCCCAGCAGGGATTCGAGGACCTACGGCCGGCACACGGCTTCGCCTTTGCCCGCATCTCCCTGGGTGACGCCACCACGGCCAACCTGGCCGAGCACCTCGGGGTGACCAAGCAGGCCGCCGCCCAGCTGGTTGAGGAACTGGTCCGCAAGGGATACGTGGTGCGGCATCCACACCCCCACGATGCCCGCGCCCGGCTCTTGGGGCTGACCGAGGCTGGCTGGGCCGCCACTCGCGCCGCCGACCAGGCAGCCCGCGCTGCCGTCGCACCATGGCGAGAAGCACTGGGCGAGGCGCGCTTCAGCGAACTTGTCGCCGACCTGACCCGACTTACGCCACCGGGGCCGATCCGCCCCGCCTGGTAAGCCAGTGGCCTGGACTATCGCAAGTCACCAAGGAGGAGCCGGAGCAACGGATTGCGCATCCCGTGTCGGGGATGCGCAGCAAGTCGTGGACCCCGCAACCCCCGAAGGACTTTCGGAGCCGACCACTAAGG
>NZ_JBIAGM010000083.1:0-2022 GCF_042869815.1 Streptomyces sp. NPDC006739
CCCTGCTTCCTAATGCTGTTGTCAAGCCGTCGGAGTGCGACGCGTGTGCGAGGCGAGTACGGGGTCATGTGCTCACGTGGTGTCCTCGGCTCCGGCCATGTCGTACTCGTCGATGTCGAGCTCGGCGCTGGTGGAGCTGAGGAAGTCCAGGACCTTGCGGTCCAGGTGCCAGCCGAAGAGGTTGGGGGCGTCCGCTGCGCCTGGCTGGGCTTGGTCGGTGTCGTTGAAGTAGCGCACGATGTGAAGCACTGCTCCGCCGCCGGTGCGGGCCAGATGCCTGGTGAGGTCGCAGATGCGGTCTGTGTGGGGCTGGAGTCTGTCGAGAATGCGGGTGATCTGCTCGTCGACGCGCAGACCCGGCTCCCTGCAGGCAACCATCCACGAGTGGTCGACCGGAACCACCGTCGGCTCGGTGAACCGGCTTCCGCGAACAGTCACCTCGTCAGGAGTGATGCCCAGCTGGGAGGTCATGTCGTCTGCCGAGGTGTGCCGGCTGAACAGTGCGAAGTAGGCGTACTGGCGAAGTGGCATCCCGTGGAGGATAGCCGCGCGAGAAGTGGGCCGACTGTGATTATGCGTGCCCGGCAGTCAGGCAACCTCGGTGACCAGAGGTGTGACCTGGTAGCACCGTCGGTCACGGATCAGGGCCCAGATGACGTTGACGCGTCGGCGGGCGAGCGCGAGCACGGCCTGGACGTGCTTCTTGCCTTCGGCGCGTTTGCGGTCGTAGAACTTCCGCGAGTTCGGGTCGTAGCGGACGCTGACCAGCGCGGAGGTGTAGAAGACCCGCTGGAGTCTTCGGTGGTAGGTGACCGGCCGGTGGAGGTTGCCGCTGACCTTGCCCGAGTCGCGGGGCGCCGGGGCGACGCCGGCGAAGGCCGCCAGCGCGTCCGGGGAGTCGAACTCGTCCAGGCCGCCGCCGACAGCGGCCAGGAACTCCGCGCCGAGCACGGTGCCTATGCCCGGGACACTCAGGACGATCTCGGCGAGCTCGTGCTCGCGAAACCGGCCCTCGATGAGCTTGTCCACCTCGGAGATCTGCTCGTTGAGGGCCATCACCTCCCCGGCCAGGGTGTGGACCAGCTTCGCGATGGTCTTCTCCCCGGGGATCGCGGTGTGCTGCCGCCCGGCCGCCTCGACGGCCGCGACGGCCAGAGCTCCGGCATTGCGGACCTTGCGGTTGGCCAGCCACGTCGTCAGCCGGGTGACCCCGGCGCGGCGGATCGCGGCTGGGGTCTGGTAGCCCGTCAGCAGCCTGAGCGGGCCGGTGTTGGTCACGTCCAGAGCCCGTTCCAGGGCCGGGAACATGCTCAGCAGGATGCCGCGCAGGCGGTTGACCACACGGGTGCGGTCCTCAACCAGGTCGGCCCGGCGTCCGGTCAACAGCTTGAGCTCGATGGCGGCTTCGTCGCCGGGGCGGATGGGCCGCAGGTCGCGGCGCATCCTCGCCTGGTCGGCGATGACGTAGGCGTCGCGGGCGTCGGTCTTGCCCTCGCCGCGGTAGCCGTCAGAGGCCCGGTTCACCAGCCGGCCGGGGATGTAGAGGACCTCCTGGCCGTGGTTGACCAGCAGCGCCAGCATGAGCGCGGGCTCGCCGCCGGTCATGTCGATCGCCCAGGTGACCTCGCGGCCATCGGCCAGGTCCAGGACGTCACCGATCAGCTCCAGCAGTTCGGGCTCGTCGTTGGCGACCCGCCGCGACAGCAGCGTCTTGCCCTCGGTATCCAGGGCGAGGCCGTGATGGTGGCCCTTGCCGCTGTCGATCCCCGCCCATATCCGGCTCATCGTGCTCCTGACGTACGCGTTCGCTCTGTTCGTGCCACGGACGACCTCGCCGGCATTGCTCTACGCAGCGACTTGTTCGCACTTCCTAATCGGCGGCCGAGTCGTCGTGGGGTGCCGGGCGGCGAAGCAAGGGAAGCCACGAGACGGCAGCCGCCTGATAGCCACACCCAGCACCCCTGGGCGACCCAACCCTACGAATGGCTCGATCAACCCGATCAAGACGGTAGAGCCGCCTGA
>NZ_JBIAGM010000084.1:0-1901 GCF_042869815.1 Streptomyces sp. NPDC006739
TCCTTGCGGATCGCCATCAGGCCCGGCATCTCGTGCTCGGCGAGGGTGATCTCCTTGCGGCCGAACTCGGCCAGGGACAGATCGGCGACCTTGAAATCCGCGAAATCACGCGACACGAATGCTCCTTGAACTCATGATGTTGCGGTGGATGTCCAGGGCCGCGGTGGACCTGTTCAGGGTGATGTAGTGCAGTCCGGGGGCGCCCTCGGCGAGGAGGCGTTCCGCCATGGTGGTGGCGTACTCGACGCCGATGCGGTGGCCCGCGGCGGGATCGTCCCGAGCGGCCTCCAGCCGGTGGGCCAGGTCCTCGGGGAAGGCCGCGTCGCTCAGTTCGGCGAACCGGCGGATCTGGCGTACGTCGGTGGCGGGCATGATCTCGGGGACGATCGGGATGTCGCAGCCGGCCGCGGCCACCCGGTCGCGCAGCCGCAGATAGTCCTCGACGTCGAAGAACATCTGCGTGATGGCGTAGTCGGCGCCCGCCCGGCACTTGGCCACGAAGTGCCGGATGTCGGTGTCCCAGTCGGACGAGCGGGGGTGCCGCTCGGGGAAGGCGGCCACCCCGATGGTGAAGTTCCCGAGCGAACGGACGAGTTCGACCAGCTGGTAGGCGTGGGTGAAGCCGTCCGGGTGCGGCACCCACGGTCCTTTCGGGGCACCGGGCGGATCGCCTCGCAGGACGAGGACGTCCTTGATGCCGGCGTCCGCGTAGGCGCCGATGATGTGCCTCAGCTCGGCCACCGAGTGGCCGACGGCGGTGAGGTGGGCGACCGGGCGCAGGATGGTCTCCGCCGCGATACGCCGGGTGACCTCGATGGTCCGATCGCGGGAGGAACCGCCGGCGCCGTAGGTCACGGAGACGAAGTCCGGCCGCAGCGCCTCCACCCGACGGATCGCATCCCACAGCGTCCGCTCGCCGGCCGCGGTCTTCGGCGGGAAGAACTCGAAGGAGAAGGTCGTCATGCGCGGCCTCCCGCGTTGAAGTAGCCGGCCTGGGGATGGTGGACGACGATGGCGTCCGTGGACTGCTCGGGGTGCAGCTGGAACTCCTCGGACAGATGGACGCCGATCCGCTCCGGCTTCAGCAGCTCCGCGATCTTCGCTCGGTCCGCGAGCTCCGGACAGGCCGGATAGCCGAGGGAGTAGCGGCAGCCCTGGTACTCGGTGCGGAACATGGCGTCCAGCGAGCTGGGATCGTCCGCCGCGACGCCGAGTTCTGCGCGGACGCGGGCGTGCCAGTACTCGGCGAGGGCCTCGGCCAGCTGCACGGACAGGCCGTGCAGTTCGAGGTAGTCACGGTAGGAGTTGGACTCGAAGAGCCTGGCGGTCTCCTCGCCGATGCGGGAGCCGACGGTGACGACCTGGAGGCCGACGACGTCGGTCTCCCCGGACTCCTCCGGGCGGAAGAAGTCGGCCAGGCACAACCGGCGGCCGCGGCGCTGGCGCGGGAAGGTGAACCGGGTGCGCTCGCCACCGTGCTCGTCCAGGATGATCAGGTCGTCGTCCTTGGACACGCACCGGAAGTAGCCGTAGACCACGGCGGCTTCGAGGAGGTTCTCGGTCTGCAGCCGGTCGAGCAGACCGCGCAGACGCGGCCGGCCCTCGCTCTCGACCAGGTCCTTCGTCAGCCCCCACTGCCCCCGGAAGAGAGCCGTCTCGTCCAGCCAGCTGGCGTACTCCTTGAGCTGGATGCCCTTGACGATCCGGGTGTCCCAGAACGGCGGGGCCGGCACCGGGTTGTCGGTGACCACATCGGAGCGTACGGGCCCCTCCTGCGGCCGTTCCTCGACCTCGACGGCCGGGGTGGCGCGTACCCGTCGTTGTTTGAGTTCGGGGAGCTTGGCGCCGGGGACACCGCGTTTGACGCCGATCAGGGCGTCCATCAGACGCAGGCCCTCGAA
>NZ_JBIAGM010000086.1:0-1786 GCF_042869815.1 Streptomyces sp. NPDC006739
CATCGATGGCCTCCTTGAGGGCGGTGGCGAGCTGTTCCGCCTTGAACGGCATGCCGTTGACCTGGTTGTAGGAGTGGGCGTCGACCAGGTACTTCGCCCGGATCAGGGTGGCGAGCTGGCCGAGGTTCATCTCGGGGATCACGACCTTGTCGTAACGCTGCAGGACGGTGGCGAGGTTGCCCGGGAAGGGGTTGAGGTGACGCAGGTGGGCCTGCGCGATGGCTTCCCCGGCCGTCCGCAGCCGCCGTACCGCCGCGGTGATCGGGCCGTAGGTCGAGCCCCAGCCCAGCACGAGCGTGCGGGCCCCGTCCGGGTCGTCGACCTCCACATCGGGCACGTCGATCCCGTCGATCTTGGCCTGACGGGTACGGACCATGAAGTCGTGGTTGGCCGGGTCGTAGGAGATGTTGCCCGTGCCGTCCTGCTTCTCGATCCCGCCGATCCGGTGCTCCAGCCCCGGCGTGCCCGGCACCGCCCAGGGGCGGGCCAGGGTCCGCGGATCACGCTTGTAGGGCCAGAACACCTCCGTGCCGTCCTCAAGGGTGTGGTTGGGGCCGGAAGCGAACCGCACCCGTAGGTCGGGCAGCTCCTCCAGCTCCGGGATCCGCCACGGCTCGGAACCGTTGGCCAGATACCCGTCCGACAGGAGCATCACCGGGGTGCGGTAGGCCAGCGCGATCCGGGCGGCCTCCAGCGCGGCCGGGAAACAGTCCGCCGGGGTCCTCGGCGCGATCACCGGGACCGGTGCCTCCCCGTTGCGGCCGAACATCGCCTGCAAAAGATCCGCCTGCTCGGTCTTGGTCGGCAGACCCGTCGACGGACCGCCGCGCTGGATGTCGATGACCAGCAGCGGAAGCTCCAGCGAGACCGCCAGCCCGATCGTCTCGCTCTTGAGCGCCACCCCCGGCCCCGACGTCGTCGTCACCGCCAGCGACCCGCCGAACGCCGCCCCCAGCGCCGCACCGATCCCCGCGATCTCGTCCTCCGCCTGGAAGGTACGCACACCGAAGTTCTTGTGCCGGCTCAGCTCGTGCAGGATGTCAGAGGCCGGAGTGATCGGATACGACCCCAGAAACAGCGGCAGATCCGCCTGCCGGGAAGCCGCCACCAGCCCGTACGCCAGCGCCAGGTTCCCGGAAATGTTGCGGTAGGTGCCCACCGGGAACGCCTTGGCGGCCGGCGCCACCTCGTAGGAGACCGCGAAATCCTCCGTGGTCTCCCCGAAGTTCCAGCCCGCCCTGAACGCGGCGATGTTCGCCGCCGCGATCTGCGGCTTCTTCGCGAACTTCGCCTTCAAGAACCGTTCCGTGCCCTCCGTGGGCCGGTGATACATCCACGACAGCAGACCCAGCGCGAACATGTTCTTGCTGCGCTCGGCCTCCTTGCGGGACAGCGTGAACTCCTTGAGCGCCTCCACCGTCAGCGTCGTCAACGGCACCGGATGCAGGCTGTAGCCGTCCAGCGAACCGTCCTCCAGCGGACTGCCCCCATAGCCCACCTTCGCCAGCGCCCGCCGGGTGAACTCGTCCGTGTTCACGATGATCTCCGCACCACGCGGCAGATCCCCGATGTTCGCCTTCAACGCCGCCGGGTTCATCGCCACCAGCACGTTCGGCGCATCCCCCGGAGTCAGGATGTCATGATCAGCGAAATGCAACTGGAACGAGGAAACACCGGGCAGCGTCCCCGCGGGCGCCCGGATCTCGGCCGGGAAGTTCGGCAGAGTCGACAGATCATTACCGAAACTCGCCGTCTCCGAAGTGAAACGATCCCCGGTGAGCTGCAT
>NZ_JBIAGM010000087.1:0-1775 GCF_042869815.1 Streptomyces sp. NPDC006739
TTCGTACGGGAGTACGGCCTTTCCCTGATCGGTGGGTGTTGCGGTACGACGCCGGAGCATCTGCGTCAGGTGGTCGAGCGGGTCCGGGGCATGGTCCCGGCCGCGCGTGACCCGCGTCCGGAGCCGGGTGCGGCCTCGCTGTATCAGACGGTGCCGTTCCGTCAGGACACGTCCTATCTGGCGATCGGTGAGCGGACCAACGCCAATGGTTCGAAGAAGTTCCGTGAGGCGATGCTCGGGGCCCGCTGGGACGACTGCGTGGAGATGGTGCGGGAGCAGATCCGTGAGGGCGCGCACATGCTCGACCTGTGCGTGGACTATGTCGGCCGGGACGGTGTGGCCGACATGGAGGAGCTGGCGGGGCGGTTCGCGACCGCGTCGACGCTGCCGATCGTGCTGGACTCCACGGAGGTGGAGGTCATCGAGGCGGGCCTGGAGAAGCTCGGCGGCCGTGCGGTGATCAACTCGGTGAACTACGAGGACGGTGACGGTCCGGAGTCCCGGTTCGCGCGGGTCACCGCGCTGGCCCGGGAGCACGGTGCGGCGCTGATCGCGCTGACCATCGACGAGGAGGGCCAGGCCCGCACCCCGGAGAAGAAGGTGGAGATCGCCGAGCGGCTGATCGCGGACCTGACGGGGAACTGGGGGATCCTGGAGCCGGACATCCTCATCGACACCCTGACGTTCACCATCTGCACCGGTCAGGAGGAGTCCCGCAAGGACGGGATCGCGACGATCGAGGCGATCCGGGAGCTGAAGCGCCGGCATCCGCAGGTGCAGACCACGCTGGGGCTGTCGAACATCTCGTTCGGTCTGAATCCGGCCGCCCGGATCCTGCTGAACTCGGTGTTCCTGGACGAGTGCGTGAAGGCGGGCCTGGACTCGGCGATCGTGCACGCCAGCAAGATCCTGCCGATCGCCCGGTTCTCCGAGGAAGAGGTGCGGACCGCGCTGGATCTGGTTTATGACCGGCGTGCCGAGGGTTATGACCCGTTGCAGAAGCTCATGCAGCTGTTCGAGGGTGCCACCGCGAAGTCGTTGAAGGCGGGCAAGGCGCAGGAGCTGGCGGCTCTGCCGCTGGAGGAGCGGCTCAAGCGGCGGATCATCGACGGTGAGCGCAACGGCCTGGAGGCCGACCTCGACGAGGCGCTGCGGGAGCGTGCGGCCCTCGACATCGTCAACGAGACGCTGCTGGACGGGATGAAGGTCGTCGGTGAGCTGTTCGGGTCGGGGCAGATGCAGCTGCCGTTCGTCCTGCAGTCCGCCGAGGTCATGAAGGCCGCCGTCGCCCACCTCGAACCGCACATGGAGAAGTCGGACACCGAGGGCAAGGGCACGATCGTGCTGGCGACGGTGCGCGGTGACGTCCACGACATCGGCAAGAACCTGGTCGACATCATCCTGTCGAACAACGGCTACAACGTGGTCAACCTGGGCATCAAGCAGCCGGTCTCGGCGATCCTGGAGGCCGCCGAGGAGCACCGGGCGGATGTGATCGGCATGTCCGGGCTGCTGGTGAAATCCACGGTGATCATGAAGGAGAACCTGGAGGAACTCAACCAGCGCGGCCTGGCCACCAGCTTCCCCGTCATCCTCGGCGGCGCCGCCCTGACCCGCGCCTACGTCGAACAGGACCTCCACGAGATCTACCAGGGCGAGGTCCGCTACGCCCGCGACGCCTTCGAGGGCCTGCGTCTGATGGACGCCCTGATCGGCGTCAAACGCGGTGTCCCCGGCGCCAAGCTCCCCGAACTCAAACAACGACGGGTACGCGC
>NZ_JBIAGM010000088.1:0-1736 GCF_042869815.1 Streptomyces sp. NPDC006739
GGGGCTTGTTCCTGAATAACTGTCAGGGTTGATCTTCCGGATGGTCCTCGTCAGGCAAGCGAACTCGAAGCTGTTCGAGGGTCCGGGCGGGCGACCCTGGCAGCGGTGTAACGGCGATGCGATGCAGGTCCAGGAGTCGGTGCCCGTCTTGGAACTGGTTGGAGAGGTTGGTGCGGGTAACGCCCAGCAGCTGGGCCAGGAGGGTGCTGGTGATCGCCCTGCGTCGGCGTAAGACCGCTGCCAGGAGGCGGTGGTAGTGGTCCAGGCTGCTGGTCTGCGGGTGGAGGTAGCTGCGCGGGCGGTGGAAGCGTCGCTGGAAGGCCGCTTCGGCCAGGGCGTCCCAGTACGGCTCCGAGACTGCCACCAGGCGTTCGAAGTCGGACCGCGGCATGCCGGTCAGGGCCGGATTGCTGAGCATCGTGGTCAGGTCGGGGTCGATCCGCCGGGCGGTCGCCGGCGTCTGTGGCGTTCGGGGAGCAACTGGCGCCAGGGTGTAGTTCCAATCGCCGTGGAACGCGTCGGGCGTGATCGGCAGGGCCTGGAACTCGGCGGCGGTCACGGTGGTGCCCAGGCGGTAGCTGCCGGTGTCCAGCTCTGCGCCGATGGTCAGCCCGGTGCGTGTGGTCGTCGCGGCGATGGTTTCGATGACGACCTGGTAGCTGGTCAGTGGCCGGCCGCGCCAGTTCGCGGTGATGTGACAGAACATTCGGTGTTCGATTTTGTTCCATTTCGACGTGCCCGGCGGAAAGTGGCAGACCGTGATCTCCAAGCCGCTCTCCAGGGCGAAGGCGGCCAGGTGTTTCTTCCAGGTCCAGCGGCGGGGATCGTTCGAGCCACCGGCATCGGCGGTGATCAGCAACCGGGTTGCGCCCGGGTGGTGCACCTGTCCGCGGCGCTGCCACCAACGGCGTATGGACTCCACCGCGAACTCGGACGTGTCGTGGTCGGTCCCAACGTTGACCCAGCCGGTGTTGGTGGCGATGTCGTAGATCCCATACGGGATGGCGACAGCCTGGTCGCTGGTGGTGAAGGTGTGGCAGTCGACTTTGATCGGGTCCCTACCCGGCCGCCAGGTGCGACCGGGCCGGTCTCGGTTGCCGAGCCATTCCTTGGCCTTGGTGTCGACGCTGATCACCGGCTGGCCGTCGTCGAGGAAAGCGGTGGCCGTGGCGTTCAGGTGGGCGAACTGGGCGTCGCGGTCCGGATGCCTGGCGCCCTCGGTGGTCTTGACGGTGCCCTGCAGGCTATAGCCGAGGCCGTGCAGCAGGCGCCCGACGGTTGCGGCACTGACCGGATGGCCCTGTGACGTCAGAGTCGCGGCCAGGGCCCGCAGCGACAGGGTGGTCCATCGCAACGGAGAGACGGGATCTCCCCGGGTGTGCGGCTCGATCAGCGCCTCCAGAGCCGCCAGCAGGCCGGGGTCGGTGACGGTCAACGGCTTGCGGCCAGCTCCCGCAGCCCGGACCCTCCGCGTCGGCACCGGGTCCCCGGCCAGCTCGGTGACGCCACGCGCGACGGTGGCGGAACTGGTCCCGGAGGCGGCAGCAACCAGAGTGATCCCGCCGTGGCCGATGGCTGCGGCCTCGCTCGCCAGGTAGAGACGACGGCGGCGCTCATCGAGATGCGGCAGGATCCGATCGAACTTGGCCCGTAAGGCGGAGACGGGCGGACGCACGGTCATGGTCCACCGTCCCACCAACTCCGCCTGAGCAAGCACTAATTGAAATACAAGCCCC
>NZ_JBIAGM010000089.1:0-1680 GCF_042869815.1 Streptomyces sp. NPDC006739
AGTAGCTGTTGTCTTTTCGATCTTGAGAGATGCGCGTCGAACGGGAGTCCCGATCGGGTGGTCGCGGGGTGCTGGGCGCATACGAACAGGGCCTCCTGAACAGCTCGTTGGTGTCGAATCACCGAGCGGCAGGAGGCCCTGGTGCAGCAGTCTTTCGTGCCGATGGCGGGGCAGTCCAGTGCGGTCACCTGGGAGTGTGACTGTCTGGCTCACCGGTTCGGAAACGCCGCCGACAATCCGATGCGTGAGCGGCGGTATCCGACGGACATGACGGACGCGGAGTGGGCCCGGGTGCTGCCACTGCTGCCGGTGCCGGTCTGGATGCGCGGCCGGGGCGGCCGGCCGGAGGCATATTGCCACCGGGCCATGCTCGATGCGATCCGGTATCTCGTGGACAACGGGATCAAGTGGCGGGCGATGCCCGTCGACTTCCCGCCGTGGGACCGCATCTACGCGTTCTTCCGCCGCTGGCGCGACAATGCCCTGGTCAAGGAGTTCCACGACCGGCTGCGAGGCCGGGTCCGCGAGGAGCTGGGACGGGATGCGGAGCCGACGGCCGGGGTGATCGACTCGCAGTCCGTCAAGGCGGACGCCGTCGTGGGCGCGGACAGTCGCGGCTTCGACGGCGGCAAACTCATCAACGGCCGCAAGCGGCACGTCGTGGTCGACACCCTCGGCCTGCTGCTGGGCGTCATGGTCACTGCCGCGGACATCGGCGACCGCACCGCCGCGAGGGTCCTGCTCAGGAAGGTCGCCGACGCCCACCACCGCCTGGAACTGGTCTGGGCTGATGGCGGCTACACCGGCAGCCTCGTCGAGTACTGCCTGGCCACGTTCGCCCTGGTCCTGGCGATCGTCAAACGCAGCGACGACATGCGCGGTTTCGTCGTGCTGCCCAAGCGGTGGATCGTGGAGCGTCTCTTCGCCCACCTAATGCGAAGCCGCCGCCTGGTGCGCGACTTCGAGCGCCGCACCGCCAGTGCCGAGGCGATGGTCTACTGGTCGATGACGCTCCTCATGAGCCGTCGCCTGACTGCGAAGCGACGGCATCGACCAGAGTGAACTGGCCCGGCTGCCGCTCGGCGAGCCAGCCGCGCGCGACCAGCCGTTTCGCCTTCGACCGCAGTGCCTCCACTTTGGCCGGCACCACGTCCATGCCGAACGCCGCAGCCATTTCCTGACAGGTCAGCGGCCCTTGACGGAGCCGGGCCCGGTCGGCGAGCACCTGCAGAATGCGCTGATAGTCCACCGACAACACCGACCAGGCCAGTCCCTCACGCCACACCGGCACCTGCGACTTCGACTTCGCTGCGGGCGGCGCTGACGATGTCTCCTCGACCTGTCTCATGGCCGACGCTGTCCCATCGCTCTGGGCGTGGTCTTGCCCGGACTCGTCCACGGGAGTCAGCACCTCCCCGACCCGCGAGCGGGCGATGGCCCACTCCTGCCATTCCCGCTCGGCCACGGCCAGTTCGGCCTGGATGCGGTCGGCCTCTTCCCTCAGCCCGTCCACGCGACGGCGGGCCGCGACCTCACGCTGTTCCAGCAACCCCACGACCGACGGCATCCACGACCTCCACCGGAGCAACGACACGACACGCCACCACTCCCACGGAATCACCGGCCCTATGCCTGACCAGCTAAAACGCCGCTTTCAGGTTCGGAAAGACAACGACGCCT
>NZ_JBIAGM010000090.1:0-1661 GCF_042869815.1 Streptomyces sp. NPDC006739
AGTAGTTGTTGTCTTTCCGATCTTGAGAGATGAGCGTCGAACGGGAGTCCCGATTGGGTGATCGTGGGGGCGTGGCGCATACGGACAGGGCCTCCTGAACAGCTCGTTGGTGTCGAATCACCGAGCAGCAGGAGGCCCTGATGCAGCAGTCTTCCGTGCCGACGGCCGGGCAGTCCAGCTCGGTCACCTGGGAGTGTGACTGCCTGGCTCACCGGTTCGGAAACGCCGCCGACAATGCATTGCGGCAGGCGCGCTACCCGACGGACATGACGGACGCGGAGTGGGCGGCCGTCCGGCCGTTGCTGCCGGTGCCGGGCTGGATGCGTGGTCGCGGCGGCCGGCCGGAGGCGTACTGCCACCGGGCTGTACTCGATGCAATCCGCTACCTCGTGGACAACGGCATCAAGTGGCGGGCGATGCCCGCCGACTTCCCGCCGTGGGACCGGGTTTACGCATTCTTCCGCCGCTGGCGCGACCACGGCCTGGTCAAGGAGTTCCACGACCGGCTACGTGCGCAGGTCCGCGAGAAGGCGGGCCGCGACACGGAGCCGACGGCCGGAGTGATCGACTCGCAGTCGGTGAAGGCGGACGCGGTCGTCGGCTCCGACAGCCGCGGCTTCGACGGCGGCAAGCTGATCAACGGCCGTAAGCGGCATGTCGTGGTCGACACCCTCGGCCTGCTGCTCGCGGTGATGGTCACCGCCGCGGATGTCGGCGACCGCGCCCCCGCCCAGGTCCTGCTGCACCAAGTCGCCGACGCGCACTACAGGCTGGCCCTGGTCTGGGCGGATGGCGGCTACACCGGCAGTCTCGTCGAGCACTGCCTGGCCACGCTCACCCTGGTCCTGGCGATCGTCAAGCGCAGCGACGACATGCGTGGCTTCGTGGTGTTGCCCAAGCGGTGGATCGTCGAGCGCCTTTTCGCCCACCTGATGCGCACCCGCCGTCTGGTGCGCGACTTCGAGCGCCGCACCACCAGCGCCGAGGCGATGGTCTACTGGTCGATGACCCTGCTCATGACCCGGCGCCTGGCCCGGTCACCTTCTGCGCGAGCGTGAAGCGGCCCGGCTGCTGTTCGACCAGCCAGCCGCGCGCGACCAGGCGTTTCGCCTTCGACCGCAGCGCCTCCACCTTCGCCGGCACCGCGTCCAGGCCGAACAAGACGGCCATCTCCTGGCAGGTCAGCGGCCCTTGACGGAGGCGATGCCGGTCCGCAAGAGCCTGCAGAATGCGCTGGTAGTCGATCGACAGCACAGACCAGGCCAGTCCCTCACGCCACATGGGTACCTGCGACTTCGGCTTCGCGGCCCTCGACGCTGATGATGCCTCCTCGGCCGGCATCGCCCGCTCGGTCCGGGCGTGATCTTCGGTCTCGTCCACCGGTGCCAGCACCTCGCCGACCCGCGAGCGGGCGATGACCCACTCCTTCCATTCCCGCTCGGCCACGGCCAGCTCGGCCTGGACGCGGTCGGCTTCCTCCCGCAGTTCGTCCACCCGACGGCGAGCACCCAGCTCACGCTGTTCCAACAGCCCAACCACCGACGGCATCCACGACCTCCCGGGCAGCGACAGCACGACAGGCCACTACTCCCACGGGATCGTCGACCCTATGCCCGACCAGCGAAAAAGCAGTCTTCAACTCCGGAAAAACAACGGCTTCT
>NZ_JBIAGM010000091.1:0-1579 GCF_042869815.1 Streptomyces sp. NPDC006739
GCCCAGATCGGCTTCCAGCAGTCGTACACCTACTTCACCTGGCGCACCACCAAGCGGGAACTGACCGACTACCTCACCGAACTGTCCGGCGAGGCTGCCGCCTACATGCGCCCGAACCTCTTCGCCAACACCCCCGACATCCTGCACGCCTACCTCCAGCACGGCGGCCGTGCCGCCTTCGAGGCCCGCGCCGTCCTCGCCGCCACCCTCTCCCCCACCTGGGGCATCTACTCCGGCTACGAACTGTGCGAGAACACCCCGCTGCGCGAGGGCAGCGAGGAATACCTCGACTCGGAGAAGTACCAGCTCAAACCCCGCGACTGGGAAGCCGCCGCCCGCGAGGGCCGCACCATCGCCCCCCTCATCACCCAGCTCAACACCATCCGGCGGCGGCATCCGGCGCTGCGACGCCTGCGCAACCTCCGCTTCCACCACACGGACAACGACTCCGTGATCGCCTACAGCAAGCGTTCCGGGCCGGACACGGTCGTCGTGGTCGTCAACCTCGATCCCCACCACACCCAGGAGGCCACGGTCTCGTTGGACATGCCGCAACTCGGCCTGGACTGGAACGCCACCCTGTCCGTGCACGACGAACTGACGGGGGAGACCTATCACTGGGGCAGGAACAACTACGTACGCCTGACGCCCGGCCGGGCGCCGGCGCACGTGCTCCATGTCGGGCGACCGTCCGCCTCGCCACAGATCGGAGGGCCCAGAGCGTCATGACTGTCAACGACCCCGTCCCGGACACCTTCGAGGACACACCCGCCAAGGACCGGGACCCGGAGTGGTTCAAACGGGCGGTCTTCTACGAGGTCCTGGTCCGTTCCTTCCAGGACAGCGACGGCGACGGCATCGGCGACCTCAAGGGCCTGACCTCCAAACTCGACTACCTCCAGTGGCTCGGCGTCGACTGCCTCTGGCTGCCGCCGTTCTTCAAGTCGCCGCTCCGGGACGGCGGTTACGACGTCGCGGACTACACCGCCGTGCTGCCCGAGTTCGGTGACCTCGCCGACTTCGTGGAGTTCGTCGACGCCGCCCACCAGCGCGGCATGCGCGTCATCATCGACTTCGTCATGAACCACACCAGCGACCAGCACCCGTGGTTCCAGGAATCGCGCACCAACCCCGACGGTCCCTACGGCGACTACTACATGTGGGCCGACGACGACAAGCAGTACCCCGACGCGCGGATCATCTTCGTCGACACCGAGGTCTCCAACTGGACCCACGACCCGGTACGCGGCCAGTACTACTTCCACCGCTTCTTCTCCCACCAGCCGGACCTCAACTACGAGAACCCCGCCGTGCAGGAGGAGATCCTCGCCGCCCTGCGCTTCTGGCTGGACCTCGGCATCGACGGGTTCCGGCTGGACGCCGTGCCGTACCTGTACGCGGCCGAGGGCACCAACTGCGAGAACCTGCCCGCCACCCACGAGTTCCTGAAGCGGGTGCGCAAGGAGATCGACGCGATGTACCCCGACACGGTGCTGCTGGCGGAGGCCAACCAGTGGCCCGAGGACGTCGTCGACTACTTCGGCGACTACGCGGGCGGGGGCGACGAGTGCCACATGGC
>NZ_JBIAGM010000092.1:0-1462 GCF_042869815.1 Streptomyces sp. NPDC006739
CTTGGGTTCAACCGGTCGTCGCAACACCGGCTACCTGGAGAGATAGTAGGTGCTCGTTGAGGGCTTCGGCGGGTGTCTTCCATCCGAGGGTCTTGCGAGGTCTGTTGTTGAGGGTGAGAGCGACGGCCTGGAGCTCGTCGGAGCCCCAGCGCGACAGGTCCGTGCCCTTCGGAAAATACTGCCGCAGCAGACCGTTCGTGTTCTCGTTCGTGCCCCGCTGCCAGGGACTGTGTGGATCCGCGAAATAGACCTGGAGCCCGGCGTCGACGCGGAGTTGGGCGTGCTGGGCCAGTTCCGTCCCACGATCCCACGTCAGCGACCTGCGCAGTTGCTCGGGCAGCGTGGTGATCGTGGCGGTGATCGCGTCCTTCACAGCCTCGGCGCCACGGCCGGCCAGCGCGGGCCCGTTCTTGGTGCGTGGTTCGGTGCCGAAGCCCTCCATCCGGGGCAGGTGCAGCAGCATCGTGAACCGCGTGGTGCGCTCGACCAGCGTGCCTATCGCCGACCGACCGGTCCCGATGATCAGATCACCTTCCCAGTGGCCCGGGACGGCGCGGTCGGCTGCCTCGGCGGGCCGCTCGCTGATCAGCACGTCGGCGGTGACGTGGCCACGGACGCTCTGCCTGGTGCGCTCCCGCGGGACGCGCAGTGACCGTCCGGTGCGCAGGCAGGCGACCAGTTCGCGCTTGAGCGCCCCGCGTCCTTGGACATACAGGGCCTGGTAGATCGCTTCCGGAGAGATGCGCATGGATTCATCCTCGGGGAAGTCCACCTTGAGCCGCTGCGATATCTGTTCCGGGCTCCACGCCGTCGCCCAGCGTCGGTCCTGCCGCCGCGGCTTGTTCCTGCCCTGCCACGGCGGCACCTGAGGTCCCTCGACGACCTGGCCGTCCATGGCGTGGACGACGGTCCCGGCCAGCCGGTCCTGCACGTACTCGTGCAGGCGCACGTTGGCCACCAGCTTCGCCGTCTTCGGCCTCTGTGCGCGCCGCTCGGCGTGCCACTGTGCCAGCGAGGCCCGGTACTCCAGGTGATAGGTCCGGGTCGAGGCGTTGCGCCGCAGCTCCCGTGAGATCGTGGAGGGCGAACGTCCCAGGCGCCGCGCGATCGCACGGACGCCGAGGTCACGGGCGCGCAGCAGAGCGATCTCCTCCCGTTCGGTGAACGACAGATAGCGGCCGGACGCAGTCGGGGCGAGGCACGGATTCACCCCGCCAGCATGACGAAACCACCGCGACCCCACGGCCGGGGACACCCCGATCACAGCCGCGGCGTCCACCGAGCTCAGCCCCCGCGCGATCGCCTGCCAGAACCTGACCCGGTCCTCACGCCAGGCGACGCTCGGCCGACCCGGCGAGGGCATCTGCCCGCGATACTCCCGCGCCGCCCGCTGCCGATTCCCCACACCCATCCGCAAACCTCCAGTTCACAGGAGGTGTTGCGACCACCGATTGAATCCGCC
>NZ_JBIAGM010000093.1:0-1456 GCF_042869815.1 Streptomyces sp. NPDC006739
GCTAGTAGAGCTTGGTCAGCTTCACTCGTGGGTGGCGTGTCCGCTGGTCCGTGAGGGTCGTTGAAATGGTGTGACACCTGAGGAGATGGCCGTGGTCCGGGAGGACCTGGAGGCGTTCACGGCGGAGATGTTCGACGGGTTCTTCCGTGCGGATCAGCGGCGGTGGGGGCAGGCGTATGTGCGTGGACTGCTGCTGGACGGGCGGCGCAAGTCGGTGGAGCCGATGGCGGCCCGCCTCGGCGAGGACGGCAACCGGCAGGCGCTGGCGCACTTCATCACCTCCAGCCCGTGGGATCCGGCGCATGTGCGGGCCCGGCTGGCCTGGAGGATGCACGAGGTGATCGGTCCGGAGGCATTGATCGTCGACGACACCGGCTTTTTGAAGGACGGGGACGCCTCGGCGTGTGTGTCGCGGCAGTACACCGGCACCGCGGGCAAGGTCACCAAATGCCAGGTCGGGGTGTCGCTGCACCTGGCCCGGGATCACGCCTCGGCCGCGGTGAACTGGCGACTGTTCGTGCCCGCTTCGTGGGATCCCGACTCGCCGGAGGCCGATGCGGTCAAGGTCGCCCGCCGTGGCCGCTGCGGCATCCCCGACCAGGTGGGGCACGTGGAGAAGTGGCAGCTGGCCTTGGACATGATCGACGAGACCCGGTCGTGGGGCATCGACGTCCCCCTGGTCGTCGCGGACGCCGGATACGGCGACGCCGCCGCCTTCCGCCACGGCCTGGAAGAACGCAACCTGCCCTATGCGGTGGGCATTTCCTCCCGCCACACCGCCCATCCGGCCGACGCCCGGCCCGTCCAGCCCGCCTATGCGGGAACCGGCCGGCCACCGCAGATGCAGTATCCCGAGCCTGCGCAGACCGTAAAAGACCTGGTCATCGCGGCCGCGAGGACAGCCGCTAGGCCGGTGTGCTGGCGAGAAGGCTCCCGCCCGGGCAAAGGAATCAGCGGCTTCAAACGCATCTACTCGCGGTTCGTGGCTCTGCGCATCCGCCCGGCCGGACGCGGCGTCCGCCAGGCCACCGACGGCCCTGAACTGCCCGAACGCTGGCTGCTGGCCGAATGGCCGGCCACCGAACCCGAACCCGTGCAGTTCTGGCTCTCCAGCCTGCCCTCCGGCATGCCACTGGCGACGCTGGTCCGGCTGGTCAAGCTCCGCTGGCGCATCGAACACGACTACCGCGAGATGAAACAGGCTCTGGGCCTGGCCCACTTCGAAGGCCGCACCTGGAGCGGCTGGCATCACCACGTCACCCTCGTATCGGCTGCCCATGCCTTCTGCACGCTGCAACGACTGGCACGAGACCCAAAAGACGCGGCGCCGGCCTGAGCCTCTACCAAGTCGTCCGCGAGCTGCAGACACTCCTCGCCCACTGGACCGGTGCCTGCCCCACCTGCCACCGCGACATACCCACGGCGATACCAACCTGACCAAGCCCTACTAGTGCTG
>NZ_JBIAGM010000094.1:0-1410 GCF_042869815.1 Streptomyces sp. NPDC006739
TCAGTAGCGGTAGTGGTCCGCCTTGTAGGGGCCCTCGACCTCCACGCCGATGTACGCGGCCTGCTCCGGACGCAGGGTGGTCAGCTTGACGCCGAGGGCGTCGAGGTGGAGCCGGGCGACCTTCTCGTCGAGGTGCTTGGGCAGCACGTACACACCGGTCGGGTACGCGTCGGGCTTGGTGAACAGCTCGATCTGGGCCAGCGTCTGGTCCGCGAAGGAGTTGGACATCACGAACGACGGGTGACCGGTGGCGTTGCCCAGGTTCAGCAGCCGGCCCTCGGACAGCACGATGATCACCTTGCCGTCCGGGAACGTCCAGGTGTGCACCTGCGGCTTGACCTCGTCCTTGACGATGCCCGGGACCCTGGCCAGACCCGCCATGTCGATCTCGTTGTCGAAGTGACCGATGTTCCCGACGATCGCCTGGTGCTTCATCCTGGCCATGTCCGAGGCCATGATGATGTCCTTGTTCCCCGTCGTGGTGACGAAGATGTCGGCCGTCTCGACGACCTCCTCCAGCGTGGTCACCTGGTAGCCGTCCATCGCCGCCTGCAACGCGCAGATCGGGTCGATCTCCGTGACGATCACCCGGGCACCCTGACCGCGCAGCGACTCCGCACACCCCTTGCCCACATCGCCGTAACCGAACACCACCGCCGTCTTGCCGCCGATCAGGACGTCGGTGGCCCGGTTGATCCCGTCGATCAGTGAATGCCGGCAGCCGTACTTGTTGTCGAACTTCGACTTCGTCACAGCGTCGTTGACATTGATCGCCGGGAACAGGAGCACACCGTCCCGCTGCATCTCGTACAGACGGTGCACACCCGTCGTCGTCTCCTCGGTCACGCCACGGATCTCGGAGGCGATGGCCGTCCAGTCGAGCGGGCTCGCCTTCAGCAGGGCGGCCACGGCCGCCAGTTCCTCGTTGTCGGCCGGGGGCAGCTCGCCGGTCTTCTGGTACTCGACGCCCTTGTGGACGAGGAGGGTGGCGTCACCGCCGTCGTCCAGGATCATGTTCGGGCCGCCGGTGGGGCTGTCCGGCCAGGTCAGCGCCTGCTCCGTGCACCACCAGTACTCCTCCGCGGTCTCGCCCTTCCAGGCGAAGACCGGCACGCCCTGGGGGCTGTCCACCGTGCCGTTCGGGCCGACGGCGATGGCGGCGGCCGCGTGGTCCTGGGTGGAGAAGATGTTGCAGGACGCCCAGCGGACCTCGGCGCCCAGAGCGACCAGGGTCTCGATCAGGACGGCGGTCTGCACGGTCATGTGCAGGGAGCCGGTGACGCGGGCGCCGGCCAGCGGCTGCGCCTCGGCGTACTCCTTGCGGATCGCCATCAGGCCCGGCATCTCGTGCTCGGCGAGGGTGATCTCCTTGCGGCCGAACTCGGCCAGGGACAGATCGGCGACCTTGAA
>NZ_JBIAGM010000095.1:0-1380 GCF_042869815.1 Streptomyces sp. NPDC006739
TTTGAGGCTATGCGGTGAGTTCGGTCGGGACGATGGTCTCGTCGGTTTGTGACTCGATCGGGTGGAGGCGGGCCTTGGCCAGGAGGTCGAGTCCCATGTAGCGGCGGGCTTCGGTCCATTCGTCGTTCTGCTCGGCCAGCACCGCGCCGACGAGGCGGATGAGGGCGGTGCGGTCGGGGAAGATGCCGACCACGTCGGTGCGGCGGCGGATCTCCTTGTTGAGTCGTTCCTGCGGGTTGTTCGACCAGATCTGCCGCCAGATCTCGCGGGGGAAAGCGGTGAACGCCAGGACGTCGCCCTGTGCGGCGTCCAAGTGGGCTGCTGCTTTGGGGAACTTGGCCTCCAGGGCGTCCAGGACGTGGCGCATCTGGGCCTTCACGGCGTCGGTGTCGGGCTGTTCGAACACGGTCCGCAGCAGGGTGGCCACCCACGGCTGGGCCGACTTGGGGACCTGGCTCAGCAGTGCGCGGGCGTAGTGGGTGCGGCAGCGCTGCCAGCTCGCGCCGGGCAGGGTGGCGCCGATCGCGTTGACCAGACCGGCGTGCGCGTCGGAGACGACCAGTTGGACGCCGGACAGGCCGCGGGCGACCAGGGAGCGCAGGAAGGCGAGCCAGCCGGCGCCGTCCTCGCTGGAGGCGACGTCGATGCCGAGGATCTCGCGGCGGCCGTCGGCATTCACGCCGACCGCGATGAGGGCGTGGACGTTGATGATGCGGCCGCCCTCGCGGACCTTCTGGGTCAGTGCGTCGACCCAGACGAACGCGTAAGGCCCTTGGTCCAGGGGCCGGTTGCGGAACGCGGCGACCTGCTCGTCCAGGTGCTTGGCCATCGCGCTGACCTGTGACTTCGACAGCTGGGTGACGCCCAGGGAGGCGGCGAGCTTCTCGACCCGGCGGGTGGAGACCCCCAGCAGGTAGGCGGTGGCGACCACTGAGATGAGGGCCTGTTCGGCCCGGCGGCGTCGCTCCAGCAGCCAGTGCGGGAAGTAACTGCCGGTCCTGAGCTTGGGGATGGCCAGTTCGACGGTGCCGGCGCGGGTGTCCCACTCGCGTGGGCGGTATCCGTTGCGGTGGTTGACGCGTTCGTCGCTGACCTGGCCGTATTCGGCGTTGCAGAGGGCATCGGCCTCTGCGGACATGAGCGCGTCGGCGAACGTCTTGACCATCGCGCGCAGCAGATCGGGACTCGCCGCGGCGAGGTTGTCTTCCGCGAGGGCGTGCAGGGGCAGACTGTCGGGTGCGGTCATCGTGCTGATCTCCTTCGAGGCTTCGACACTTCGAAGATCAGCCGGTGGCCGTTCATCTATGCGGGCACCATCCCGATGCCGGAGCAAACCCCCGGATCAGGTCGAACCCGTACACCACTTCCCTGGACGCAACC
>NZ_JBIAGM010000096.1:0-1341 GCF_042869815.1 Streptomyces sp. NPDC006739
CCGATGCCCCTATGGATGTCAAGCCGCGATACTGCCGCGGACAGGTAGCGGAGCGGAGGCGATGGCTCGGTGGATTTCGCGGGCGACGTACCTCTTGAGGCAGCGGATGACCTCGCGCTTGGTCTTGCCCTCCGAGGTGCGTCGCAGCAGGTAGGCGCGGGAGCGTTCCTCCCAGCGCAGGCGGGAGAGCACGACGCGGTAGAGGGCGGCGTTGGCCTGCCGGTTCCCGCCGCGGTTGAGCCGTCGGCGTTGGTTCTTGCCGGAGGAGCGCTCGACCGGGCTGACGCCGCACAGAGCGGCGAAGGAGGCCTCGTCGCGGAGGCGGTCGTGGTTGTCGCCGGCGGCTATGAGCAAGATGGCGGCGCTGTCCGGGCCGACGCCGGTGAGATCGAGCAGCTGCGGGTTGTGCGCCTGGACGATTGCCGAGATCCGGCGGGTGAGCGTGGTGGCCTCGGTGGAGAGCTGTTTGATGCGGTGGGCCAGCAGGCTCAGGGCCTGGTGCACCGCGCTGGCCTGCGCGTCCAGGGCGGCGCACGCCTTAAACAGTGCCGGGTTCGAGAGCCCTGCGAGGGATTCTCGCAGCTGTGCCGGTGCGCTGACCAGGAGGGCCTTGAGCTGGTTGATGGCCTGGGTGCGGTTGCGGACCGCAGAGTCCTTGACGACCTTCAGGACGCGTAGCTCCTCCACCGGGCCGTCCTTGCTCTTCGGGGCCCCGGTGGCTCGTCCGCCCAGCACGGCCCGGGCGGCGGCCTCGGCGTCGACCGCGTCGGTCTTGCCCGATCGGCGCCGGGCCGCCCGGTCCGGCCGGTTGACCTCGATGACCTCGATGCCCTCGGCGGCCAGGTGCCGGGCCAGCCCGGCACCGTAGGAGCCGGTCCCTTCCACCCCGGCCTGCCGGATGATGCCCAACGAGTGTGCCCACTCAACGAGTTGGCGGTATCCGATGGCCGTGGCGGGGAACGGCTGGGTGCCCAGCAGGGCGCCCAGGACGCTGACGACAGCGGCGACGTGCACGTCCTTGTGGGTGTCGACGCCGAGCACGGCGGTCGCGGAGTCCAGGGACGGCTGCGCGGTGTCGTCGTTGTGCGGCATGCTGAGAATGGTCATGTGCCTGTCTCGATCGGTTCGCGGGCGGATGGCCGCCACCGGACCGGTCGGGCGGTCAGGACTGTGAGGGTGCCTGTCGCGAAGGCCCCTATCGGGACACGCCCGCCGGGCCGGCGGCAGCGAGCCCCGCACGGGACCGGGCCGACAGATCGGCGCTCAGGACACCTTGGTCAGTCGCAGACCGGGTCAAGCCGCGGCCCCGTGCGGAACACGATCATCCTCACAGTCGCAGAC
>NZ_JBIAGM010000097.1:0-1274 GCF_042869815.1 Streptomyces sp. NPDC006739
CCGAGCCAGAACTGCTTGCCCGCGACCTGCAGATTCCCACTCGCAGGCACCACCCGCTCGAACTCCACCGGCCCACCGGGCTCCACCGGCACCGTCGCCGGGACCAGCTCAGGAAGACTGGCTGGCTCGGGCGGCACTTCAACCCGATCCAGCTCCGCAGGAGGTGTCCGCTGCTGCGGCACCAGCGCAAGCACGCCGGGGATCTTCAGGCCCAGGACGTCCCGCTCCTGCTCCGCAACCGGGGTGAACCGGTCGCCGGGAGACTGCATGTCCAGCGCCTGATGCGGACGCATGGAGTTGTATTCCTCCACCCACGCATCCAGTGCCGCCTGAGCCGCCTCGACGCTCTCGAATGCACCGCAGTCGTCGAGGAGTTCGCGCCGCAGCGTCTGATGGAACCGCTCGACCTTGCCCGTCGTGGTCGGCGAGGCCGGCTGGGTGAGACGGTGGACGATCCCGTTCTCCCGGCAGATCCGGTCGAACAGCACCTCACCGCCATGCCCGAACCGGTCGGTGAACTGCTTGCCATTGTCGGTCAGCACTTCTTCCGGCACCCCGAACGTCTGCAAGGCCCGGGCAAACGCCGAGCAGACAGCCCGTCCGGTCGCCCGCTCCACCACCGACGCGATCACGCAGTACCGGGAATGGTCGTCCACCCCCGTCACGACCTTGGCCTCGGTCAACTCCCCGGTCACCGGGTCGACGAGCATGACCCCGCCGACGATATCCATCTGCCACAACTGCATCGGACGGTCCCGCTGCCAGCGCTTGTAATCCGACCGCTTCCGGCGCCGAACTCCAGGTTCCACCAGCCCGTGACGGACCAGGATCCGATACACGGTCATCCGCGAGGGCACCGGCGTTACTCCCCCGGACCGCTCGAGCACGAACGCGATCCGCCGCGGACCCCACTTCGGGTGCTTGCGCCGCAGCTCACACACCGCCGCCTCCACCTCGGCAGAGGCCTGATGCGGACAGGAGACTGGCCTGCGTGACCGGTCCGCCAACCCGGCCAGACCGGAGGCCTCATACCTCGACTTCCAGCCGCTGACCGTCTGCCGCGACACCCCGAGCTGGGCCGCGACCTCCGTCACCGTCGCACCCGCCAGCACCGCAAGCACAGCCCGGTATCTCTGCTCGACAACCGACAACTCCACCAGCGCCAATCCCGGCCTCCTGCCACACGCCGCAACGACGTGCACAGAAAAACCGATCACGGCCACTGTCAACCATCAGCTGGGACCGAACCGTCAAGCATCTACCGGGACCGGACA
>NZ_JBIAGM010000098.1:0-1232 GCF_042869815.1 Streptomyces sp. NPDC006739
CTAGTGCCGTATCAGGCAACGTTCGCCCTGTCATGAGACTTCGCACGGTTGCTACGCCGGGTGGTACGGGACAGCCACAATGATCACGTGGCTGAGCGTGTGCAGGTGCGAGAGATTGACGACGATGAAGGCAGGCGGCTGCTGCGGATCGTCCGCCGGGGCACTGGTTCGGTGGTGACCTGGCGGCGGGCCCAGATGGTCCTGTTATCCGCACAGGGCATGCCCGTGGCAAAGATCGCCGAGGTGACATTCACCAGCCCGGACCGGGTCCGGGACGTGCTCCACAACTTCAACACCGACGGCTTCGACTCGCTCTACCCGAAGTACAAGGGCGGCCGGCCGAAAGCCTTCAGCCTCCCCGAACGCCGGGAAATCAAGAAGATCGCCAAGTCCAAGCCGTCCGAACACGGCCTGCCGTTCTCGACCTGGAGCCTGGCCAAGCTGGCCGACTTCCTGGTCGCCGAGGGGGTGGTCGACGACATCAGCCACGAGGGCCTGCGCAGCCTGCTCCGCGAGGAGGGCGTCTCGTTTCAACGCGTGAAGACCTGGAAGACCTCGCGCGACCCGGACTACGCGGCGAAGAAAGCCCGGGTCGAACACCTCTACGCGATCGCCGACGGCGAGGTCATAGCCGAGGAAGGCGAGCCCGAAGTCATCTTCTGCATGGACGAGTTCGGGCCGCTCAACCTCCAGCCCCACCCCGGCCGGCAATGGGCCGAACGTGGCGGCCGGCACAAAGATCCCGACCGCGGTCCTCGACCGCGCCGGCGGGCGACCTACACCCGGCCGCACGGGGTCCGGCACCTTTTCGCCGCTTACGACCTCACCAAGGACCAGCTCTACGGACACGTGAAGAAGACCAAGAACAGGTCGAAGTTCCTGGAGTTCTGCCGCTACCTGCGCTCACTGCACCCGGTCGAGAAGCGCATCGCGATTGTCTGTGACAACTACTCCCCGCACCTGACCACGAAGCGGTGCCAGCGGGTCGCGACGTGGGCAGTGGCCAACAACGTGGAGATCGCCTACACCCCGACCAACAGCTCCTGGCTCAACCGGATCGAGGCCCAGTTCACCGCCCTGCGCTACTTCGCACTCGACGGCACCGACCACACCAGCCACAAGGAACAGGGCAGCATGATCCGCCGCTACATCATCTGGCGGAACAAGCATGCCGCCGACGAACGCCTCCGTGAGGTCGTGAACAGGGCGAACGTTGCCTGATGCGGCACTAG
>NZ_JBIAGM010000099.1:0-1220 GCF_042869815.1 Streptomyces sp. NPDC006739
TAGTGCTGGATTCCTCATTGGATGTACACATATCGGCGTCGTAGTTGGCGGGTGGGTGGGGCTGGCCGGCCCCAGACCCACGCTCTGGCACGGGCGTTGAGCTGCTGTGTGGCCACGGCTGTCGCCTGGGCGATGTCGTCGGGGTTGGCGAAGGACCGCCCTGCCAGCGCGGTCTTGCGGAAGATCCGCCACCAGCCTTCCTGCAGGTTCAGCCAGCACGCGCCGACCGGGATGAACGCGTGGTGGATCCGGGGGTGGTCCTCCAGCCAGGTCCGGGTGGACAGGCTGTTGTGGGAGGACAGGTTGTCGGTGACGACCCAGATCTCGCCAGCCGGGTTGGCGTCCTCGACCAACTGCAGGAACTGCTGGTAGAAGACGCTGTTGCGGGAGGAAGCGGCCATGGTGATCTGCTGGCCGTCCCGGACACGTAAGCCCCCGTAGACCCAGGTCTTCTCCGGTCCACGGCTGTAGTCGATCTCGGATTTGATGCGGTGCCCGTCCGGTGACCAGCCCGGTGCGGGCGGGAAGGCGCGGGGGATCACCGGCCCGAGCTCGTCGGCGCAGATGACCGTCGCGCCGTCGGGCGGCTGGGTGTAGAGGCCGATGATCCGCGTCCTTTTCCCGCGAAATCAGGGTCCTTCGAGCGGGTCCAGGACCGGGTACGGCGCCAGCGCACACCCTCGGCCAGCAGGATTCTGCGGACCTGGGAGCGGCCGACCTCGATTCCCAACTGCCTGGCCTGTGCGGCCAGGGAGTCCAGTGTCCACTCAGCCGGCCCCGACTCGTCCGCGGCCCACAGATCCCCTCCGGGCTGCACCTCCAGCCTCCCGGGGGGCACCTGCTTGACCAAGGCGATGATCCGGGACCGTTCTGCCTCGGTGATCCGCCGCTTGCGGCCCTGCCCGCCCCGATCCTCCAGTCCGTCCAGACCGGAGCGGTTGAAGCGGTGCAGCCAACGCCGCACGGTCTTCTGGCCGCAGCCCAGCTCCTCCGCGATCGCCGGCACCCGCAGCCCGTTCCAGCTCAGCTCGACCATCCGGGCCCGCATCACCACATCCAGCGGCGCCTTCCGCGCCCGCGACAGCCGACCCACCACTGCCCGCTCATCCTCATCACGGCCTGGCCGTGCCCGTAACACCACCGTCCCGCACCCGCCCCCGAGCACCCGAAACACCCCGCCACCTGGATATATACCCCGAGAAAGAGGAATCCAGCACTAG
>NZ_JBIAGM010000100.1:0-1190 GCF_042869815.1 Streptomyces sp. NPDC006739
GGTGCTGGTGCTGGTGCTGGTGCCGGTGTGGGGGCGGTGGGGGCCGCTTTCGTGCCGGTGGCCGTGTCGGACGCGGACACGGCGTATGTCATCTACACCTCCGGCTCCACCGGCCGGCCCAAGGGCGTGGTGGTCACCCACGGCAACGTGCTCGCCCTGTTCGAGGCGTGCGGGCAGGCCTACGGCGGCTGGGGCGAGGACGAGGTGTGGACGATGTTCCACTCCGCCGCGTTCGACTTCTCCGTCTGGGAGGTCTACGGCGCGCTCCTGCACGGCGGCCGTCTGCGGGTGGTGCCCTATGCCACCACCCGCGACCCCGCCGCGATGTGGGACCTCGTGCGCACCGAGAAGGTCACCGTCCTCAGCCAGACCCCGACCGCTTTCACCCAGCTCACCCAGGCCGCCCGGCAGTCCGGCTTCCCCCCCACCCACCTGCGCTGGATCGTCTTCGGCGGCGAGGCCCTGCGCCCCGCCACCCTGACCGACTGGACCCGGGCCTACGGCTGGCACCAGCCCCGCCTGGTCAACATGTACGGCATCACCGAAACCACCGTCCACGTCACCCACCGCCCCATGACACCCGACGACCTCGACGAAGCCGTCAGCCCCATCGGCACCCCCCTGCCCGGCCTCACCATCAGCCTCGAAGGCGACCCCCGCCAGGCACAGATGTACGTCTCCGGCCCCCAGGTCGCCACCGGATACCTGAACCGGCCCGCCCTGACCGCCCAGCGCTTCCTGCCCGACCCCGACGGCCCGCCCGGCACCCGCCGCTACCACACCGGCGACCTCGCCACCACCCACCCCACCACCGGCGAACTCCACTACCTCGGCCGCAGCGACCACCAGATCAAACTCCGCGGCTTCCGCATCGAACCCGCCGAGATCGAACGCGTCCTGCTCACCCACCCCGCCGTCCACGCCGCCGCCGTCATCCTCAACCCCCACACCCCCCACCACCCCCAACTCGCCGCCTACACCGTCCTCACCCCCACCCACACCACCCACACCGACACCAACGGCACCCACACCAACGGCACCCACACCGATGCCACCGACACCGCCACCACCCTCACCCACCTACGCACCCACCTCACCACCCACCTCCCCACCCACATGATCCCCACCACCATCACCCCCCTCCCCACACTCCCCACCACCCCCAACGGAAAACTCGACCCCACACGCCT
>NZ_JBIAGM010000101.1:0-1182 GCF_042869815.1 Streptomyces sp. NPDC006739
CCAGCATGGACATGCCCACCAGGCGGCTCGTACGGCGATCAGTACCACGATCGAGCGATCACGAACCGAGGAAGATCGGACTTAACGCTCACTCATGTATTCCCGAGCGGACGCGCCCGTCCAACTCGTCGGGAGAGTAGGTCAGTCCGGTGTCGGTGAAGTCGGCGCTGTAGGCGATCTGCCAGGCAGGAGTGGTCAGGTGGATCCGGAAGGGGCCGGTGGGGGAGTGGTCTGCCACTTCCAGGGCGACGTCGACGGCGGGGTAGGCGGTGCCGGCGTGGGAGATCTGGGGGCCGGGCCCGTTGCCGGCGAACAGTGGCCAGGGCCATTCGGCTGCGATGAGTACGCCCTCGGGGCGTTCGGTGAGGTCCTCGGGGAAGATGAACCCTTCCATGACGCTGGCCAGGTCGATGCTGGTGTCGGTGAGCTTGGCCCCCTGCTCGTCGCACCAGTCGGTCCACGCTTTGAGGTTGGAGGCTGTCTGCATCGACCAGAACCGTCCCGACAAGGCGGCGCTGATGGTGGTCTTCTCCCCGTTGCGGAATCCGGAGGCGGCGATGTGAGTCTGGCTCTTGCCCTGCCGGTCGGTGGTGGTCAGCGCCTCATATACGTCGCTTCCCACATGCATGGAGAACCGGTTGAAGTGGTCCCGGGAATCCAGCAGGCCCACATTGGTGGGGATCAGGCGCTCCATGTGGCCCAGCACCCTGAAGGTCGGCATACCGGTGACCGGCCGGGAGCCCACGCCGAGGACGGCCTGGGCGAGTTCCCGGTAATCACCGGTGTTGTTCGAGCCATGGATGTAGAGCAGGCCTCGGGCACGGCTGAAGTACATGACGATCAGCTCGTAGGTGACCTGCTCCAGGGCCTGCGGGGCTCCCCAGCGGACTTCGCTGCGGTTCTCCACCACGAACCAGGCAACAGTGGACTCGGTGTTCACCGCGATGGTGCTGTCCAGGACCCGTCCTTCGCCGTAGACCTCCAACGCCCGTTCGGGAGCCCAGGTGCGGCCCGCAGCACGGTGAGTGATGGCGCTCATCTTGGGTTCCAGCACCGTGACCGACACCTCTTCCGGGGCATCGGTGAATGAACCGCCCCGGTTCGAATGGAGACTCGATTTCATGAAAGGATCGAGTCATGGCACGACCTTCCCGTTACCCGCTTGAGCTCCGCCGCCGTGCG
>NZ_JBIAGM010000102.1:0-1101 GCF_042869815.1 Streptomyces sp. NPDC006739
ACGTTCGCGTCATTTATGCTCCGTTTTGCGATAGTTGGGTCGCGTCGGGATTCGCCGTGTACAGGCAGAACAGGTGATATGTCTCTTCGGCTGAACCGTGCCAGGGCTTGCGTTTCGCCCCGGTTAATACCGATAGCTTCTGTCCGATTCAAGTAGGTCCCTGAAATCTGCTTTTGCCTCGCTCGATCGAGCGATATGCCCGGTTGGGGACCTTGTGCATGAGTGGTCCCATGACCTCTTCGAAGCAGCGTGAGCCCTACCTGAGCGATCTCTCGGATGCCCGCTGGGCGTTGATGGAACCGACCTTGACGGCCTGGCGGGCCGAGCGGCAGAAGACCTCGCTCAACCTTGGCGGCAAGGTTACTGACCTGCGAGAAGTCATGAACGCGATCCTCTTCCTCAACCGGACCGGCGTCCCCTGGCGCTACCTGCCCCACGACTTTCCGCCGCACACCACCGTGTTCGGCTACTTCAGCGCCTGGACCGCCGACGGCACCATCGAGAAACTCGGCCTCCACCTGCACCGGATGGTCCGTGAGCAGGTAGGACGCACCGCCGAACCCACCGCCTGCGTCATCGACGCCCAGAGCGTCAAGACCGCTACCAGCGTGCCCACCGACACCCAGGGCACCGACGCTGGCAAGAAGATCGTCGGCCGCAAACGCAGCATCGTCGTCGACACTCTCGGCCTGTTACTGCTGGTCATGGTGACCGCCGCCAGCGTCTCGGACAACGAGGCCGGCATACAGCTCCTCACCCGCGTCGCCGCCGACCACCCCACCATCAGCAAGGCATGGGTCGACACCGGCTAGAAGAAGAAGGCGATCGAGCACGGCGCCGCCCTGGGCATCGACGTCGACGTCGTCCCGCGAAACGAGCAGGTCAAAGGCTTCTCCGTCATCCCGCGGCGGTGGGTCGTGGAGCGGAGTTTTGGATGGATCATGATGCATCGCCGCCTCGCCCGCGACTATGAGACCAAACCGGCGCACTCCGAGAGCATGATCCGCCTCGCGATGATCTCCAATCTCGCGAAACGGGCAACGGGCGAAACGCCCATAACTTGGCACAACTCATGAACTATCAGGTCTTCAATCGGAACAC
>NZ_JBIAGM010000103.1:0-1067 GCF_042869815.1 Streptomyces sp. NPDC006739
CCTCTTAGTGGGCGTTCAGGTATGCCGCATGCCGGTATGTGAGTTCTGTCGCTGTGCCAGTTTGGGGCCTTTCCGTGGATCAATGCGGTTCATCACTTCCAGACTTCCGGGCCTGCCCGCCCGTTTCGCTCGGCTTCGAACCTCGAAGTGCGTCTGGCGTAGAGATGACACAGAACCGCCGGTGATCACCGGAACCCGATCTTCCGCCACACTCGTGATCCCTCTGGGGCGTGAGCCAGCGGAAGCCGTACCCCAGCGACCTTTCCGACGCCCGATGGGCCCTGATCGAGCCGACGTTGACGGCCTGGAGAAAAGCCCGGCTCGACCGCAGACCCACCGGGCAGCCGGCCAAGGTCGACCTGCGCGACGTATTCAACGCGCTCCTCTACATCAACCGCACGGGAATCCCCTGGAAATACCTCCCACACGACTTCCCGACTACGGCACCGTCTACGCCTACTACGCCTCCTGGCGCGATGAGGGAATCCTCGCCCAGCTCAACTACGACCTCACCGGGCTCGCCCGCGTGAAAGAAGGACGCAAGCCCGAACCCACAGGGTCCGTCATCGACACCCAGAGCGTGAAGACCTCCACCAACGCGCCCCTGACCAGCCAGGGAACGGACGCCGCCAAGAAGATCGTCGGACGCAAGCGAGGCATACTCACCGACACGATCGGACTGATCCTCGCCGTGACCGTCACCGCCGCGAGCCTCTCCGAGAACGCCGTAGGAATACGTCTTCTCGACCAAGCCAAGAAGACCTATCCAACCATTGCCAAGAGCTGGGTCGACACCGGCTTCAAGAACGCCGTCATCGAGCACGGCGCACGTCTAGGAATCGACGTCGAAGTTGTCAACAGAAACCCCGGAGTTCGTGGATTTCATGTTGTCAAAAGGCGCTGGGTAGTCGAGCGAAGCCTAGGTTGGCTTATGTTGCATCGACGCCTTTCTCGCGATTACGAGACCCTTCCGGCCAGCTCCGAGGCTATGATCCACGTCGCCTCGATCGACAACCTCGCCAAGCGCATAACGGACGAGACGACACCAACCTGGCGAGGGACTTACT
>NZ_JBIAGM010000104.1:0-1033 GCF_042869815.1 Streptomyces sp. NPDC006739
GTCGAACCGGTTCGAAAGGAGCGACTCGTGAACATCGGTGAGATCGCCCGGCGGGCGGGTGTCTCGCGGAGCACCGTGTCGTACGCGTTGAGCGGCAAGCGTCCGGTGTCGGAGGAGACGCGCCGCAGGATCCAGCGGGTCATCGACGAGCTGGGTTATCGGCCGAACGCGAGTGCGCGGGCTCTGGCCAACGGGCGGACGAGCACGATCGGTCTGGTGTTCCCGCCGGCCGGTGACCATTACACGGGTATGCAGCTGGATTTCATCGGCAGTGTGGTGGAGGCGGCCGCCGCGCATGACTATGACGTGCTGTTGTCGCCGAGTGGGGTGGACCGTGACCGTTCCTTCCAGCGGCTGCTGGGGGAGCGGCGGGTGGACGGCGCGATCCTGATGGAGATCAGGCTGGCGGACGACCGGGTCGATCATCTGGCCGCTGTGGGGTTTCCGTCGGTGGCGATCGGCCGGACCGCCGATGCGGGGGCGGGCTGGTGGGTGGGGCTTGACCATACGGCGCTGGCGGCGGCGTGTGTGCATCACCTGGCGGATCTCGGTCACCGCAGGGTCGCGTTCGTCAACCGGCCCGAGCAGTTGCTGCGGGCGGGGTACGAGTCGGCGCATCGTGGGCTGGAGGGTTTCACCAAGGCGGCGGCCGAGCGGGGGCTGGCGGTGCGGGCGTACTGCTGCGGGGACGACGCGGCCTCGGGCCAGGCGTGTCTGGAGCGGATCCTGCGCGACGAGCCGGCCACCACCGCCCTGGTCACGCTGAACGAGGCGGCGCTGGGCGGCCTGTACCGGGGTCTGACGCATGCGGGCCGGCACGTGCCGCGGGACTTCTCGGTGACCGGGGTGGTGGCCGCCCGCTGGGCGCAGACGGTGACCCCGCCCCTCACCGCGGCGGACGTACCGGCGAAGGAGATGGGCCGGCACGCCGTCGACCTGCTGGTGGAACGGCTCGGTGACCCCGACGCGCCGCCCCGGCACCACCTCCTGGCCCCGCCGATCTCCCTGCGGGCCAGCACCGGACCCGCCCGAG